>JBDSSD010000122.1:0-7579 GCA_039928945.1 Opitutus sp. | reverse complement strand
GCCGCACGGGCTCGTCCTGCCGGGCCATATAAACCACGCCCATGCCGCCTTCGCCGATTTTCTGCAGGAGCTTGTAGCGTCCGATTACGTCGCCGGTCTTTTCCTCCGAGATGATAAGGCGTGTCGCGTGCGGCAAATTGAGCACGTCTTCCGCCCGGTCGTAGCCGCGCAGAAGAGCTTCGATTCTCGCGCGCTGTGCTGTGTCGCCCGCGCAGGCTTTGGCGAGGAACGCCGCACGCCCGGCCTCGGGGAGGCCAAGTGCGTCGGCAAAAACGTCGTCGTCACCGTACATGGAAGAACCACGGTTGCGACGAGGGAGGAGCGGCAGGGCTGGAAGGGAGACCCTGCGGGAAGCTCCGGGGTAATACCGCGGGCTCGCATCATCGTCCGGCACACGAGGGGTGGCAAGATGAGACGGACCCATCGGCGGCCAGGCTCGCCTCGAGGGCTTTGACCTCCGGTTGTGCGAAAAAAGAGCGCATGGGCTCGCTGCGATGGAGACGGGGCGCTGGCTACGGGGTCAGCAAGGCCGAGTTTTGTTATATCAGACCTGAGCCCAGAGATAGTTGTGGCGAAGAATTGGCGGTGTAACGAAACACGTTAAACGGAGTGACCGTCGTCCACGCCGGAGCGTCTGGCGGCACCAGCGAGCGCGCCCGCAAGTTCCCCTCGCGCGTGGGTTCCGCGATTCCCCAGGAGGCGTGTCCACCATAATAATACGTGCCGTCCAAGACCCTGATGGTCGTCATCAAGGTCCGATTCGCCGGCATTGCATCGATTCGATCGACCCACGCGGTGTTGTTCAGCACCGCGTAGGTGCCATCATACATGACCGCGAACCGTCCGACGGAATCGAATCCGATGCGAGCACCCCGGGGAACCTTGCCGATTTCATCGAGAGAATACGCCCGGATAAACGGCAGCCCGCGGACCTCGGCGGCACGCGAGCAACCCACCCCAAGAGTAAGCGCCACAACCACGACGCCACGCTCTTCGAGGACGAGGATGGCCGCGCCCGACCGTAGGGGCGCTCCTTGCGGGCGCCTTCCCCGTCCTTCACGGACGCCCGCGAGCGTCACTTAACATCCGCCCAATCCAGGCGTCCACAAGGGACGCCCCTACGTAGGTCAGCGTGCTTGCGCGCGCTCTGGAGATCGATCCGAACACAAAACGTCCAAACGCCCGACCGTAGGGGCGCTCCTTGCGGGCGCCTTCCGCGTCCTTCACCGACGCCCGCGAGCGTCACTTAACATCTCGCCCAATCCATGCGTCCACAAGGGACGCCCCTACGTAGGTCAGCGCGCTTGCGCGCGCTCTGGAAGATCGATCCGAACACAAAACATTCGAACGCCAGCTTGTAGGGGCGCTCCTTGCGGGCGCCTTCCGCGTCCTCCACCGACGCTCGCGAGCGTCACGCAACATTCGCCCAACCCAAGGCGTCCACAAGGGACGCCCCTACAGCTCGCCCAATCCAAGGCGTCCACAAGGGACGCCCCTACATCTTGCGCGCGTCCCTGGGACCGCCGTTGTCCCAGGTGAAATGATAGATTGAAGCCCTCAACAAATTCGCTCCCATCATGAACCAATCGACCACCGTCCTCCGCGCGAAAGGACACCACACCAGCACGATCGATCGCGACGGTAAGACACAGCATTCCCGCCTGAACGTCGTTTCGTTCGAGCCACGCTTAGATTTGGTATCAGCCGTCTCGATAAACCGTGGACAGGTCGACCGCGGCTGAGCTCAATTTCGTCCAGTACCGTTAGCGCCGTATTCCATGACTCTTTCCGTCTACCTTTTTCTCGGCATCGCAATCGGGCTCATCGTCGGATGGCTTTTGCGCGCAGCGAGGAAAACCGCTCCCGACTCCCGGATCGAAGACGAGCTGCGCAAGCAGGCGGTGGCGCTGAAAACGGAACTCGAAAAGAACACCTCCGAGCGCATGCAAGCAGAAGGCGCCCGCGCGGCCGCCGAGGCGAGCCGTCACGCGGCGGAGCAGCAACGCCTCTCTGCCACGGAGCAACTTTCCGTTCTCACGTCGGAAGCGAAGGCCTCACAGGAACGACTCGCCGCGACAACAACCGCTCTGGCAACGGCCGAGGCCAACCTCAGAGCGGCGGAGGAACGCTACGCCGAGCAGAAACGCACGCACGACGACCAGCATCGCGTGCTGAAAGAAGCTCACGAAAAGGCCCTCTCGGATTTGCGCGAAGCGTTCAAGGCCCTCAGCGCCGATGCGCTGAAACAATCGCAGCCGGAGTTCCTTCGGCTCGCGAACGAGACAATGGCGAAGTTCAACGAGTCCGCCAAAGGCGATCTCGCCCAACGGCAGGAGGCGATCGCCACGTTGGTCAAGCCACTCGAAGAGCAGCTCAAAATCTATCAGCAGCGACTCGCGCAAAGTGAAACCACCCAGGCGAGTACGCTCGGCGAAGTGACCAAGCACCTGTCCGCGCTGGCGCAGCAAAGTCTGACGCTCTCAACGGAGACGCTGCAATTGCGCCGCGTGCTCAGTTCCGGCCAGGCCCGCGGCAAATGGGGCGAGGAAACATTACGGCGAGTCGTCGAAGCGGCCGGCATGAGTGCGCATTGTGATTTTACGGAACAGGCACAGTCGGAAGACAAGAAGCCCGACCTCATTGTCCGTCTTCCGGGAGATCGCTTCATCATCGTGGATGCGAAGGTGCCGGACCTTGATTTTCTCAACGCGCTGGGCACGGCCGACGAAGTGAAGCGAGCGGAGTCTCTGAAAGCCCACGCGGACAAGATGCGCGCAACGATCAAGGCCCTGGCAGACCGCGATTACCCAAGTCAGTTTCCGAACTCGCTCGACCATGTCGTGCTCTTTCTCCCCGCCGAGTCTCTGTTCAGTGCCGCGCTTGAAGGAGACAGCGAGATGATCGTCTGGGCGGCGCAACGCCGCATTCTCCTGACCACCCCGGCCTCCCTGATCGCCCTGCTGCGGTCGGTGAGCGTGAGTTGGCAGCAGCACGAGCAAACGGTGAACGCGAAGGAGATTGCCGAAGCCGCGGCCGAGTTGTTTTCCCGCGTGGCGACGTTCGCCAAACATTTCGTGAGCATCGGCGCAGGCTTGGCGCGAGCGAACGCCGCGTACAACGAAGCCGTCGGCAGCTACGAACGCTCCGTGCGACCCAGCGGAGATCGTATGGTGAAACTGGGGACAGACGCCGGTGGCAAAACCCTCCCCGAGCCCGACCTCCTGACAGAGCAACTCCGCCCGGCGCCCGCTGCCTTGGGCGTCGAGTCGGTCATGATCAGAGACGACTGAGCTGCGCCGGAACGATGCAATTTAACCACGAATGGACACGGATGAACACGAAGAGAACGGGTGGAGTTTGTGTTCAGAGCATAATCCACCGGCTCGTGATCGTGAATTGACAGAGGGACCGATTCGAGTTCACGGAGACTCACGCGAAGATCACGTAAGATCCGGTGGAATCGCAAAAGGGCCCCGATCCGATATGGAGTGCGGCGTGGCTCGACACCGCCTTCTGCGATATGCGGCTCGACGCATCGGTCAAGGTAGGGAGGCTACTTCGTCGCGTCAGCGCTCGACTCAACCCTTTACTCATTTCGCGACCTTCAACAAATCGGCTACGTTCTGCCGGAGTTCGATCGGATTGTAGGTCGCCTTCACGGCGACATGGAGCAACGGGAGATTGCTGGCTCTGAACACATCATCGACAAACGTGTCGCGCGCTTTGCGGTCCGTGCGCTCGTGCGAGCTGTCGTCGAGTTCCACCCCCGCGACCAGCGAAAGATCGGACGGTCTCACGAGGAGGAAGTCGATATGCTTTTTATTCAAACGATTGTTCGCACCGCTCCGAACCGACGGCGTCAATCCTTTCGCGGTTTTGAAGACGTCGCCCATCCGAACTTTCGCGAGAGACCAATGCCGTCCGGCAGCAGGCTCTCAAGTACGCCGAGAAAGGATCGTTCGGCCGCGGAAAAAACGGTGCGCGCAGCTCGTAGTAGCTTCCCTCCCCGACCGGAGTTGAGTCGGCACCGACCTTCCCTTTGGTAAGCAGCCCGAACACAATCACGACAACGACGACGCCGATGATGAGGATGCATGACATACGAAATCTCAAACGATTCGAGTGAGCCGAGAATATCGAGACCCGCCTACGATTCGGTCGCCAATGCGTCCGCCATCCGGCGCAGTTGAAAAGTGAGGTGGAGATAGTCAGGTGCGAGTAGGTAGGTGCCGTGAAAATACTGATTCCGCAGCTCGGGCAGAAGCTGCTCCAAGCATTTCAGCCGACTGAGCGCTTGTTTGCCGACGATACTCTTAACTTGTTTCGAGAACTCTGGGGTGAGCTCGGGCGAATCGTTCATCGTACTTTCTCCAATCGCTCCGATTTCAATCGCTTTCCCCAGTAACTCCCCGAGGTATCCCTTATTGGCTTTGAAATGAATTTTGAGCGCTCTCTCAAGACCCAGAATCCCCTGGAAGAAAGCGGCGCTCACGAGCGTGTAGTCGTACCGCGCGAACTTCACGAGAGTTCCCGCGTCTTCGAAAAATCGCAGGGCGTTGCCGTGAAGCGTGCGGCCTTCTTTCAACCACGTCGAATTTGGTAGCATGACGCGCGGCTGGGCGATCGGCACCCGCGGTTGGCGCACGGCTGTCGCCAAAGATCACGCGCATCTCGCCCTAAGCTCGGGAGTAAGCGATGATGCTTTGCAGGAAATCAAAGCAGCACGTTGGAATGAAGTTCTGGCGCGCGAACTCGCGGCAGAGGATAAGAACGGGGATAATGTCTCGAAAGAATCGAAAAGCTGCGCCTGGAAGATCAAAGTCGCTCATGCGCTGCGAGCGGAAGCAAACGCCCCGTACAGTTGGATCGCTAAATCCCTCAACATGGGAAGTCCGACTTCAGTCCGAGTATATCTAAGCAGACGAATTAACATATAACGCCCTGACCCCGTTCAGCGTCGTTGCTTGCTGAGGATCAATTTGCCGATTCGACAGGCGCTAGCTTCGATTTTGCGCAAAAGAAACTTTGAAGTGCGAGAGGCCGGTTCCGTGGAAGAGGCCGTGTCCCCATCGGCAAGTGTAATTTAGGGCTCCTCGTATCCACGCCAGGCCTTGGCGGCACTGCGGGCCGCGTGGTCGCAGCGCTCACGACACAAGGGCGTCGAGGTACCGGTGGCCTCGCTCGCTTGATGCCACAGCGAAGAGGAGCAGGGCGTCCCTGCTCCTCTGGAATCCCGGGTGCGAACGCGCAGTGCGCCGCCCCCTAATCGCTGAAGTGACGCGGACCTCGCTCAGCGCACCTTCACCGATTGCAGCGTGCGCGTGGCGCCAAACTGGTCATCAAAGCCGTAAGCATTGATGCGAACCAAACCGCTTTTCAGCACCGAGACCGTTGCCCAGGCGTAGGCGCGATCGGTCGCCGGGTTGATCGTCACATCAGTCGGAGCGGCTTCGAACGGAGAGCCTCCGGAGCCGACCAGCACTTGCCAGGCTTTCCCACCACTGGCTGCCCGTGGCTGGCTCATGTTGAAGATGTGTTCGTGCCCGCAGAAATACGTCGCATCGTACGCTTCGATCAAATTCCAAAAGGCATCGCGGCTCGGCAGGTCGATATCGAGGCCGGAGGGAGATGAGGGGAGATTTTGTCCGTAGTAATAGGTGAAGGCGGGCTTGTGACCGAAAACGAAATTGTGCCGGGCCCCGCGCGCTTTGGCCTGAGCGAGGTCACTGGCAAGCCACGCGACCGGGGCGTGCGAATCGCGACCGACGGCGTCGGTGTTGATGATCACGAAGTGAGAGTCTTGAAAATCAAAGCTGTAGGACAGCTTGCTCTGATCCGTCGTGAGCCCATCGGCGGCCGCGCGGTTGTCGCCCACGGCTTGGTAGGTCGCGGTGCTGCCGAACAGGTCGGTGAAGCGTGCGTTGTCCAGAATCAGATCGCCCATGTTGGCGCGCCAGGCGCGTTCGTTCTCCACTTGGGCTTTCTTGCCGAGCGCCTTCGATTGCACTTCGTGATTTCCCGGTACCGGCACGATGTACGTGCCCGTTTCCATGAACGGTGCCACGAGTCCGCGCCAAAATGCGTACTGACGATAGAACTGAACCAGATCGGACGAGATGATGGCATCAACCGTCGTGGTGTTTGCCGGCACCGATGCTTTGCCATAGCCCATGATCATATCGCCATTGAAGAACAGGAAACTGCTCCCTTGGGCCTGCACCGACTGCAAAATGCGCGTGATCGCCTTCGTGTTCTGCAGCCAAAGGGCATCCTGCCCAGACAGGGGCAGTGAAGTCGGGTCGGGCTTGACGGGGTCCTGGCGGGAGTCGCCGACCGTCGAGAAGGTGAGGATGACAGCGTCATCGTTGCCGTGATTGGTTCCTGGGGCGTGGAAATCGGTCGCGGCGCACGCGACCGTGAGACCGAACGCGAGCGCGGTGGCGAAGCTGCGACGAACGGCAGCGGGAAATGAAACAGGAGCAGACATGAGCGGGAGGGATTAACCGGGATGGGTGAGGACTAAAGTCGTCGGATTCGGCGACATCACGTTCATCTTCTCACCGACCGAAGGCAGTCCGGTGGCTTTCGCGTTACATCCGGGTGACGTTTCTGTAGACCCGCCGCCGCGAGGACCAGCCACGGCGGCGCGGGACGGCCGGAAGGGGTCAGGCTGCGGATATTGATGTCACGGAATTCCGACGGGGGGGAATTCCGACGGGGTCGGGCCGAGTTTTGCCATATTTGAGAAAGGCAGATGGTTTTGCTGTTCAGCGCTGCCGAGCAGAACCCGGGAAACAGCAAAACCTTGGGTCTACAGCGCTGCCAGAAGTCCGCCGTCGACGACGATCATCTGTCCGTTCACGAACGCCGACGCGCGCGAGGATAAAAACACCGCCGCGCCGACCAGTTCCTCGGGCTTGCCCCAGCGGCCCGCGGGGGTGCGGCCACAAATCCATTTGTTAAAGTCGACGTTGGCCATCAGTCCGCGGTTCAGTTCCGTCTCCATGTAGCCGGGCGCGATCGCATTGCACTGGAGACCGTGCTTCGCCCACTCCACCGCCATGGACTTCGTCAGCATCTTTACCCCGCCCTTGGCCGCCGCGTAGTTCGCGATCGTCGGCCGGCTGACCTCGCTGATCACGGATGTGATGTTGATAATTTTCCCGGCACCGCGCGCAATCATCCGGGGCGCGACGGCGCGCGAAACGAGAAATACGCTGGTGAGGTTCGTGTCGATCACCGCGCGCCATTGCGTCTCGGTCATCTCCGCCAGCGGCGCGCGTTGCTGGATGCCGGCGTTGTTCACCAGAATGTCGATCGGTGCAAAATCATTCTCCACCCGCTCGATTTCTCGCATCACGGCCGCCCCGTCGGTGACGTCAAAAACCGCGGTCGCCACGCGCCCACCGGCCAGCTCCACCCGCAACATGTCGGCGGCCGCCGTCAGTTTCTTTTCGTCGCGACCGTTGAGCACGATTGCCGCGCCCGCTTCCGCGAGCCCGCGGGCAATGGCCAGGCCAAGACCCTGACTGGAGCCGGTGACGAGCGCAGTACACCCGGTGAGATCGAAGAGGAGATT
>JBDSSD010000121.1:0-5756 GCA_039928945.1 Opitutus sp. | reverse complement strand
GGGGCGACTGGAAGCTTCACCTCTTTCACGAGGAATGGGTGCTCGACGGCGGCTGGGGCTCAATCGCGACGAACCATGCGGTTGAACTCTATAACCTCAAGAGCGACATCGGTGAGCGCCATGACCTCGCCAACGAAAATCCCGCCATGCGCGACGCTCTGTTGCGGGAGTTGCTGGATTGGCAGACCGCGATCCACGCTCCGTTGCCGATGAAACCCAATCCCGCTTACCACCAATCGGTCGCGCCATCCACTGATCGAAAACCGCTCAAGGCGTCCGCCCAAGGCGAACCCATGGAGACCGGAACGCCATCGCCAGCGAATCGAACGGACCTATTTAAGCGAAAGGACGTCGATCACGACGGCAGACTCAGCCTGGAGGAATTTCGGGCGGAAAAACACGATGACGAGGCTGCTCGCGTCAATTTTGAACGCTGGGATAGCGATGAAGACGGTTATCTCTCTCCCGAAGAATTTATCACCATGGGGAGGAATCCGGTCTAACCCGGATCCCGTTACAGGATCCCGGCAATCTTTCGTCCGCGTGACCTCCTGATTTCAGGTGGTCCAAAGCGGTACCGCCAAACGATCAGGCGCAGGTCTGGGCGTGGCTTGAAGAGTCAGTACGCCCGACTGAGATAAACTCGCACCGGTGCCACTCTGCCCATCTTCAGCTGTGTGACAATCCGACGATGTAGCCACGCCCGTGAGGGCGTGGATCCTTGTTCTCAGTGACGTGCCAGTCCACGCCCTCACGGGCGTGGCTACATCATTGCTGCAAGTGCTCGGGAACCATTTGGAAAACGACTGTCATCGTGAGGTCCGCGATGCGCGTCGTGGCGGGTCGCTTTGATCTGCCGCGGAGCCTCGTCGGCCACTCTCGCTCAGGACAATCTGAGCACGATCATTGGCGCCGCTTCTCTAAATCGTAGCCACGCCCGTGAGAGCGTGGATCCTTGGGCTTAGTGACCTCACAGTCCACGCCCTCACGGGCGTGGCTACATCATTGCGGGAGTAGGTCTCGACGACTTCCACCGCGATCCAGGCCCACGGCCGGGGCCGATGCAATTGCACAAACAATTCCCCACTTGTCTAATTGTCCCGAGCGCTATGTTTCAACAGCGTTTTCCTGTCGGTCGCCCGAAGCATTACGGTACCACGACGAGAGTAGCCCCCAGACTTAACCCCGCCCAGCCGCCTCGGAAGATCAGCTTTTCTTACTTCCTACGCGCCACGGCAGACAACGCTGCGCCCCGCATGCCGCTTCCCATCGGCCACTTCAAAAACCCTGCGCAACCGTCAGCTCCGCCGTGACCGCGCAGTTCCGCGGCGACACGCTCAACGCATTGGCCTTATGAAAAAAATCTCAGCGCTCTTCCTTTGCGCCCTGATTGCGTCCGGAGCGTGCAGGCTCGCCGGGATGGAGACCTACAAGGTGTATTTTGACCAAGCCGTCCCGCAGCTAAAATTCGGGGCGGACGAAATCAAAGCCGAGCTGGCAAAGATCCATGCCACCCACGCCAGTGAACCACTCGCTGCGTTCCCGGAGTCCGCCGCGACTGTTGCCATTGTCATCGCGGGCACGCCGGCCGACAGCACGCGGATCAGCAAGCAGCTCGATGCGACGGTGCCTGATCATCGAACAGCTCAGTCCTACAGTATCCGTCGCAAGCAGGACGCCCGCGGAACGATCATTGCCGTTCTGGCTGGTGACGCGAACGGCGCGATGTACGGCGCCCTCGACGTGGCAGAAGCCATCAAGCTCGGCACGCTCACGACGCTGCCGAACTCCGACCGTGAGCCCTTTGTGGAAAAACGGGGCCTCAAGTTCAACCTCTCGCTCGACCTCCGTTCGCCCACGTACAGCGATCGCGCTGACGCCAGCCAGCAAAACATTCCCGAGATGTGGAGCATGGATTTTTGGCACTCCCTCCTCGATGAGATGGCTCGTGACCGCTACAACGTCATCTCCCTTTGGAGCCTCCATCCCTTCCCTTCATTGGTGAAAGTGCCGGAGTTTCCCAACATCGCCCTGGCGGATGTCTGGCGCAAGACCTCTCCGGACAAGGAGGACCTGACCGGAAACAAGGCGAACGATGTGCCGTTGGAGCTCAAGGGCGGTTATGAAGTCCTCAAAAAGATCAGCATCGAGGCGAAGGTAAAGTTCTGGCGTGACGTAATGCACTACGCCCAGGACCGGGGCATCGCGGTCTATCTTTTCACCTGGAACATTTTTACCCACGGGACCGACGGCAAGTACGGGATCACGGATAAACAGGATAACGAAACGACCATCGCCTATTTCCGGGCCAGCGTGCGCGAGACGGTCCTGACCTATCCGCTGCTCGCCGGCATCGGCGTCACCGCGGGCGAACACATGCAGAATCTCAAGGGAGAATATTCCAACGAAAACTGGCTGTGGAAAACTTACGGCGAAGGGGTCCGCGACGCGCTCAAGATTTCGCCCGACCGGCAGCTCACGCTGACGCACCGGTTTCATATGGCCAGCCAGCGCGAGATTCTGGAGGCGTGGAAGGACTACCCCGGCGAGTTCAATTTCGGCTTCAAATACCTCTACGCCCACATGTATTCAGATACCAAATCCGTCTTCATCCAGCCTGCGCTGGAGCAGCTCTCCCGCGGAGCCAAAATGTGGGTCGAGCTGCGCAACGACGACATCTACAGCTTCCGTTGGGGCGACCCTGATTTCGCCCGCGAGTTCGTCCGGAATCTGCCACCCGCGGACAAGTTAGAGGGCTTTCTCATGGGTCCCGATGGCTATTCCTGGGGCCGGGAATTCCTCAGCACCGAGCCGGAAACCCCGCGACAACTCGTTCTCCAGAAACAGTGGTTCAGCTTCCTGCAATGGGGCCGGCTGAGCTTCGACCCAACCATTCCGGACGTGCATTTCGAGCACCTGCTGGGCGCGCGCTTTCCGCAGGTCAACGCCACCACACTCTTTGCGGCGTCCTGCACCGCTTCCAAAATTTTTCCGGAAATTACCCGCTTTCACTGGGGAGACATCGACATCCGCTGGTTTCCGGAAGCCTGTATCCGGAGCGGCAAGTTTCTCACGGTCCGGGATTTCATCATACAAGTGACGATGCCCGGGACGCCTGACCTCAACATCAAGCTCTGGCGCGATGCCAAGCTGGCCGGCGAAAACCTCGAAGGTAAAACGCCGCTGGAAGTGGCCGCCGCGCTGCGGTCCTACGCCCGCGATACTCTCCGGCTGGTCGCGGAGCTCCGCGCGATGCCGTCGGACAACAAGGAACTCCGGCTGACCCTCGGCGACTACGAAGCCTTCGCCCATCTCGGCAATTACTATGCCGAAAAAATTCTGGGGGCCGCCGAA
Organism: Opitutus sp.; assembly: GCA_039928945.1. Taxonomy (GTDB): domain Bacteria; phylum Verrucomicrobiota; class Verrucomicrobiia; order Opitutales; family Opitutaceae; genus Opitutus. The sequence goes on along the minus strand of JBDSSD010000121.1, from coordinate 2,402 downwards.
CTCGCCCTCTACGATGGTTCCGTCGACCCATCCCGGCAGGCGGCGGCCATCCACCATCTCGAAGCCGCGCTGGAACACTGGCAGAAATATGCCGCTATATATACCCGGCAGTATGTGCAACCGGTGCGATACGGCCGCGCCGGTCTGGTCGATATTCCGGGAAAATTGATGGCCGCGGTCGCGACCGATATCGAGCTGGCCCGGCATTGGCAGCCCGGAACAATCAAAGGTCCGTTGGTCGGACGGAACGAGCTTAATTTCAAACCCTAGGTTTATCCAGCCTCATGGCCTCACGGCCATGGCTACTTTTTCAGAACGATTTTCTCCGAGTGTAGCGATGGCCGTGAGGCCATCGACCCGTCCCCGCATTCACCTCACGCCCCTTCCCAACCGCGCATTACCCCGATGCCAGCGGCGAACTTATTCGTCTCGAACCAAGGCGGTCCATGGCCTCACGGCCATGGCTACTTTTTCAGAATGCTTTTATCCGAGCATAGGGGTAGAAACAGGGATTGGACCTGCTCCTCCCTCCGAACCGGACGGGCGGATTTCCCGCAACCGGCTCTCCAGTTGATAGGTGGCCTTCAGGGAGACCGACTGCTTCGGCGTGGGCTTGCGAGAGACTGAACGAACCCGCTTTGCGAAGTAGCGGTGCGCCACTGTTGATGATCTTGACCCACCCCGACCGCGCGGGCCCGCCCGATCTCGCAGGAGGGACCGCACGTAGCATCGGTCGCGAGACCGATGACCGGGCTTGACTCAGCTCACGCCCACCTTGCGTCCGCCGTCTCACGACGGTGGCTACATTGCATGATGTCGTTTTGGACAAGTAGTGGACAAGTAGGGACAGTCTCCAGCACGTCGAAGTCGCGAGGATCCAGGCTCCGAAGCAAGCCGGAGTCCTCTTACTTCACGACGAGCGATGAGGCCGTGCACCTGCGGCCGGGCTCGTTCGGCAGTAAGCTTTCCAGTTCCTCGCGGATTATCTATGGGTGCTTGACGCGGCGCGATACCACCAAGGACAAAATCACCCTTCCGCATTTGCACCAAGAAACGGACCGGCTCCGGGCCAGCCCGTGCGGTGAACGGTGCGTCGCCGCAATTGATGTAGCCCCTCGGGAATGTTGGTTAAATCTAAGACGGGATAAGGTCGCAAAAGCGCACGGTGCGCCCGTCGACCTGGCTTACCAGTGCACTTCGCGCCTCCGTCATTCCACTTCGGCTGGGAGCCTGCTCGAGTGCGCGATCAACATCGGGCAACCCCTTCGCGGAACGTTCGCACCCACCCTGGTCCACCCCCTCGTGCCGGCCGATTCAAATCGGTTTAAGACACCGAGAATGCAAAAGCACAAATATTTATCACCCTGTCCATTGTTTTACCCCGGGCTCATTTGCTACTTTTAAACGTAGTCTGCGTTCCTCCGTCAGCGCCCCACCCCTCATGGTCAGGCCCGCCTCGCGCGAAATGGCCTGTCTAAGTCACTGCACGTTGGATGAGCCAGGAAGCAGTTACCCTAACACCAAAATCATGACGTTCCCTCACATTCGACCTGTGCTCATCGCGCTGATTGCGCCTGTCTTTCTCTCCGCCCAGACAACGTCTTCCGGCCCAACTTCAGCCGCCCCAGAGCCAGACTCCGACGTGATTTCACTCTCCCCGTTCACCGTGAACTCGTCCACCGACTCCGGCTACCGGGCCACCTCCACCCTTGCGGGCAGCCGGGTAAAAACGGACCTGAAGGACATCGCGGCTTCAGTGACAGTTCTGACGAACGATTTCATGGATGACCTTGGCGCCACCGATCTGGCGGGTGCGCTCGGCCTGATCGCTGGAGCGGAAAACGACCAAACCACGGATCCCACGGCACTCAACAGCCTCAACCAAGGTTATCTGGGTGGAGACTTCGGCGACACCAACACCCGCGACGGCGAGGTGCGGGTGCGCGGCCTGGGCCGCGCTTCGACGGCCGCCAATTATATTCAGGTGATCGCCAGCCCCGATCGCTACAATATCGACCGGGCCGAATTCCTGCGCGGCGCCAATTCAATCCTCTTCGGGTTGGCGGAGCCGGCGGGCATGATCAATTACAGCACCAAGGTCGCGAACCTGAATCGGGACCTGGGCAAGGTAGAACTCAAAGTGGACAACTTCGGCTCCACCCGTGAGGTGGTGGACTTCAGCCGGGTAGTGCTCAAGGACAAGCTGGCCCTGCGCGTTGCCGCCCTAAACTCCGACAAAAGATATCCGGTCGATCTGGCATTCTTGCGCGATAAGCGGCTGTTCCTCACCAGCACGTACAAGCCGTTTCAAAATACCACCTTGCGGGCCTTTGGTGAGTTTACGGACTCATCGGGTCGCCGGCCAAATTACCGCACGGCGCAGGACAATGTGACGGGCTGGT
>JBDSSD010000120.1:0-10800 GCA_039928945.1 Opitutus sp. | reverse complement strand
GGCGTTTCGAGACCGCGGACATCGTCCGCCTGCCAGCAATGCAAGGAAATGGGGACGCGCAGCGCGCGCTCGATGGCCGCTTCAGCGTCTACGCCGAGTTCGGCGTAAGCTTCGTGCGCGAGGCGATAGGCAGCGGTGATTTTTTTTTGGGAGGGCATGAAAGGAAGTAAGATTATGTCGGCAGTCCGCTTGCGGACGCTCCGGGGCTTGAATGGATCGTGAACGAGAAAGGTTTCGGAGCTCGCGCGAGCGCGCTGCCTACGAAGGTGAAAGGTTTACCGCGAGCGGTGGGGCTGGTAGACAGTTTGTTTCAGATTACGGGAGAGGTGCTCCCGAAACGTCCGGAGATTTTTCACGGCGCCGAGCGCGACTAATTGACTGGCGATGTTGCCCACGGCGGTGCCTTCGAGCGCAAATGAGACCACGGGCAATTGGGCGGCATCTGCGGTCGCCTGGCAGAGCAGCCGATTTTTCGATCCGCCGCCGACAATAAGAATGCGTTTGAATTGACGACCGGCCAGTCGCTCGAAAGTCCGCATGGCTTCGGCATGGCCGCGGCCGAGTGACGCGCAGATCAGGCGAGTATAGCCCGCGAGGTATTTCGGCGGAGCCACGCGTTTCTTTTTCAATTGGGCATCGATCGCCGCGCGCATCGACGCGGGATTGCCAAAGCTCGGATCGGCCACATCCAGCAGCACCGCGGGTGCGGGCAGCTGCTCGGCGGCTTTGATCAACTTGGCCCATTCGGCATCGTTGCGCGGACGCGCCGCAAATTCTTTCAGTGTTTGTTCCAGCAACCAGAGCCCGATGACATTCGTGAGGGGACGATAACGGCCGTCGCCAATGCGTTCATTCGAAATCCGCGCCGTCAGCGCTTCGTGTCCGAGCACGGGTTGATCGCTTTCGAATCCGACGAGCGACCACGTCCCGGCGCTGATGAACAAATCTCCACCGTCCGGATCGGCCGGCATCGCGTCGTACGCCGCGGCCGTGTCGTGACCGGGCACGACGATGACTTTGGTGTTTTTCAGCGCGGGAAAATTTTTCACGCGGCCGAGTTTCGTTCCGGCCAGCACCGGTGGCGTGAACCATTGCGCCGGGATGCGGAAATAATCGAGCGTGGGCCGCGACCAGTCGGTCGAGTGCACGTCGATCAACTGCGTGGTGCTCGCCATCGTGAACTCGTTCTCCATGCGGCCCGACAGCAGGAAATTGAAAAAATCGGGGAGAAAGAGGCACCGGGTGGCGAGGTCCTCGATTGCGGGACAGCTCGCGACCGTTTCGGCGAGCTGGAGGCTCGAGTTGTAGAAGACGTTCGCGATCCCCGTGGCCGCGTAGATGCGTTCGAGCGCGGCCCGCGTATTCGCGAGGCGCTTGAGGCCGGGTTGCGTTCGCGCGTCGCGATAGGCATGCGGGGGATACACGAGCCGGCCCTGATCGTTGACGAGGACATAGTCGACGCCCCAGGTGTCGACGCCAACGGACGCGAGAGCGGGAAATTGTTCGGCGGCTTTGCGCAGGCCGGTTTGCACCTCGTGCCACAGTCCCGGCAGATCCCAATAATCGTGTGCGCCCAACGAGCGAAAGGCGTTGGGAAACCGATGAATCTCCGTAAGGGTCAGGTGGTTCTTGGTCCACGTCCCGACAATGACGCGCCCGCTGGTGGCACCGAGATCAACGGCAGCACAATGGAGTGATTTCATGAGAGAGCGTCAGGCTTGAAGGACGGCGCAAGGTGGCAACACGAATACAAGCCGGCGATTCGGACCGGCGCTCCGCGCCGAGGCAATCGGCGAAGCACCCGACAGTCCGAGTCCTCGCGCTTCCAGATCTCGAGCGCCCACCCAGCCACCAACCCACCTTCCAATCAAGCCGACCAATACCCAATCACGAACGACCAACTAACGAAACACAAACTCCCAACTCCCAACTGCCAACTGCCAACTCCCAACTACCAACTACCAACTACGAACTACCAACTACCAACTACCAACTACGAACTACCAACTCCCAACTCCCAACCACGAACTCCCAACTCCCAACCCGCCTCCCCCCCCACTTATTTTGCCGCCACTTTCGCGGCGATTTGGGCCGTGTGCCGACCTTGGAAGCGAGCGATTGCGAGTTCGTTTGCGCTGGGCAGCCGCGAGCCGTCCGAGTTCGTGATCGTACTTGATCCATAAGGCGAACCGCCGGTGATCTCGCTCATGTTGAGCAACTCCTTCGCCGCGTACGGCACGCCCACGACCACCAAGCCCTGGTGAAACAAAAACGTCTGCAGGCTGATCAGCGTGGTTTCCTGTCCGCCGTGCTGGGTCGCCGACGAGGTGAAGACTCCGCCGACTTTTCCGACCAACGCTCCGCTTTGCCAGTGTGAGCCGGTGGCGTCGAAGAACGTCTGCATTTGCGCGGTCGCACTCCCGTAGCGCGTGCCGGTTCCAAACAAAACCGCGTCGCAATCGGCGAGCTGTTTAGGATCGGCGATCGGCACGTGGGCAAAGGCTTTCTTCGCGTCGACGGCGCCCATTTTCTGGAGGACGGTTTCCGGCAGCGTCTCTGCGACCTGCAGAAGCTCCACCTGGGCTCCCGGTACTTCGCGCGCGCCGGCAGCAATTGCGTCCGCCAACCGGAACACATGTCCGTACAAACTATAGAAGATGACTTTTACTTTAACGCTCATGGTTGATCCTTGATCCTCGTGATTTTGAGTGGCTGACGTTCGGTCTGGAAAGGGGAGTGCAGTTCGGTCTCCGGGTTCATCGCGAGGCTGGCTCAATTCGGGCCGGCACGCTCGCGAGACGCAGGACCTTCGGATGAATCTCGCGATTGGCAAACGGCTGAGAATCGAAAGACCTGCAATTTCCGAAAAAGGTGGTTCGCTATTCGCATCATCAGCGTTTCCCCGTCGCTGACGCGCGCTCAGTCCCTTATCCCTGTCTACCCCATGTTCCACCGCTTACGTCTGTTCGTCTTGTTCGGTTTCATCGTGTCGTCGTGCTTGCCCATGGCGGTGCGCGCCGAGATTCCGTTGCCCGAGCATCCGCGGCCGGACTTCGAACGTGAAGCGTGGGTGAACCTCAACGGCCCCTGGCGCTTTCAACTCGATCCGGCGAACGCCGGTGAAGCCGCGCGCTGGAGTTCCGGGCAGCAGGCGTTCGATCAAACGATCACGGTACCGTTCCCATGGGGATCCAAGCTTTCCGGCGTGGAGAACAAAGCGGACATCGGTTGGTATCAGCGGACAATCAAGGTGCCCTCCGCGTGGAAGGGCCAACGCGTCTTCGTCGTCGTGGGAGCGTCGGATTGGATCACGCACGGCTGGCTCGACGGCCAGTCCGTCGGAGAACATCGCGGCGGTTACACGCCGTTTGAATTCGAACTGACCTCACAGGTGCATTGGGGCGAAGACCAGCAGCTCGTGCTACGCGTCGATGACACGCCGCATCCCTTCAAGCTCGAGGGGAAACAAGGCTATGGTGAAGCAAAGGGGATCTGGCAGACGATCTACCTCGAAGCGCGACCGACAGCACACGTGAGCTCGCTGCACTTTGTGCCGGATATTGATGCCGGAAACGTGTCCGTGCGCGTGCAACTGAATGAGGCCGCCCCGCCCGGCACGTCGCTTCGGCTGCATCTCAAGAATGGTGAAGCGAATGACGCGACGATTCCCGTGCCGGCCGGAGCTCGTGAAGCGCAGCAAGTGATCGCGCTACCGCATCCGCATCTCTGGTCATTGGACGACCCCTATCTCTATGAAGTTCAGGCGGAGTTGTCGGCGGGTGAGGTGAAGGATCGGGTGGGAACGTACTTCGGCATGCGGAAAGTCAGCGTGGAGAAGCTTCCCGGCACCGATATTCCGTATGTGGCGCTGAATGGGAAACCCGTCTACCTCCAGATCACGCTGGATCAATCGTATCATCCCGACGGATTCTACACGTTTCCAAGTGACGCGTTCATGCGCGATGAAATCCTGCGGTCGAAGCGCATCGGGCTGAACGCGAATCGCATTCACATCAAGGTGGAGGTGCCGCGAAAACTCTATTGGGCGGATCGGCTCGGACTGCTGATCATGGCGGACGTGCCGAATTTCTGGGGTGATCCGACGCCTGAGGCGCGGAGCGAGAGCGAGTTTGCGCTGCGCGGGATGATTGCCCGCGATTTCAATCACCCGTCGATCTTCAGCTGGGTCACCTTCAACGAAACGTGGGGCCTGCAGACCAAGAGCGCCGATCAGAAAAAAGTCTTCCTGCCGGGAACCCAGGAGTGGGCCGCGTCCATGTATCGGCTGGCGAAGCAGCTCGATTCCACGCGATTGGTGGAAGACAACTCGCCCTGCAATCACGACCACACGGAAACGGATCTGAATTCCTGGCATGATTACCTGCCCGGTTATGCGTGGCGGGATCACCTTGATCAGATCACGCGGGATACGTTTCCCGGCTCCAAGTGGAATTTCATCGGCGGCCGAGCCCAGGGAAATCAGCCGATGTTCAACAGCGAGTGCGGCAATGTCTGGGGGTACGAGGGGAGTGCGGGTGATATCGATTGGAGCTGGGACTACCATATCATGATGAACGAATTTCGGCGTCACCCCAAAGTCGCTGGCTGGCTCTACACCGAGCATCACGACGTGATCAACGAATGGAACGGCTACTATCGTTTCGACCGATCAGAGAAGTTCACGGGGATGGAGACGCTGAACGGCGGGATGACGGTGGCCGATTTGCACAGCGCGTTCTACCTCTCGACCGGCAGCGAATTGTGTCGTGACGTGAAGCCGGGTGCGGTGGTCGATGTGCCGCTCTATGCTTCGTTCATGACGGATCGCTCGCCTGGCAAGAACCTCGTCGTACGATGGGAGCTCAACGGTTGGAATGCGCTCGGACAGCCCGAAACCTACACGCGGTCCACGCAGGCGATCGCGTTTGAACCGTGGCTGAATCGTGAGCTGCCGCCCCTGCGCGTGACAATGCCGACGAAGCCTGCGCTCGCGGTGCTGGCGCTCACGTTGGAGAACGACGCGGGCGTCGTGCTGCAGCGGAATTTCACGACGTTCCTGGTCGCTGATGGATTGGCTCCGCGCAGCGAAACGCTGGGCGCAGCCGCGGGGCCCGGAGCCAGGCGAGTGGTGCGGTTCGCGCCGAACACGTTCACCGATGCCAAGTGGTCGCAGAAAAAATGGACCGTGCTCGACGGGTTGAAAGTGAATGGGGCGGGGCATGGGTTTTTCGAGTATCGCTTGCCGTGGCCGGCGGGGCTGGATCCGGCGGCGGTGGTCGCAGCGTCATTCGTGTGCGAAGCGTCGGCCAAGCAGCTGTTCGGCAAGGACCGCGAAGGCTCGAATCAGGTCGAAGGCGATTTCATGCGCGGCAAAGGCACGCACGATCCGAGCGCGAATCCCAATTCGTATCCGATGACGGATACGAATCCGTTCCCGAGTGAAGTGCGGGTGCGGATCAATGGAGTGTCGGCGGGCACATTTACGCTGCCGGATGATCCGGCGGATCACCGCGGCATCCTGTCGTGGCATGCTCAGCCGCACGACAAGAAGCTGCGCGAGGCGGGCTCCTACGGCTATTTGGTTCAAGCCGTGCTGCCGAAAGCCGCCGTCGAGGCCGCGGCTCAGGCGCACGAAATTGTAGTGAGACTGGAAGTGGACGCCGGTCTGCCCGGTGGCCTCGCGATTTACGGCGAGCGATTTGGCCGATACCCGGTCGATCCCACGCTCGTGTTCGAACTGAAATGAGCAGAGCCGCCTCCGCGTCCGTTTTGGAGTGCGGTGGCTTCGACACCGCCGTTGCTCGGGCCGGCTAGACGGCCCGAGTCAGGGAGTTCGAAAGCGAAAGGTTGACGTTGGAGGCCGGACTTCGGAACGCGGCGCGTCGAGCCGCGCCGCCGAAAGCGGCGTCGAGCCGCCGCACTCCAAAGAAGACTACCTCAGGAACGCTTCGTGGAGGCCGCCGTCGACCGTGATGACCTGACCCGTGGTCTTGCTCAGGCGATTCGTCACGAGGAGGAAGTACGCCTCGGCTTGGTCGGATGGGGTGATCGGCGACTTGGTCAGCGTCCGATCCGCATAGAATTGCGCGAGCTTCTTCACCAACGACTCCGTGGCTTCGTCATCCGTGTACGGAATGTTGTACTTCGCGAGCGACCCGATCACGCGGTCGCGGGGAAACATTGCCGAGCCTTGGACGACCGTGGCCGGAGCCACGCCGTTTACCCGCACCAAGGGCGAAAGCTCCACCGCAAGTTCGCGCACGAGGTGATTCGCGGCGGCTTTTGAGGTGTCGTACGCAAGCGAGCCTTTCTTCGCGACTACCGCATTCGCTGACGTCGTCAGGACCAGATTTCCGCGCAGGCCCTGTTCCTTCCAGGTCTTCGCCGCTTCATCCGCCACGAAATAGCTGCCCGTCACGTTGATGTTGAACGTAAGCGCCCACTTGTCGTCGGGAATGTGGCCGGAGGTGTCGCTCGGTACAAAGATACCAGCCGTCACGGCAATGGAATCAAAGCCGCCGTACGCGATCGCCACGTCATCGAGCATGCGACGAATCGAAGCGCGATCCGTGATGTTGGCGGCCAGCCCGATGGCCGGGCCGCAGTTTGAAAGGCCTGTCCCCGCCACGCCGATACCGACGCCGTACTTGTCGGTGATTTCCTTGGCCGTGCCGTTGGCGGCATCGGCGTTCAAATCGACTGACACGATGTGCGCGCCCTCTTTGACGAGGCGGTGGGCGGTTTCCTTGCCGATGCCGGAGCCGGCGCCGATCACGATGATGACCTGACGCGCGAGTTCTTTCTCGGCCGGCATGCGCTTCAATTTCGCTTCTTCCAACAGCCAGTATTCGATGTCGAACGCCTCCTGCTGCGGCAGTGCGATGTACTTGTCGATCGCCTCTGCGCCGCGCATGACCTCGACGGCGCAATTGTAGAACTCAGCGGTGACGCGTGATTCGGATTTGTCCTTGCCCCACGCGACCATGCCCAAGCCGGGAATGAGTACGACCGTCGGGTTCGGGTCGCGCATCGCCGGCGAGTTGGCGTGTTTGCACTTCGCGTAATACGACGCGTAGTCCTTACGGTAGGCGTCGAGTCCGTCCGCCAGTTTTTTCTTCAACGCGGCGGCGTCTTCGCTCTGCGGATTCCAATCCACATAAAGCGGCTTGATTTTCGTGCGCAGAAAATGATCCGGGCACGACGTGCCGAGCTCGGCGAGCCGGGCGGCATCCTTCGAATTTACGAAGCGAAGGATCTTCGCGTCGTCCTGCACCGTACCGATGAAACGCTTCTCTTTGGAGACTTGGCCACGCAGCCAGGGTAGGATCGCGGCGAACGCGGTCCGACGCTTTGCTTCGTCCAGCGTTTGATATTTTTGACCACCGAAAGCCGTGGCATCGCCACCCTTGGCGGCATACTTTTCCTCGATGTAAGCTGACGCTTTCTCGATGAAGTTCAGGGTATCCGTGTAGCACTGCTTGTCATCGTCGGTCCAGGAGATGAACCCGTGCTGGCCCATCATGATCGCAAGAACCTTCGGGTTCTTCTTTTCGATCGCCTGCATGGCGAGGCCGAGTTCGAAACCGGGACGCATCCACGGAACGTACGACATCTCACCGCCGAAGATTTCCTGCGTCAGCTTTTCGCAGTGCTGCGAAGCCGCGATCGAAATGATCGCGTTCGGGTGCATGTGGTCGACCTGCTTGCCCGGGAGGAAAGAGTGCAGCGTCGTGTCGATCGACGACGCACGCGGATTCAAGTTGAACGTCGCGTGCGAGAACATGCCGACCATATCGTCTTCACCCTGCGCCTTGAGCCCTTTGTCAGGGCGGGCGGCATAATTGTTTTGCAAGCCCAGCAGCTTCTCCTGGTACAGCGACGAGAAGTTCTCGCGGGTGCTGGTGCGCAGATCGCCGCCGGAGCCTTTCACCCACAGCACTTCGGCCTGCTGACCTGAAAGCGGGTCCTTCTCCATGATCTTCGATGACGTGTTGCCGCCGCCCGTGTTGGTGATGCGCTGGTCGCTGCCGAGCAGATTGGATCGGTAAATGAGACGGCCAACCGGGTCGAGCGAACCGGCTTTGGCATCGTCCCAGAGGAAATTGACGTAGCGATAGGAGGACATGGCAGTTATTGGGTGAAAACCAGTTGATGGGGGCGAAGAGCGATGCCGGCGGCTTTCAGGTCGGCATCACGTGCATTGGTAATAAGCTTCACGGACTTCGTCCACGGCACGACGCGGTGGGGCGTGCTGCGACCGAGCTTGGTGGCATCAAGACAAAAGAAAACATCGTCGGTGCGACGGGCGACCGCCTGTTGAAATTCGGCGAGCTCCTCGTGAGAGTTGGTGACACCAGCGGCGACCATGCCCTCGCCGCCGAGGAAGGCCGCGTTGAACTTCCAGCTGCTCAAACCCCGAACGGCATCGTTTCCAAGCAGAACCGCCTGACGATGGAGGAAGGTTCCTCCCAACACGTGCAACTCCATGCCGGGAGCACCGCCGAGCATGGTCGCGACGGGAAGGCTGTTGGTCACGACCGTGAGCCCTTCGAAATCGCGACGGCGCAGCAGCTGACGCGCGAGCGCCTGGACCGTCGTGCCGGCATCGAGGAAAACCGTACCGGTCCGCGGGACCTGTGCTGCCGCCGCGGCGGCAATCCGATCTTTCGCGGACCGGGCGCGGGTGGCGCGTTCGCCGTGCGAGGCGAACGCCGCATTGTAGTCCGCCAAGGCGCCGCCACGCGTGCGGGTGATGTGTCCATTCGCGGCTACGGCGGCCAAGTCGCGGCGGGCGGTGGCCTCGGAGATTCCCAGCCGTCGACAGATCGCAGCCACCGGCAGAAACCCGTCGGTCCGGATCAACCCGCGGAGGGTTTCGCGGCGGGTTTCGACGATGTGGAGGGGAACGCGCATCTGAGGATCACGCCTAAGCTTGGTTTTATATGATTGGTTTCAATCATAAAAAACGGGCGAAATTCGGCCAGTTCGAAACGCGCGGCGTGTCCGGTGGGAGCATTGCAAGGCTGCTGGGCTGGACGCGTTGCGGCGGTTTACCGATGAGCGGTACCGGAGTTCCCGAACCGTCAGCGGAGCGGAGCTGGGGGGCGTTTGCTACGTGATCCGATCGAGACGACGGATGGAGAGCAGCAGGCCGGTCGCCCCGGCGATCACGGTCCATGCAATGCTCTCCAGAGAGAAGGCCGCCAGGGAACCCGCGGCTGCCGGAAGGATCGCAGAGCCAAGCATCGCGGCGCCCGATTGCCGGCCAATCACCGTCTGGACTGCTGCCGGGACAAAGCGGCGGGGGACCTCATGCATGAGGCCAGGATAAATGGGCGCAAAACCAAGGCCGAGGAGCACGAGTGCAAGCGCTGCAGCCGGCGTCGAACTTGCGAAGGCAAACAACGTCGCTCCCGTCAGCGCGAGGATTGCTCCACCCGTGACGAGCCGCCGGTTGCCCCAACGCTCAACGACGAAACCGACGCTGATCCGTCCTGCCGTGATGGACCCATAATAAGCGGCAGCACAGAGCGCGGCACTTTTCGGATCGATGCCGCGCGAGACCACCAGAATGGAATTCGCCCACAGGCCCGTGGTGGTTTCGACGGCTACGTAGAGCGCAAAGATGGCGGCGGACAGCCAGCCCGCCACGGAGTTCGCCGTCGCGCTGGGCGGTCGGCCTGACGTTACGGCGTCGCCGTGCGTCGCGCTGCGTTCAGGCACGATTTGCCAGAGCCGCAGCGTGAGCAAGAAGAGGACCGCGAGCGACAGCTGCACGCTCCCGAGGAAAATATAGCCGCCCCTCCAGCCCGCGTCCAAACCGAGTGCGCGAGCCATGACGATGGGCCCGGCCGTCGCACCAATGCCCCAACACGCGTGGAGCCAGTTCATGTGCCGGCCCGTGTAGTGCCGCGCCACATACCCATTCAATCCTGCGTCCACGGCGCCGGCGCCGAAGCCCAGCGGAATCGCGGCGCCCAGAAGCCAAGCCATGCTTTGGGCATGCGCGATTGTCATCAGTCCCGAGCCCGTCAGGACACAGCTCACCAGCACCACCGGCCCCGTCCCGAGGCGAGCGATGATTTTTCCGCTCAAGAAAGCGGCGGACGCAGCCAGAAGCGTGGCGACAATCAACACCGTCCCTGCCAAGCCGATCGGCAGATGGAGTTCGGTGTGGATCGGCGGCCAGGCCACGCCGAGGGTGCCGTCTGGGAGTCCCAGGCTGATGAAGCCGAGGTAGATGATAAGCAGGAGAAAAAAAGCGGAGCGCGCGGGCGTCACGGGACAGGAGGATGCAACGGTTGAACCGGACAGCGATTTGGAGTCCGCGTCAATTCGCGCCGGATTGAACGCGATGGTGGTAACCGCGGCCGGTCGCTCTTGGTGCGCTAAGCAGGAATTTTTTTGACCGCGGATTGCGCGGATGGACGCGGATGGGATCGAGGAAGAGGGATCCGACGGGGTCAGCGCGCTGGCGCCCTGAAACCGGAGTTTACCACGGATATCACGGATCGACACGGATGGATCCGATGGCTCGAGCGTGGGTCAGCGCGCTTGCGCGCGCTCTGGGGGGAGTTGGTTGAGAACGGGAATCGGAAAAACTATCGGAGCGCGCGCAAGCGCGCTGGCCTACATCGGATCCGCGTTATCCGTGGTCTGTGGCGGGTCGGATGATTCGCCTGCGAACGACGGGTTTGCTGAAATTTACCACGGATATCACGGATCGTCACGGATCGATCCGATGGCTCGAACGTAGGACAGCGCGCTTGCGCGCGCTCTGGAAGAGGTGGTTGAGAACGG
>JBDSSD010000119.1:0-15922 GCA_039928945.1 Opitutus sp. | reverse complement strand
GATCAATGGACGTGGGTAGCGGCGAGTCTTTGACCCGCAGTGTGGCTGGACACGCAGGTCGGAGAACCTGCGCTACCCAATCTGTCTCGGAGGCTCACGACGACTGCTCGATTGACGTAACCTTACGTTCTGCGGTCCGGGCCCTATAACCGCGGGTCGAAGACCCGCGCTACTGTGCAGCGCTCCGGCTCGCAAGACTGCAGGTATCTGAGTGCGGAGCGAATGCGCCGAGGCAGCGTGGTTCTCTGACGCGCGATTTGTCGCTTGAGTGAGGACCGGAGTCGCGGGTCGAAGACCCTCGCTGCCCCTCAACCCTTCGGGAACTTCACCCACTTCGCGCCGAGCTTGGAGCTCTTCACGGCGGTCTCGATGAAGGCCATGCCGGCAATACCGTCGTCGACCGTCGGGAAATCGTAGCCGGCTTTCGGCGGCTTGCGGCCCGCGATGGAGTCTGCGATCGCGGTGGCCGCTGAGCGGTAAACATTCGCGAATGCTTCGATGAAGCCTTCCGGATGCGCGAACGGCGTGCGCGACGCGTCTTGCGCGGCCGCCGAAAGATAATTGTTGCCGCGGCGCGAGGTTACCGGCGGCGCGTCGACTTGTTTGAAAATCAGCTCGTTCGGATCTTCCTGGTGCCACTCGAGCGATCCTTTCGTTCCGTACACCCGGATGTTCAGATTGTTTTCGTCACCGTTCGAAATCTGCGACGCGAACAAGATTCCTTTGGCTCCGCCGGTGAATCGCAACAGGCAGTTGCCGTCGTCATCGAGCGGACGGCCCGGAATGAACGTCGACAATTCCGCGCAGATCTCGTCGATCTCCAGGCTGGTGATGTAGCGCGCGAGATTGTGCGCGTGCGTGCCGATGTCGCCCATGCAATTGGACACCCCGGAGACAGACGGGTCCATTCGCCAGTTGGAGATCTTGCCATCACCTTTCTGCTCCAACGCCGTGATGGCATACCCCTGTGGATACTCGATCACGAGCTTCAGGATCTTGCCAAGCTTTCCGGAGCGCACCCATTCGCGTGCTTCCTTGACCATCGGATAGCCCGTGTAGTTGTGGGTGAGCGCAAACACGCGGCCGGATTTCTGGACGACGTCGCGCAGCTTCAGCCCTTCCTTGTACGTAAAGCAGAGCGGCTTGTCGCACACCACGTGGAAGCCCGCTTCGAGGAACGTCTTCGCCACGGCGAAATGACTGTTGTTGCGGGTCACGATCGAAACGAAGTCGATCCGTTGATCGGCCGGCAGCGCGGACTCCGCACGCGCCATCTCTTCGTAGGTCGCGTACACGCGCTTCGGGTCGAGGAATAAATCCTGGCCCGACAGCTTGGATTTTTCCGGATCGGAAGAGAAACAACCGGCGATGAGATCGATTTCGCCGTCGAGGCGTGCGGCCATGCGGTGGACGGCGCCGATGAAAGCGCCCCGGCCGCCGCCGACCATGCCCATGCGAAGTTTACGTTGGAGTTTCATACGAGGGAGTAGCGAGTAGTGAGTAGTGAGTAGTGGGTAGCGAGTAGACGGAGACGGGGAGAAACGCGAAGACGCGACGACGCAAAGTTCGGATGAAGGAGGCAGGGCCGGGGAAAAGGAGTGAGTAGAGGAGTCGTTCCGGAAGTAGCGCGGCTCTGTGAGCCGCGTTAGGGTGAGTCAAAATTGGTTACGCGTGGTGACGTGGACGCGCCTTTGTGCAGAGAAGAGTCGCGGGTCGGAGACCCGCGCTACTGTTAGAGGGCGACGGGTTGGCCGGTGGCGGCGGATTTGTACGCGCCGTCGATGATCTTCATCAACGAGAGAGCCTGGTCCGGGGTGTTCAACGGCTTCTCGGTGCCCTCAAGCGCGCGGATGAAGTTCATCGCGGAGCGCACGCGGCCCATCGGCTCGTCGGGTGGCACGATGATGCTGCGATTGACGGGCCGGCCGTGCTCGTGGGTGTACAGCTCGCAGCTGTCCGTCGCCGTGTTGTCCAAGCCATCGATGGCAAACAAGCGCTGCACCATGCCGCCCGCTTTCGTGCCTTGGAAAACAACTGAAACTTCTTCGCGCTTGTTCATCTCGGCCCAGGAAACGGCGAACGACATCGACTGGCCCGTCTTGAAACTAACGAAGCCATGAGCGGCGGCCTCCACGTCGGTGGCGCCTTGCGCGACGTCAGGAATGCCCCACGGGCCCTTGAACGTTTTATCCGTGATGTGATCGTTGAACGTATGCGCCATGATGTGCGCTGGTTCTGGATACCCCATGAAGTACATGCCGAGATCGATCATGTGGAGCAGATCAATCAGCGGTCCGCCGCCGGACATCGACTTCGTGGTGAACCAGCCGCCAAACCCGGGAATGCCCGCGCGGCGAATCCACTTCGCCTGACAGGTATTGATGCGACCGATCACGCCTTCGTTGATGTACTCCATCATCGCGTAGCTCTCGGGCCGCGCGCGATTGTTGAAGTTGAACATCAAGGTGCGGTTGGCTTTCTCCGCGGCGGCCTTCATCTCGAGCATCTCCGCGGCGCTGAGCGCAGGCGGCTTTTCACAGAACACGTGCTTGCCGGCCCGCAACGCCTGAAGGCTAAGCGGCGCGTGAAACTTGTTGGGGACGATGATCGAAACCGCATCGAGCTCGGGCAGCGCGCTGAGCATCGCGCCGACATCGGTGAATACGCGGCCAATGCCGTGCTTCGTGGCCGAGCGCTCAGCCGCGGCTTGGTTGACGTCGGCCAACGCGATGATTTCGGCGCCCGCTTGGCGAAATCCGGTGGCGTGATAGCCGGCCATACCGCCGGCGCCGATGATGGCGATTTTGATGCTCATAGAGGGGGGGAGAGTAGCGACGAGTGAGTAGCGGGTATCTAGTAGGGCGGAGATCTGAGGACGTTTGCCTCACGCAAAGGACGCGACGGGCGCGAAGTCTGGCGGGGGGGCGGGAGTGGCGGGACGAACGGTTGGTTTTGGCGGGCGATTGAGGGCGCCGGTAAACGGCGCCCCTACACGTTTCAGCGTTTCTCGGTCTTGATGCTCGCTACTCGCTACCCACTACTCGCTACTTCAGAATCACTGATTGCTTTTGTCGAAGGCGGCGTCGAAGGCGAGGGCGCTGCGGGGGAAGTCGAGCTTGCGGAGGAACGCGGCGGATTCCGTCGCGCCATGCACGCGGTCCATGCGGATGTCTTCCCACTCGACGGAAAGCGGGCCGGCATAACCGATGTCATTCAGCGCGACGATAATTTCCTCGAAGTTGATGTCGCCGCGACCGACCGAGCGGAAGTCCCATTGACGACGAGCGTCGCCGAACGTCGTGTGGCCGCCGAACACGCCAACGGTGCCATCACCGTGACCCCACCATACGTCTTTCATGTGCGCGTGGAAGATCCGGTTGCTGAACGTGCGGATGAATTTCACGTAGTCCACGCCTTGGTAGCCGAGGTGCGAGGGATCGTAGTTGAAACCGAAACGCTTGTGGCCCTTCACCGCGAGGATCGCGCGCTCGGCGCTGGCGATGTCGAAGGCGATTTCGGTGGGGTGCACCTCGAGGCCGAAGTTGACGTTGAGTTTGTCGAACGCTTCGAGGATGGGACCGAAGCGCTTGCCGAAGTCGGCGAATCCAGCATCCCAGTACGTTTGTGACGTGGGCGGGAAGGCGTAGATCGAGTGCCAGATGGAGGAGCCGGTGAAGCCGTTGACGACCGCGGGGGCGCCGGGCTTGCCGCCGGGTTGCGCGTCGAAGAAGGCGCGGGCCATTTTGGCGGTGAGCGCCAGCTGCTTGGCGGCCCGCTTGCGAACGCCTTCCGGACTGCCATCGCCCCAGATGGCCGGTGACAGGATTGCCTTGTGGCGTTCGTCGATGACGTCGCAGACCGCCTGACCGACTAGGTGATTGGAGATGGCGTAGCAGGACAGGCCATGGTCAGCGAGGAGCTGCCATTTCTCGTTCACGTACTTCTTGGAAGACGCAGCGGCATCGACGTCGAAATGATCGCCCCAGCAGGCGAGTTCGACGCCGTCGTAGCCCATTTTCTTGGCGAGCGGGGCCAGTTCGGTGAGCGGGAGATCGGCCCATTGGCCGGTGAAGAGGGTAACGGGTCTGGGCATGGGAATGGGGGTGGGACGCAGGGATTTGCGCCGCCGACCGACACTGTGTTTCGCCGCCGGGCTGCGGTGCGGCAAGGGAAATTCTCGGCTGGAACGTGGAATCAGGGAATCATGAGCGGAAGGCGGAAGGGTTTAATCTGGAACTCAGGAACTCTGGAACGGATGCCGACGTAGCCCGGTGCGGGAGCAGCGGGATCCGGGATGGTTTTGATCTGGAGCTCTGAAACGGACTCGAACCACGGAATGGAATGTGGAAATCAGGGAATCAGGAACGGAGACCGAAGTGGCACGCTGCGGGAGCAGCGGGATCAAATACGTTTAATCTGGAACTCAGGAACTCTGGAACGGAGCTCGAACGTAGCCCGGTGCGGGAGCAGCGGGATCAGATAGGGTTTAATCTGGAACTCTGGAACGCTGGAAACGGATTCGAGCCTTAAGCGCGAAGACGCGACGACGCTAAGATCGGAGGAAGTCAGCTGATTTGGGTCTTCACGTAGGCCAGCGCGCTTGCGCGCGCTCAGGGGTAGGGGATCGATGCCAACCGCTTCGAACCAATCGCGGAGCGCGCGCAAGCGCGCTGGCCTACGTTCGGATCCGTGACGATCGGTGCAATCGGTGGTCTCCGGGACGGTCCGAACGTGAAGGAGCAGGAGTGAGTAGAAAGTAGCGTGTAGCGAGTAGACGGAACGCCCTATGACCAGCACCTCATAATTCTACATTCATCATTCATCCTTCTCCTTCGGGCTGGATTGGTCCGATCCATCAAACATCCGCCATCATCCTTCTTCCATCGCCTTCACGCCCTTTGCGCCCGTTGCGTGAGGCAACTCCGTTCCGACCCATCACTCATTCTCCATCAGACATCTTACATTGATTGGCGTGAAGGGTTGACCCGTCTGCCGGTGTTAGGAGGGATATCTGCTATCGATCGATGAATCTGCGCGTTGTACTCTTCCTGGTTTTCACCTTTGGCCTGGCCCTTCAGGGTCGTTCGGCAATCGCGGAGGACTACACTCCGATGAAGGTCATCCAGACCGACGCCATCGTCTTCCCTCGCCGGGCGACGGAGCTGGGGATTAGGACGGGTGAGGTGCACGTTTCCGTCGAGGTGGACGAAAAAGGGAAGCTCTCGGATATCCTGGTCACCGGCTACACCCACCCGCTGCTCGCGGAAACCGCCGTCCAGGCCTTGAAACGCTGGCAGTATGAGCCGGCCTGGCTCCACGGACAGGCGCGGAGCGCAACGATCGCCCTAGTGTTCACCTTTGAGAGTCAGGGAATGGTGGTGGTCGACATGAACGTAAACTCGTATGTCGCGATGCGAGACCTTGCGATGCGACCCAACGCTTACACGTATTCGGCGCGCACCCTTCGCCAGCTGGACCGTATTCCGACGCCGACGAAGGTCGTGCAACCGATCAACCCTCAGAATCCGGCCAACCGTAATCCCGTCGCCGTGACGGTGGTGTTCTTTATCGACGAAAAAGGCACCGTTCGCCTTCCGGCGGTCAGCCGCGAGACGAGTGAGACTGCCGATCAGTTTGCGGCCGCTGCGCTCGCCGCAGTTTCCCAATGGCAATTTGAACCGCCGTTGTCCCAAGGCCAACCGGTGCTCGTGGCCGCACGCCAGGAATTCAAATTCCGGCCGCTGCCGCCAAAGTGAATGGGGATGTGGGGCGATGTGAGATGTATGATGGGTGGTGTTTGATGGGTCGGAAAAGGCGTGCCTCACGCAAAGGGCGCGGAGGACGCGAAGGCGAAGGAAGAAGGAGGATGTCTGATGTGGGATGGATCGGAACTCTCCGGCATGTAGCCCGCTGCGGGAGCAGCGGGATCAGGAATGTGAAAATCAGGAACGGACGGCTGGGGCGGGCGGATTCGGAATGTTCAATCTGGAACTCTGGACCTCAGGAACGGAAACGATCCGGATTATGCGCGAAGGGGGGAAGAGGGCGGGCGTGCCGCACCGACTCGGGCGTTCGTCGCGGCGTTGGCGTGAGGCACAAAATTGATGTGACGGATTCGACGTAGGTCAGCGCGCTTGCGCGCGCTCCGGAGATTCGTTCGAGGATTCAAGGCTCAGATCGAAATCCCCCTGAGCGCGCGCAAGCGCGCTGGCCTACGTGAAAGAACCCAAATCAGCCCCCTTCCTCCGAACTTAGCGCCTTCGCGCTTTGGGCTTAAGGCTCGAGTCCGTTTCCAGAGTTCCTGAGTTCCAGATTAAACCATCCCTGATCCCGCTGCTCCCGCACCGGGCTACGTCGGCCATCCGTTCCAGAGTTCCTGAGTTCCAGATTAAACGTATTTGCTCCCGCTGCTCCCGCAGCGTGCCACTTCGGGCGCCGTTCCTGATTTCTTGATTTCCACATTCCATTCCGTGGTTCGAGTCCGTTTCAGAGCTCCAGATCAAAACCATCCCGGATCCCGCTGCTCCCGCACCGGGCTACGTTTGAAATCCGTTCCAGAGTTCCTGAGTTCCAGATTAAACGTATTTGCTCCCGCTGCTCCCACACGTCCCACATTTCACATCTGACATCGGCCGTCGCTTCCACTTTGTTCGTGTCACGTCGAAGGGATAGCGACCCCGCCGGTGTTGTAGCCTTCGACTTAACCTCGTTGCCCTCTCTGCTTCATGTCCCCGCGCGATCCACTTGATCCCTTGCTCGACCATTGGTCGGAAACTCCGCCGCCGTCACCCGGCCTGGCGTCTGAGGTCTGGCGACGTATTGCGCTGGCCGATGAAGCCGTGCTCGAGAAATCGTTCGGCTGGCGCGGAATCGAAGCGTGGTTTTCCCGCCCACCCTTCGCCGCCATGTTCGTCGCGAGCTGCGCTCTCCTGGGACTCTTCCTCGCGGAGGTCCGGCTCAATCACGCACAGCGCGATCGCAACACGCAGCTGGCGCGGAGCTATCTTCAGCTGATCGATCCGCTCCTCAAAAGCGACGTGGTCGCCCGTACGCCATGAACCGCGCATTCTTCATTATTCTGCTCGGCGTCATTGTCGGGGTTGGGGCGCACCTGACTTATTTCCAACTCCACCGGCCGGCCGGCCTCGACTCGCTCGATGGCCAGCTCACCTGGATGAAAAACGAGTTGAACCTTTCCGATGCGCAGTTCTCGCGGATCAAAGAACTCCACGAGGCGTCCAGTCCCCGTCTCCGCGCGCTCGCGGCCGATGTGGCGCGCATGCAGGCGGAGTTTGCGGCGTTTGAAAACACGCGCCGGACGGCCGATCGCGTCGACTTCATCGAGTTCGCGCAATTCGTCGAGACGCGACGCGCGATCAACCGCCAGTGCCTCGAATCCACGCGTCAGCTGGTGCTCGCCTCCGCTGGCGTCATGACACCCCAACAGCGCGCCCATTACCTTGGTCTCGTTGCCTCAGCGGAATCGTTTCAGGAGATAAACTGAGCGCCACCCCGCGCCCGTGTCCAACGACCCCGCCATCGATCGTGCTGCTTTGGGTGCCTTGCAGCAGGGCGATACGACCGCGCTCAATCGTCTGATCGCCCGCTGGCAACGCCCGCTGATCAGCTACGCGTACCGGTACGTGCAGAACTCCGCTGACGCCCACGATCTTGTCGCGAGTGTTTTTGTGCGGTTTTATCAGCAACGCGCCCGGCTCCGTCCCGATACGAATGTGTCAGCGTGGCTTTTCACGGCGCTGACGAATTCCTGTCACAACCACCATCGCTGGAAGCGTCGTCATCCGACGGTGCCGCTGGATCCTCTCACGCCGCGGAGTGACGAAAACCGTTCGTCCGATCCGTTGCTTGAACTCGCGAGTGACGTGCCCGGACCTGCGGCGCATCTGGCGCACGATGAGCTGTTGGACGCCGTGCGCAGCGCGGTGGATCGCTTGCCGCATGATTTGAAAGTGGCGACGTTGCTCCACCATTACGAACACCTCTCGTATCGCGAGATCGCGGACATCACGCATTGCTCCGAGCGCGGCATCGAAACCCGTTTGTATCGAGCGCGCCACCGCCTCCGCGAATTGCTCGGCGAGTTCATCCGCGAAGCCTCGAGTTGTTGAGGACTGACGGGCGTTAGGGAGGCCGCGGGTTTTGAGGGAGGCTGGAGACGACGGGCAAAGCATTCGCGGAGGGCGCGGATTTCGCCGATGGGCGCGGATGGATCGATCGGGCCCTGAGACACCTAAACACATCCCGCTCGTCCCCGAGCGGGCCACGACAGAGGGATCCATCCGTGTGGATCCGTGTGATCCGTGGTAAATTCAGGTGGTTCGTATCGATCGTCCGGAGACCACGGATTACACAGATTGGCACGGATAATACCGGTTGATGTTCGTTATCCGCGAGGATCCGCGTAATCCGCGGTCGGTTCGAAATGCATAATCAAAACATACTGAGGGCGCGGATTTCGCGGATTTACGCGGATGGATCGATCGATCCTCAGACCTAAATACATCCCGCTCGTCCCCGAGCGGGCCACGACAGAAGGATCCATCCGTGTGGATCCGTGTGTTCCGTGGTTAATTCTGGTGGCTCGAATCGATCTCCCGGAGACCACGGATTGCACAGATTGACACGGATAAAATCGGATCGGTGTTCGTTATCCGCGCCCATCTGCGTAATCCGCGGTCGGTTTGAAATGAACGGTTGAAGGCTACGGAGGGCGCGGATTTCGCGGATTTACGCGGATGGATCGATCGATCCTCAGACCTAAATACATCCCGCTCGTCCCCGAGCGGGCTACGGCAGAGGGATCCATCCGTGTGGATCCGTGTAATCGGTGGTTAATTCTGGTGGCTCGAATCGATCTCCCGGAGACCACGGATTTCACGGATTGGCACGGATGAGACAGGTACATTCGATCCGCGCCCATCGGCGTAATCCGCGGTTGGTTCGAAATGAACGCGCAGGGGTTCACCATCACCCGATCCACGTACCACCTCCTTACTGATATAACCAATACCGCCGCGCCTGCTTTTGATAGATCTCGGCGCGGGCCTGGCAGTCCGCGATGTAAGCGGCGATATCAGTCTTCGCGCCTTCTCTCTGCAGCGTGCGGAAGAAACTCTCCGAGCCCATGTGCCGCAGAAATCCGCTCGCCGACGCATCGCTCACCGCGAAGGGGTTTTGTTTTTCGATGCGACACGCCATCTGCATCAAATAGAAACTGAGCTCCGTCGGATGCCAGTCGTCCCAATCCGTGATCTCCACAAACACGCCCGTCATCGGCTTCCCATCTTTGCCCGGGACACTGATCCGCCGAAACGACAGGCCAGAGATTTTGAGAGCTTTTAGATCGCGCTCAATGAGTTCACTTCGGGCCGTGCGGTGAGATAAGCCGCGAAACGCGTACTGCTCGCCAACCCCATGCCGGAATCCGATATCGAACTTCGCTTTCGGATCCCAATAGGTCCCGAGCCCCACCATCGCGTAGCCCACCACCGCTGAAAAATCCTGAATCATCGGCGAGGTCGGCACCCACGTGAGGCCAGTTTCGGGCCATCGCATGCTCCGCCGCCAGCCGCGCATCGGGACGATCGTGAGCCGGCCTTTTGCGCGTACGGCTTCAGTGACCGCCATGACACCCGGTGCTTCCTTCGCCATGCGGGCGAGTTCACCAATCGTCAGGCCGTGCACATAAGGGACGCGGAACGCGCCCACGTAACTCGTCCACTTTGCGTCCAGCAACGGGCCGTCCGCCTTCAATCCGCCGAGTGGATTCGGACGATCCAGGACGATGACCTCCACATTGTTTTCGAAACAGGCCTCCATCGTGTAGCGCATCGCGCTCACGTACGTGTAACTGCGCGTACCGACATCCTGCAGGTCGATGACCATCGCATCGATGCCCTTGAGCATGGATTTCGTCGGCTTGCGGTCTTTGCCGTAGAGCGAAAACACCGGGAGTCCCGTGCGATGATCGACGCGATTGGGAATCAGGATTTCCGCTTTCTCGTCGCCGTATATTCCGTGTTCGGGTCCGAAGAGCGCCACCAACTTGGCTTCCTTCGCTCGGCGCAACACGTCGATGGTACTCACGCCGAGTCGATTCACGCCCGCGGGGTGGGTGAGCAGGCCGACCTTCTTTCCCTTCAACATCGCGAAGCCCTGCGACTCCAGCACATCGATCCCGAGCATCACGGGATAAACGACCGGCGGCTCTGCGGGCGCTGCGGGGGGAGCAGGAACAGGTGCCGCGACTGCCACCGGCGCCGCCGCCACCGCCGCAGCGGGCGCCGTGGTACCGCCGCTCGAAGGGCTCGCGCTACAACCGACCAGCCCCAGGGCAAGGACCACCAAGGCGAGCGTGTTCTCGATCCAAGCGAGACGGGAAGAGCCGGACATTGGCGGTCACTCTGGCGGTCGATCAGTCCTCGTCGAGTGGGAACCGCGCGGAGGTCGCCTTGGCGCGTGACGGTGCGCTGCGCCGGCCCAGCGCCAGAGCAAATCGAGCGCGG
Source organism: Opitutus sp. (assembly GCA_039928945.1). Taxonomy (GTDB): domain Bacteria; phylum Verrucomicrobiota; class Verrucomicrobiia; order Opitutales; family Opitutaceae; genus Opitutus. The sequence continues at coordinate 5,396 of JBDSSD010000119.1, read as the reverse complement.
CACCGAGGATCGTGCCGGAAACAATTCCACCAATCACGAGCGCGTTGATCGCGGTGCCGACGCGTCGCGTCCAATGAATGGGCGCTGGATTCGGAGAAACGTCGGGCGTTTTTACCGCCGCGGTGTCGGAGGTCGCTCCGACCGGCTCGGGCTCCGGCGTGAGCGGAACGTCATCCACCGGTTGGATACTGCGACCCACGCCAGAGAGCGCGATGATTTTGGCTCCGAGCTGGTGGGTGGCGTAGTAGATGGGTGCGGCCGTGAATGGATTTGTGATGAACTGAAGTCCGCCCATCACCATGAAGTTGGCGCGCAGGACGAGTGACAGCACGAGGGCCACCGGGAGCTGCACGCCCATCACGGGCAGCAAGGACAGAATCGATCCCGCGTAGAACGCCGGCCGCATGTTCTCTGATCGGAACGACCACAGATAGGCGCGGCGTCGCGCGAAAGCGGCGAACCGGCCGATCAGGGGATACTTGTGAAAGACAGCCCGCCGCGGTACGAACCGCAAAAGTTGTTTTGCACGGCGGCGTCGCGCCAACCGCGCGGGGTCATCTTCGGGAGTATCATCGGCGTTCATGTCGTGGCGGCGAACTGACGCTGAATGGCGGCGCGAAGCAAGGCGGGTGTGGAGCGAATCGCCTCGGCGCGCGGCAGAGTGGCGGGCGAAATTTGATGGAGTTGCGCCGAACGGTGTGAGGCCACGGAAACCTGGCCGGCGAACACGTGCGCCGGTCGGCTCGCCTCGGCGGCAAAGGTGAGAATCGCGCCCGGACCTTTGCCTTGATCAGAACTGAGGTCGAAGCGACCTTCGCCGGTGAGCACCACGTCCGCAGCACGGATACGCTCGCGCAGATCGAACCACTCTGCCGTGAGATCGAAACCGGACAAAACGCGGGCGTCGGTGCCGGCCATCAAACCGAAAGCGATGCCGCCCGCGGCGCCGGCTCCGGGTTCATCGATCAAGGAAGTGGGTCGTTGCAGATGATCGCACAACAGGTGAGCGACGCGCGTCGATTCTGCTTCCAGCAACGGCAGGTCGGCCGGCTTCAATCCTTTTTGTGGACCATAAACGGCGGCACAGCCGTTGGACCCGAGCAGTGGGTTCGTGACGTCGCACGCGACGCGAACGGGAGGAAAACCGGCGGGAATTGAACCGGTGATGCGCGCCAGTTTAGACCATTCAACGGGAGCAGTGGACGGAAGTTTTTCGCCGGCTTCGGAGCGAAACTCGAGGCCCAGCGCCGCGAGAGCGCCCAGCCCGAGATCGTTCGTCGCGCTGCCGCCGAGCCCGAGGAGAATCACAGCGGCGCCCCGGCTTTGCGCGATTCGCATCAGTTCGCCGGTGCCGAAGGTCGACGTCTGCCACGGATCTCGATCCGAGTTCCCCAACAACGCCAAACCGCTCGCCGCGGCCATTTCAATGATCGCGATGGTGCCGTCGGCACGAAGGCCTGAGGGCAAAGCGAGTCGCGCGCGTGCGGCTTCAGGAATTTGCGCAAGCTGCGCCAGGCCGAATGGCGCGCGGAGCGGGGCTCCGCGCGGACCGGTGACTTCGGCGCTCTGGATTTTACCTTTCGCGCTTTCGGTCAGGATCTCGGTGAAGCCTTCTCCGCCGTCCGTGAGCGGGCAGAGATCGAATTCCCAGCTCGGATGCAGTTCACGGAGCGCGTCGGCCGCGATGGTGCATGCGGTGCGGGCGCTGACGGCGTCCTTGAATTTGTCGAAAGCGAGCAGAACGCGCATGAAATTATTCGGCGGCAATCCAGGCGAAGCGAGGAACGGATACGCCGTCGACCACGACGTTTTCCGTGAACATCGCGTGCGGACGAACCCACCAGCCCCGTTCGCCGTACAAAGCCTGATAGACGACGACGAGTTCTTCGGTCTCGGTGTGACGGGCGACGTGCAGCACGCGGTAATGCTGACCTTTGTAGTGGCGGTACAAGCCAGGACGGGGTTCAGCGGGCACGGGCGGCATGGGTGCAGGATTCACGCGCCGCATGACGGCAACAACGCAAAACAGTGCCTCACGCAAAGGTCGCGAAGGCCGCAGCGGAGTTCGGAAGGGGTTGATCTGCGCAACGGAGTTCAGAAGCGTTTAATCTGGAACTCAGGAACTCAGGAACGGATTTCAAACGTAGCCCGGTGCGGGAGCAGCGGGATCAGATAGGGTTTAATCTGGAACTCTGGAACGCTGGAAACGGATTCGAGCCTTAAGCGCAAGACGCGAAGCCGCTAAGTTCGGAGGAAGGGGTTGATCTGGAACTCAGGAATTCAGGAACGGAAGGGTCGAACGGTAGGCCAGCGCGCTTGCGCGCGCTCAGAGTCCGCGATCGAGCCTCGGATGCTCGAACCCAATCACCGGAGCGCGCGCAAGCGCGCTGACCTACTCCGAATCCGTGTCGATCCGTGAAATCCGTGGTCTCCGATTTCGCACCCATTGAACATCTGATTTCGTTCTTCTTTCATGACCGTCGCGGCCTCCGCGGCCTTTGCGTGAGGCCCAGAGCCCGTCGCCGTAGCGACCGCTTTTGGGTCGACGCGGAGAACCCGGTCGGCACGTTCGCGACATGTTGTTGATGTGCCAGGCGGGCTTCGAAGCGTTGTTGGCCAAAGAGCTGGCCGCCGCAGGCGCATCCGTGGTGGAACAGGGACCGGGTTGGACGAGGGTCGCGGCGCCCGTGGCTTACGAGTCGCTCGCGTTTCCTCACCTGACGCTACTCGAAACGGTGGAAATCAAAGGCGAGGCCGTGAATGCCCTCGCGCAGCGCGTGAGTGAGTTTTTTCTCGGCAGCCTTCGAGGAGAACGGATCGAGACGACCTGGCCAAGCGTGTGGCTGGGTCCCTCGGAGCTCGTCGGCCTCGGCCGGAGACTGACGGCGGTCGAATCGGCTTTTGGTGAGCTGCTCAAAAAGAAACTGTCGCGCGTCGCAAAGCTCGCGCTGTCAGACCGGCCGCGCGGTGTAGGACGAGCGCGTGGGTTGTTTGTGTTCTTCACGGATTTCGGCCGGGCCTTTGTTGCGCGGGAAGCGTGGTGTCATGGTCAGCGGCGGATGGCGGACGATGATCTGGCGCCTTCGCGCAGCTACTTGAAAGTCGAGGAAGCGTACGTGGTGCTCGGTCGCGAGCCGGCGGAGGGCGAATTGGTGTGCGATCTCGGCGCGGCGCCGGGGGGATGGAGTTACAGTGCGGCGAAGCGGGGAGCGCGGGTCGTCGCGATCGATAACGGACCGTTGAAAGGTGGGGCGTTGGATCACGCGCTCATCGAGCACCGGCGGGAGGATGCGTTCCGGTATTCGCCATCGGGTGACACCACGGTGGATTGGCTTTTTTGTGATATGGTGGAGGAACCGCATCACGTGTTGCAGCACATCGTCGGGCCGTGGTTGGAGCGGAGGTGGTGTCGACGCTACGTGATCAATTTAAAATTCGGCCGGGTGGACCCGATCGGGTTATTGGACGAACTGCGCGGGCCGAGCTCGCCCTTTTTGAAGAGCGGCGGACCGTTCCTCGTGCGTCATCTTTATCACGACCGGGAGGAATTCACCGTGGTGGGCGAGGCGGGTACGACGTTTTAATCTGGAACTCAGGAACGATGGAAACGGAGATCAATCGCGTGATGTTTTTTCTGAGTTCGTGAGTTCGGGATTAAACGTCCGATTAAGCGCAAAGCAGCTAAGTCGCTAAGTTCGGCGGAAGGTGAAGACGATGGAGGAAGGTTGATGTTCGGTGGGTCGAAACGGTCATGCTCGGGCCTTCGAAGGCCACGGATTTCACCAATCGCCACGGATGCAAAAGCCTGATTAAGCGCGAAGACGCGAAGACTGTAAGGTCAGAGCGAAGGTAAGATGGCGCCCTCCAAATACCGAAGGTGTCCGTCCGACTCATTCCATCGGACATACCTCATTTCGCATCTAACATTTTCCGGATTCCGCTGGCTTCCGCAGCGGGCTACGGTCGGATTCGGTCCTCCTGCACTCCGAACCTGGCGCCTTCGCGTCTTCGCGCTTAAGGCTCGGCTCAGCGGGTTCCTGAGTTCCTGAGTTCCAGATTAAACCCTCCGTTTGTTTCGTTCCTGATTTCTACATTAAGCGCCCTCCTGATCCCGCTGTTCCCACAGCGGGCTACGTTCAGATCGGTGTTCGTTCCAGCGTCCCCGAGTTCCAGATTAAACTCTTCCGAAATCCGCTTTGCCCGCTGCGCCCTTTGCGTGAGGAACAATCCGTTCCGATCCATCTGCCATCTCACATTTCACATCTGACATCGCGGCCACCTGATCCCGCTGTTTCCACAGCGGGCTACGGTTGGATCGGCGTTCGTTCCAGAGTTCCTGAGTTCCAAATTAACGCTCGGTTCGTTCCGTTCTTGATTTCGTGATTTCCACATCAAGCCAGCCTGATCCCGCTGTTTCCACAGCGGGCTACGTCCGGACTCGGGCCTTCTTCGTTCCACCGAGCCGCCGTCGCGTGTTCCCCGTTCGAGTTGCTCAATCGGTTTGCGTGCGTTTCGGCGTTCTGCGTTTGATGGCGCGGTGAAGCCCAAGGAAATTACGATCTGCGGATTGCCGGCGGTCAAAGCGCAGTTCGAGACGGACCCAAACTCGATCAAGCGGCTTTTCTTTGATCTGCCGACGGGCCGTAAGCTGGGAGCAATGTGCCGGGCGTTGGCGGCAGCGAAGAAAGTTTATCGCTGCGTGGCACCGGCTGAGTTGGAGAAAATCGCGGGCTCGGTGCATCATGCCGGAGTGGTGGCGGTGGTGACTGCGGCGGAGCTGCACGCGCCGACGGCGCACGGACCGCGCGAGTGGGCGAAGCGGCGTGAACCGCTGCTGGTGCTCGATCGAATTGGAAACGCGCACAATCTCGGGGCGATTGCGCGGACCGCGGCGTTCTTTGGCCTGACTCGGCTGGTGATTCCCGACGACCCGGCGGCGGCAGTGCCGGGGGATGCGGCGCATCGGATCGCCGAAGGAGGATTGGCTCACGTGGAGATCCTGCGCGTACGTTCCCTGCCCGGATTCTTGCGCGAGCTGGCCGCAGCGGGTTATGACGTGGTGGGAGCCGCGACCCGCGGCGGTCGCCCGGAGCTGCGCAGCGGGTCGGCAGGGAAGCCCATCGCGCTGGTGCTGGGCAATGAAGAAGCGGGTCTGGCGCCGGCGGTGCTCGGTGCCTGCACGCGACTGGTGACCTTGCCTGGTAGTGGGAAAGTGGAGTCACTCAACGTGTCCGTGGCGGCAGGGATCCTGATGTGGGAATTGCTCGTCTGAATGAGGAACGGAGGTCGGAAGTGATTAATCTGGAACTCTGGAACGCTGGAACGAGCTCGGATTCGGATCGACACGGATCTGACGTAGGCCAGCGCGCTTGCGCGCGCTCGGGTGATTTGGGTTC
>JBDSSD010000118.1:0-17912 GCA_039928945.1 Opitutus sp. | reverse complement strand
TAAGACGTTTTGGGCGTCATAGACCTGCGTCATTCCGAGTTTTTTACCTAGAAGCGATGAGATCATGGGCTAAGCGGTAGGTGGAAGGTTCCGTTTAAGGACCTACTTTAGCGAGGGGCCTGGCGGTCCCGCAGAGCGGGACACAGGCAACTGCTACTGTAGAGTGAGAAACCGGGTGGTGGGTTATACGTTGATCGTGATGTCCACGCCGGACGGGAGATTGAGTTTCTTGAGCTCGTCGACCGTTTGGGCGGTGGGCTCAATGATGTCGATGAGACGCTTGTGCGTGCGCGTCTCGAATTGCTCCATGGACTTCTTGTCGACGTGCGGGGAGCGATTGACGGAAAGCTTCTCGATGCGGGTAGGCAGCGGAATGGGACCGGAGACGCGGGCGCCGGAGCGTTTCGCGGTCTCAACAATTTCCAAGGCAGACTGATCGATTACACGATAATCGAAGCCTTGGAGCTTAATACGGATGCGTTGACCTTTCATGGGAGCAAAGAACGAGGGTTAAGTACGGGCTGGCCCCTTGGCGTTGGTTTCGACGATCTTCGCCAGCAGCGCATTTGGCACCTGCTCGAAATGCGACGGCGTGATTCCGGCGCTCGCACGACCCTTCGACAGAGAACGAATATCGGTCACGTAACCGAAAAGAAGCTCGAGTGGAACGAAGGCGGTGATGATGCACGCGCCCGCTTTGTTTTCCATGCCTTGAATCTGACCACGACGACGATTGATGTCTCCCATCAGGTCGCCCTGGTATTCTTCAGGCGTGGTGACTTCGACCGCCATGATCGGCTCCAGGAGAATCGGATTAGCCTGCTTCATCGCGTCCTTGAACGCGAAAATGCCGGCCATCTTGAATGCGAGTTCAGACGAATCCACCTCGTGGAACGAACCATCGACGATGCGAATGATGACATCGACGACGGGGAAGCCGGCCACAACTCCGTTGTTGCAACCTTCCATGAGTCCGTCCGTCGCTGGCTTGATAAATTCTTTCGGAATCGATCCACCCACGGTCTCGTTGATCACCTCGATGCCTTTGCCCTTTTCGGCTGGCTCGAGCTTGATGACGACGTGGCCGTATTGGCCTTTGCCGCCCGACTGACGGATGAACTTACCTTCGCCGTCCGCCGCTTTCTTGATGGTTTCGCGGTACGCGATCTGCGGCTTGCCCGCGGTCGCCTCAACCTTGAATTCGCGCTTCATACGATCGCGAATGATGTCGAGGTGAAGTTCGCCCATGCCGGCGAGAATTGTCTGACCGGTATCCGTGTCGGTCTTGACCTTCAAAGTTGGATCTTCGGCCACCAAGCGCTGAAGCGCATTGCCCATCCGCTCCTGGTCAGCTTTCGAATTCGGCTCGATCGACATCGAGATAACCGGCTCCGGGAAGGACGGTGGCTCGAGGCGGATGTCGAAATCTTCATCGCACAGTGTGTCGCCAGTGATGACGTCTTTGACGCCAACGAGCGCACAGATATCGCCGGCGTACGCCACGTCGATTTCTTCGCGATCCATCGCTCGCATCAAAACGAGGCGGGAGACGCGCTCACTGCGACGGGTGCGCGGGTTATACAGTGACATGCCCTTTGGCAGCTTGCCCGTGTACACGCGGAAGAAAACAATCTTACCGACGAATGGGTCGGTCCACAGCTTGAACGCCAGACCGGCGAGCTTCGCCTTGTCATCGACGACCGCTTCAACGGGTTTTCCGTCGCTATTCTGTCCGATCATCGGAGGAACGTCGATCGGGCTTGGCAGGTAATTAACCACGCAATCAAGGAGGCGTTGAACGCCCTTCTTCTTGAAAGCAGATCCTGGCACCACTCCGGTGAACTGAAGCGAGATCGTCGCCTTACGGACTCCGAGCATGAACTCGTCAGCGGAGATCTCTTCGCCGTTGAGGTACTTCTCGGCAATCACGTCGTCGAAGTCCGAGACGGCTTCAAGAAGCTTGTCGCGGTACTCTTTCACCTGGTCAGCCATGCTGGCTGGGATCTCGATGATCGTCGGGATGAGTCCGAGTGGATCCTTCGAAGTATCCTCGAAGCTGTAGGCAATATTCTGCACCAGATCAACGAGCCCGACAAAATTCTCCTCTTTTCCAATTGGCAGGAACAGCGGATGCGCGTTCGCCTTCAGCTTCTCGCGCATTTCGGAAATCGCGCGGAAAAAGTCCGCTCCAGTCCGATCCATCTTGTTGATGAAAGCGATGCGCGGAACCTTGTACTTGTTCGCCTGGCGCCAGACGGTTTCAGACTGGGGCTGAACACCGGCCACTGCGCAGAAAACGGCGACAGCACCATCAAGCACGCGGAGCGAGCGCTCTACCTCGGCCGTGAAATCCACATGGCCTGGGGTATCGATAATGTTGATGCGTTGCTTGATCCCCTTCCATGGACCGCACGAGGCGTTCCAAGCGCAAGAGATGGCTGCGGCCGTGATCGTGATTCCACGTTCACGTTCCTGTTCCATCCAGTCGGTGACGGTGGTGCCCTCATGGACTTCGCCCATTTTGTGCACCGCGCCCGAGTAAAAGAGAATCCGCTCAGTCGTCGTGGTCTTGCCCGCATCAATATGCGCGGCGATACCGATATTACGCGTCCATTCGAGCGGGAACGGACGATCCTTGGCGTTGACCGGAGAGATTTTGGCCTTGTCTGTGACGACAACAATGGCCGGTGCGGCGGAGGCTGACATGGGCAAAAGGCTGGACTCTGGTTACCAGCGGAGATGGGCGAAGGCGCGATTGGCCTGGGCCATTTTGTGGGTGTCTTCTTTCTTCTTCACGACGTTGCCCGTGTTGTTGTAGGCATCGATGATCTCGGCAGCGAGGGCATCCTTCATCGGCATGCCCTTGCGGCTGCCGGCGGCGTCAACGATCCAGCGGAGCGCAAGGCTCTCCTGGCGTTCGAAAGAAATTTCAATTGGAACCTGGTAAGTAGCGCCACCGACGCGGCGGCTCTTCACTTCAAGGCGAGGACGGGCGTTTTCCAGCGCGCCGAGCAAAAGATCAACCGGATCACCCTTTTCGAGCTTCTCGGAAACCTTCTCGAAGGCACCGTACACGATGCGCTGGGCAAGGTTCTTCTTGCCGCTCTTCATGATGACATTGACGAGGTGAGCGACAAGCGGGCTCTTGTAGCGAATGTCTGGATTGACCTGGCGTTTATCGGCTCTGTGACGGCGTGACATGGCGAAAGGGAATTAAAGGGGACGATTACTTGGCGGCCTTAGGGCGCTTCACTCCGTACTTTGAACGGCTGCGACGGCGCTTCTCGACTCCGGTGGCGTCCAGCGTGCCACGCACGATGTGATAACGGACGCCGGGCAAGTCCTTCACGCGACCGCCACGAACGAGAACAATGGAATGCTCCTGAAGATTGTGACCCTCATCCGGAATGTACGAGATGACCTCGCTCCCATTCGTCAGTCGAACCTTCGCAACCTTACGGATGGCGGAATTCGGCTTCTTCGGCGTACGCGTCATCACCTGCACGCACACGCCACGACGAAACGGATTGCCGTCCAAGGCCGGGGATTTCGACTTGGTGCGCACCTTGCGGCGGCCCTTACGAACGAGTTGGTTGATGGTCGGCATACGAGTGGAGAAGAGTGAAAATTGGAGAAAAGAGGAAAACGCTACCAAGCCGAAAATGCTCGGCAAGAACTTTCTGGTGAAAACTACAGATTGCTGCCCGATCCCGAGCGAATTTCGCTCCGGCAATCGATCCAAATCGTGACGTTTTCTGGAGCGCCTTGCGGCGCAGAAAGTGGTTGGCCGCCACCCTCGCGCACATTCTCGAAATCTCAACCGGTTTCGTGCCGTTGCCCGCCGTGAGTCGGCCCGATGTCCGCAGTCGGGGCAGCCGTGCATCACACTAGCGGGAACCGTGCTCGAATTTGTCTGATTCTGGCTCAAGTCCTCCTTGCCGTCGAAGTTTACGGCGGCCATCAAACGTACAATCGTAGTCCTTTCGCGCGGAAATATGCATTTTAAGTCGCTCGTTCGGTCTCCCACGGTGCGCATTTACGCCGCCCTTGTCGTCGTGGGCGTGATGTGGGCGATCTACACGAACCATGCGTGGGAAGACTACTACATCACCTACCGCGCATCGAAGAATCTGGCGACAGGTCACGGCCTCACGTTCACAATCGGAGAACGCGTTCATTCCTTCACGTCGCCGCTCGGGGTACTTCTGCCCGCGTTTTCCAACCTGCTGACGGCGCACCGGTCGGATTACGCCGCTTTGTGGATTTTCCGACTGATGAGCATCGCCGCGTACGCAGGCGCGGGCGTGCTCCTCTGGAAGCTCGCGAACGCGCTCCGTTGGCATTCCTACTCTGCGGCCCTACTCGTCGCGCTCTTCGCGATCGACGCCAAAATCGTCGATTTCAGCACCAATGGCATGGAGACCGGCTTCCTCATGCTTTTCCTCGCGTGGACGCTGTTCGCACTGCTGACGCGGCCTCCCCGGGTTAGCCTGCACCTCGGTTTGGCATGGGCCGGCCTCATGTGGACGCGCCCTGATTCGTTTATCTACATCTTCGTGCTGTCAGCGGGTGTTTGGCTCGTCCTGCCGAGGGCGAGAGCCTTCAGCCGGGGCCAACTTTTGAAGGAATTCGCGGCTGCGGGCGTGATCACGGCCGTGCTGTATGCACCGTGGTTGATCTGGGCATGGAGCTACTATGGCTCACCGATTCCGCACACGATTACGGCGAAGGGTCTCTTTCATTCTCATACAACGCTCACGACGCTCGGCCACGCCCTACAGGGCTTCCCAAGCCGGCTCGCAGCCCAACGAGATATTCTCACGACGACGTTCATGCCGCCGTACAGCTTCAACACGGGTTGGCCGGCGCTCGCGCTGCAAACGTCGTATTGGGTCTCCGTTCTGTGCCTGGTCGTTTGGTTGATCCCTGGAGTACGTCCGGTCGCGAGAATTGCATCGTTCGCATTCTTTTGGGGTCAGTTCTATCTCACCACGTACGTCGAATTTCCCGTTCCTTGGTACATCCCCACGCTCACGGTTTTCGCTCTGCTTGTAATCTGCAACCTCGTCGATCAGGCCCTCGAACTTTGCGGTCCGACGCAGTTGCCTCGGGCAGAATCGCAATCCCGACTCGCTCTCATCGGTCGCCGAGCGGTCTGGATTGGATCCTCTCTCCTTGCCATCGGAGCGCTCACCATTTCTGCGGGAGCGGCGCACCAGTTGAAGCTCCAGCAAAGCATCATCGAACACGGTCAACGGCGCGAAATCGGTCGTTGGCTGCGGACCAATTCGTCACCCGGCGATACCGTCTTTTTGGAGCCCCTCGGCTACATCGGATTTTATTCCAACCTCAAGATGCTCGACTACCCCGGCCTCTCTTCGCCCGAGGTAGTGGCGGCACGATTACGCGCCAGTACGCACGATTATCCGGGCTGCTGGCCCGAACTCATCATGGATCTGGCACCGAGTTGGCTCGTGTTGCGGAGCTACGAAGCAGAAGCGATTCGCAAGCAGGCGCCCGAGTTACTGAGCGGAATCTACACGCCCGCCAAAACGTTTGACGTCCGCGCGGCCGTGAATGCGATTCCGTCGATCCAAGGCCGCGGCTACCTGCTCAATGACTCCGTGTTTGAAGTCTTCCGGCTGAATACACAACCCATGCGCAACGGACGACGAGTCGCGGGCACTCGTCCCATTCGCGTCGGCTCTCTGTCGAGTGGCGAGGCCTTCGGCGGCCCGGCGAAAGACGTCGGCCTGAAAATCGCGGCGCACGCGCCTTCGCTGCTGAAACTTCCTCGTTTGGTGCACGCACGGTGGCTCACCGGCAGCTTTGGCATTGAGCCGGGAGCGTACGCCAACCAGGCGGCGGCGACCGACGGCGCATCGTTCCGCATCCATTTCACCACGACGGATGGACACAAAGAGGAACTCTTCCGTCGCGACCTCAATCCGCGCGATCAACCGGAAGACCGGGGCTCACAATCGTTCTCGGTCGATTTACCGGGGGACGCAGCAGGCACCATTGAGTTGGAGATCAGCGAGGGAGTTGCGGGCAGCAAGGCATTCGACTGGACGTATTGGTCCTTCCTTCGCTTCGAGATGCCAGCCGATCACTGACACTAATCAGAATCTCGGCGCGCAGACATTGGAAAACGGGGCCACGGACCACGGATTCCGAAGGTGCGCAAACCGCCGGGTTCGCAATCAAGCGCACCCTCGATCGAGAGGAGAGCGGTGCGACCAGATTTTCCCGATTGCCTTTCGAGCTCATCGGAATGCTGGCGTGTGAATCGGACCGTCTACGCCGCAGCCCACCCCGTGCGAATCTCGGGACGGCAACAAGCGACACCCGTTGGCCGCATTCGAGCGCACGCCGCTGCCCGCCCGCCTTAGCGGTGCACAAAAAAAGCCGCGACCCCGAAAGGTCGCGGCTTCGAAAATCTGCGCCAGCGTCGGCCTTAGCTGGCTTCGGTAACCTTCTCCTCTTCGAGCGGGAGATCAGCTCCGAACGGCAACGTGATCTTGAGGTTCTTGTACCGTGGCAGACCTGTGCCCGCCGGAATCAAGTGACCCATGATGACGTTTTCCTTGAAGCCCTTCAGCATGTCGACTTTGCCCAGAGTCGAGGCGTCGGTGAGGACGCGCGTCGTCTCTTGGAAGGAAGCGGCTGAGATGAAGCTTTCCGTCTCGAGTGAGGCCTTGGTGATACCAAGCAGGATCGGCTCAGCCTCAGCGGGTTTACCGCCGGCATCTTCGATTCGCTTGTTTTCCGCGAGGAACATCGCGCGGTCGACCTGCTCACCCCAGAAGTTTTCCGTGTCGCCCGGATCGGTGATCCGAACTTTGCGGAGCATCTGACGGATGATGATCTCGATGTGCTTGTCGTTGATCGTCACACCTTGGAGACGATAAACTTCCTGCACCTGCGAAATCAGGAAGTCGTAGAGCGCGGATGGCCCGAGGATTTCAAGAATCTCGTGTGGATCGGCAGAACCTTCCGTAAGATGCTGGCCTTTGTGGACGACGTCGCCGGGTTGCACGATGATGTGCTTGCCGGTCGGAATCAGATGCTCCTCTTCCTGCTGGGTCTCGTCGTTTTTCACGACCAGCTTGCGCTTGCCGCGGACGGTACCTTCGAAGGAAACGATGCCATCGATGCGGGACATCTCAGCGGCGTCTTTTGGACGACGCGCTTCGAAGAGCTCGGCCACACGCGGCAGACCCCCGGTGATGTCCTTGGTCTTGGAGGCCTGACGAGGCGTCTTCGCGAGAAGGGCGCCTGGCTGGATGATGTCGCCTTCGTTGACCGCGATCTGCGCGCCAACTGGGATGGAATACGACGAGAGCGGCTTGTTCTTCGCATCGCGCACTTCGATCTGCGGATTGAGATCCTCCTTGTGCTCGATAACGACGGTGGCGATACGGCCCGACGATTCGTCGAGTTCGCGTTTCACCGTGACGCCGGGAATCATGTCCTTGAACACCAGCGTACCACCCTTTTCAGAGAGGACGGGAATGTTGTAGGGATCCCACTGCGCCAGGACTGCGCCCTTTTCGATTTTCTCACCGTCGCCGACGTGGAGGAAGGAACCAACAACGATGTTGTAGTTTTCCACCTCTTTATCGTCCGCGTCGATGATCTGGATCGTGCCCGTCTTGTTCAGCACGATGGCAGCGCCATCGGCCGTTTCGACGAGGCGGAGACCCTTGTACTTCACCGTGCCGCTGGCGCGGACGCGAATTTCAGGAGTCTTGAATCCGCCGGAAGCAACGCCACCGATGTGGAAGGTACGCATCGTGAGCTGCGTGCCGGGTTCACCGATTGACTGTGCCGCGATAATACCGACGGAGTCACCGATCTTCGCGACCTTGCTGGTAGCGGGATTGATGCCGTAGCTCTTCGCATCGATGCCGTGCTGGCTGATCGACGTGAGTGGCGACATGACCTTGACGCGTTCAATGCCGACTTCGTCGATCTTGGTCGCGATCTCTTCGGTGATGAGCTCGCCGGAACCGACGAGAACTTCAGAAGGATTGATCGGATTGTGGACGTCGTCGCTTGAGAAGCGGCCAACCAGGCGCTCGCGCAGGCCGACGATTTCGTCGTCACCTTCGAAGATTGCCTTCTTCCACACGCCATCGCGGGAACCGCAATCGTCCTCAGCGATGATCACGTCCATGGCCACGTCACACAGTTTACGTGTGAGGTAACCGGCGTCCGCCGTCTTGAGTGCCGTATCGGCGAGACCCTTACGGGCGCCGTGCGTCGAGATGAAGTATTCGAGAACGGTCAGACCCTCGCGGAAGGACGACAGAATCGGGCGCTCGATGATTTCGCCGGATGGCTTGGCCATGAGTCCACGGGTTCCACACAGCTGGCGAACCTGCTGTTTGTTACCACGCGCACCGGAGTCCATCATGATGTAAACCGGGTTTACCTCAGTGCGACCTTCGTTGTGCTCGAGCTTGGCGAAAACTTCCTTCGCGATCTTGTCCGTCGTGCCGGTCCACAAGTCGATGACCTTGTTCTTCCGTTCACCTTCCGTGATGATGCCCTTGTTGAATTGACCTTCAACTTCTGCGATCTTTTTACGGGTTTCGGCGACGATGTCTTTCTTCGTCTCGGGAATGATCATGTCATCAATACCGATCGAGATACCTGCCTGCATCGCGGTCTGGAAACCGAGCTCCTTCAACTTATCGAGTGTCTCGACGGTGATGAGATTGCCCGAGATCTTGTAGGTATTCAGAATCAGGTCACCCAGCTTGGACTTTGGAACGGGGAAGTTGATGAAACCAAGTCCGGCCGGCCAGATCTGGTTGAAGATCACGCGTCCTGCGGTCGTGCGGAGAGTCTTTTTCTCCTTGTTACCGTAGACGGTGTCTTGGCCGTGATCGGGGTTTGGAACCTCGACCCAGTCGTGCTTCTTCAGCGCGTTGTCGGCGACAGCGTACAGGACTTCCTGCAGGCCAGCGAGAATCGGCACGCGCACGCCCTTGGCGGGCTTGGTACGCGGTTCGATCGTGAGATAGTACGCACCGAGAACGATGTCCTGTGAAGGCGTCAGAATCGGCTTGCCGGAGGACGGCGAGAAGATGTTCGACGTCGCCATCATGAGGAGTTTGCACTCCATGATCGCTTCCAGCGACAACGGTACGTGGACCGCCATCTGGTCACCGTCGAAGTCGGCGTTGTACGCCGTACAAACGAGCGGGTGAACACGAATGGCCTCGCCCTCAATGAGGACGGGCTCGAACGCCTGAATCGACAGACGGTGGAGCGTCGGCGCGCGGTTGAGCAACACCGGATGACCCTTCGTGACTTCCTCCAAGATGTCCCAGACTTCTGGCGACTTCTTCTCGATCATCTTGCGCGCACCACGAACGGTGTGCACGAAGCCGAGTTCCTTCAGACGGCGAATGATGAACGGCTCGAACAGAACGAGCGCCATCTTCTTGGGCAAACCGCATTGGTTGAGCTTGAGCTCAGGACCGATGACAATGACCGAACGGCCGGAGTAATCGACGCGCTTGCCGAGCAAGTTTTGGCGGAAACGACCCTGCTTGCCCTTGAGCATGTCCGAAAGGGACTTCAAGGGACGATTGCCTGCACCGGTCACCGGACGGCCATGACGGCCGTTGTCGAAGAGCGCATCGACCGCTTCCTGCAGCATGCGCTTTTCGTTGTGAATGATGACGTCGGGCGTCTTCAACTGCATCAGATTCCGCAGACGATTATTGCGGTTGATGACGCGGCGATAGAGATCGTTGAGGTCGGAAGTCGCAAAGCGACCGCCTTCCAACGGAACGAGCGGACGCAAGTCCGGCGGGATGACGGGCAGCACTTCGAGGACCATCCACTCCGGACGGGACTTCGAATGGATGAAGCCTTGGATGACCTTCAGACGCTTCGAAAGCTTCTTTTTGATCTGCTTCGACTTGGTCGCACGCATCTGCTCCTGGAGCTCGACGACGGTCGAATCCATGTCGGTTTTGACGAGAGCATCACGAACGGCTTCGGCGCCCATCTTGGCGACAAAGGAATCATCACCGTATTCGTCGAGCGCTTGGCGATACTCGGTGTCGGTGAGGAGTTGATGGGGCTCGAGCGGGGTTTTGCCCGGATCGATCACCATGTAGTTCTCGTAGTAAATCACGCGTTCGAGCGAACGCGCGGTCATGTCGAGCAGCAGACCGAGACGGCTCGGCATGCTCTTCAAGAACCAGATGTGGGCGACAGGAACCGCGAGCTCGATGTGGCCCATGCGCTCGCGACGAACGCGCGCAATCGTCACTTCAACGCCGCAGCGATCGCAGACGACGTCCTTGTATTTGATCCGCTTGTACTTTCCGCACGCGCACTCGTAATCACGGACTGGCCCGAAAATCTTTTGGCAGAAGAGACCGCCTGGTTCGGGTTTGAAGGTACGGTAGTTGATCGTCTCCGGATTCTTCACCTCGCCCTTGGACCATTTCCGAATGGTTTCCGGGGAAGCGACGGTGATCGAGACACAGTCGAACGCACTCTCCTCGAGGCCGAGGGCGTTGCGGGTATCGTCGCGCGAGGCAGAGGCTGCGACTTCGTTTGGTTGAATGCTCATTTAGTTTACCCTGATTTTTTTGAAAGGATGCGAAAACAAGAACGGCGAGAGCCCGGCACTCAGGTGCCGAAGCCCAGCGCGTCACTCTTGTTGAGCTTGATGTCGAGACCGAGGGACTGGATTTCCTTGATCAACACGTTGAAGGATTCCGGCGTACCGGCCTGCAGCGTGTTGTCGCCCTTGACGAG
The DNA here is from genome assembly GCA_039928945.1 of Opitutus sp. GTDB lineage: Bacteria > Verrucomicrobiota > Verrucomicrobiia > Opitutales > Opitutaceae > Opitutus. The sequence goes on along the minus strand of JBDSSD010000118.1, from coordinate 7,124 downwards.
CGACTCGTAGATCTTGGTCCGTCCTTGGACGTCGTCGGACTTGACTGTAAGGAGTTCCTGGAGCGTGTGCGCCGCGCCGTAAGCCTCGAGCGCCCACACTTCCATTTCGCCGAAACGCTGACCGCCGTATTGGGCTTTGCCACCCAACGGTTGCTGCGTGACAAGCGAGTACGGACCGACCGCACGAGCGTGGATCTTGTGCGACACAAGATGGTTCAGCTTCATCATGTAGATGTAGCCGACGACCACCTCTTGATCGAGTTTCTCGCCGGTGCGTCCGTCGAGGAGCAGGCTCTTGCCGGAAGACGGCAGCTTGGCCTCCTTGAGGTATTCACGAACCTTCTTTTCCGGAATTCCATCGAAGACGGGCGTGGCGACCTTGATGCCGAGCTTTTTGCAAGCCCAACCCAAGTGCGTCTCCAACACCTGCCCGACGTTCATACGGGAAGGAACGCCCAACGGATTCAAACAGATCTCGATCGGCGTGCCGTCTGGGAGGAAAGGCATGTCTTCCTCAGGCACGATCTTGGCGACCACACCCTTGTTACCGTGGCGACCGGCCATCTTGTCACCGACCTCGAGCTTTTGCTTCGTGGCGATGTACACTTTGACCTGCTTGATCGCGCCGTCGCCGGCGTCGGCACCGGATTCGATGCCACCGATCTTGCGTTCACGATCCGTCTCGAGTTCGTCGAACTTCGTCTGATACGAGCCGATGATCTCCATGATCTTGATCCGAACCGGTGAAGGATCGATCTGAACATGTTTGGAGACGGCCGCCAGTTTGCGGAGGAGGGTCTTCGTGATCTTGCGGTTAGCCGGGATGATGATTTCGCCGGTTTCGCCGTTGATGACGTCGAGAGGAATCTTTTCGCCGAGGAGGATGTTGGAGAGGGCCTCAGTGAGACCTTCCCGCAACTTGTCCATCTGCGTCTTGTACTCTTCCTGGATCTGCTTGGCCTGACGGCGGCGGTCGGACGGCGAGAGTTTTTCCTTCTCGAAGTCGATGCGGGAAGAAACCTTCACGTCCATGATGATGCCAGCGGCACCCGATGGAACGACGAGCGAGGTGTCCTTCACGTCAGCGGCTTTCTCACCGAAGATTGCGCGGAGCAGCTTTTCTTCGGGCGCGAGTTCGGTCTCGGACTTCGGCGTGATTTTGCCGACGAGGATGTCGCCGGGTTTTACTTCCGCACCGATGCGAATGACACCGTTGTGATCGAGGTTCTTCAGCGCTTCTTCACCAACGTTCGGGATGTCGCGCGTGATTTCCTCAGGCCCGAGCTTCGTGTCACGAGCGGTGACTTCGAACTCCTGGATGTGGATCGAGGTGAATATATCGTCCTTGAGCACCTTTTCGGAGATCAGGATCGCGTCTTCGAAGTTGTAACCGTTCCACGGCATGAACGCGACGAGCACGTTTCGACCGAGGGCCATTTCACCTTGTTCGGTCGAAGGACCGTCTGCGATGATCTGACCGGCTTTGATCTTCTGGCCGAGCTTGACGATCGGCTTTTGATTGAAGCAAGTGCCCGCATTCGAGCGCATGAACTTGCGCAGCTCGTAGAGGTGAACGCCATTCTTCGGATCATTCTTCAACGCACGCGGCATCTCGCCGTCGCGGGTGATAATGATACGTTTCGCATCGACGGAAGCGACGACGCCGGCCTCTTCGGCAACGGCGACGATCTTCGAATCGCGAGCAACGCGCTCTTCGATTCCGGTACCGACGAACGGTGACTCGGCTTGGAGCAGCGGCACGCCTTGACGTTGCATGTTCGCTCCCATCAGCGCGCGATTCGCATCGTCGTGCTCAAGGAACGGAATCATTCCCGCCGCGATCGAAATGACCTGCTTCGGGGAAACGTCCATCAGGTTGACTTCATCGGCGGGGACTTCGAGGAACTCGCCGTCTTTCCGGACCGTGACCTTGCCCACGAAATGACTCTTGTCGTCCAACTCGGAGTTGGCTTGGGCGATGACCTTGCCTTCTTCCTGGTCGGCGGTGAGGTACTCGATCTTGTCGCTGACGCGACCATCCTTCGCCAGACGGTACGGCGTTTCGATGAAGCCGAATTCGTTGACGCGGGCGTAGGTCGAGAGGGAATTAATGAGACCGATGTTCGGACCTTCAGGCGTCTCGATCGGGCAAATACGTCCGTAGTGCGACGGATGAACGTCACGCACTTCGAAGCCAGCACGTTCGCGATTCAGACCGCCTGGCCCGAGCGCGGACAGACGACGCTTGTGCGTCACCTCGGCAAGCGGGTTGATCTGATCCATAAACTGGGACAGCTGTGAGCGCGCGAAGAAATCGCGGATCACGGTCGTCAGGGCCTTCGGGTTGATCAGCTTTTGTGGCGTGATCGAATCGACGCTCTGGTCATACATCGTCATGCGCTCGCGGACGAGACGCTCCGTGCGGCTCAAGCCGACGCGGCATTGATTGGCGAGAAGTTCCCCGACCGTACGAACCCGGCGTGAACCGAGGTGATCGATGTCGTCGACGACGCCTTCACCCTTTTTGAGGCGGACGAGGTACTTGGTCGCGGCGACAACATCACCGGACTCCAGGATGCGCTGTTCCAGATCGACCTTGAGGCCTAGCTTCTGGTTGACCTTGTAGCGACCGACGCGGCCCAAGTCATAGCGCTTCGGATCGAAGAACAGACGCTTCAGGAGCGCTTTCGCATTGGCCGTCGTTGGCGGCTCGCCGGGGCGGAGACGCTTGTAGATTTCCTTGAGCGCTTCCTCTTCGTTGCGCGTCGGATCTTTCTTCAGCGCGCGGATGATCGCGCCTTCGTCGGCGGCCGTATCGATGACGCGGAGAGCCGTGATGTCGTGCTTCTCGAACGTGCGGACGATTGCCTTGGTCAGCGGTTCAAACGCACGGGCAAGGACGACGCCTTTCTGGGCATCGATGGCATCTTCGACGAGCACCAACGTGGAGACGTTCTCCATGTCGAGCGCCTTGGAAACCTTGAGATCCTTGATCTCGTAGAAGAGATTCAGGAGGTCGATGTCAGAGCTGTAGCCGACCGCGCGGAGCAGCGTCGTGATCAGGAACTTCCGGCGACGGCGACGGCGATCGAGGTAAACGTACAACAGGTCGTTATTGTCGAACTGCACTTCGAGCCAGGTGCCGCGGTCAGGAATGATGCGGAAAGAATGGAGTGGCTTGCCGTTCGGGTGCGGCGTCACTTCGAACGCGATACCAGGCGAACGGTGCAGCTGGGAGACCACGACGCGTTCAGCACCGTTGATGATGAACGAGCCGCGCTCGGTCACCATCGGAATCTCACCCATGTAAATCTCTTCGTCCTTGATGAAGTCTTCTTCACGCAGACGCAGCTTCACGTAGAGAGGAACCGAATACGTGATACCCTCGCGGAGACACTCGATCTCCGTGTTCTTGGCATCGCCCAACGTGTAGGAAACGTATTCCAGGGTCAGGCGCTCATCATACGACAGGATGGGAAACACTTCACGAAACACGGCCTCAAGGCCCTGCGGCTTGCGCTGTTTCTCCGGCGTTCCCTTTTGCAGGAAGTCGAGATAGGACGTGATTTGAATCTCGATGAGATTCGGGGGCTGGAGCACTTCGCGGAGCTTGCCGAAGTTAATGCGTTCAGAGTGGGTACGGTCGGCCATGAAAAATCCCGGTTAGTAAAAAATCAAACGGCGCGCGCGCTGACTGCGGACGGAAAGCGGCGCGAAGAACAGACGAAAGAACGATTGAGAAAAAAGGCAAAGGACAGGCCGTGCGGGTGCGCGGCCTGTCCCGATGAATTCGGAAGTTGTGCGAGTAAAAACGCCAAAAGCGGTTTTTACTTCAGCTCGACCTTGGCCCCGGCGGCCTCGAGCTTCTTCTTGATCTCTTCGGCGTCGGCCTTGGAGACGTTCTCCTTGACTGGCTTTGGCGCGCCTTCGACGAGATCCTTCGCTTCCTTGAGGCCCAGGCCGGTAATGGCGCGGACTTCCTTGATGCAACCGATCTTGTTCGCGCCGGCTTCCTTGAGGATGACGGTGAACTCGGTTTGCTCAATGGCAGCGGCGGCCGGAGCAGCAGCGCCACCCGCAGCAGCGGGAGCAGCAGCAGCGGCGGCAGAAACGCCCCATTTGCCTTCGAGGTCTTTGACGAGTGCGGCGAGGTCGAGAACCGACTGGCCGGACAGCCACTCGATGACTTGGTCTTTGGTGATATTGCTCATGGTACTGATGATCTTCGAGGCGGGATAGCGGCGGCGAATAGTGCCGCACGTTTAAGAGACGTATCCCCTAGCCTGCCTCGTTTGATTTTGCTCTTCAGATGCTCGCACGGAAACCGGCGAACATCCAAAAAATGGATATTGTTGGAAGTTGAGTTAGGCGGCGGGAGCAGCGGACGGCTCGGCCGAGGGTGCGGAGGGCTGCTCTTTCTTGACCTTGGCATCGAGCACGCGAACGAACGCCGCGGCGTTCTGCATGAACAAGCCGAGGAGCTGCGAGCGCAGCGCCTCGAACGGAGGCAGGTCAGCGATTTTCGCAAGATCCGCAGCCGTAATGAGCTTCTTCTCCATCACGCCTACCTTGATTTCGAGCTTCTGCTTGTCCTCGAAAAACTTCTTCAGGATCTTCGCAACGCCAGCGGAGTTCTTGCCGCCAACGACGACTGCCGTCGGCCCAGTGAGCGCGCCTTCGAATTCCGGCAGGCCCAAAGCCTTGGCCGCGACTCGAAGCGAGCTGTTCTTGACGACGTGAAATTCCGCGTTCTCCACGGCAAGTTTGCCGCGCAGGTCGGCGACATCCGCCACCGTTACTTTCGAAAAGTTGGCGAGGATGACGTAGTCAGACTTCTTGAGGTGCGTCTCGACTTCAGCGATCAGGTAATTTTTTTCGGCTCTCATGGTCGTGACTCCTTTTAGTATTTGCTGAACTCGGTCGATGCGATGTGCACTCCTGGGCTCATGCTCGAGGAGATGGCGATCGTCTTGATGTAATTGCTGCCCTTGAAGGACGCGGGTTTGGCCTTGCCGACCGCATCGATCACAGCATTCGCATTTTCAAGAATCTGCGCCGACGTGAATGAACGTTTGCCTACGCCGACCCCGATGTTGGCGGACTTGTCCATCTTGAACTCAACGCGTCCGGCCTTCACGGCCTTGATTCCGGCAGCGATGTCATCCGTGACGGTACCCGACTTCGGATTCGGCATCAGGCCCTTGGGTCCGAGAACACGCGCGAGCGTACGGACTTGCTTCATTGCCTCGGTCGTTGCGATCGCAACGTCAAAGTCGAGCCAGCCCTCGTTCACCTTCTGCATCATGTCCTGAAGACCGGCGTGATCCGCACCCGCTGCGATGGCCGACGCTGCATTGTCAGTGAAGACAAGGACGCGAACCTTCTTGCCGGAACCATTGGGGAGCGGCGTGGTGCCGCGCACGTTTTGGTCACCCGAAGCGGCATCAACCGACAGGCGGAAGGAAAGCTCGACCGTCTCGTCGAACTTCGCCTTGGGGAACTTGGAGAGAACCTCCACGGCTTCCGCCAATGGATATTCTTTCGTGAGATCAGCGACCTTAACGGCGCTGTTATAGCGTTTGCTGTGCTTTTGTGGCATTTGGGACTCCTTGCGGTTCGAGCGTTCCGGGTGGAACTCCCGCGGTGAGTTTTAGTTTCTGGGCGGACGTAATGGGAACCGGCGCGCGAGCCACAACCGCGGAGCGGTTGGATCGCGAGCATGCTCGCCGTTTCGAAATGGATTAGTCGACGACCTCGATGCCCATGTTACGGGCAGTACCGGCAATGATCTTGATGCCAGCGGCTTCGTCTTTGGCGTTCATGTCAGCCTTCTTGATCTTCCAGATCTCGGCGCATTGCTTGCGGGTTACTTTGCCGACCTTGTCTTGGTTTGGCTTGGCGGAACCGCTCGCGATGTTGGCGGCCTTCTTGAGAAGGACCGACGCGGGTGGCGACTTGAGGATGAAAGTGAAGCTCTTGTCGGTGTAGACCGTGATCACGACCGGCAGGATCATGCCGTTCTGATCCTTGGTGCGGGCGTTGAAGTCTTTGCAGAACGCCATGATGTTGACGCCCTGCGCACCGAGCGCGGGACCGACCGGAGGCGCGGGATTCGCGGCACCGGCAGGAAGTTGGAGGCGGATGTAGCCTTGGATTTTCTTAGCCATGGAACTGAGTTTGGCGGGTGTTAATTTAGTTTAAGCGGATGTCGGCGGTGACAAAGAGGCGTCGCATCACTCGGTGTTGCGTTGCACCTGCCAGTATTCGAGTTCGACCGGCGTAAATCGGCCGAAAATGGAAACCGAGACCTTCAACTTACCACGTTCCGGATCGATCTCGTCGATCCGACCGGTGAGTGAAGCGAATGCGCCATCGGTGATCTTAACTTCCTCGCCAACGGTATACTGAACCTTTGGCACTTCCTTACCGTTCGCAGCTTCGATGCGGGCGCGGATTTCATCAATCTCGCTCTGACGCAGGGCGGCGGGACGATCTCCTCCGACAAATCCGATCACGCCGGCGACTTCTTTCACGAAGTACCAAGGCTTGTTGATGACCTTCTTGTCTTCCCCGTAGAGACGCATCTGGATGAAAACGTACCCAGGGTAAAGCTTGCGAACCTTGGTCGACTTTTTGCCGCCCTTGACCTCAGAAACGATCTCAGTCGGCAACAGGACCTCGAAGATCGAGTCATCGAGTTCTTCGGCCTTTTTGAACTTCTCAATGTACGCTTTGACCTTGTTTTCCTGGCCGGAAAGCGTGTGCAGGGCGAACCATTGAGCGTCGGCGGGCGCAGTCGTTTGAGCTGACATGGGAGCAGGAGTCATTAGCTGACCAGACGCGTGAAGAGATCCACGAATTGATAAAGGGAGAAGTCGCTGATGCTCGTGAAAACTCCGAGGATGACCGCCGCGGCAACAACCACGATGGTTGAGTCGCGCAATTCGGTCATGGTCGGCCAAGTGGCCTTCTTGAGCTCGTCCACAATTTCAATCGTGAAAATGCGGATGGAGGTGAACGGGTTTTTCATGGGCTAGAAATTTGGCAGGCGCGGAGGGAATCGAACCCCCAACCAACGGTTTTGGAGACCGCTACTCTACCAATTGAGCTACACGCCTGTAAGT
>JBDSSD010000117.1:0-13329 GCA_039928945.1 Opitutus sp. | reverse complement strand
GCGGTCAATGCCTCATAGTCCACCCCGCTCGGCTTGATGGCGAAGATTCCACGTCCTCGATCGATGGCGCTCGCGTTGCCGAACGTCAGGTTAATCAACCCCTGTTTTGGCAGCGCAGCATTGGCCTCGTACGCCTCACGTTTGAGTTCTTCGAGCATGCGGAGAGTAGCGTAATAGTAGCGAGTAGCGGGTAGCCGGTAGCGAGGAGAAATATGGAGTGGGCTGAAATCGCTGCTCCCTTCCCTCCCCACTTATACCTACGCCTTCAGACCCGGATCCCTTGCGCGAGGTGGTAGTACACCTCGTTGTTGCGCAGCGTTTGTTTGAATTCGGCCAGACGGGTGTCGGCATTGATCACGGTGAGCTCGATGCCAGCAATCGTGGCGAAGTCTTCGAGCATCTCCGTTGTCACGGAGTAACTGTAGCCGGTGTGATGAGCCCCGCCGGCCAGAATCCAAGCGGTGCACGCCGTCTTGAAGTCCGGTTGGCACTGCCAGACCGCACGCGCGACCGGGAGCTTCGGCAGCTTCGGCGTTTTGACCGCGGTCACTTCGTTGACGATGAGTCGGAAACGATTCCCGAGATCGATCAATGAGGCATTCAGCGCCGGTCCGGGCGGAGCATCGAAGACGAGGCGAACCGGATCAGACTTTCCGCCGATGCCGAGGGGATGAATTTCAACGCTCGGTTTGCCTACCGCAATCGTGGGACAAATTTCCAGCATGTGCGATCCGAGCACTTGATGACCTTTCGGCGCGAGATCGTACGTGTAGTCCTCCATGAACGACGTGCCTCCGGGTAATCCTTCACCCATCACCTTCATCGCGCGCAGCAAGGCGGAGGTCTTCCAATCTCCCTCCGCGCCGAAGCCATAGCCGTCCGCCATCAACCGCTGGCTTGCGAAGCCGGGCAATTGATTGAGGCCGTGAAGATCTTCGAACGTCGTCGTGAAACCCTTGAAGTCTCCTTCCTCGAGGAACGCGCGCAGGCCGAGTTCCTGCCGAGCCGCATCCCGCAGGGAGTCGTGCCGGGCGCCGCCTTTTTTCAGGGCCGGAACAAAGCGATAGGACTTTTCGTACTCGGCGCAGATGGAGGAGATCGCGCTGTCTGTGACGGCGCTCGTCTTCGCGACGAGGTCGCCCACGCCGTAACCATTCGTGGAGAAACCAAACCGGAGTTCCGTTGCCACTTTGTCTCCCTCCGTCACGGCGACGTAGCGCATGTTATCGCCGAACCGGGCGAACTTCGCGCCCTGCCAGTCGTGCCACGCGCGAGCCGCGCGGACCCATGCCCCCAAGCGCTCCTGCACCTCCACGTCCGACCAGTGGCCGACGACGACCTTGCGATTCAACCGCAGCCGCGTGTGGAGGAATCCGGCCTCGCGGTCGCCGTGCGCCGCCTGGTTGAGATTCATGAAGTCCATGTCGATCACGTCCCACGGCAGATCGCGGTTGAACTGCGTGTGCAAATGACAAAACGGCTTTTTCAACGTACTCAAACCGCGGATCCACATCTTGGCGGGTGAGAACGTGTGCATCCAGAGCACCAGGCCCGCGCAGTTTTGGTCGGCGTCAGCCTGCTGGCAGAGTCTGGTGATCTCCTCGGGCGTCGTGAGCAGCGCCTTGAAAATGATCTTGAGCGGAATCTTTTTCGAGGCAGCGAGCGCGGTCGCGACTTTTTGCGCGTTGTCGGCGACCTGCTTCAGCGGTCCCGGACCGTAAAGATGCTGGGAGCCGCAGACGAACCAGATTTCAGGAGAAGCGAGAAGGTGCATGAGGAGAGGGGAGAGTGGGGTTGAAGCGAGAAAGAGGGGCGAGCCGGCTGACCCAACGACGGGACGCGCCGTGCTGCGCGATAAAACGAGAGAGAGGGGCCGAGTGAGGCGGGAGTCGCGAACGGTTAGGACTTCGTGCTGACGGCGTCCTTGATGACGAGTAACTCCTTCATCACTTGGGAGAGGTCGGCCGACTTGTTTAATCCGCCGAAACTGTCGTGAAGTTGTCGGTACAACCCGTAAAGTTGTCCGTAGGTTTTTTGGCGGCGCGCGTTTGGCAGATACGAAACTTTCTTGAGCGAGGTCATGGCCTTTTGCGCGGCCGGAAAATCCGCATGCACGCCCGCGAGAACGGCCGCCGAGATGGCCGAGCCCAGCGCGCACGCTTGCGATGACCCGGCCACCAGCATGGTGCAACCGGTTACGTCGGCGTAGATCTGCATCAGGAGCGGATTTTTTTCCGCAATTCCGCCGGCGCAAACGACGCGCTCGATGGGCACGCCGAACTCACGAATCCGTTCGATGATGGCGCGAGCGCCAAAGGCGGTGGCTTCAATCAGCGCCCGGTAAATCTCAGCCCGACTCGTGTGCAACGTCGTGCCGGCGAGCAAGCCAGTCAGGCGCTGGTCCACGAGGATGGTGCGGTTACCGTTGTTCCAATCGAGCGCGAGCAGACCACTTTGACCGGGTTGCAGCGCGGTGGCTTCCTTCGTGAGCTGGGCGTGCAGTGCGGCGTTGCCACCGCAGACGCCCTCGACCCACCACTTGAAAATATCACCGACGGCGGATTGTCCGGCCTCGATGCCATAATAGCCCGGGAGAATGGACCCTTTGACGATCCCGCAAATGCCCGGAATATCGGGCACTGATTTCTGCGCAGAAACGACGCCGCAGTCGCAGGTGGAGGTACCGATCACCTTCACGAGCGTGCCTTCGGTGACGCCGCTGCCGATCGCTCCGTAGTGAACGTCCATCTCGCCCACGGCGAGGGGAATGCCAGCGGGGAGCCCGAGCTTCTTCGCCCACGCCGGGCTCAGCGTTCCCGCTGCCGCGGTGGCATCGTGTGCTTTGTCGTACAAGCGGTCGCGGAGCGCCGCGAGTTTGGGATCAAGCTTTACGAGAAATTCCTTGTCGGGCAGTCCGCCCCATTCGTCCGAGTAGAGTGCTTTGTGCCCGGCGCAGCAGACGCCCCGCACGATCTGCAGCGGATCAGAAACGCCGGCGAGCACGGACGGTATCCAATCGGCGAGTTCAACCCACGAGTGCGCCGCATCGAAGACGGCTGGGGCGACGTTCAGACAGTGCCAGATTTTCGACCACCACCATTCCGACGAATAGGTGTTGCCGCATTTGGCGATGAATTGAGGCCGGAATTGCGCGGCTAGTTGGGTGATCTTCGCGGCCTCGCGCCAGCTCGTATGATCTTTCCACAGCCAGCATTGGGCATCGAGGTTCCTGGCGTAGCGCTTCGACAGCGCGAGCGGCACATTCTTCGCATCCACCGGGATCGGGCTTGAACCGGTCGTGTCGACGCCGATGCCGACAATTTTCGCCGCGTCGAAGCCGCGCTGTTTCCTGGCCTGCGCGAGGGCTGCCTTGACGCTTTTTTCCAGGCCGACCAGGTAATCGCCCGGATGTTGCCGCGCGAGGTTGGCATCGCGGGGCGCGAGAAGAATGCCGTCGCGGCCACTGGGATAATTGATCGTGGCCGTACCAAATTCGCGACCGTCCTTGCAGCGAACGATCAGCGCGCGAACAGAATTGGTGCCGTAATCGAGACCGAGAGTGAACATGGGGCGGGGGAAAAGAAGAAAGGGAAGGAGGAGAAATGAGAGCTCGGTGGAACGCGGTCAACGCGCCGATCGGCATGACCGTAAAGTTGTGACACGCGTTGCTTCGTCGGCAAGTGCCTCACGCAAAGGGCGCAGAGGACGCGAAGGCTGAGTGCAGGTCCAGTCTGTTCAATCAAAGATTCGCGAGTGCTCTGAGACCCAATTTCCCGAGTCAGAGTTTTGATCCCTTGCCCCGAACCGTTGCGCCCTTCGCGCCCTTTGCGTGAGGCGCTCACCGCGGTCGCGCCGGACGCGCGGACCGAGGGAGTTACTTGACGGTGAGGTAACTCTGCGGGAGACAGGGGCGTGCCGGAAGCGGCGGCCCCATGTCACGACCCACCCTCAACGATATCGCGCGCTCGCTGGGCTATTCCAAGAACACGATCTCCCTCGCGTTAAGGGGTGATCCACAAATTCCCGAGGCGACGCGCGAACGGATCAAGAAAGCTGCCGACAAACTCGGCTATCAGCCCAACGCGGTCGTGTCACACCTGATGGCGCAGTTGCGCGCGAGCCGGACGACACGGCTGCAGGCGAAGCTCGCGCTGGTGAACGCGAACCGTGATCCGGACGCGTTTCGAAATCATCCGACCATTCCTACGTATGTGGACGGGTGTGAAAGTCGGGCCGCGAAGCTGGGCTATAGCTTTGACCGGTTCTGGTTGCATGATCCCACGCTGAACGCCACGCGGTGGCTCCGCATCTTGCATACGCGCGGGATCAAGGGCCTCGTGCTCGTGGGGTTGATGGATTCCAACCACTTGCCGGACGCGTTGCGGGCGGTGTGGGAACAACTGCCGGCGGTGGTCACGGGAGTTCGCACGCGGGATCCGGCGCTTTCGTTTTGCTCCGTTGATCACCACAACCTCGCGCTGATTGCGGTGGAGCGGGCGCTCGCGCTGGGTTATCGGCGTCCGGGATTGGTGTTGGACGATGTGATCGACGCGCTGGTGGAGCGGCGTTTCTCGGCGGGCTATCTTACCGGGCAGCGGACGCTGCCGCGATCGCAGCACATTCCGGTGTTCAGCGATCTTTCGCATGCGGAGAAGGAACCGGAATTTTTCCGCGCCTGGCTCGAGCGGTATCAACCGGATGTGGTGTTCACACTCTACAATAACGTGCTCACCTGGTTGAAGGCCGCGGGACGGCGGGTGCCGGAGGACATCGGGGTGATTCAACTCGAGTGGCGCGCGACGCGGCCGGCGATTGCCGGGATGAATCAGCACAACTTTGTGACGGGTGAGGCGGCGGTGGATATGATCGTGAGTCAGATCCACAATAACGAGACGGGCGTGCAGGAGTTTCCGCGCGCGACGTTGATCGGAGCCAGCTGGGTGGATGGGGCGAGTGTGCGTGAACGCAGTGTCGTTCCTGCGGCGAGCGTTGCGACAGCACGGAGCAAACGCTAACTGCTTCCTGCTTGGGATAAGGCGCTGGTTCGGAGTTGGAGCGATGCCCAACGATCACCATCCATCCGAATCGTTAGCGACGTGCGAGGCGGTTGAGCAGGGCGCGTTGCAGCAGGATGAAGGCGAGCAAGAGGGCACCGACGACGATGCGGGACCAGGCGGGGCTGAGACGGCCGTCGAAGATCAGCGCGGCCTGAATGACGCCGAAAATCAGCAAGCCGAGGAGTGTACCCAACATGTGGCCACGTCCACCGCTCAGGAGTGTACCGCCAATCACCACTACGGCGATCGCGTCGAGCTCGAGACCAAGGCCGAAGCTCGGGTTGCCCGATCCGGTGTAGAGCACGAGCACGAGACCGGCGCAGGTCGCGCAGATGCTGTTGAAGGCGTAAACGGCAATGCGCGATGCACCGATCGGCACACCCATGAGCAACGCGGATTGCTCGTTGCTCCCGATGCCAAGTAGGTTGCGGCCAAATCGCGTCTGGTGCGCGAGCACCGCTCCGATGCCCAGAGTAATCACGAGGCACATTGCCGCCGCCGGCAGCGAAAACGATTCGCCGATGTTCAGTTCGAAGGCGGAGAACCGGGTATAAAACGGATGCGTGATGCCGATCGATTCCGTGGTGATCCAGTACGCACAACCCCGCATCAAAAACATGCCAGCAAGGGTGATGAGAAACGGGGGTTGGCGGAACCAATGAATGATCGCGCCCATCCCCGCGCCGAGCGCTCCGCCAATCGCGAGCGCGGCGAGCGCCGCCACCGCGGGATGGACGTGGCGCTGCTCGATGAGGGTGGCGGTGAAGATCGAGGTGAAGCCGGCGACAGCGCCGACCGACAGGTCGATCCCGCCGGAGAAAATCACAAGGGTGAGGCCGACCGCGGCGATCCCGAGCGCCGCATTGTCGGTCAGCAGATTGATCACTCCGCGCAGCGAGAAAAATCCGTGGTAGAGGGAACATGCCACCACGTAGAGGACCGCGAGCACGGCAGCCGTCGCGAATTGCGGCAGTCGACTCTGCAAGGTGGGGCTCATGCGGCTGGCCTTTGGAGTGCGGCGGCTCGACGCCGCTTTTCGGAGGCGCGGCTCGACGCGCCATGCTCGCTGAGCGAAGAATTCCTGGCAGAGGAGCGAGCCATCGAGCTGGCCCGATCGAAAGCGGCGTCGAGCCGCCGCACTCCAAAGATGGAGCTCACGCGTTCGCTCCTTTCTTGAACAGCGACTGAAACCAGCCGCGGGTCCGCTCGGACTGCAAGAGACACACCGCGAGAATGAGCAGCGCCTTCGGGACCGGCGCGACGGCGGGCGGGACGCCGGCGTAGTACATCGTTTGAGTCAGGGTCTGGAGCAGCAGCGCACCGATGAACGATCCGAGCAGAAGGAACCGCCCGCCGGTCAACGCCGTGCCGCCCACCACCACTGCAAAAATGGCATCGAGCTCCATGTTTTCTCCAACACGATAGGAGTCCGCCGCGCGAACATTCGCGGCGGCCATCACGCCAGCGAGTCCGGCGCACAGGCCGGAGAAAACGTAGACGAGGCATTTCACGCGGGCGGTGGCGATGCCCGCGAAGCGGCTCGCGATCGGATTGTCTCCGACCGCTTCGACGAACAAACCGGCGGCGGTGCGTCGCAGTCCAAAATGACTCGTCAGGAATAATGCCGCAGCGAGCACCGCCGCAAACGGGAGGGCGACGAGATAGCCGTTGCCCAGAAATTCGAATCCGGCGTGCTTGATGATGATCACTTCGCCGCCCGTGATGAGTTGCGCCACGCCCCGGCCGGCGACCATGAGGATGAGCGTGGCGACAATCGGCTGAACTCCCGCGAGCGACACAAGTAGTCCGTTGATCAGACCGGCGACGATCCCGGTTCCCAGTGCCGCCGCGAGCACCAGCGCGAGCGAATCCACGCCTCGCGCGAGCAAGACGGCCGCGACGGCGCCGGCGACCGCCATGACGGAGCCAACGGAAAGATCCACGCCGCCCGTGGCGATCACGAGCGTCATGCCGAGGGCGAGCACCAACGCGCGCGCGCCCTGGTTGAGAATATCAACCGGTACGCCGAACAGATGACCGTCGAGCAGCCGTAGGTGCAGGAAGTCCGGTCGCATCACGGCGTTGATGATCACGAGCACGATCAGGCCCGCGAGGGGCCAGGCGACGGGTGAGTGGACGATTTTTCGTAAACCGGTCATCGTTCGAACGGGAAGCGCGGCCTATTCATGCGCCTGGTGTCCGCCGGCCATCGCGTGCATCAGCGTGGGTGCGGCAATTTGCGTACCGGAGAATTCACCGGCGGAGCGGCGCTCCCGGAGGACGAGCACGCGCGTGCTGTTGCGAACGATTTCGTCGAGTTCGGAGGAAATAAACAGGACCGAGATTCCGTCGCGCCGCAGCTTCGCGATGAGCTGTTCGATTTCCGCTTTCGCGCCGACGTCGATGCCGCGTGTGGGCTCATCGAGAATGATGAGCTGGGGCTGGGTCGCCAGCCAGCGGGCGAGCAGAACTTTCTGCTGATTGCCGCCGGAGAGATTTCGAATCGGCGTCTCGGCGTTCGCGGTCTTGATCCGCAGTGCCGTGATGTAATGGGAGCAGAGCGAGTCTTGTTCGGTGCGAGAGAGAGCCCGCCACGCGCCTCGTTTGCCTTGCAGCGCGATGATGAGATTCTCGCGCACGGACAACCACGGAAGAATGCCCTCGAGCTTCCGATCTTCCGAGGAGAACGCGAGGCCCTGACGGATCGCGTCGCGCGGGGAGTGCAAGCGCGCGGAGGAGCCACCGACCCGGATCTCGCCCGACGAGCGCGCATCAATGCCGAAGAGCAGTCGAGCGAGCTCGGTTCGACCGGAACCGAGCAAACCCGCCAGACCGAGGACTTCGCCGCGTCGAACACTGAGGTCGACCGGATGCAGGGCGCCGCGCCGCCCGACCTGTTCGCCCGTCAAGACCGGGACTTCAGTTGCGGCGCGCTGCTCGATCGCGGCCGAAGGTGACGCCGCGGCTGCAGGACTCATTTCGCGACCGAGCATCTTGCTGACCAGTTCGAGGCGCGGAAGGGTGGCAGTGTCGTAGCTGCCGACGAGTTCGCCGTTGCGCAGCACGGTAATTCGGTCGGTGACGGCGTAAACTTGCTCGAGGAAATGGGTGACGAAGACGATGCCGAGTCCCTCGCTGCGCAGCTGACGCATGAGCGTGAAAAGATCGGCGACTTCCTTCTCGTCCAGGCTCGCGGTGGGTTCGTCGAGAATCAGCAGGCGAGCCTTGCGGTCCAGCGCTCGCGCGATGGCAACCATCTGCTGAAGAGCGACCGACAAGTGACCAAGTTCCTGATCGACATCGAGCGAGAGTCCGAGTCGCGCGAGCGCCGAACGGGCATGGCGGCGCGTGGCTGGCCAGTTGATGAAGCCGAACCGACCTGGCTGCCGGCCGAGGCACAGATTCTCCGCAATCGAGAGCGAAGGCACGAGGTTGACTTCCTGATACACCGTGCTGATCCCGGTCTCCTCGGCATCGCGCGGAGAGGTTGGAGCGATGCGTTCGCCGCCGAGTAGGATCGCGCCGGCGTCCGCGGCATAGACGCCGGTGATAACCTTGATCAACGTTGATTTGCCTGCGCCGTTTTCGCCCAGCAGGGCGTGAATCTCACCGGCTCGGACCGTGAAATCGACACCGTTCAGTGCGATGACACCCGGGAAGCGTTTCCCAATCCCGCGAAGAGCGAGGAGCGGCGACTCGTCAGTTTTGCTCATGGAGACGACAGGTGCCGGAGATCACCGGAGTTCATGAACATCGTTTCCTGCGGGCTTATCACGAGCGAAAGTTCACAGGGCAGGGGCGGGTCAGCCGGAAACATGCGATTGAACCACGAAGGGACACGGATGAACACGAATGGGAACGCGTGGCGTTTGTGATCGGAACACTCGTAACCGGATCGGGACCGTGAACCGATGTCGTGGGCGCGTCGCTCCCACCTCGTGCATGTGTGTCACTTGAGGTCCCTTCGTGGTTTCCTGGGGGCCGGAGCCCTACTCAGTACTGGCGCGCGGCGATCGACTGGGCGGCGTTGGTGGAGTCGAAGAGTTCGTCCTTGTTATATTGAACGCGTGGCACCTTTTCGCCGGCAAGCACCTTGGTGACGAGATCGTAGACCTTCGGGCCGAAGAGCGGGTTACATTCGACGGTGCAGTTCAGCTTCCCGTCGATCACGGCTTGGATCGCTTCCTTCACTCCGTCGATGGAAACGATGGTGATGTCCTTGCCCGGTTTGAGGCCGGCTTCCTCGATCGCCTGAATCGCACCGAAGGCCATGTCGTCGTTGTGCGCGTAGACCACCTCGAAATTCCGGCCGTGCTTCTTGAGGAAAGCCTCCATGACCTCTTTGCCACCGGACCGACGGAAGTCGCCGCTTTGCGAATCGATGACCTTGAGTTCCGGATACTTGGCGAGCGCTTCGGCAAACGCGCGGCGCCGTTCGTTCGCGGGCGCTGAGCCGGGCGTGCCCTGCAACTCGAGGATCCGGCCTTTGCCGTTGGTGTGCTTGGCCAGCCAATCAGCGGCCATGCGACCTTCCTCCGCGAAATCGGAACCGACGAAACAGGCGTAGAGCGAATCGTCGCTGACCTTCACGGTGCGATCCATCAGAATGACCGGGATCTTGGCGCGCTTGGCGTCACGGAGAATGGGCTCCCAGCCGGTCTCCACCAACGGCGCGATCAGAATAGCGTCGACGCCCTGCGTGATGAACGAACGGACGGCGCGAATCTGGTTCTCCTGTTTACCTTGGCCGTCGGAGAATTTTAGATTGATCCCGCGCTTTTCGGCTTCGGATTTGAGGGACTGAGTATTGGCGGTGCGCCAGCTGCTTTCGGCACCGGTTTGGGCAAAACCGACGGTGAGTGGTTTCGCGGTGAGTGACAGGGTCGCGACGAAGGCGGTCACACCGGCAAGAATACGAGGGAGGAGTTTCATGGGGGAGAAAGACGCAGCGATGAGGGGTGGCGAAATTGCGTTATCGTGCGACAGACTGGCTGAGCACGAGTGTGCCCGTACAGGACAGTCAAGCACCGGCGAGACTGATGCAACGGTGGCTGACAGTTAATTTGGTGCAAGTCGCGCATCGACTCAAGGCATGCCCAAGGCCTGCTCTGCCAGAGATGTTGCGTCAGGGCGCGGCCGGGCCGTGGTGGCGCGGTAGCGATGATGCGAGCGGATTTCATTCGCCAGCCGAGGAAGGATTCTCGTTTAAGGAGGGCTCAGTCGTGCGGGCGAGCGTCCCGCGTTGTTCGAATGAAAACAAAACACCTCGTCGTCCTCGCGTTCTCCATTTTCCTCAGGTCGGGCGAATTCGCCTCGGCAGCAGCGATCGGGGTGGATGTGAAAGACGTGGGGGCGGCGATCAATCCAGCGATGTGGGGCGTGTTCTTCGAGGACATCAATTTCGGCGCGGATGGTGGGCTCTATGCGGAGTTGGTTAAAAACCGCTCCTTCGAATTTCCAGAGGCCTTGATGGGGTGGAGTGTGCCGGCATCCAGTGCAGCGACGACGCTCGTGACCGTGCAAACCGACGCGGCGGCGAAGTCCGCGAATGCCCATTACCTTTCGATTGAGGCGCGGGGTGCGGGTGGCGCGACGATCGAAAATGAAGGGTTCCGCGGAATTGGAATCAAAGCCGGTGAGACCTATGATTTCTCGGTACGGCTGCGCGGCGCAGCCGGACGGTCGCTGCGGGTTGATCTGGTGGGGCCGTCGGGGCTGGTCCTCGCGACCGGTCGCACAGCAGGCGGTATGTCCGAATGGTCCGAGAGGAAGCTGGCGCTCGTCGCTCAGCAGACGGAAATGCGCGCTAGACTGAGGCTCACTCTCGAAGGCGCGGGCAAGGCCGATCTGGATTTCATTTCACTTTTTCCGCGCGCCACCTGGAAACAGCGCCCGGGTGGTTTAAGGGCTGACATGGTCCAGGCGCTGGCGGATTTGAAGCCTGGCTTCCTGCGCTTTCCGGGAGGCTGCATCGTGGAAGGCAGTCGGCTGGAATTGCGGTACCAGTGGAAAAAGACGCTGGGTCCCGTGGAAGAGCGAGAGCTCCTGTTCAACCGATGGAATGCGGAGTTCAAGCACCGGCCGACGCCCGATTATTTTCAGACGTTCGGGCTGGGGTTTTATGAGTACTTTGTGCTGTGCGAAGATCTGGGGGCTGAGCCACTGCCGATCCTGAACTGCGGCATGGCCTGTCAGTTCAACTCGGGTGAGCTGGTGCCGTTGGACCAGCTTGAACCGTATATTCAGGACGCGCTGGATTTGATCGAGTTCGCGAATGGCCCGTTGACAAGTGAGTGGGGCGCTCGCCGGGCTGCGCTCGGTCATCCTCAACCCTTTGGTCTGAAAATGCTCGGCGTGGGCAACGAGCAGTGGGGCCCTGAATACATTGAGCGGTATGCCCGGTTCTCGGCGGAGCTGCGCGCGAAACAGCCGGGGATCAAATTGGTCAGCGCGGCGGGTCCAGCACCGAACGACGAACACTTCGCGTTCGCGTGGCCGAAGCTGCGCGAGTTGAAAGCTGATATCGTGGACGAACATTCGTACGCGCTGCCCGACTGGTTTTTCGACAATGCGCACCGGTACGATTCGTACGATCGTGCAGGACCCAAGGTGTTCATGGGCGAGTACGCGGCGCAAAGTGTGAAAACGGTGAGTCCGGACAACAAGAACACCTGGCTCTGCGCGCTGGCTGAAGCGGCGTTCATGACGGGAATTGAACGCAACGCGGACGTTGTGCGGATGGCCGCGTACGCACCGCTCTTCGCGCACATCGATGCCTGGCAATGGACGCCTAATCTTATCTGGACCGACAATCTGCGGACGATGCCCACGCCCAATTATCACGTGCAACGACTCTTCGCGCGGAATCGGGGCGACCGCATGTTGACGGTAAAACTCGGCGCGAACGAAGGGGATGAGGCGACCCGTTTTTTTGCTTCGGCGACGTTGGATGACTCTTCCGGTGAGGTGATCGTGAAGTTGGTGAATGCGACCGGGAAGGAATCCAGCAGCACGGTGGACCTCGCGGGAGTAACGCAAGTGAAGCCCGGAACGTTGACGGTGCTGCAAGGACGAAGCCTCGAGGCCGTGAACACGTTGGATCTGCCGAATTTGGTCGCGCCGCGGGAATCCGTTTTCGTTCCAACTGCTTCGAAATTCGACGTGAAGGTGCCGGCGTATTCCTTCACCGTTCTGCGGATCGGTGTGACGCGTCAGTGAAGCAGTAGAGTCAGCCGATCCTTCCGGACCCTCTGAGACCACGGATGGCACGGATCGACACGGATAGGAAATAGGTGGAGACGCGTCCGGACCTCGCTGTGTGAGACGAGACCTGCGATCGCGATCGAAGGCCTAATTGAACTCAGTGCCCGATCGGGATTGATCCGTGCCCATCCGCGAAATCCGTGGTCTCAGAAAGGATCGTCGAATGGAGGGCATGGCTGCCGAGTCGGTTGACATTACGGTGAAGTGGCGTCCCGCTGGTCTATCGGCCTGAGCCGTTCCACTTGCTTGGCCCGCCATGATTTACCCCTCCATGTGCTGTCGATTCGCGTTCGGAGTGAACGCCGGACTCGGCTGAGCGATCAAACTTCCCCTCACAATTCCCACGGTCATGAGTGAGATTACCTGTGTGCTTCAAGCGGTCGGGCGCGGAGAGGCTTCCGCTTCGGAAGAATTGCTGCCGCTCATCTATAACGACCTGCGGCGTCATGCGGGCGTACAGATGGCGCGGGAGTCCGCCGGGCAAACGCTGCAGCCAACCGCGCTCGTGCACGAGGCGTGGTTGCGCATGATTGGAGACGGGAAGGTCTGGCAAAATCGCGCCCACTTCTTTGGAGCAGCATCAGAAGCGATGCGTCGAATTCTCATCGAGAATGCGCGTCGCAAATCCCGACTCAAACGAGGTGGCGATCAATTGCGGGTCGATCTGGAAAATCTGGAACTCGCAGCGACGACTCCGGAGGAAAAGGTGTTGCTGATCGACGATGCGTTGGAGCGCCTGCAAGGGCAGGATCCGGAACGCGCCCGCGTGGTGTTGCTGAAATTTTTCGGCGGGCTGACGAACCAGGAAGTCGCGGAAAGCATGGGCGTGACCGAGCGTACGATTGAGCGGCATTGGGCGTACGCGAAGGCGTGGCTGTTCCAGAACATTCGGGAACAGCAGTAGAGAAGGAGCGGGGCTAGATTTGCGGCGGATTGTTGAGGCGTAGGTCAGCGGTGATGTTTCCTTCCGACCGTAGGCCAGCGCGCTTGCGCGCGCTCCGTCGTTCGC
>JBDSSD010000116.1:0-17636 GCA_039928945.1 Opitutus sp. | reverse complement strand
TCGGAACATAATCGAGATCACAGTCCGGATCCGGATCATGCAGATTGATGGTGGGTGCGATCATCCCGGTTTCGATCGTTTTCACCGAAATGATGGATTCAATTCCACCGGCGGCCCCGAGCAGGTGACCAGTCATCGACTTGGTTGAACTGATCGCAACTTTGCGCGCGTGATCACCGAAGACTTTCTTGATCGCGAGAGTTTCGAACTTGTCATTGTACGGTGTGCTCGTCCCGTGCGCATTGATATAGTCGAGATCGGTCGGCGCCAGTTGCGCGCTCGTCAACGCTCGCTTCATCGCCATTGAAAGCCCTTTCCCTTCGGGGTCGGGCTGAGTGATGTGAAAGGCATCGCAGGTTGCCGCGTATCCGGCCAACTCACAATAAATCCGTGCGCCTCGCGCCTGGGCGTGCTCCAACGACTCCAGAACCAGGATACCGGAACCTTCCCCCATGATGAAGCCGTCGCGACCGCGGTCAAATGGGCGACTGGCCGTTTGCGGGGAATCGTTTCGCGTGCTCATCGCTTTCATCGAGCAAAAGCTCGCATAGGCAAACGGCGTGATCGCAGCCTCGCTGCCACCGGCCACCATGACGTCGGCATCCCCACGTCGAATCGTGTGCGCCGCTTCACCGATCGCGTGAGTTCCCGTCGCACACGCCGACACCAAGCCAAAATTCGGACCGCGCGCGCCAATCTCAATCGCCAGCAGCCCCGAGCACATGTTGCCGATCAGCGATGGAATCGTGAACGGCGAAACCTTCCGTGGTCCCCGTTCCGCCAGCACTTTCAGCTGCGACTCATACGTGTACATCCCGCCAATCCCGGAGCCGATCATTACGCCCACTCGGTCACCGTCCTCGCGATTGAAATCCAGTCCGGCATCCTTCACCGCCTGCTTCGCCGCCACGAAACCAAAATGTGTGTAACGATCGTTGCGGCGCGCTTCCTTTGGATCCATGTGCTGGGCTGCTTCCCAGTCACGCACTTCAGCGCCGATCTGACAGGCGAACTCACTGGGATCAAATAGGGTCACACGTTGCACCCCGCATCGTCCTGCGACCAGGCTGGACCAAAACGTATCCACGTCGTGGCCGATTGAAGTGACTACGCCGAGTCCAGTGACGACAACACGACGCGATGCAGCGGGGGTTTCCATGTCGGTAGGAGCAGCGATTCCGGAAAATAAAAAGGGCGTCCTGCCAGAAATTTCCGAAACGGAAACAGGCAGAACGCCGAAGGTATGCTGACGACTCGTTTAGGACTGGCCGGCTTTGGCTTTGATATAATCCGTCACCTGCCCGACTGTCTGGAGCTTCTCGGCATCCGCCTCTGGGATTTCGCCCTTGATCTCGTCTTTGAATTCTTCTTCGAAGGCCATGATCAGCTCGACCGTGTCGAGCGAGTCCGCGCCTAAGTCGTCAAGAAAAGAGGCCGTCGGCGTTACCTGCTCTTCGTTCACGTTGAGCTGGTTGACGATGATCTCTTTGACGCGCTGTTCGATGGTTTTTTGGTCAGCCATGATTGTAAAATTGAGTCGGCAGGGTGAAGGGGGAGGGTTCACATCGCCATGCCGCCGTCAACGGCAAAAACTTGGCCGGTGATGTAGCCCGCCTCCTCTGAACAGAGATAAGCCGTGATGTTCGCGATGTCCGCAGCTTCGCCGAAACGTTTTAGCGGAACGGCCTCCAAAATCTTCGCGGAAACCTCCGGATTGTTCACGAATTCGGTTGTCATATCCGTTTTGATGAAGCCGGGGGCAACGGCGTTGACCGTAACACTTCGCCCCGCGAATTCTCGCGCCAGCGTCTTGGTGAGGCCGATCATGCCCGCTTTAGCCGCAGAGTAATTTGCCTGCCCTGCATTACCCATGATTCCACTGACTGAAGTGATATTCACGATGCGACCCCAGCGTGCGCGCGTCATCGGGCGACCCAGGTGCTTTGTCCAATGAAAGCAGCTCGTGAGATTAGTGGACAGAACATCGTTCCAATCGGTCTCGCTCATTCGGAATAGCAACCCGTCTCGTGTGATTCCGGCGTTGTTGACCAAGATGTCGATCGTCGGGAATTCCTTGAGCAACTCCTCCGCCGCTTTCGCCACGGCTGCCCCATCCGCCACGTCCACCGCGTGGGCTTTCGCCTTTCCGCCGGCCGCGACAATCGCAGCCGCTGTCGCCCCACAGGACTCGGCAGATTTCGAAACACAGATCACGGTAACGCCGTGCCGGGCCAACGTTTCGGCGATCGCTTTGCCGATACCGCGGCCCGCCCCTGTGATGAGAGCAGTACGAGACTTGAATGTAAGCATTACAGAACGTTGGGAAGAGAGCAGAGCCCGTAGCGAGTCGAAAGTGAGCGGATGAAAATCACCGCCGATCGGTCAATCGATCGGCCGTTGCCGCGAGGCCGGTCAATAAACGTCCCGCTGGTACCGTTTGTCCTTCTTCATTTGCTTCACGTACTCCACCGCCGCTGCCGTGTCCATTCCACCCTGTTGCGCGACGACGTCGTGCAGTGCCACGTCAACGTCCTTGGCCATGCGTTTCGCGTCACCACAAACGAAGAAATAGCCGCCGGCTTTGATCCATTGCCACAGCTCAACCGCATTTTCGCGCATGCGATCCTGGACATAAATTTTCTGCGCCTGGTCGCGTGAGAACGCGGTGTCGAGCCGGGCCAACGCGCGTTTCGCCAGCCAGGCCTTCCACTCCTCTTCGTAGAGAAAATCCGTCGCGCGGTGCTGGTCTCCGAAGAACACCCAATTACGTCCCGTCGCTCCGCAAGCAATTCGGTCCTGCACAAAGGCGCGGAACGGTGCGATCCCCGTTCCCGGCCCGACCATGATCGCATCTTTCGACGGGTCTGAGGGCGGCCCGAAATGGGAGTGCGACACAAAAACGGGTGCTGGTGTCGAACCCACTTGGACACGATCGGCAAGAAACGTGGAACAGACCCCCACTCTTTCCCGGTGATTCGTTTCGTAGCGAACAACGGCAACCGTGAGATGGATTTCGTTTGGATGAACGCGCGGTGACGACGCGATCGAATACAGCCGAGGCATGAGCCGGCGCTGATGATCAACCAACTCCTGCGGGGTGAGTTTTGCGCTGGGGAATTCGGCGAGAAGATCCACGAACTCGCGCTGCTCAAGATACGACGCAAGAACCGGCTTGGATTCCGGCGCGAGCAGCCCGTGCAATCGCGCATGCTCATCCGCATCCGTCGCTTTTCCCGCTAACGTCACAATAATTTTCTGCGTCGGACCCGCAAGCGCGAGCCGGGTGGTGAGCGCCTCACGCAGAGTGATCGGAGCCGGCAATTTCAGCATCGCAGGTGAGACCAATTCGTCGCCGCTCGCGCCGAGCTTCCCCATTAATTCGTTCACCTCCGAGGCGCGGTTCGAAGGAAATACGCCAAGGGAATCTCCGGCCGAATAATGCAATCCGCTCCCCGCGATGCTGACCACAAAGTGCCTGGTCTCCTTACCGGATCCCGGCTTCGTCAGCATGCGATTCTCGGTTACGCGGGCCGGAAACGGATGATCCTTTGAATAAATTGAACCGTGAGCGGGAACAGACATGGCTTGGCCACTGAATGAAATGGGCTTCGGCAGTGGCAAGCCTTCTGTGCGGTGCTCAGGCTTGCAGCGTCGTGTGAATTGCCGCCCACTGTGATTGTTCATGTCGTCTCCCGAACCGATCCGCCTCCAGAAGTACCTCGCCGATGCCGGCATTTGTTCGCGACGCGCGGCCGAAGCTCTCATCGCGCAAGGCCAGGTTTGGGTAAATGGCTCAGCCGCCACGTTGGGGCAGAAAGTGACGCCCGGGGTTGACCGAATCACGACGGGCGGCAAAGCGGTGCGCGCAACCGCCCAGCCCCGCATCACGCTCGCGATGCATAAGCCTCGTGGGCTGGTCTGTTCCAACGACGATCCCCACAATCCAGAAACTATCTTCACCGTGCTGCCGCGGGAATTCGCGCGATTTCGATTTTTCTGCGCCGGCCGGCTCGACAAAGACAGCGAGGGTCTCGTGATCCTCACCACGGATGGCGATCTGGCGCATCGCTTGATGCACCCTTCGAATCTGGTGGTAAAACGCTACCACGTGATTCTTGAGAAAGCCTTTCCCGCCAAGCGCCTTCCGCTGCTGGTCAAAGGCATCACCGTTGAAGGCGAACGACTCAAAGTGGAGCGCGCCGCGTTGATCAATCCTGGTCCGGGCAATGACGCGACGAACTTGGACGTGCACATGCATCACGGCAAGAAACGTGAAATCCGGCTCCTGTTCACGAAGCTGGGTTACGACGTGAAGCGACTGAGGCGCTATCAAATTGGTGGCTTCCGCTTGAAAGGCATTCCGCTCCGCGCCATGAAAAAGCTTGGACCCGGCGAGATTGAAACGCTTTTCCATACTCCTCGTACACCACACGCCGCACTCGAAGCGACCGCGGCTGAACCCCTTGAACCTTCTCATGAAAACTAAATTCTCCCTTTCTGGCGCCTCTGTCGTTCGTGTACTGCTCGGAACGCTGGCGCTTTCCAGCACCGCTCTGGCCGCGCCGCTCACGGGATCCACGGCTGCTCACACCAAGGCTGATGAGAATTCTCCCGTGATCACCGTGCTCAGCGCCGGCACTGTGCCGACCGTGGCAACGGGTGCGGCTGCGAGCGCGCCGGCCGGTTGGATCGCCGTCGAGTTGCCCGGCCCCTTCGAAGGTTTCGTCGCAAATAAAGATGTCCTCAAGAGCCTGGACGTCCGTCGCGGCGCAGAAATCCATGTTGCTCCAAAACCCGATTCCCCGGTTCTCACCACCATGGACGCCGCAGATAAGGCCGAAATCACCGGCCTCATGGGAAAATGGACGCAGATCCGGCTCGAAAAGAAGCTCGTCGGCTTTGTTCATCTGACGCGCCCGACCAGTGTCCCCGCCCCGGCAGCAACCCAGAAACCAGCTGTATCCGCTCCGATGTCACCGGCGCCCGTCGCGGCCACCGCATACGGCGTGACCACGGCAGGCCGTCCCGCGCCTCAGGTTGCGCTGCAGGACAACAGCGGCGCGAGCCTCCCGCGGCTGCTGGCCGGCAAGTTTGTTTCCACCCGCAGCGCGTTCAAACCGCGACGCGCTTACGACTGGGCCTTGAACGACGACGCCGGCAAGCGCTACGCCTTTCTCGACATCAGCAAGCTCCTCCTGACGGAACAGATCGAAAGCTACGTCGATCACGCTGTCGTCGTGTTCGGCTCAGCCAAACCGATTGCAGGCACCAAGGAATTTGTGATCGAAGTGGAAAGTCTGCAGTTGAAGTAATGGCGGCGCCATTACGCGGAGTTCTCCGCCAAGCAGGCTGATCTGACCGCGAGAAGATTCTATGGTTTTAATCGACGGAAACAAAATCGCCGCGTCCATCGTGGCCGAACTGAAAGCAGAAGTCGCCGCGCTCTCCGGACGGAAACCGTGCCTTGCACTCGTGCGGATTGGCGAGGATCCGGCATCGGTCTCTTACGTGCGCAAGAAAGACCAGACGGCGGCGGAGATCGGCATCATCAGCCGGCTCCTCCTCCCTCCCGTCAGCATCACGCAGGCCGACCTCTTTACGCTCATCGACGGACTGAACGCTGACCCGAACGTCGACGGAATCCTGGTGCAGTCGCCCATGCCGAAGCACATCGATGAACTCGCCGTGTTTCGCCGGCTTTCACCTGCGAAGGACGTCGATGGCCTCGGTACGATGAACCTCGGCAAGGTTGCACAAGATGACGACACGGGGTTCGTCTCCTGCACGCCTGCGGGGATCATGGAATTGCTGGTCCGCAGCGGCGTTGATCTCAAAGGAAAGCACGTGGTGATTCTGGGCCGCAGCCTCCTGGTGGGGAAGCCGGTGGCGCTGCTTGCGTTGCAAAAGAAAGCCGGCGCAAACGGGACCGTCACCGTCTGCCACTCCGGCACCACCAATCTCCCGTCGCTGGCGCGGCAGGCCGACGTCCTGATCGCTGCAATTGGACGACCGGAGTTCGTCACCGCCGACATGGTCAAGCCAGGCGCCGTGGTCATCGACGTTGGCATCAGCCGGGTCCCTGACGCGACGCGGAAAACCGGGTATCGACTTGCCGGCGACGTTCACTTCGCCT
The DNA here is from genome assembly GCA_039928945.1 of Opitutus sp. Taxonomy (GTDB): domain Bacteria; phylum Verrucomicrobiota; class Verrucomicrobiia; order Opitutales; family Opitutaceae; genus Opitutus. The sequence goes on along the minus strand of JBDSSD010000116.1, from coordinate 11,503 downwards.
CGGTCTCGCCGCTCACGAGCCAGATTACTCCCGTGCCGGGCGGCGTCGGCCCGATGACCGTGGCCATGCTGATGAAGAACACTCTGAAGGCGTACCAGCAGTTGGCTGAGCGCGGGGCTTGATCCGGACCCGGTAAATCTGTTCCCTTGCCCGAATGGCAGCCCCCACCATCCTCGTTGTCGACGACCAGCCGATCAACGTTCAGTTGTTGAAACGCAAGCTGGAGCGCGAAGGCATCGAGGTCGCCGCGGCCTATAACGGCGCCGAGGCACTCGACCTGGTGAAGAAGGTCAAGCCCGACCTCATTCTGCTCGACGTCATGATGCCTGACATGGACGGCATCGAGGTCTGCCAACGGCTACAGGCGGATGAGGCGACCCGTTCGATCCCAATTATTTTTGTCACCGCGCGGACGTCCAAAGAGGGAAAGATCGAAGGTCTCGGCGTTGGCGCGGTGGACTACATCACGAAGCCGATCGATCTGGATGAAACGCTCGCGCGAGTTCAAACCCAGCTCCGGTTCGTGGCGATCAACCGCGAAATGATCGATCTGCAACGGCGTTTGGTCGAAGCGCGACGCTCGGCGACGATCGGTGCGGTGACGCAGGGCATTGCCCACAACCTCAATAATCTTCTCGGCGTCGTGATCGGCTACCTCGATCTAATTAAGGCGTATTACGACAAGCCCGAGCAGGTGAAAAAGAATGCGACGCATGTCGAGGAGGCGGTGCACCGCATCGTCAATATCATCAAACAGCTCAGCTCGCTGGTGGTGAAATCGCGACCTCCCTCGCTCAAGGGGAATCTCCAGCGGCTTCTGGAAAGCAGCATCGTGCGCTTTCGGACCGAGCACAAGTTGACTGCGCCCGTGACGATCGACAATCCGCTGGGTGAACTGCTGTTCGATACGAACTACGAAGTGTTCGAGGAGGTTGTATCCAAGATACTGATCAACGCCTGGGAGTCATACGACAATCGCCCAACCGACCCACGGCCCATCTCGATGCATACGCGGTTGATCGATCGTCCCGAGGAAGGCCACGTGCTGGAAGTCCGCGTGGACGACGCCGGTCGCGGCTTGGACGAGGAAATTCGCGATCACATTTTCGAGCCATTCATCAGCTCCAAGCATACCGTCGGCGTCGGCATGGGCCTGACCGTCGCTCGGCATGCACTGCGCAACCTCGGAGGGGAAGTCGTGGTCGTCGACCGCGAAGGCGGCGGCGTCAGCGTGATCATCACCCATCCGGTCGAGGCACGTCGCACCCGCAAGAACTCGGATGAGTAAAATCGCATTCTTAGGCGCGGGTAACATGGCCGGCGCCATGGTGGATGGACTGCTGGCGCAGGATCCAACGCGTCGCGCCCAACTGATTTGTTTTAGCGGATCGGGAAAGACGGCTACCGCGTTGGCGGCGCGGACTGGGATCGCGTTCGCCCAAACTCTCGAGGAACTGCTCGCGGATGCGGACGTTGTTGTCATCGCCTTCAAGCCCCAGCACCTCGCAGGTGCAGACCCCAAACTTGTGGACCTGACGAAGGGGAGGCTCGTTGTTTCGGTTTTGGCAGGCAAACGACTGCAACGGCTCGCCGAGGTGTTTTCCCAGGCGCGGAACATCGTCCGCACAATGCCCAATACTCCAGCGGCGATTGGTTCGGCGATTACTCCTTACTGTGCACTGCACGCGCTCAACGCCTCGGATCGATCAGCGCTCGAAAATCTCTTGAGTGCGTGCGGGCAATTTCTGGAGCTTGGTGAGGAGCACATGAACGCCGTGACTGCGTTGAGTGGAGGCGGTCCGGCCTTCCTCTTTGAATTTGTTGCAGCGCTACGCGACGCCGGCGTAGCCGCAAACCTTCCTCCCGCGATTGCGGCCAAGCTCTCGGTTGAAACTGTGTTAGGTGCAGCGCGATTACTCGCGCGCCGGCAGGTTGACCCGGAAGTTCTCCGCAACCAGGTGACGTCGCCCAACGGCACGACCCTTGCCGGGTTGCGTCAAATGGAAGCTGGAAACTTCCGCGCAACGATCAAAGAAACGATCCTCGCGGCTCAAGCTCGCGCGGCCGAGCTTTCTCGCGACGGTTAGCGGCCCAAGCTAGGGCGAGCTCGGCGCGCCGCGTGATTATTTTCCGCCGCCGAAAATCTTGTTCAACGCGTCGCCCACGCCAGTTTTCTCCAGCGCGAGATTCATGAGCTTTGTGTTCAGGTCGCTGTTGTCCGTTTTGGCCAGAGTACCACCGACCTTGATCGTACTGTTCAGCGCGTAGTACCCGAGGTTGTCCTTTTCGGCCTTCAGCATTTTGACCTGGCCGAGCAATTCACCGAGACGGCCGCGCGCGCCCAAGGAAATACGGAGATCAAGCGCTTGGTCGACCAGCGATTTTCCCGGTGCATAAAGGATCTGACCCGCGCCACCCAACCGGAGATCGGGCGAGATCAAACTGAAATCCTTCAGCACCACGTTAAGGTTCGCGTCGCGTTCCGCCGACATGCTCATCTGGTCAAACGGGATTTCCGAAAGCATCTTCAGGATTTCAGATGCCGCGTTGAGCGTGGCCGCCGTCGAGCCACCGAGGAGTCCGCCGACGATTGAAAAACCCGACTGCGCCGCTTCCATTTTCTCGGATGACATGACGCTGGCCAGAGCGCGAAAGACGCCGCCTTTACTGACGACTTCGAATTGGCCGTGCGCCCGTTCTGCCAATAGGGCGAGGTTCGCGCCCTCACCCGTCATTCGCCCTGTGACGTTTATCCGGGTCTCGATCGTTGGCAGTTGAGCCGGATTCACGGCTCGGAATGCGGGTCGAGTGTCGAAATTGGTCAGCGCGACATTGCTGGCGAGTTGGTATCGTTCCGTCGCCTTCGGATCAAATGCCACGCCACCGGCGAACTTCAAATCACTCTCGGGCCCGAACGCTGCGCGAACTTCTTCAAACTTCAGCGACGTGGGATCGATGTGGATCACGCCTCCCACATCACTCGCTTCGAACGAATCGTTGTACGCGACTTTCTTTAGCGTGAGGGTCACCTGCCCCCGCAGATTACCCCAAAACGGTTTGTCATCGGGCCCCTTCGGTTTCCCGTCAGCGGATTTTTCGCTCGCCGGTACAATTAACGACAGGAGTTGAACATCTTCGACCACCAGCTTCTCGCTCGAGATCCGACCATCGATCGTTGTTCCAGCCGGGCCGGTCGTAAGCGTGCCGCCAAACAACAAATCCGATTTTCGCGAGGCCTGTTCAAATAACAGCGGGGCGCTGAACGTTGTTTTTCCATCGGGCCCCATGTCGGCCCTCAACTCGGCCGTAACCGCGGGCAATGTCTCCTTTGTTGCGGCGACGAGATTTGTCAGACTCAACTTTGCCTCGATGGCTTTCGTCGCCCCGATGCTCGCACTGAAATCACCCTGAGCTTTGCCGGTTGTCAGCTGAAACTGTCCGGCTGCAAACGGCTGGGTCGTCCAACCTGGTAAATCTGCATTCCACCGTCCCGTTGCCTTCATTACCTGATCCGCGCCGCTGAGCTTACCCGCCTTCGCGTTCAAGGACAGCAGTGTCTTACCCGAACCGTGTAGATTTAAATCGAGCACCTCGGCCTGCCACCCACCGGGCGTATAATCAGCCGACGCGTTCAAGGACGCATCGACGCCCGCCAAAACGGGTTTCCCGGCTGAACTCAAACTAAGCCCCTTCACCGTCAACGGCGCTTTGGCGCGCAACGCGAGTCCGCCTTCGCGCGCGCTCGCCGCGAACTCTCCCTGTAAATCTCCGCCTGAAAGTTCGTAGTCGCCGGTAAACGGCCGCACCCAGGCAACCGGCACTCCGTTGAGCGTAATTCCCAAAAGCTCCTGCGCCGGATCAGCGACCCGCAGCTCACCCGTGGCCAGGTTGAATTCGAACGACTGCAAAGCCCGCACGGTCGCGACGGGTTTGCTCCCGGTGACCGTCGCATTCAGCCGCTCAATACGAAGTAATCTGGCGTGTTGCAGGATGTCGAAATCGGCAGCCAGGCTAATCGCACCGATCGCTGACAACTCCGGCAGGAATACCTCAATCCGGTCGGCCGAGGCATTGAGACGACCGCTCGCGTGCACTTCCTCGAACGTCGTTCCGGTCTCAAAATTGCCCTGCCCGGCCGCCTCAAACGTCGGCAAGGTTCGACCCAGCGCGAACGGTGCCAGATCCGTGTCGTGTAGATCAAGTTTCCACGTACCCGCTATGCGCGAAGTCGCGCTGACCAACTCGGCTTTCAAATCCGCGAGCTGCTTCTCCGTTCCAGCAAGCACGACACTGTAGGCCTCGCCCGAACCTTTTCGCTCCGCCGTAGCGTCGACATTCAGCACGGCACCATTCGGAAACTGCGGCCCCTTCGCGTTCGCATTTGCTTTGGCTCCGAGGCGATTGAACGTTCGCGGGGTGTCCATCGCAGCGGTGATGGTACTATGGACATTCAAAGCATCGCCCGCTGCTTTCGCGCCTGCGGCATCCAGCACGAAACTCCCTTCACGACCGGCGGCCAAACCGCCACCTTTGATGGTGACCTGAAGTCGGCTGACGCCTTGACCGGCGCTTTCTGCGAGGATCACGTCCCCTTCCAAATCAAGCCCGTCGAGCGAAAGATCAACCGGCAGGCGCAGATCAGCGAAAACGCCCTTAAAGACGGCCGCCGTGTTCGCGGCCGCGGCATCGGCGGCCGAAGCCGTTGAAACGAGAGAAAACTCACGCGTCGGAGTCGCAGCCGTACGAGTCGGGTTGTTCGAAGGACCGCTCGGTGCGGTCGCCTTCGAAAGATCCAGCGTCCAGCCTTTCGCCACCAAACTCTTTATCTGAACGTTTTGATTCAGGCCGGCGGATAAGAGCGGCAGCTCCGCGTCAAGCATTGGCAGCGTAAGCACGGCGCCATTGGACTCCATTCGGACGGCGCGAAGCTGGACCTTTTGAAATCCGGCTGACACGGATCCAAGCGTAGCGTGCAGCTCGGGATGACCCGCCAGTGCGCGCCGCGCCGCCCATGTCTGGACCTTGGACGTCAGGGCGAGGCCCACCGCAATCAGCAGGAGCAGGAGCACCACGCCGACGCTAAGCACAACAACACGAGCGGCTTTCATTTCCGAGGAAAGGACACGATGGATCTTCGCAAGTTGCCAATATTCATACGAATCCGCGAAACGCGAACGCGGGTGCCGGCGCGGCGGCGCCAAGAGCAAACTGACAGCAAATCACCCCTAACCCTTATTCCGAAATCAACGCGTCGCTCAAGCCCATAGCCTGCCTGACCGTCGCAATCGCGACGTTGTAGTTGTAATAGGCCTGGACCTGATTGCTCCGGGCCGTTGTAAGCTCGACTTGCGCCTGCAGCACGTCGAGTTGGGTTCCCGTGCCCGCCGTGTACCGCGCGTTCGCGAGACGAACGGCCTCCTCGGCCTGTTCCACCACGCGGCGAGAGGCTTCGACCAACTCGGTCGCTTCCTGCCACGAAGAAAACGCGCGACGGACCTGAACGTCGGTGGCCAGCTCGGTCTCGACGAGATTAAGGCGCGTTTGTTCGACGATCGAGCGCGCTTGAGCCACGCGACCGGCAGTCGCACGGCCATCGAAAATTGCCCACTGCGACTGCAACCCAACAAAGAGTCCCTGCCTCGAGTCACCGAGGTGAGTAGTAGAACCTTTGCGCAGATCCCACCCACCAACAACGCTGACATTGGGATAACGGCCGGAACGAGCCGTCGTCACACTTTGCTGGCTCGCCTCGGTGAGTTTCGCGAGGCGCTGAAGTTCCGGACGATTGGCGCGCGCCGCGGAGGTGGCTGACGCCAGATCGAAATTCATCGGAGTAAACTCGAGTGTACCCACAACTTCAGGACCCTGCTCCAACGTGTCATTTCGACTCGTGGTCAAACCGATCGCCTGACGTAAAGATTCAATCGCCAGCCGGTAAGTGTTGCGCGCGCTGATGAGCGGAGTCTTCGCATTCGCCACAGCGACTTCGGACCGGAGACGCTCAAATCCGGAAACGGTGCCGGCCTCGAAGCGGTCGGTGGTGGTTTTGAGCTGCTGTTCGAGCAAACGCAGATTTTCCTCCTGCACAGTAATTCGGTCCCGCGCGAGCAGCACCTGAAAGTACGACGTACGAACCTGAAGCAGCGCCTCGTTGATCACCGACTTCAACTCGAGCAAGGCCGCTTCCCTCACCAGCTGAGTACTGCGAATCGCCGACCGAATTCCGCCGCCGGCATAGATTGCCTGACTTGCGGTGATGCCCAACACCCAACTGTGATTGCTGGGCGGATTCGAGTTGGAGATTTCCTTTTCGTTAAACTGATAGCTGCCATCGGCACCTACGTTGGGAATCGAGCGAGCGGTGACCTCGAGTACGACGCCCTCCTGTTCGCGAATGCGTTCGCGGGCCTGGCGGATCGCGAAGTTGTTTTCGATCGCATAGCCAATCGCGGACTTCAGATCGAGCGTCTCAGGTGCTGGCGGAGGAGGAGCTGGCTGCGCGAACGCCACGACGGGCGCCAATGCCAAGACCGCGAGCAAACGGGAGAGGAGTGAGCGTGATTTCATGTTATTTCGCGAAGGTTTGCGCTGGAGTCAGGCCATGCGGGGCCGCCGCAGGGACAGACGCACGAGCCCGAGAGTGGTCGCGCGCAATCAGCACATAAAAGGCCGGGACCACGTAGAGCGTGAACACGGTACCAACTGCCATGCCAACCACGAGGACCCAACCGATACTGTTACGGGCGGCGGCACCAGGACCGGTGACAAAGATAAGCATCAGGTGACCGAAAACGGTCGCTGCCGATGTCATCAAGACCGGACGAAGCCGAGTAGCGGACGCACGTCGAATCGCTTCGCGCTTTGGGACCCCTTGCTCCTGGAGCGTGTTGGCAAATTCCACGATAAGGATTCCGTTTTTCGCGATTAATCCGACCAGTGTGATCAAACCGATTTGCGAGTAGATGTTGAGCGTGGTCTTCCAGAGAAAGATCGGCAGCATGGCCCCAACCAGAGCGAGCGGCACCGAGCCAAGTAGGATGATGAACGGATCACGGAAGCTGTTAAACTGAGCCGCGAGCACCAGGAAGATCAGAATGAGCGCGAGCACACCCGCCTTCCACAGTGCTCCACCTTCGAGGCGAAGCTGACGTGACTGCCCACCATAATCAATGGAGTAGCCCGCGGGCAGAATCTCGGCGGCCTTTGCCTCGAGCTTCTTCAGCGCGTTGTCGATACTTGGACCCACTCCCGTGATCTTTACGGAATTTAGCTGTTGAAACCGATTCAGGGACCGTGGTTGCACTGTCTCCTTGAGCGTCGCAATCGTCGACAATGGGATCAACTGGCCGGTTGGACCGGTGACATGATAGTCGAGCAGCTGGTCGGCATTGAGCCGTTGACCACGTTCGACCTGAGGAATGACGCGATAGCTGCGACCCTCATTGACGAACCGATTGACATAGCCGCCACCGAGCATCGCACCTAAATCGCGGGAGACTGCGCTCAGGTTGAGCCCCATCGACGCGACCTTGTCCTTATCGATATCGATTTCCACCTGGGGCAGATCGAACTTCAGATCCGTATCAGCGAAGTAGAACGTGGGCGCTCCGCCTCCCGCGTTGGCTTCCGTGTTGGCGTAGAGCACCAGTTGCTGCGCGTAGTCGAGCATCTCCTGGTGATCAGCGGTAGAACGCACCACTAACTCGATCGGGAACTGTCCGCCCGCCGGTAACGGCTCAGGCGTCGTCACAATTACGTTGAGGCCGGGAACAGTGGCGGCGGGTCCTTGAAGCGTCGCTTGGATTTGCTCGGCGGTGCGAGAGCGTTCTGACCAAGGCTTGAGAATGATACCGAAGAACCCGAAGCGTGAACCCATCAGCGAAAACGAATTTTCGTACTCAGGGACTTTCGTGAAAATGTCCTGCACCTGATTCGAGAACAGTACATTTTGCTCGATCGTCGACGTCGGTGAGGGCTGCAAAATGCTGAACACGACGCCCGCGTCTTCCTTCGGTGCGAGTTCTTTTTGCGCCATCAGGAAGAAAGGAATGACGAGCAAGGCGAGCAGGAACGCGGCCGTGAGCGTGACTGGGACCGACGTTAGACTCGAACCGATGATGCGCTCGTAACGATTGCGAACGCGGTCGAAAAATCGATTCGTCCAGCCACTCAATCCGCGTTCTTCGCGATCGTGCGGCTTCAACAGATAAGCGCTCATCATGGGCGAAAGCGTCAGCGCCACGAAACCTGACACCATCACCGCGCCGGCCAACGTGAGCCCGAATTCGCGAAATAACGCGCCCGTCAAACCGCCTTGGAAAGCGATCGGAGCGTAAACGGTTGCGAGCGTGATCGTCATTGAGATGACGGGGCCCACCAACTCACGGGCGCCCAGGATCGCGGCGTCGAAAGGCGTTTGGCCCTCGCGAATATGTCGCTCGACGTTCTCCACGACGACGATCGCATCGTCGACGACGATTCCCACTGCAAGCACTACGGCCAGCAGCGTCAAAAGGTTGATCGTGAATCCGAACGCCAGCATCAGGGCGAGCGCGCCGACGAGGGACAGCGGCATCGCGACGATTGGAATCAGGACCGACCGGAGTGATCCCATGAACAGGAAGATCACCACCGTCACGATGAGCAGCGTCTCGAGCAACGTGTGCACAATTTCGTGAAGCGCATCGTCGATGTATTTAGAAGCGTCGTACGCAATCGTCGCCTCCAACCCTGCGGGGAGGCCGCGTTGGATTGACGGCATTACTTCGCGAACGCGTTTGATGACTTCGACCGTGCTCTCGGTCGGCAACACCCAGATGCCCATGAATGTAGCCGTCTTCCCTCCGAAGCGAACTTCTTGATCGTAGCTCTCGGCGCCGAGCACGACTTCCGCAACATCCTCGAGCCGGATGATCACTCCGTTCTTCTGCGCGACCACGAGCTGTTTGAATTCGTCGACGTTCTTGAGGTCGGTGTTGGCCACCAAGCTGACACTGAGCATGGAGCCTTTGGTCGACCCCACGGCGGAGAGCGCATTGTTCGCCTGAAGCGCCTGGCGCACCTCGGACGGGCTCAGGCCGTGCGCGGCGAGCTGGTCGGGCTTGAGCCATACGCGCATCGCGAAGACGCGACCGCCAAGTACATCTGCGCGTTGCACGCCTTTGACCGCGGAGAGTCGCGGCTGGACCATGCGATTCAAGTAGTCCGTAATCTGGTTCTGATCGAGTTTGTCTGAGTAGAAACTCAGGTACATCGATGCGAACTGACTGTCGCTCGTGGCGACTTCGATGGTCGGAGCTTCGGATTCCGGTGGAAGTTCGTTTCTTACCTGATCGATCTTGGAACTGATCTGCGCGAGCGCCGCGTTGGTGTCATAGTTGAGGCGGAGATAAACGCTGATCGTACTGATGCCGGCACTACTCGAGGACTCGATGTAATCGATTCCGTCCGCACTGGAAATCACCCGCTCAAGCTGCGTTGTGATATAACCACGGACCGTGTCGGCACTCGCGCCAAAGTACACGGTGGTGACGTTTACCACCGCACTATCGCTGCGAGGATACTGGCGCGTGTTGAGCTTAAAGAACGCGAGCACGCCAACGACCAGGATCACCAGGTTGACCACGATCGCGATGACGGGCTTCCGAACGAAGAGATCTGTAAAACTCTTGGAGAGCATGTGTGAGAAGAATTAGAGCTGCGATCAACCTGACCGCGAGGAGCCGTCGTTCGGGTGAACCGAATGCCGGCGCGTAGGGATTAGGAGTTCGCCGGGGTCGGCGTTGCGTTGCTGCCGGGCTGAGCGGAGTTGTTCACCTGCACTGGCGCACCGTTGCGGAGCTTGAACACGCCCGCCGAAACGACTTTCTCGCCGGGCTTGAGACCCTCGGTAATCGCGACGAGGTCGCCGCGCGTGGCGCCCAGTTTAACGAACTGCTGTCGGACGCCAAGGTACTCTTTGCCATCCTTGTCCTTAATTTGCTCCACGATGAAAACCGAGTTGCCGTAAGATGCGTACGCGATCGAAGTCGCAGGAATCACCACGACGGACTCGGTGTTCGGCAACTCCACCTCGACGCGAGCGAACATTCCCGAACGCAGATTCTCCTCAGGATTCGCCAGCGTGGCCTGCACGAAAACGTTCCGGGTCGCGGGATCGACGACCGAGTTGATCGCATTGATCGTTCCTTCGAACGGGGTCTTCTCGTACGCGTCGACCACCACCGAAATCTTCTGCGTCTGCGACAGAACCTGCATCTGGCGCTGCGGCACATAGAAATTAACGTAGATCGGATTGAGCTTCTGCAGCGGCAACAACGCCTGCCCGCGGGATACGTATTGGCCGAGATTCACCGAACGGATACCGACGCGGCCGGCGAAAGGGGCACGCACTTGCTTTTTGGCAATCAGCGCCTTGAGACCACTTACCTCGGCCTCGCTCTGTTTTAAGGTGGCTTCGGCGACATCGAACTCGGATTGAGCGGTGGCTTTCTGTTCCCAGAGCCCTTTGGCACGGTCTCGACTCAGATGCGACAACGAGGCACGAGCTTCAGCCGCAGCCAACTGCGCGTGTTCGACCGTCGAATCGATCTCGACGAGCAGATCACCCTCTTTGACGGCTGAGCCGTTTTCTACCGCAACTTTGACGAGCGTACCCTCCGCGTCGGCACTGATCGTAACACCTTGGACTGGAGCGAGAGTTCCAATTGCCTTCACCGATGAATGCCAGTCCGCCGCAGCGGCGTCTGCCGTTGTCACTGCGGTGGGAGGTGGTGTGTGCGACACCGAGCTCATCTCTTTGATTTGTGCGGCCTTGACGGCCACGAGCGACGCGACAACGACGATGAAGCCACCAATGGCTATGAGGAACTTCTTGAACATGGGAGTACGAGGTTGAGGGCTGTGTGTAGTTGAATGGAAAGTGTTAACGTTTGGCGGCGGCAGGCTCGGCGCCCGAGGCGGACATGCCGGTCGCCTGCTGACGGATCTTCGTCAGAAGTTCGACGAGCGTTTTTCGCTCGGACTCGGTAAGAGGTTTCATCAATGCGGCCATGCGCTGAAAATGCGGAGGGAGAATTTGCTGCAGCAGGCCGCGCGCCTTTGTCGTCAAGTTAACCGACATCATCCGGCGATCGACTGGGTCCGGCTCGCGCTTCACCAGACCGTCTCGTTCGAGTGTATCAATCAAGCCGGTCATCGTAGCGCGAGTTACATGCGACAAGTCCGCGAGCTCGGCTGGCGTCCGGGGATGCGGACAATTGGTCATTTTGTTCAGGAGGAGCATCAGAACCATGAATCGGCCTTGCGAAATATTGTGCTCCGCCAAGTGCGAATCCACGACGTGGAAGGCCTCGTCGCCCGCCTGCATCAGATGCAGAAAAACCTCACATGCAGACGGATCCAGATCAGGAAATAGCTTCGCCGCCTCAATCAGGCACTCGTAGCGCGGCAGATTTTTGATCAACAAGAACGGCATGGCAGAGGTCGTAGAGAAAAGATAAGG
>JBDSSD010000115.1:0-3006 GCA_039928945.1 Opitutus sp. | reverse complement strand
CGTCTGGATGCTGCACCGGCATCTTGCGCTCGAACGCGAATTTGCCTGCGATGCGCTCGTCGTGTCGCGTGGCGCGGTGCCGGAGGATTACGCGACGCTGCTTTGGAAAATGGGAGTCGCTGCGCAGACGCCCCGGTATTCCGCGGTCGCGTATCTCGCGATGGCCGCGCCGGGCCGCGGAAAACTGGAGCAGCGCGTGCGCCGAATCTTATCTCCTGTGCATGAGGCAGGCCGGTTGCTGCGGTTTACAGATTCCGTGCTGTGTTGCTGCGTTGCGCTCATGCTGGTTGCCTGTGCGTCGATGAAGCCCGTCATCGTTCGGACGTTCCTCGGCACCGAGTCGTGGTCTGCGCAGGAAATCGCGACGCGCCTTTCGGCCGATCCATTTCCCGGAAGCCTATAGCTGTGCAGCATCATTGCCCTGCGCGATGAAGCTCTGGATTAAATCATGTGCGAGCCGGGTCGGTTCGCGGAACGGCACGACGAGGCGAAGGATATCATTGGTGTTCATGGTCATCGTTGGGTGAAAAATGGTCGCGAAAGCGAGCGGGCCAAATGTGGGTGAGGAGCAGCGGTGATCGTTCTTTGTGTGAAAGAGACACAGTAGGGAACGGCTTGTCACCGTCCTCGGCTGCGTTGATGCGTCAGAGATGCTGAATGAGGATGCACCTCGTGAAAAGTGACCTGATCCATGACGAATCCCTCCGATTTGTCTTTCCGAGCAAGCTTTCGGTCTTCATCATTTGGCTCATGTCCGCTTTAGACATGGAGCTTCGGCACGCCGTCTCGCAAATACTACGCGCAGCTCTAGGAATGGCCTTCTGCTGGGTGTTAAATTTACCAGCAAAAGCGGGGCTTTCTTACTACACCGACGTGGTTCAAGCTGTCTCGGGACAACCGGTCAAGGATGCTCGAGTGTTCGTCACGGCTGCGGGAACCAAGACCCCAGCCAAGCTTTATGATGATAAGGAGGGATTGCGTGAAACGCCGAATCCGCAAGCAACCAACGCCCGCGGTCGTTTCCGATTTTACCTTCGCAGTGGCAACTACGATTTGCACATAGCCGGCTCTGGGGTCGAATATGCGATGACCGACGTTACGATTATAGATCCGTCGGAACCGCATTCAGTCAATTCATCTGCACAAGCACCGGCTTTGACCTTGGTGGAGAAAGCGGAAAAGACTAGGGGGAATAACATCCCCCTTCTGTTCAACCGCCCGGGCTCGATTGACGCCAACAATCTAACCAAGCCCTACCGGATTGTTGTTAATAAGGGAGAGCTCGGCTGGGGCTTAACCTGGAACGCCGACTGGGATGAAATTGCCGGGAATTGGACCGAGCGCGATTTGCCCAGCAGGACATTTTTCTTCCGGATCAATGGGCTGAACCAAGCGCTGGAATATGGCAATGACTACCGGAAGATCGCTGGCATACCAAAAATGGAGACACTATTTCGTGTGGAGAGCACAGGAGAGGCCCACTTCAAGTCCCAAGGAGGAACCGTTTCGATTGAAGTCAGGAACGATGTCAAAATCGGCGGTCGTGCAGTGAACGTAAGCCGGAATCAAGTCGTGGTTTTGGATCCGACACGGCCATTCACCATCATCGCTCCCAGGCGACAGGGCGACGTGAATGCAGTCATTGTCACTGGCGCGCATCCTAATGATAATTCGCGGGTTTATGTTTTGATTGCCGGCCGGCATAAGGTGGAGACACCCTATAGTGCAAAGAACATTGACGACAAAATCGTCTCGGGTGCCAATCTTGTCACTGAAGGAGCGGGATCGCTGCGCGCCGTGATCGGACCAGCCGACGCTGATCCTCGATCCGTCTTAGGCTGGATCCATGACAAGTCGAACGGTTTTTGGGCAATAGTGCCATAGAAAGGGACGTATGAATTGCAATCATATTTGGGTTTCGCGCTCATTCTCACTCTTCGCCGTTTTGGTGATGACCTTTTTCGGCACGCTCACCGAAGCCCATGCCAAGGCGAAATACGTTGGGCAGGTCTTTGCGCCCTCGGGAGCGCCCCTGGCCGGGGCGAGGGTCAAGATCAGTGCGAATGGCGGCCCCGTCGACCTCTATGGCGACAAGGAAGGGCTAACGAAGCGCGGTGACCCGATCGTAACCGCTCCAGACGGAACATACTGGTTTTATGCGAACAATGGGCGTTATCGAATCACCATCGAACACCCCAGGTATGGTTTGCTCGATGAAATCGAAGAGGCCTATTTGTTCGACCCCACTGACCCACAGACCGTTCGCGCATCATCGGAAGACGCCGCGCTCACGCTGGTCGAGAAAGGGAAACTGACCGAAGGCGGCGGCAATGCGATTACCTTCATTCGTCAAGCGGTCAGCGAAGCCACACGGCGAGGGCCTTGGCGGATGATCGCCAATAAGTCTGACGTGCCGAACCAGCCCGGCCGCTTTCTGCTGACCTACAATACGGACTGGCGTGAAGACGCGAACCTGGATCAAAAGTGGCTTCCGCGAGATGCCAGTGATGCCTGCGTAGCATTGGATCTACGGCCTTACAATATGGGAACATGCCGGTATCTCGTCGCGCCGCCGGGTCCGGGTGGATCTCACGTCGAATTTCGAGCGGCAATGGAATCTTGGGGGCCGAATGAAGGTCAGGGTTCCAGCCACACGCGTCTCGCCGGGTCGCTGCTGACGGTGGGGTCCGGTTTGCCGAACACCCGGTATTTCCGCGAAGTAAAAGGTGCGATCATTCCGTTCCCTCTGGGAGGCGCACTTCACAGTGAGTCCATGGATGAACAATCGCCAAAAGCGCTCCGGAGCCGACTCGGCGAAGTTCGGATTCCCGATCCGGAGCCGACGCGATTTGGGCAGAATCGTTACGCAAAATCACCCGGCGAACGTCACCCGATGGTTCTTGTGACGGACGGCCAGAATGGCGGTACCGGATACGGTGCGACTGCGGGCAGAGCTTTCGTGCGAGTCGCAGAAAAAGAAGGGGTGGCGATCGGAGACACATTGGT
>JBDSSD010000114.1:0-113394 GCA_039928945.1 Opitutus sp. | reverse complement strand
GTGCGCTGCGCGCGGCGGGATTCTCGCCGACGGTCGCGTTGGAGGCGGGCTTGGCGACGACGTTGGAGTATTATCGGGCGGCGCGATTGGGCTGAGAAATCACCGGTTCGGTAAAAAAATTCGATCCAACCACGGATTTCGCGGATGGGCACGGATGGGAATTGAAACCGATCCCGCTCGTGCCGGACGGGTGAAACGACGGTGGATTGTGCGGGACTTCTTCGCGACGACAGGTCCTGCGGGATGATTTTGCGCCGTTTCCCGAATGGCTTAGGCTTGAGGTGTAGATCGGTGAATCCGCGGTTGGATCGGGATCGAGAATTGGGGGCGTTTTCTCCCTGTGCTCCCGTACAGGGCTACGTTGGAGAGAATGCAAACATGCGATCCAACCCCGGATTCCGCTGACGAACACTTTTGAGCCGGTGTGGTGGCTCACACCAACGTTGCACGCGGTGCGGAGCCACGTCATGGATCGAAGCCACCACCGTCGAATCTTCTTTTCGCGCTCGCCCGTTTTAACCCCTCCCCCTGTCTCCGTTTCCCTATGAAGCTATCAATCCCTGCCTGGTTGTTTTGTGCGACTGCTTTGGTCGCACGTGCCGAAATGCCTTCTGCTGAGTGGCAGATCAAAACCGCGGTGCTCGCCGCGCCGGAAACGGATCGCGCTGCGGCGACGGTGTTGGGATACGATGCTTCCGGCTCAATCGTCACGTTGAGAAAAGGCACCAACAACCTGATCTGCCTGGCCGATGATCCAAAGCAGAAGGGATTCAGCGTTGCGTGTTATCACAAGGACCTGGAGCCATTCATGGCTCGCGGTCGCGAACTGACGGCGCAAGGCAAAGCCGCAGAAGTGTTCAAGATCCGCGAAGAGGAAGTGAAGTCCGGCAAGTTGAAGATGCCGGACCGAAGTATTCTAAATGTGACGACGGGCACGGTGAACGAAACGACTCACGAGGTGACCGAGCTGTACACGCGCTATGTCATCTACATTCCGTGGGCCACGCCGGAGACGACGGGAATCCCTCTGACGCCGATCGCCGATGGCGCGCCCTGGATGATGAATCCGGGAACCCACCGCGCGCATATCATGATCAATCCGCCGAAGCCGGCGCCGGGAGTGAAAGGCACGCCCGCCAGCGACGAACAGAAAAATCACAAGTAAGCGGGACGGCGCGATCCCACAAAAAAGACGGCGGCGAAATCGCCGCCGTCCGGGTTGCTGATGCGGAGCCGACGATCGGCCGCGCGCTCCGCTTAGAGCTTCATCGAAAGGCTGAGATTAAGCGTATAGTCGGCGAACGCTGCGTCACCGGCTTTGATTGAGCCATAGGTGGTGACGCGGTTGCGATGGACCGCGATCGGGAGCGTGAACGTGGCGCTGTAACGACCTTTGGAGTAGGTGACGCCGGGCTCGACCGCGACGGCGAAGCCGGGGCGACGGAATCCGCGGTTGTCGCCAAACAAGTCGTGCGCGATGACGCCTTCGTTGCGCACGCCGAGACTGGCGGAAAGGCCGTGGATGTTGTCGAAACGGTATTCAACACCGCCGCGCACCATGTAGCCGTCCGGAATGGAGAAGCCCGTCTTCTCATTTCGCTCCTCAGGATTGAATAGATAAAATCCGTTTCCGTAGAGCGACAGGTTGTGAACCCAACGTTCGAGCAGGTAGAACGCACCCAGTTGAATGGTGAAGCCGGTGCCGCCGTCGCCTGGTTGAATTGAAGAATCGACGTAACGCTCCTGTGGGCCCGTGCTGCGCATGAAGATGTCCTTGGCCTCGGCGTCCCCCGTGGGGAACTTGATGCTCGTACCGATCAGGACATTCCAGCTGGCGGCTTTGTCCGGATCAATCAGCCACGCGCTGGCGCCGACCTGTACGTCCGCGATCCCCGACGATTGCGTGCTGAAACGCTGCCCCGAGGCGTTGCCGAGATGCTCGTAGAGCGACGAACGGTCGTGATTCACGAACGGCACGGTCACGTTCAGGCTGATGCGGGGCGACCAGGCGTAGGTGAGCGTCGTGTCGTAAAACCAGGAGTTGTTATAGACCTCGGTGCCCTGGTCGGAGCGCTGGGTCTGTTCGTCGTCACCCGCGAAGTGACGGTGGGAATCAAAGTGACGCAGGGCGAATGTGACCTGCCAGTCACCTTCTTTAAGGTAGCCGCTGCCATCGGTAATCGCAGCGGCACCGCCGCCGCGGGCGATGACGCAGCCTTGACCGTGCGCCGTGAGCGGCAGCAAGAGCAGAGCGAGCAAACCGCCGAGCGAGGAAAGCCCAAGGACGGCGGGACGAGAAACGAGACGGGTGTGCATTAGGTTGGGTGTACAGCCCACAGGGGTGTGTGAGGCGGTACGGAATGGAGTTGGCAGGAACCACTTCCGTCGAACAGCCGTCTGGGGCTGGTTGCCGCCGGATCGGGGCGAGTTGCCGCCCAATCTAAAGTGCTCTGCGGGTTCGGCTTCGCCTGCAGGCGACGCAGGCAGCATGGCGCAGGGGCAGACCCGTGCGATCGCCTGCGATTACGCCGGACGACGAACCGATCGGTCCGTTGACGTGAGGGCTGGTTGGCCGCTCCCGGTCACTTCACCAGCAACTCGTAGTGCAACGTGGCTGGTCCTTCGCGCGTGGAAAAACTGAGCCAGCCGTCGGCCCACTGCGCCGCGATTTCGCCGGCCGTTGATCCGTCGGACCGCAAGGCGTTCACGCGCCGCGGCCGGTCGGATCGCACCCGAATCGTGGCGGGGACTCGTTCCGCTATCGGCGCACCGCCTTTGCCCCACACATTCCCTACGCTCGTGCGGACCGCGTTCCATTCGGCGCCCTGATTTTCTGCGCGGGCCGCCAGACTGACCAAAACCCGTTGCGCGTGAGCGAGCGTGTCGTCCTCCAGCGCCACGGCTCCGACCGCCGCAAAATTGAGGCCGAACTCATCACACGCGACCTGCAGATCATGGGTCGCCACCTTGGCCCCACCTAAAAACCCGACGACCGCTGCCGCCTTCGGTGCGCTCGCGAGGTAAACGACGCCACGCGGATGCTGTTCGAGTCGTACGGCCGTGAGCTGACTCTGGCCGTGACGCTCCACGCGACTGGGTTGATCCGGGCTCAACAGATTCTCGTTCACGCTCAACCGGTCAGTCAAAAACCCGAGGTCTTGGGCGGACTGCAATTTCAGCCAGAGGACGTCGAGGTGGTTCGCTTCGGCGAAAAGCGGGGTGCGGACAAAGAGCTCGCGCCGTGATTCGGGTGGGGGAATCAAACCGCGGCGAAAGACGCGCGTGGCGAAGGGGCCGAAACCCCACTTCGCGGGATGATGACTCTGATCGAAGAAGGTGCGCATCGGGCCGTCGCCGGAATCAGCGCCGGTGCCGACCTGGTCGAACGTAAAGATCGCGTCCCAATCCTGCAGTCCGCCGAACGTGGCGAGCAACGGGTACATCTCCGCGACGTAATCGCTCGGCGCCGGATAGTCGGTTTCCGTCAACGTGAACGGTTTTCCGGTGACGCGGAGCAACGCGATCCCGCCATATTCCCCGAACCACCGCGGACCGAATTCGGCGATCTGCGACGTGTTGTTGATGGTGTAGTGCGCGGTGTCCCACGCGCTCGCCGGATTGCCCCAGTCGGGATGCTGCCAGTACGCGTGAGTATCGATGAAGTCCGACGGTTTTTCGCGGAGCAGACCGGCGATACCCCCGTAGTTCGCCTGCGTGCACACGATCGGTGCCCGCACCTTGAGATCGTTGCGCAGATAGTCCCGCAGTCCCGTCACGTAGTGCTGTTCGACGTCGGCCAGGAACGTCAGGTAGTCGTTCCACTGCCGGGGCGTCGCATCTGTGGGAATCGGGACATTGCCTGTCTGCAGTGATTGACCGGGACGAAGGCCGGCCGTGGCGGACCCGGACACCAGCCGAAGGTCACGTATCCAGATTTCACCCAACGCGTGACCGGTCAGCAGGGCCAGGCGTGAACCGACGTCGACGATCGAATGCGTCGTGAACACGAGATGGAAATCCTGCCACTCGGGCTTCAGAGGAAGAATTTGGCGCAAGCCGCGCGTGCGCCACTTGTCCGTGCGCCAACCGGCTTCATCACGGGTCACGGCGACCTCCATCGGCCGGGTTCGATCGGCCTTGGCGGAAAAGGTGAGGGTGTACGTTTCATTCTCCTTCAACCGCAATTGATCAAGATAGCCGCCCGAACGCAGGCGGACGCCGTCTCCCGCTTTCATCGCGAGATGCACGATGCTGGGATTCGCCGAACTGACCTCGACCTCGTTGCCCGGTTGCGCATCGGCCCACCACCGTGAACCTGGTGAAAGCGGGGATTCACCAGGTGCCGTGGCGTCGCGCATCCACGCGGCGGTGACCGCGGCATCGTCCTTGTACTGCTCCTTCAACCACGCGTTCCACTGGCGCACCAGCTCTCCGAGAAATGGCTCGGGCAGTGATTCCAGGCCGTCACCGAGCTCACGCGTGCGCAGTCCGAGCAAGGAGTTTTCGTTGTTCAGTTCGATGACGGCAACGGCGGGATCTTCAGCCAGGCTCAGGCCCGTGTAGGGGTTCTTCGTCGTCAGGAGCTGGCGGGCATAGTCTTTCTGCAGTTCAACCATGCGAGGCTCGAAGTAGTCGACGCGCTTTTGGAACCCTGGGGTCTGCGCGATCGAAGGCGGAAAACCGTCGGCCTCCGTATGGGTGCGCGACACTTTGAGGTTAACGTTGACGTAAATGCCCTCGGCCTTGAGGGCGGCGACCACGCGGTGAACTTTATCGAGCTGTGCCGGATCGATGTGGAGCCGATCCTGCGAGCCGGGTTTCCATAAGCTGCCGGCCGAATCGACCGACCACGGATTGTCGAGGTGGTGCAGCCTTACGATGTTGATGCCACCCTGCGCCAGGCGACGCGCAAGGCGATCGGCTGTGGCGGCGTCCACGAAATCTTCTCCGCTACTTAGATTGCAGCCCCAGAAGCGAATGCGCTGGCCGTCGTTCTCCGTCACGAAGTGGCCGTCGCGCGCGATGATGCGTCCTTGGGCGCCAGCCGGTTTTTGGTTCAAGCTGCTCGTGTCGAGCGCCGAGCCGCGCTGCGCCTCCACAAACGGCCACTCGAACCAGCCCTTCGGAATGTCGGCGGCGAGGGTCAGCGAGACACCGGCGGCGAATAAATACGTAGGGACGAAAAGGCGGCGCAGGGGTGGGGTTCGCACACGAGGAGGATGAGGAATGCCGCGACGGCGCAAACAGGAAACCGCATTTAAGTACCGTGCGATCGCCCGCGGTCAGGTCCGGGCAGCTTGCGTTCGATGGCGGAGAAAGTTGTAACCTTGCCGCGGCGTTCTGTGTTCGAGGGATGCCGGGCACTCCCGGTATACTCGCGCTTTCCCTTTGATGACCCTCCCTGCAGTTCCACCTCAACTCGCGGCCGCGCCAGCCGGCGACTTCATCATAGAAGTCGAAAAGCTGTCGAAGGTGTATGGCGGACAACGCGCCCTCAGTGACGTCAGCCTCCAGGTTCCACCCGGCGCCATCGGACTGCTGGGCCCGAACGGCGCAGGAAAGACGACCTTGATCAAGTGTCTGCTGAATCTGGAAACGCCTACCTCCGGGACGGCGAAGGTGTTGGGGTTGGATATTCGGGTCAGCAATCGGTCATCCCGCGAAAAGGTCGGCTACAGTCCCGAGCGCGACTGCCATATCCCGGGTATGGCGGGCTGCGAATACGTGACCTATTGTGGTCAACTTTCCGGCATGAGTTTTCGCCACGCGCGGCAGCGGGCGCACGAAATTCTCGACCTCGTCGGGATGGGGCAGGAACGCTATCGCTCGGTGGACACGTACTCCACCGGCATGCGACAGCGCGCGAAGCTCGCGCAAGCGTTGGTCCATGATCCCCGCATCGTCTTTCTCGACGAACCCACCAACGGCCTGGATCCGGATGGCCGTGAGCACATCCTGACGCTGATCGGATCGCTCTGGCGCGAATTGGGTATCAGCGTCGTCATCTCGTCTCACCTGCTGCAGGACATCGAGCGGATCTGTGAACGGGTGATCATCATCGCGCACGGTCGACTCCTGGTGCACGAGCGCATCGATATCCTGAAGCATCAGCGCCGTCGCGCCGTGGAGATTGCGCCGAGTGCGGAGCTGGATCGTTTCGTCCACGTGCTGACGGCCGCCGGCAACTCCGTGGAGCGCCTGTCGAACGGTCGCCTGCGGCTCGAGGCTCCGTCGGAGACGATCGAGTGGATCCTCGAGTTGATCCGCGCCAATCACCTGCCGCCCGCCGAAATCATCGGCAACCCGAATGTCCTGCACGAGTTGTTCCTCGCCTCGCTCTCTGAAAATGGAAACGACGTTTGATCTGAGTCGCTGGCAGGAGCAGCCCCAGGGCGTCAGCTATCGACGCTGGGTCATCATTTCCACCGGACTGCGGCACGTCATGAGGCTGCGGCTGTTTCGCATCCTCGGATTTTTGGGTGCGCTGTCTGGAGCGCTGATCGCGATCGCGGGCTTCGTGTTCAGTCAGTCCGTTTCAAGCGGAGGCTGGTTGGAGTCCCTCGCCGCGAATTTCGGTCCCCGGGTCCAATCGGTTATCGCGGCGTTCAACGCGGTGGTGCTGCTGTACCCCGACGTTTGTGTCCACGGGCTGTTTACGCTGATCTTCGGAGTACAGTCCTTCATCGCGCTGTGGCTCTGCCTGGTGGGCTTGACGGCGTTGATCCCGCGTTTGGTGACGCAGGATCGCGCGAGCAACGCGTTGACGATCTATCTGGCGAGGCCGCTGACCTCGGCTGACTACCTGATCGGCAAGCTCGGGATTGTCGCCGGACTGGTCCTCATCCTTTGGACAGGGCCGCTGGTCGCGGGTTGGCTGCTCAGCATGCTGCTGTCACCGAACCGCGAGTTCCTGTTCTACTCGTTTCGCGCGTTGGGAAACGCTCTGGGCTTCAACGCGCTCGCGATCGTTGCGCTATCGGTCATCGCGCTGGGCGTCTCGGCCGTCAGCCAGTCGTCACGCGCCACGACGATCCTCTGGATCGCACTCTGGCTCGGAGGCGCGGTGGTCGCCGGGCATCCGAACAATCCCGGATGGCTCCGTCATGCCAGTTTCAGCCAGGACTTGGCGGAAATCCGCAAGAGTGTCTTCCGTTTCGACACGGTGCTCGCGAAGGCGGCCGATGAATTGCCCATCCTGAACCAGCGCGTCACGGCGAATCTCCGGCAAGCGGCGGACAAAACGGCGGCAGACGACACCGCCGGAGCCGCGACCGGGTTGTTCGTTCTGGTGGTGATGGCGGGTGGCGTATTCTTCAGGAAACTACGAATCGAATGAACCCCCTCATTGAAGCAGTGAACCTGAGTCGGTTCTACGGGGTTGTCCTCGGGTTGAACAACGTCAGCTTCCGCATCAAGCCCGGTATCACCGGCGTGGTCGGACCCAACGGCGCCGGCAAGACCACTTTTTTCCGGCTGTTGCTGGGCCAGGTCAGACCGAGCTCGGGCACGATCGAGGTTTTTGGGAAGAATCCATGGGCCAATCCCGAGGTGCAGGCGCAGATCGCGTATTGTCCGGAAGACGAAGCGGTACCCAGCGGACTTCGACCGCTCGACTGGTTGGTGGGGCTTGGCATGATCTCGGGGCTCTCATTGGAAGACGCGCAACGACGTTCGGCCGAAATGCTGGAGCGCGTGAAGCTGCCAGCGGAGCATTGGAAGAAGCGGGTGACGCAGTTGTCCAAAGGTATGCGCCAGCGGGTGAAACTCGCGCAGTGTTTATTGCATCAGCCGAAACTCATCGTGCTCGACGAGCCGATGAACGGGCTTGATCCGATGGGCCGCGAAGATTTTTCCAATGTGCTTCGGTCGCTCAATCAGGAAGGCACCAGCGTTCTGATCTCCAGTCACAACCTGCAAGACCTCGAAGCACTTTGCAGCGATTTCCTCCTGCTGCGTTGGGGGCGTGTGCCCCGCTCGAGCAATGAGCTGGTGGCGCCCGGCACACGCCAGCAATGGCCGGCCTCAACCACCTTCCGGTGCGATCAACCGGCGCAGCTGGCCCGGTACTTCTTCGATCAAAAGCTGGTGGTCGGTTGCGACATTGTGGCCGACGAAGAGTTGTTGCATGTCCGCTGGGCCGACTCCAATCGGTTCTATCAGGACTTCGATCGTCTCCTGCTCGAGTGCGGTGTACGCATCTACGAAGTGCGGAGCACGGAGTCGCGTTTGGAAAAAGCCATGAACACGACGCGCACGCCATGATGCCCGCCACTTCAGTCCAACCTGTCGTTCAGCCGCATCCCGGCCGCGCCTTTAGCGGAGTCTGGCGGCTCACGTCGCGGCGGTTTTTTACTCCCGGACAAGCTCTCTTGCTGCTCGGCACTTTCGTTTTGTTGGGCGGGCTGAGCCTGATCCGTATCCGCTATGGGCAGGTCGGCGACTTCTTCCCGTGGATCGCGCAGTTCTATCTCGGATTCGTCATTCCGGTCATGGCGTTCATTTCGGGTGCAGCGGCGATCCGGGACGAGATGAAAAGCGGGACGGCCGATTACGTACTTACCCGGCCCGTTCGTCGCAGCCACCTCGTCGCATTCAAGTTCATTGCTCAGCTCGTGTGCAGCCAGCTCTTTTACCTCGTGGTCCTGGCGAGCCTGCTTGGGCTCGCGATGGCCATGCGGGTGCCGTCGATCGGTTCAGCCGCGCCGCGGTTGCTCATCGCACAGGTCACCGCCCTGACCTGCTTCAGTGCACTCGGCTTTTTGTTCGGGGTGCTGAGTGAGCGTTACCTGGTCCTCGGAATTGTTTATGCCGCCACAGTAGAAGTCGGGATCGGACGCATCCCGACGCAACTGAGTCAGCTGTCGATGTCACATCAACTCGGCGGGCTGCTTCAGCCACTTGATCCAACGGGTAGCGTGTTGGCCCCTGCGAGCGCCGCCGTCGTGGTGCCGCTGCTGGTGGGGTATGCGTTCGTCTTCATCGGCTTGTGCGCGGTGCTGTTTTCCCGGCGGGAGATGATCGGTGCAGCCGGACGAGCCACGTAAACGGCGGTTTCAGGCGTTAAATCGAGTCGCCCTGTAACCTCGCGGCCGGTTTCGGTGATTACAGGATACTAACTCTATTCGTATGAAAAATGTTTTGCCCCTCCTTTGCAGCGCCGCACTTGCGGTTCTGCCGTTGTCCTCGAGTCACGCAGCGCTGGATCCCAAGATCGTCAGCGCTGACGCCCGTTGGTTGCTCCACGTTGATTTCAACCTGCTTCGTCAATCGGAGATCGGTCGAAGCCTGCTGGAAACCGCGATGAAAAATCATGCGCCGGAAAACAACAGCACCGTACACGTTGATTTTCAAAAGGTGCTCGCGACCGTCGGCCGTGCCACGGCGTACGGGGCCAACTTCGCGCATGACCCGCAATTGATCGATGGGACGTTGGTGGTCGAAGGGACGGCTGACTTGCGGAAGATCGCCGAAGGTTACGTCGCGCAAGCGATGCTCTCGACGCCGGATTCAATCACCGAGATCAAAGACCTGCCCTTTGAAGCGTATGCGGTCGGCAAGGACGTCTTTGTCGGCTTTCCTAAAGAGCAGATCATCCTGGTCAGCAAAGTGAAAGCGCAGCTGACGCGCGCCTATGAACTCTATCAGGGCAAAGGCGCTTCAATGGCGAAGGCCTCGGCCTCTCCGTTGCGCGATCTCGTGCCTTCGTCACCCGATGGTTTTCTCGTGGCGGCCTCGGTGGTGCCCGGAGACAGCGTTGCGCCCGAGGCAGGACCGCACGCACGACTGATGCGACTCGCTCAGTCTGCTTCCGTGAACATCGGCGAGAAGGACAAGCTGACGTTTGCCCATGTCAAGTTGCTCGCGGATTCTGCCGATACGGCGGACAAACTGCAGAAGATCGTGCAAGGACTCACCGCAATGGCCTCGCTGGCCAACACGGAAAACCACGATTTGGAGCAATTCATGAAGTCGGTCACCGTGGAAAAGCAGAATCTCGCGGTGCTGCTCAGGCTGTCGTACCCAAGCGAGCAACTCTCAGGGATGATCAAAACGTTACAGCAGGATCAAACCCGCGTGGTGCACAATGGACCCTCTGCCGCGGGTAAAATGATTGCGGAATGGAAGGCGGACCAGGATCTCGGCGGCAATGAACCGACCGAGAACAATCGGGCCGTCCATGCAGTCGAAAACATTCACCTCGCGGCTGGCGCGATCCTTCGATTCACCGGCCGGAGCGAAGGTTCAGAGCCCGCCCGACTCGACTATGTCGAAATAGAACCGCGCGGCGGCGGCAGCGCGCTCAAGTTTGAGGCAGAGTACATGAAGCTCAGCCGATATCGGGCGGAAGACTGGTCCGCCGCGTCCGGCGGCAAAGCGATCGTCGTTCGCGCCGGCACAGGTGTCGCGGAATTACAATTCCCCGGTGCGCCTGGAGACTACACACTCAAGGTCCATTACTTCGATGAAGCCGATGGCAAATGCACATTCACGGTGCGGATCGAGGATCCTGCAGCGTCGAAGGAATAAGCTACAACTTGCCGCATCTTGGGGAAATAAACCCGTACAGTCGTTGATCCCCGTCTCGATGTTTTCCGATCGTTCCATTGCCTCAACCGAGCCTGACGCGGAGCTGCTGTCAGGCGAAGCAGGCAGCGTCGCGCAAGACCACCGAGTTGCGGTGGGCGATGTGGTTGCGTTCGAGCAAGTGGTCAGGCTCCATTCGTCGCGGGTCTTCAACTTCGTTTATCAAATGACTCGGCAGCGACAGGATGCCGAGGACTTGGTCCAGCAAACGTTCGTCAAGGCATACCATAATCTGCACCGTTTTGATGGCAGTCGGCCGATCATCAACTGGCTCCTCACGATCGCACGACGTTCCGCGCTCAACCATTTCCGTTCGGCGAAGCGTTGGGAGGAAGTGCCGGAGACCGCGGCATCCAGCGATCCCACGCCGGCCATCAACGCCGAAAACCGCGAAGAAAAAGAAACGCTCTGGACGTCGGCACGTCGTCTCTTGCCTCAGCGTGAGTTTGAGATTCTGTGGCTTCGTTTCGGCGAAGATCTGTCGATTGAAGAAACGGCGCGCGTTGCTGGTCTGACTCAAACTCACATCAAGGTAATCGTCTATCGCGCTCGAAAACGCCTGATGAAGGCCCAACTCCGATGAACTCAGAACAATCGAATCGCCCAAAGTTGGTTTGCCGCGTCACGCGTTGGCGCGCCGCCTTGTTCGACGGCTCCGCGGCTACCGTGCGTGGCCACAGCGCCACGTGTGCTGATTGCCAAACGTATTTCGCCAGCGCCTCGCAGCTCGAAAATGCCCTCCGGCAAAATGCCCCTGCCGTTGGGGCGATCGCGCCAGGAACGTTGGAGAGCAGGATTATCAATTCTGTGCAGCGCTCACAGCAACCGGAGCGAACGGCGTCGCACCCGATGGCCTGGCTTGTCACCGGACTCGGCGTGACTGCGGCCGCGATGTTCCTGCTGGTGCGAATGAACGAACCGCAACCGCGAGTGACGCAGGAGCAGTTTGCGAGTGTGGCTCAGGTGTTGAACCTCGCGATTGAGCTGCCAGAGCGGATTTCGAACTTGCAGCCGGACGCATTGCAATTGCTGGAAACGAATCCGCTGCAGACAGAAATTGCATCAGTCCAATCGGACGCCCAATCGGCCCTGAAATTTCTCGCGCTGAATTTCCTGCCCACGTCGACGGATCCGGCGCGCGATGCCAAGGTGGTCGCGAAGCCACGCGGCACGACCTGAGCAATAGCTGAAGCTCTGAGCAGAAGCGGTTGTTGGAATACAGAAACCCGCGCTCGCAAGAAGCGAACGCGGGCGGGTGGTGCGATGGGTGAGGTGCGCGCGATCTGACGGCGCAGCTCGAGCCGTCGCCGCTGATTACTCGGCCGTTTTCGGACTGATGATCGTGGAGACGCGATTAACTGCGGTCGCCGGGAACCCACCTTGCTTGGCATGCTCGCGAACGATCTCTTCATTCGGTGCGAGGTAGACGCAGTACAGTTTGTCGCCCGTCACGTAGCTTTGGAGCCAGACGATGTCGGGTCCAAGGTTCTTCAATACGCTGCACGATTTCTGGGATGCGCCCTTCAGATCGGCGGCGGTGAGCTGACCGAGACCGGGCATGTCGCGTTCGATGACGTACATGTTCTGGCCTTTGGGCAGTGATTCGGGCCTGGCCGGTTCAGCGGCCAGAGCAATGGAGCCTGCGAGCAGGGCGAAGGAGAGCGCGAACAGCGCTTTTAATGAGTTCATGGTGGGATGCGTTGGTTTTGGTTTTTGTTTTGAACAAAAGTGGAGGTTGGCTCACGAGCCCCCCGTGGTGGGGTCGATGATCATGCTGACCGCGGAGATCCGGTTGGCCGGAAAACCGCCGAGGCGGGCGTGTTCACGGACTGCTTCCTCGTTCACCGCGATGTAGACGCAGTAGAGCCGCTGGTCCGTGACGTAGCTTTGGACCCACTGCACGCGCGGTGATAGTTTTTGGAGCACGTTGCAAGACGTGCGTGAAGCCGCGCCCAATTGGGCGGGAGTGAATTTTCCCAGATCGGGAATTTCGCGTTCGATGACGTATTTAGACATAAAGGTTTGAAGTCGCAGTCTAGACTGAGCGGTGAAAGGCCGCATCGGGCCGCGTCCCTGAATCACTAGTCAGGCCGGCCCTCAGAGTTTTGGCTCTTGTTCGCCGAGCGTCCGAGTGACTGAATCGTCGCATCGACGCGCACCACGTCACTGCTCCACGGCTCGCTGTTGCCATCGCGGATGATTGTCCGGCGATGCGCGAAGGCTTGGCGCGAATCATCAGTGACGAGTGCGATCTCCGCGTGTCGGGAAGTGCGGCGACCGGCGCGGAGTTGCGCGCGCTGGTGAATCGCGAGCCACCGCTCGTGCTTGTAATGGAGCTCATGTTACAAGAGGACGATGGACTCGCCCTGATCGAGGATCTGCTCTCGTCGGCGCCCGAGTTGAGGATCGTGGTCTTCACGCTGCAGGCGGAGCACATCTATGCGACGCGTTGTCTGCGCGCCGGAGCCCGCGCGTTCGTGGCGAAGCGCGAGGCGGTCGGCACGCTGTTGCGCGCCATTCGCGAAGTGGCGGGGGGCGGGGTCGTGGTCCCGGCTACCGTCGTGCAAAACGTGTTTGGTCAGGCTGGCGGGAAGATTGACCAGGCGCATGGCATTGCGGCGCCGCTGACGAATCGTGAGCTGCAGGTGTTCCGACTCGCCGGGATGGCGTTGCCCACCCGAGTGATCGCGGAAAAGTTGGGCGTCAGCGTGAAGACCGTCGAAACGCATCGGGAAAATATCAAAAACAAGCTGAACCTAGGCTCCCACTCGGAGCTCGTGGCTCGAGCGGCCCAGTGGGTCCGTGAGAGCGGCAACTGACGCGGTGGACTGCGCGGGATCGAGCAGGCGCCCACCCATTGGGTGTTCACCGGCGTGAGCTCGCACCCATGCGCAGAACTACGGGGTCACCTCGTAAATTTCGAGCAGCACCTCGCCCGTCTGATGCGACGCGGAAATGACTTGGGCGGTGTACACGCCGCCTCGCAGTGAAATCAGAACACCGGTATCAGCGCGGTCACGACGGAGGGGAGCGGCGCCCATGCGGGCTCCCGCCTCAGCCAGACGGTCCGGGTCACGCAGCGCGTCAGAGATCTCGATGATCGAACCATCACCGCGGAACAGCCGCAGCTTCGGATCGGTGAGCGCGTTCTGCACGCCGTAATCGGCGAGCGAAGGTCCGACCGCGCGGATCAAGAGTTGCTTGGACGAGGTGGCATCGCCGGGGCCGACATCGACCACAAACCCCGCGAACACGGTTGCGCCACTGGAGGTGACGGCCGCGCGCGTCGAGAGATTCAACAGCCGTTGCCGTGGGAATGCGGACACATGGAGCACACGCGAGGCGAGCGCTACGTCGCCCTGTATCGTAGTGACCGTCGCGATATACTGCCCGGTATCAGCGCTGCTCACATGAGGCAGTGAGAGTTCGCGTCCGTGGAGGTTGAGCGGGACGAGGTTTTTCGACCAACTCACATCGGCGATTTCGTTGCTGGCGATGCCATGGAGCGTGAAACGGAAATCACTGCCCGGAAGTACCGGCACCGGGAGCGCGGGAGGACGTGAGAGAATCGGCCCGGTCGCCACCTCCAGCTGCGTTGTGACCTGAACGCCTTCGCCGTCGAGCGGCAGCGGCACCTGGGCGTACAAGGCTCGGGTGGCGAGAAACAGGAGTGATAACGTAATGGCGCGAAGCGGTCTGGCGGTACTCATGGAGGGGCGGACTGTGCAACTACACGGCTCCTGTACAAAGATTCTCGCGTAACAGAATGGAAGGACGGGCGATGGTTACCTCGACGCGACGCGTCGTGCATTGCGTTTTAAATCCGCTCAGTGAGTCCAGCTCAGCCTGACGGACGTGCGGACGAACCCGACGAAATCACCGCGCGAGTTGCAATGGGTGTGGGTTCGATACGTTGGACGTATGCCCCCGGAGACGCTGAAGTCGCTCGCTTACCTCAAGGCAAAAGTACAGGCGCTGGAAGGTAAGCTCACCTTGGATCAAGCGAAGACGCTCGTGGCGTTGCCAGCGCAGCTTGGATACGCGAGCACCGAGGAATTCCTGGCCGCGTTCCGCGAGGCGATAGGAGCACAGAGAACGACGACCGCGGGGTCGGAAACGGAAGGGACCTCCTTTTCAGACAAACCGCTGGTTCGCGCGGCGACCGACAACGAGGAGCCGTCGCGATCCGAAGAGTCAGTGGTCGCCGACAGCGGAGCGGATGGGTCAGATTCTAACGTTGCAGTCGCGTCCATGGAAACGAGTGTCGCTGACGAAGCGGATCAGCCTCCGCACACCGATCAGCCGTTGACTCCTTCGAAGCGGCGAACGCGAAAGCCGGTTTCGCAGGAGGTCCAGAACGAGGTCAAGAAGTTGGTTGAAGCGGGCAAGACGCAGACGGCGATTGCGCAAGAGCTGGGGCTCACGAGTGGCCAAGTGAAAGCGGCGCGGAAGGCGCTCGGTTTGGTTGGGAAACGCTCCGGCGTGAGTCGGAAGAATGAAACCGGTTCATCGCCCACAAAGTCCCCCCGACGGAAGTCTCGGTCGCACTAACAGTTTTGCGGTCACGAAGCGTTCGCATCCGCGCTTGCGTAGGTTGGCGATTGTTCTGGGGCGGATCGATCGGCTGCGACTCTGCCCAACTCATCCGCGCTCAGCCTTGGGAACCAACTTAGGGTTTTTTCCTATACCGTTTGGAGTCCATTTTCTGTAAGATCAGGACTGTGCGGCTACTCCGAATCCTTGTGGTGGATGATGATTTTCACATTCGTGAAAGCTTGCGCATCAAACTGGAGCAGGCCGGCCACACGGTGAGTCTCGCGCCGGATGGCGGTGAAGCCGTGAAGGCGCTGAAACGCGGAGTATTCGATATCGTTGTGACTGACATCCTGATGCCAGACAAAGACGGGTTCGAGCTCATCGGCGATATCCGGCGAAAATGGCCGAAGGTCCGCATCGTCGCAATCTCTGGCGGGGGTCGCATTGGAACCGAGCAGTTGCTCGTGGCTGCAGCGGGTCTCGGGGCGGATGCGGTCATTGCGAAGCCTTTCAGTTATCCGCAACTCTCCGCGGTTTTAGGCTCGGTGCTGTCGGGCGTGGCGTAAGTTCCTCGACGCAACGCGACCGACGCGTCGGGTCGTGTGCGCTTAGTTCAGCCGCAAGAAGTTCAGCACCCACTGATCGACGGCTTCGGATTGTTCCGGGGTGGACGGATGACCGTTTTCGAGCAGCAGGAGGAGTTTCTTCGGTGCAGTGATGACGTTGTAGACCGAGTACAAAGACGTGGGCGGACAGGTCTCGTCGTTGTAACCCCACGAGTAATGGCCAGGAATTTTAAGGCGGCGCGCGAAATTGACCGTGTCGTAGTACTGAGTCGTCGCGAGCTTCTGCTCGGTCGCGTGAAGTGAACGAGCGCCGGTTTTTTGGTCGGGTCGCATCATGTGAGGCCAGCCGCCTGCTCGGCCATGCAGGTAGCCGGTGACGTCACTGTAGGCGGGGTAGTTGGCGGCGATCGCTTTCACCCGTGAATCCAACGCGCCGGTAACGATGGTGAGCTGCCCGCCCTGGCTGCCGCCCATGACAATCAAATCCGTCCCGTTATAGGCCTCGCGGCTGACGAGGAAATCGTTGGCCCGGATACAGCCGAGATAGACCCGACGATAATAGTAAGTCGTTTTGTTCTCCAGGTTGTAGGTCGGATAGCCGTCCAGCGCGCCCACGCGGAGCTGATCGTAAAGTTCTGCGGGCAAATTTACCGGGATGCCGTGGATCCCAATCTCAAGTGTGATGATGCCATGTTCGGCCAACTCCTTCGCGCCGAAATAAGGCCGAACGCCGGCGCCCGGCACCCGCAAGATCGCCGGATATTTCCCGGGCGCTTTCGGCTCACAATAGATTCCATAGATGCGCGTCGGGGCTGCTTCATTGTTTCCAAGCGTGCGGAAACTCACGTGATAGACGTTGACGGTGGCCGTGCAGGCATCCGGTTGAAGAGTGAGACGCGCATCAAGGGGGACCTTCGCGAGCGCGGCCCGACCGTTTGACCAGAATTCATCAAAGTCGGTGGGATCCGTTTGCGTCGCAGCGATGGCTTCAGGTGAAAATCCGGCCGTCGCGATACCGCGGTAGGATTTTCCGCCGTCCTCCACCGTCGCGATACAACGCACGAAGCCGGGTTCTTTCAGCGTAACTCCTTCGAGCACGAGCCGTCCATCGGCCGGCAGTACGACGGAGTGTTCCTCCGCTGGCAGCATCTCCGGACCGATCTTGTACTTGAGCGTGACGCCGCTGACCGGCTCGCTGTCGCGCATCACGAGAACCGTGAACTTCGGGATTTCGCCGGGCGTGTAAGTCCAGTTGAGGTGATCGGGCGAAATGGTGATGCGCACCGCGCCGATGCGCTGAGTCGTGGAGTTTACCGTTAACGGCGAAGGCTGGGCCGAGCCAATGCCGGGCAGAACTAGCGCTACGGTCAAGGCGAGCAAACGGAGAGCGAAGCCGGATCGATTAGAAGTGAAAAGGGGTGTCATGGGGTTCGCTCCAGCGTGGATGCGAACGGCTTCGGGTCGAACTTTTCCAGCGCGTACGAAGGCGAGAACCCTTCTCGAAATGACGCTGCCAGAGGAGAGACGCTGGTGAGTGCTCGGCTTACGAATGCGGTGTTGCAGCGAATTGTGCGCTCGATTGTTTCCGCTGCCGCTGACGAAATTTGCAACTGCTGTCCGGACGCGCTGGCCTGATTCGTTGTGAGATTGTACCGGTCCACATTCCTTCCTCAACCCCTACTGTTTCACCTATGAGCTCAGCCTCCAACTCCTCCGACCCATCCGCCGCCGCGACCGCACCAGCCGCGAACTCGACCAATCGCGAACTCGTGATCACGCGCATCATAAATGCGCCGCGCGAAAAACTCTTCAAGGCGTGGACCACTCCCGAATTGATGAAGCAGTGGTTCACGCCCAAGCCGTGGATCACTGCTCACGTGGAGACCGACGTCCGCGCCGGTGGCTCGAGCCTGATTGTCATGCGTGGGCCCGACGGAACGGAGTTTCCCAATCGGGGCGTTTACCTCGAAGTGGTGCCGAACGAACGGCTCGTCTTCACCGATGCGTACGCGAAAGCGTGGGAGCCGTCCGAGAAACCGTTCATGACGGGTGTGCTCACCTTCGAAGATGCCGGCCCTGGGAAAACGAAGTACACGGCCCGGGTTCATCATTGGACCGTGGCTGATCGCGAAGCACACGAAAAGATGGGCTTCCACCAAGGTTGGGGCAAGGCGACCGCTCAGCTCGAGGAGCTCGTCGCCACGTTGTGATCGGCGGCGCGGCGTAACCGGTCGCGCGTTCAGAAGCTTTCCCGAACCTCGCGACCGCGCTGAACTCTCAGCTGATCAGCAGCAATCGCGGTGGGCGGCCCGGCACGGTGTCGGGCGCACGATGCACGCACGGGGGAACCGGGCAGCCAGGATAATCCACCGCGATGCGCCAGAGATGCCCCAGTCCAAACGAGAAGGGCTGCGAGGTTGGCCGCTCGACGTAGTGAAGATCATAGCAGTTCTCGCTGAGATACGCGGCGAACTCGTTGTCGTCTTTCCCGCCAAACGTTGCGAGGAGTGCAGCGCGGGTTTCTGGAATGTCGGTGCAGCGCCGGGCCTCGTCCTGGCGCAGCCCTTCCGAAGACGCTTCGGTGTAGCTGCACAGGTACGTGTCAGTCTCCACGGTGGCGCTGTCGGCATGAAACGAATACACGTCGGTCGGCACCGCGGCATCATCGACGTCGCGCGAGTATTTGCGAATGCACTCAAGCACAGGAACAAGTCCCAACTCGCGCAGGCGGCGCTGATCCTCGATCAAAGTGTCGACGGCCTGTTGTCCGGCGGCGCTCAGAGGCAGTGCACGCAGCGTGGCGTCGTCCAGCGCAACAATGTCGTCGTCGAGCGTGAGGTGCCGCACAACCTCGGCGAAATCTCCTTCCAACTGACGCTGCCAGCAAAGCGCGTTCACTCCATCGGCGAACCGCGTCTTCGCGAGCTCATCGAAGGAGTGGACGATCTTGACCCGCGCATAGCCTGGCGCCGGATCAAAGCGAGGAAGGCTTTGGCTCATGACGTGTTCACAAGGTGAGAACGTCTGCTCAGGTCAAGGGTGCGCATCTCCGCTGGTCGACGGAAGATCCGCTCACTCACTGACCGAGTTGATGCGGCAAAAAAGGGCAGTCGTGGCCGACCGCCAATGCGTCGAACTCGCGCGCTGACCCAAGTTGCTCGGCCGAAGCTTAGGCCCAGAACGTCAACCGGCGGCGGAGGGTCAACAGCCCGGCGAACGTGGCGCTGAGCAGCAATAAGGTGTCGCCGTTGTCGGCTATAACGGTGGGAGACGCGACGGCGAGGGCATTGGGTAAGCGGAGGTTTGGTGCAGCCAGCGTGGTGGCATCGGGCAAACCACCTCCCGTCAGGTCGAGTTGCCCGGCGCTTTCGATCGAAGCGCCTTTGCCAAGCCCATCGAGTGCCAGTGCGCGAGGATCGTCGGTGGCAGGAGTAGAAGTTGGATCGGGCTTGGCACCCGAAGCGCCAGGCGCCGAACTCTGGTTCGGAATCGCGCCCTCGGATGCGCGGGACTCGAATTTGGATGAGCGCTCCTGGGCGTCGTTGCGCGCCCCAATCCCTCCACCGAGAGCGGGACCCACTTCATTGGAGCCCCCCGCCGGTGCAGCTCGGTGTTCACTTTGGCGGCGAACGCCTGCACCGGAATTCGGCCGAGTGGGCCGCAACGAACCCAGCGCTTGATAGCCGGCGGAGTCGGAGCCTTGTTTCGAAAATTGCCGGCCTGCGAATGTCTGGCTGCGTTGAAGCCCTGCAACAAATTGGATCCCGGTCTGCGCAACCGAAGCGTCATCGCCTTGCCCGGACGCGTTCGAATGACCGAGCGCGGTTGCGACCGTGTCCGAAGCATCCTGAGGAAGTAAGACACGCTCCGTTCCGTTCAGACCCGGGAGTTGAGCGGAATCGACCGATCCAACGTTGGGGAGAGAAGCTGTTTCAACGAGACCCTGAGAACCGTGCAGACGTGGGCTGAACGAGGCCTGGAGGCAAACGACCGCGATGGCCGCGGAAAAAGCGCAGCGCTGATCTGGGTTGCGCGATTCTGTGCAGCAAAGAGCCGAAATAAGTTTTTCATGGGGCACCTCGAGGACTCCGGGGAATTTCACTCATGGTACGTCGAAGTTGCTCCGAGTGCCTCCGACCTACTCTCGGTAAGGGAAATGCTGTTACGTCGGATGGGGATTCGCATGTTCAACGCTCTTCGTGGTCTTCTGGCGCCGGACGATCTCTGCGAGGTACCCGACCTGCTAAACGCTGAGGGACGCAGATTTAGACGCGCAGGAGGCAGGTGGCGCATTGTGAACTGAAAATTGCCTCGCGAACCGAGCGACTCGACGCTGCTTTTAATCACGTTACGCGCAACGACCCCGCTTCCCGCCCGTCTTGCTGAGAGCCCCATGCCCCTTTTGTTTGCGTCGCCCCACTTCCGCGCGTCCGTCGCGTGCTTATTACCCGCTCGGGCGAGTTTTGTCCTGCTGCTGGCAGCGCCTTTGCTCGTCGTTCAGGGCGCCGAGCCGGTCGCCGCCGCCGATTCGGCTGCACCAGACTCAGCCGCCGGGTTCTTCGAGCAGTACTGTTTCGATTGTCACGATTCCGCTTCGAAAAAGGGTGAGCTAGCGTTGGAAGGTCTGGATCCAACCGGGGCTGCCGCTCACCCGCTCATTTGGGAGAAGGTGGTTCGCAAACTGGCTCACCGACAAATGCCTCCGTTGGGAGAGGATCGTCCCGACGATGCCGCTTACGAGCACTTCGCCGCCCAGCTTGCTGCGGCGCTCGATCGTGCGGCGGCGGCGGCTCCCAATCCTGGACGGACCGATACCTTTCGTCGGCTGACCCGCACCGAATACCAAAACGCTGTTCGAGATCTGCTCGGGCTTGAAATCGATGCGACCGGACTGCTGCCGAACGACGAGCCGAGCCACGGCTTTGACAACGTTACGGTGGGAAACCTGTCGCCCACATTGCTCGATCGGTACGTTTCGGCGGCCCAAAAAATTGCGCGGCTGGCCGTGGGCGCACCGCACAAGACGCCGGGTGGCGACACGTTTCGAGTTCCTCCTGATGTGACGCAAGAGGGCCATGTCGAGGGCTTGCCGATTGGCACCCGCGGTGGTGCGCGCTTTCCCTACAACTTCCCCCAAGACGGTAATTACGAGATTCAGGTGCGCCTCGCCCGCGATCGTAACGAACAGGTCGAAGGTTTGAAAAAGCCGCACGAAGTCGAAGTCCTGATCGATCGTGAGCGGGCCGGTTTGTTCACGGTGAAACCGCCCGGGAGCGACCACAACGCCGAGGGCGTCGATGCTCATTTGAAGCTCCGCGTGCCGGTGAAGGCTGGACCACACGACATCGCCGTGACGTTTCCGAAGAACCCCAGCGAATTGCTCGAGACCGAACGCCAGCCGTTTATCGCACGCTTCAACATGCATCGGCATCCGCGGACCGCGCCCGCTCTCTACCAGGTTTCAATCACCGGTCCATTCGACGCTTCAGGACCGGGCGATACCCCAAGTCGCCGGCTTATTTTTGGCGATACGGCCGCCGCCCCGAAGACCGTGGCGCTTGCGATCAATGAGAACAACTCATCCAAGCAGCCTTCGGCGAGAGAGCGTTCTGAGATGAATTCAACGGACGAGGACGAGCGTGCCCGCCAGATTCTAGGTCCGTTGCTGCGCCGCGCGTATCGGCGGCCCATTTCGAAGGACGATCTGCGCAAGCCGCTGGAATTTTTCCATGAAGGCCGCGCGGACGGCGGAACTTTTGACGCCGGAATTGAAAACGCGATCAGCGCGATCCTGGTAAGCCCACGGTTTCTGATCCGCGTCGAGCACGATCCTGCCGACGCTGCGCCGGGTACGGTTTATCGGATCAGTGATCTCGAACTCGCGTCGAGGCTGTCGTTTTTCCTCTGGAGCAGTTTGCCCGACGACATGCTGCTGGACGCGGCGGTTCGGGGTGACCTCCGTTCCCCAAAACTGCTTGAGCAACAGGTCCGCCGCATGCTGGCCGATCCACGTTCCCGCAGTCTCGTCACAAACTTCGCGAGCCAGTGGCTGCAGTTGCGCAAGCTCGACGCAATCACACCCGACCTGCGCCTGTTTCCAAATTTTGACGACAACCTGCGCCAGTCGTTTCGAGAGGAAACGGAGTTGTTTCTCGAAAGCGTTTTTCGCGAAGACCGAAGCATCACTGATCTGCTCAGTTCCGATTACACCTTCGTGAATGAGCGGCTCGCCCGGCACTACGGCATTCCTCACGTCTATGGCAGCCGGTTTCGGCGGATTTCGTTTGCCGACGATCCGGCCCGGC
Organism: Opitutus sp.; assembly: GCA_039928945.1. Taxonomy (GTDB): domain Bacteria; phylum Verrucomicrobiota; class Verrucomicrobiia; order Opitutales; family Opitutaceae; genus Opitutus. Next base: position 91,403 of record JBDSSD010000114.1, on the reverse strand, counting down.
AACGCGGCGGGCTGCTGCGGCAAGGCAGTATTCTAACCGTGACTTCGTACGCGACCCGTACGTCACCGGTGATTCGTGGTCATTGGATTCTGGCGAATCTCGTCGGTGAACCACCGCCGCCTCCTCCGCCCAACGTGCCGGCGCTGGATGACAACACCGTGTCTGCGTCGTTGCCCATGCGCGCGCGACTGGCCGCTCATCGCAAGAATCCGTCGTGCGCCAGCTGCCACAACGTCATGGATCCGGTCGGGTTTTCCCTGGAGAACTTCGACGCGGTGGGACGGTGGCGCGTGACCGAAGATCACCAGCCGATTGATGTCTCGGGTGGGCTGCCCGACGGCAGTACCTTTGAAGGCGTGGCGGCCTTGGAGCGCGGCTTGCTGCAGCGACCTGATTTGTTCGCCGGCACGCTGACGGAGAAGCTGCTGACGTTTGCACTTGGTCGCGGAATCGAGCCTTATGATGCACCCGCGATTCGTGAAATCGTGCGGCACGCCCAAACCGAGCAGTTTCGTTTCTCCGCCTTGATTCTCGGCATCGTCAACAGCACCCCTTTCCAACTCAGAAAAACCCCATGAACCTACTCACCAAAAAAGCACTTTCCCGTCGGACGTTTTTGCGCGGAGTGGGCGCAACGCTCGCGCTGCCCCTCCTCGATGCGATGATTCCTGCGGCGATGGCCGGCACGAAGACCGCGGCCCTGCCGGTCAAGCGACTTGGATACGTCTTCATGCCGATGGGCTGTGACCAGTCGCGCTGGACGCCGCCGGGCACGGACGGAAAGCTGGGGGAGCTTTCGCCGATCTTGAAGTCACTCGAGTCCGTCAAGGAGCACGTCACCGCCTTCACGAATCTCGAGCTGCGCAATGCGTATCCAGGTTCTCACGCGACTTCGAATTCGTCGTTCTTGAGTGCAGCCAAGGCGAAGCACACGGAAAGTTCGGATTATTACCTCGGCACCACGGCCGATCAGCTGGCGGCCCGGCAGATCGGGCACGAGACCCAGCTGCCGTCCCTTGAGCTGTCGATGGACATGCTGCAGACCACCGGCCAATGCGACAACGGTTATGCCTGCGTGTATCAGAACAATCTTTCGTGGTCGTCGCCAACCACGCCGCTGCCTTCCGAGGCGCACCCGCGCATTGTTTTCGAACGATTGTTTGGGGAAGGTGGCAATCTGGCGGAACGCCGCGCAGCGCTGCGCAAACGCGCGAGTTTGCTCGACTGGATCGTCGAGGACATCGCGAGCCTGAATCGGAATCTTGGGCCGTCGGATCGCGCGAAGATGAACGAGTACCTCGACACGGTTCGCGAAGTGGAACGGCGCATTCAAAAAGCCGAGGCGGACGTCGCAACGAGTGGCCTGCCGGTCGATCTCGAGCGGCCGCTCGGAGTGCCGGCGGCCTACGCCGACCATGCCCGGCTGATGTTCGACCTCCAAGTGCTCGCCATGCAGGGCGACATCACGCGGGTGTGCTCATTCCAGCTCGCGCGGGAGACGAGTAATCGCACGTATCCCGAAATCGGAGTCTCTGATCCGCATCACCCCCTGTCGCATCACGGCAATGATCCGGACAAAATTGCGCGCATGGCGAAGATCAACGCGTTCCACGTTTCCTTGTTCGCGTATTACCTCGAGCGGCTCAAAGCCACGCCCGACGGCGATGGCTCGCTGCTGGATCACTCGCTCATTCTTTACGGTAGTGGCATCGGCAATCCAAATATCCACGATCACACCAATCTGCCGATCCTGGTCGCGGGTGGGGCCGCAGGCGGAATGAAAGGCGGACGTCACATCCGGTACCAGGAGCCCGTTCCACTCGCGAATCTCCACCTGACTCTGCTCGATAAAGTGGGCGTGAGGATCGACAACTTCGCGGACAGCACCGGCAAGATAACAGACCTGTTTTCCCCGGTGACGGTCTAGTGTGATGAGGTTGGAGCGAAGCTCGCGGCGGAAGCAGTGAATGACTTTCGCTCCACCGTTTCAAAACGATCTGCCTGGTCTCGATGACAAACGTTCTCCCTCTGCCTTCATCGGCCCGTTCGTGTCGGCGTGGTTCGACCAAACTCACGGGCCTGGTCGCTTGCTGCGTTGCGGTGTTTGCCTGCGGGACCATCACGGCCTCGTCGCCGCTCGCGGACGCCGTTGAGAAAAGTGACCGCGCCGCGGTGCGCGCCATGATGCGCGACAGCGATGTGAACGCGTCCCAGCCCGATGGCATGACTGCGCTGCACTGGGCAGTCTACCAGGATGATGTTGAGACGGCGAAGCTCTTGCTTGGTGCGGGTGCGAGTGCGAAGGCGGAAAATCGTTATGGTGTGACTCCGCTCTCGCTCGCGTGCACGAATGGCAATGCGGCGTTGGTGGAACTTCTTCTTGCGGCGGGAGCGAACCCCAATGCGGCGCTGGCCGGTGGCGAAACGCCGCTGATGACGGCGGCGCGAACGGGCAGGCTCGAACCCGTGAAAGCGCTGCTTGCCCGGGGCGCGGAGGTGAACGCAAAGCTGCCGAGTGGACAGACCGCGCTGATGTGGGCGGCCGCCGAGGGCCATACGGCGGTGGTCGAAGCGCTGTTGGCGGCAGGCGCCGAGTTTCGCGCCGCAGTGGCCACCGGATTCACGCCGATGCTTTTCGCTGTGCGCGGTGGTCACGCCGAGATCGTGCGCGACTTGTTGAAGGCGGGTGTTGACGTGAACGAGGCGGCGCAGCCGAGCAAGAATGTCGCGAAATTTCTCCGCAAAGGAGCAAGTGCTCTCACGACGGCGATCGAAAACGGACACTTTGAACTGGCCGCTGAACTGCTGGACGCGGGCGCCGATCCCAATGACATGCGATCGGGCTACACGCCGTTGCATGTGCTTTCCTGGATACGCAAACCGGATCGCGGTGAAGACGAGGGCGATCCGATTCCAGAAGGTTCGGGCCAGCTCACGAGTGAGCAACTCATTCGGAAGCTCATCGCGAAGGGTGCTGATGTGAATGCACCGCTGACCGGCGGGCCCTCGGACGGCGGGCGCATCAATCGAAAAGGCTGCACTCCACTGATGCTCGCGGCGGACACCGCCGATACCATTTTCATGCGGATCCTGGTGGAGCTCGGCGCCGATCCGAATCGGCCGAACGTGGATCATTGCACGCCGTTGATGGCGGCCGCCGGACTCGGCACTCGCTCCGCTGAAGAGGAAGCCGGTACCGACGATGAAGCGGTTGAAGCCATGAAATACCTGCTGAGCCTCGGCGCCGCTATCAACGCCGTGTCGGACAACGGCGATACCGCCATGCACGGTGCGGCATTCGCGAACTTTCCCAAGGTGGTGAAGCTACTCGCTGCGAGCGGTGCAAAGATCGAAGTCTGGAACAAACCGAACAAGCGCGAGTGGACTCCGCTCCTGATCGCGGAAGGTCATCGGTATGGAAATTTTAAACCGTCCTTCGAGACCGTCGCCGCGATCAAGGAGGTCATGCTCGCTGCAGGCGTCACGCCGCCTGGCCCGATCGCACCCATACCCGTCAAAGACTACGGCAGCTAAAAGGCCGTCGGTCACGACTTGGGCCCTTATTGCGCTTCGAGCCGTTTGAGCTGTGCGGTGCATTTTCCGATCACGCGGTAGAGGCGATTGATCTCCACCATTTCGCTCTCGCTCAGCTTCCTCTTGGGCACGGTCCGATCGACGTAAAAATACTTGATCATCGGATTGAACTCGAGCTCCCGTCCGACAAACACGATTTCCGGATCCAGGTCCGAGCAGACGTACTCGGCGTTGTCATACGAAAACTCCTGAGTCTTCCGGACATCCACATTCAGGAAATCAGGAACATTGGCGCCATCGTGGAACCAACCGGGACTGAACATGAACACCTTCATCCGATCGGTGCGTTTGAGCGGTTTCACCGGTCGATTGACGATGCTCTTGACGCGATTGATGGCGCTCTGCCGCTGGTTTTCCAACGTCGATAGGCTCTCTGTGGCAGGAAGTGGATCGGCCGGCGCTTTTTGCGTTTCGGGCGCGGCCTTCTCCTCGGGTTTCGACGGAGCGGGGTCGCTGCGGGCCGGAGCCTTGCTGCTTAACTTGATCAAAACGACCGCGTTGTTCTGAACATGGACGGAGCCATCGGGATAGTTGAGGATGCGCTTTCCGCCAGCGGAGGCCTGGCTCTTCGGCGTTCCTTTCTCAGCAATGACCTGCTCGTAGGTATCTCCGATTTGGACGGCAGACGCCGACGCGACCAGAAGTAGCCAGACCAGAACATATTTCATGGGCCCGGAAATAAACGGCTTCGCCTGTCCACGGCGATCCGTTTTTGCCTGCGAGCCGTTTACCCAGAGGGCGTTACTCGAAGCACCTCGGCCGTAACGTAGCCCGCTGCGGGAGCAGCGGGAGGTTCGATCCGAGACCCGAACGAATTCACCATGACCCCACTTCGGTCTTCAGTTTGCCGCGCGGTCCCGCTGCTCCCCGGCGCGCTACAGGTGAAGAATCAACTTGGTTTTAACCTTTGCCTCCCTTGCGCGAGGCACTTTCGAGTTTGATCCACCTGATTCGGAGACCACGGATTTTGCGGATGGGCCAACACCGGAATACGGTAGGCAACGAGGCTACCACCTTTGATCCTCCCCGTGCTTGCGTGAGACCGTTCGACTCCGATCCATCAGACATTTTTCATCTCACATAGCCTCTCGCGGATCCCGCGCTTCCCGCAGCCGGCTACGTCTGCACCGGAAGCAGCATGGCTAAAGAAGGCGCTGGGACGGTCGGCAACTCGCCGTGCCCAACGCCTCGCTTCAGTCATGGTCGAGCTCAGAACTCCCACGTCGCCGACACCGCGTAGTTCCGCGGAATGCTGTAGGAGAACGCTCCGGGCACCGTGATGCGTGCCGGCGAACTGATCGTCGTGCGTGGCCGCAGGTACGTCGTCCCCTGGCTCGCGAATGCCGTCGTGTAGATGACATCTTCGTCGTTCAGCACGTTGTCGACGTTCAGATCGAGCCTGAGTGAATTCCTGTGCTTCAACTTGAAGGTATACGAAAATCCGCACGTCGTGATCCACTGTGCTGGGGTTTGGACGGGAGTGGTGCCGTCCACGGTTGGATCGTCGATCGCCTTCGTGGGGTCATTCGGATCCACGATGGTGTCGCTTCCGCGATAACCCACGCCCATTGGGCCTCGATAACGAACGCCGACGTTGACCCGAATGCCTTTCATGAAACCGCTCGAGAAACGATAGTCCGTCGAGACATTGCCAACCCACTTGCTGATGCCGTTGACCGGCTGAGGCGCCGAAATGATATTGGGCTTGAGGACGTCTTCGATGGTGTTCCATCCGTCGACCGCGGTCTGGACGCGACCAACGTTGATCTTTGTCGGGTCGTTGTAGATGGGATTGATGGAGGCATTATTCTGCGAATCGATGAGCACACCTGCGTCGGCGAGAATCAGTCGGCTGACTGCGTCATGCGAAGCGAAATAGGCGATTGTATCCGGACTTTGGTTAGAGTTCACGCCATCGGTCTTGGCCGCGTTGAGCAGGAGGCGCCAGGCGGGCGTCAGGTTTGCGGTGATTTCGAGTTCATAACCTTCCACGTGGCGCGTGGTGGTGTCGTAGACATTGTCCGGGAAGCTCCCCACGTTGCGTTGATTGCGGCCCGTGGGGCTTAAATCACCAATGACGGGAGCGTTCGCAATACGGTTGTACGAGTCCTTGAAGTCGAAGCGCTGGTTGAACGCGTTCTTGTCCTGGTCCGACGTGAAGCGGCCGAAGTTGATTGAGAGCCGACCGCTCGGGAGCGTGACCCGGATGCCGTAGTCGTCGCCAATCGAGGCCGTCGGTTCGACCAGACTGCCATCGATTTTCGTCAACGCGCCTTGCAGGCTAAACGTCTGACTGCGATTCGCGTAGAGCCCCAGCCAAGGCAGGACGTTAACGACGCCACCGAACGTGTAGGTGTTGATGATCGGGTGCACATAGGGCGCATTGTAGTCGTCCTGGAATCGATCGTTCGCGTACAACGGATTTCCGGCGTTGATGTTATTGATCTTGAGAATGGGACGCGCTGCGGCGCTGACGGGAGGACCGGTGATGACGCCGGCGGCGTTGCGCGGAGAATACATCAGCGTCTGGTAATCCGCGGGCGCGGCCTGGCGGAAGGTGAGGCTGTTGCCGTCCCAGCCGGGCTTTTCGTAACCAGGTTGAACGACCCGTTCCTCGCCGAACTCGGCAAAGTCGCGTCGAAATGCGCCGATGAGCACGAGCTTGTTGTGGAAAAGGTCAAAATTTCCGGCGGTCTGGAAATATTTATACTTCTTCAAGCTGTTCTTGTTGTTGTCGACGCGTCGAGTGTCGTAGACCCACTTCGGCGCGATCTGCTGCGTCGCACCGGTCACTGGATTCTTGATCGTGATCGGTGTTTCGCCGATCGGCTGGTAGTCGCGATTCTTTTGGTCGAGGTAAAGCCGGGTATAGACGCCGAACTCGCTGTACTCAATATTATCAACCCAGGAGCGGCCATCGAGGCCGGTGAAGTTTACGGCGGTCGTGCCGGATCCAACGCGCGCTTCGGTCAACGGCAGCAGCAGGGTGCGAGCCCGGGCTTCGTTGCGCTCGATGTTGATCCCGCCCATCAAGCTGAAGTTCATTTTGCCGTTGAACCAGCCCTTGTTGAATTCCCGGCTGTAAACGCCTTGGACGCGCATGTTCTTCACGTCGTCATTGCGCAAATTACGATACTCCATGAATTCAGTATAGGGGTGCAGGAAGCCAGGATTGGCGGCACCATTGGGCAGCGTTTTCTGCAAGTCCATGTACAGGTCCATGGCGCCGCGACGCATCGCGGTATTGCCGATGCGATCAGACCGGTTGACGTCGCCGGCGACCTCGATGAAGAGGTTTTCACCGAGCTGGTAGTTGAAGTACACAGCGAGGTCTTTGCCCTTTTCCTGGAACGTCGGGATATGGCTGGTCCACAACGGTGTTTGTTCTCGGGTGGGTGGGGTGAAAAAGGGTGAACCACTCTGAATCGCGGCCCAACGGTCGGTGGGTATGCCCGCATAATCGTCGACGACGGCGGTGTCGCCCAAACTGAATCCGGGAGTGACAATGGGAACGCCATTGATGCGACCCGTGTTCGCCAGCGTGGCGTTCTGCCCCAGCGCGGCGGAATAGTGCATGTCTTGGAAATTAAGCAGTGTCCCTGCGGGGAAATTCACGTTGGTCACCCACCGCATCGGGTTGGATGCCGCCACGCCGGCAGCCGAGCGTTGCGCCTGCGTGAGCGGAACGGCCGGAATGCCGTCGAATGTGGTTTTGCCATCCCAGCTCGACAGCCGGTCGCGAATGGAGGTGAGCGCCTTGTTTTCCTTTCGTTCCGTAACTTCGCCTTCGACGCGCACGCTGAGCTTTTCCGTCAGCTTGAATTTACTCGCGAGAGCCACGCCCCACCGCTCCGTCCATTCGTAGTCACGCCACGTGTCCGCAGTTTCCTTCATCACGTTCAGGCGGACCGCACCGCGTTCGCCCGCAAACGGCCGGTTGTAGTCGCCGGTTGCGCGCAGCTTGTTGTAGCTGCCCACCTGCAGCTTGACGGCACGCAGCGGGGTGTTGGTCAACGCCTGCTTAGTCACCGAATTCACCGTCCCGCCAATGCCACCGGCGCCGAAGAGCACCGCGTTGGGACCTCGCGCGAAGTCGACGCGATCAAGATTGTAGCTGTCCGGCGTCACGAAAAACGGGAAAAAGTTTCGCGTGGGTGCGTTCACGCCGGTGCCGCGCAGTCGTGTGTTCGAAACAGGGCTGTTGACGCTGAGCGTTTGATTATTGCCGTCGGCGACATCACTTTGGCTGTTCACCGTCCACGCCGCCGCCTGCACCGCGTCCGTGAGATTGAGCGCCTCGAGAAATTCGGACGTAATCACCGAGTAGGCGACCGGTGTATCCTTCAGTGCGGTCGCGATGCGGCCGCCAGCAAGGGAACTCGCGGCGACGAACCCGACGTCGTTGCCGGCATTTACGGTAAACGGCGAAAGCACGACCGGCTCGTCGGACTCGATGCTGCCCGTCGATGTCGTCTGGGCAACGACGCAGCGCAGGGTGAAACTGGCCAGACTGAGGCATGTCGTTAAACGAAGGGCGCGATGAAACGCGGACCGAAGGTTGAGCGCGATGGAGCCGGGTCCAGCGGAGTGTGGTGCTTTCGTTGTTAGTGTAGTCGATGGATGCATGGTTGGGACAGATTAGGCAGGGCGTTTCCGAACGGGGGCGCGCAATCGCCCGCGCGGTTCGGTGGGGTGACGCGATGCCATCTCACTCCCGGCGAGCGGACAAATCCGGCTCAACGCTCATTGTTGAGTGAAACGCGATTGGATCGGAGCGGCGCAATCGATTGGCGCGCGACGTTTCGTCGCGAAGAGTGGGGTCGCCGTTGTTCGTGTCGTACTTGACCGGCGGATATCAGCGCCCGCGCCGAACTCTACGCGACAGGTTTGGTGGCGCACCGCTTCCTTCGCTCGGCCGTGCTGGGCACCCGTGATCGCCGGACTTGGTGGGATCGCGGAAGGCGGACGGGAGCGCAGGAGATCGCACCTGATCTTCTCCTGCGGCGACAGCGCCGGACCGAAGCCGACCAACCTATTTCTCCAAACGAGACGAGAGGCTCTGGCGAAGCGGTGCGAGCGCCTCAGGGCCGACGGCGATCGAAGTAGTCGGCAAGTGAGTACACCTGAAGGTTCAATTCCTTCATCGCGTTGAGCAGCGGCAGGTACGGATCAAACTTGATCGTCACAATGCCTTTGTTCGAGTTGCGGTTCGACGGGTCCGTGGTCTGGTCATCGGGATCGTTATCCATGTACTTGAACCAGTGCCAGCCGACGCAGCCACCTGACTCCAACAGTCCCAGAGCGAAATTTTGGTAGAAGCGACCGCGGTCCTGCTGGGTTTTCACGGTCCAGCCCGCACCGCTGAGATTGCTGTAACCCGAATCCATTCCTTTGGCATACCACTCCGTCACCAGGAAGGGTTTGCCGGACCATTCCACCCAGCGGCGCATCCGCTCCGGTTCGGGCGTCCAGCGGCGGTAATAGTTGATCGCAATCACATCGAGGTGGCGCCCGGCGGCGGCAAACACCGGCGCTACATCCAGCTCGTAGTTGTTGAAGCGGGAGCCGAGCAGCAGGTGATTCGGATCATATTTGCGGATGGCGGCACTTGTGATGGAGAGATACCGCTCGGCCAGATAGCCGAGGAACGCCTGCCGGTCATCTTCGTTGAGTTCACTGCCGGTCACTCCACTCGCGCGCCGTGCCGCGACCCAGGCGGAGGTCGCCTGGTAGCCCGGATCGGTTTTCGGCAAACCGAGAAAGTTATCGAGCGCCTTGTGATAGAACGGAAGCTCGTTGTCGGAATAATGTCCCAGCAGCCAGGGATCGTCCTTCACCGCGGCCAAATGAGCGGCCGCGTACTCGTCGCAAAACGCGGGAAATTCGGGATCGAACGCAAACATGCAACCATGGGGATATCCGATGTGACCCGATTCCTGATACGTTCCGCCGCGCCGTTTGCCGTACTCGCTCATGAAATTCCAAATCGGCGTGTAAACCATCGGGTGCTTCGACGCACGCAGGACGGCGTCATCCGACCAGCCGCCGGTGCCGTTGAACCCGTGGGCTCGTAATTGCGCGGTGACGGTCTCCGCCCAGGCCGCCGACGTGCCAAATCTTTCGTGCAAGGCGGCTCTCACCGTCGCGGAACCCGGCGGGATGTGCACGTCGACCACGGCAACGTTGAGGTAGGCGTACCCCTCAGGATCGACCAGCCACCAGCGGGCCCCGCGTTTTTCCGCGCGAAAGAAGCCCGTGGCGTTGCGTCGGTCTGACCTGCGGCCGCCGAAGGTCGATAACTCACCGTCCGGTTGATTCTGATACTCGGGCAACGTTGCGACCACGCGCGTCGGAAAATTTTGCCATGGTTTGTTCGGCGCCGCGGCGGCACTCACCATGAGCGGCGAGGTCGGGGCGGGTTCGGCCCACACCAGGGTGGCGAGACCCGTCGCGAGAACGAGACAGCAGCGTCGAAAGGACGAGGAGTGAAAGCGTGGCAGCATGGCGCAAAAGGGGTTCATGGATTCGGGGCGAAGAGGAACGTGCGGCTCAGAGCAAACGGTTTTCTCGCATGACGGCGGCGTACCAGTGGGCGCTGAGCTTCGGCGTGCGCACCTGCGTTTCAAAGTCGACGTGGCACATGCCAAAGCGCCTTTGGTACCCGTCCTGCCATTCGAAATTATCGAGGAACGACCAGAGCATGTAACCGTGCACCGGTATGCCGTCGTAGATGGCGCGCTGCAATTCACTCAGGTAGCTGCGCAGGTATTCACGGCGATGCAGGTCGAGACACTCTCCGTTCACGACCGGCTCGTCATCATAGCCGCACCCGTTTTCCGTGATGTAGAGCGATTTTTCGCCGTAGATGTCGGCAACATGGCGCGGCCCCCAGTACAGCACTTGCGGCGTCAGCCACAGCCACGGACTATCCGCTCTTGGATAGCGCTGCGGGAACTTCAGTTTCCGCCCGACGCCATTGCGCTCGGCGGACACGAAAATGCCTGCGTAGAGATTCAATCCGAGGAAATCGCACGGTTGCGCGATCAGCGCGAAGTCGTTTTTCTCGATGCGAGGCTGCGCATCTCCCGCAGCGGACAGGTAGCTCTCCGCGTAGGCGCCGCGATAAAGCGGGTCGAGTACACGCACGTTTTCCTCGACGAAGGTGGCGCGTGCGATCGCGATGTCCTCCGCTGTTTCCGTCAAGGGAATGGGGACGATCGGATTGTCGGTCAGGCCAACGCGAGCTCCTGGAGCGCCATGTTCACGCACGGCGCGCACGCCTTCGCCATGGCACAGCAGGGCGTGGTGAAAGGTCTGGTTCACGACCGCGGCGCCTTCATCCAAGCCGGGTGCTTTGTTGCCGCCGCCGTAACTTGAGCGCGTGAAGCAGGAGATTTCGTTCAACGTGATCCAATGCTTTACGGTCGGGAACGCTCGTACCAAGGTATCAGCGTAGTGGGCAAACGCACCGACGATGCGGCGGGTACGCCAGCCGCCTGCTTCCTCGAGGAGCTGCGGTTGGTCCCAGTGAAACATCGTCACCCAAGGCGTGATACCATTTTCGGCCAAGGCTTCCAGAACCCGATGATAAAAATCCAGACCTGCCTGGTTCAGCGTGCGATCGCCGCGAGGGAAAATCCGCGGCCAGGCGATTGAGAGCCGGTAGTGCTTCACGCCAAGTTTTCGCATCAACGCGAAATCTTCGGCGTAGCGGTGGTAGTGATCGCAGGCGACGGACGGCCGGTGGCCGTTCAACACCTTGCCGGGCGTGAGGGCGAAACGATCCCAGATCGATTCACCTTTTCCATCGAGCTGCGCCGCTCCTTCGATTTGCGGCGCCGCCATGGCCACGCCCCAGACAAAGTCACTGGGGAAAAAGGCAGTGTTACAAAAGGCACGGGGAACCGGGGGGACGCGGAACACAGCGACGAACCAGTCCAGCTCGGGCAAGACCTGCAAGGGCGCGCGCCACACTCATTGTTGAGTGAGTGCCGCGTGCGCGATCAAGCCCGGCGTGGGAGCGTCTCGCCTTCCACCCACTCGCCGGCGAGCAACACTTCGTGCGGATCCTGGGGAATTCCGCGCTCACTGCGATGGATCAATCCCACGAGCATCTCGACGCCAAGCGCCCCGATCTTCGCGGGCCGATGGTAAACACCTGCATGACCTTCCTCGGGTTTTTCGTTCCGCAAGTCGACCACGCCCACATCGGCGGGGACACGGAAACCGGCGTTGCGCAGCCAGCCGATGACTGACGTCGCACGGGAAACGAGCAGAGCGTCCGGACGCCAGCGTTTAAACCAAGTGAGAAATTCGACCCGATTCGTCGGATCGCCTTCGTAGAGCGGGATGCGATCCGCGTCCGCGAGTCGACGTTGCTGGCAGAAATAACCGCCCATCCAGCGATCGCCCACGCGCGGATAATCATTCGGCGTCGAGAAGCCGAAACCGATGCGGCGGTAACCACGATTGATGCACTGCTGCATCGAGTGACGCGTGGTGAAGAAGTGGTTCTCGGCGACGTGATGCAGTCGCGGTGCTTCCAGAGTCAGACCCAGCGCAACGCACGAGAACGAACCCCATTCGAGTTCCAGCTGGTGCAGATCAACGGGCAGCCGTCCTACGATGACACCGTGAATGTCTCGTGTGCGCAGGATATCCGCAAACCGCCCTGGCCTCATGCCCGGCTCCGCCATCCAAAAGTGCTCCAGCTTGTAACCGAAATCGCGCGCGCGCTCGACGGCACCGGGGAAGAAATTCGGTTGGTCCAATTCGGGCGGACGCCACCCGTAGCGCGTCGAGTGGTTGGTCACGTAGGCGAGTACGGCATGTTTGACTTGCTTGCCGGTGCGACGCGATTTCATCAGCGCGGTGACCAGCGGATTTGCGCGATAGCCGAGTTTTTCGGCGGCGGTCGTGATGCGCAGCCTCGTCGCGAGCGGGATGCTGGGATGTTCGCGCAACGCGAGAGAAACGGTTGAACGATGCACTCCGGTCCGGATGGCCACGTCCTGAAGCGTCGCTGTGCGGGGCATTCGCTCAACAATGAGCGTGAGCATGCCGTTGTCGAGTACGCCCGCCTCTGGTCAGCTCTGGCGCGTTACCTGTTGCCACCATTGACCGTGACCACACCCCGCGTCCAACTGCTGTGTAGTTAAACCAGTCTGACGCGATTCCGCTTTTGCTCCGCCACCCCTCCTGATGCAAAACCCGCTTCCAGCGATCAGCCGACGTGCCTGGGCCATTGTGGTGCTTTGTGGTTTCGCCGGGATGTTTTTCTACATGGACCGCGCGACGTTGTCGGTCCTCAAGACGACGCTGAAAGGGGAATTGGGTTGGACGGATACAGACTACGGCTGGCTCGTGACCACGTTCATGTTGTTTTATACCGGATGCTACTTTGTCTCCGGTCGGTGGCTTGATCGCTGGGGCACGCGTTTGATGATGCCGGTGTTCATCGGCCTCATGTCTGCGGCCACGCTCTTGTCCGGACTTGCGCGGAGCCTCGGAGAAATGGCCGCTTGCCGCGCTTTGCTTGGGATTGCCGAGGCGGGCGTAATGCCGGCGATCATGGTCGCAATTTTCCATTGGGTGCCGGTGCACCGCCGTGGCCTGGCTTCTACCATCAAGGAGCCGCTGTACGTGGCGGGACAGATCTTGGCTACGCCGCTCGCCGTCTGGTTCACGCAACGATCGAGCTGGCACATGGCGTTTTTCGTCCCGGGTGCCGCGGGACTCGTTGTCGCCTTGATGTGGTGGTCGACCGACGTGAGTCCAGGCGTGGCTTCCGCTGCCCCCGCGAGGCCGTCATCAACTCCGCCTGTTTCGTATGGCGACATTCTACGGCGACGGGAACTCTGGGGCGTGATCGCGGCTCGATGCGTGAGCGATCCGTTGTGGTTCTTTCTGATTTATTGGGAGCCAGGATTTCTGCAGGAGCGGTTGGGCTTGTCGCTGGGTGCATTGGGAAAAGTGGGTTGGATTCCGACGGCGGTGGCGACGACTGCCCTGCTGATTTTTGGCGCGGGTAGTGATTGGCTGGTAACGCGGTGCGGATGGACGCCCGCCCGAAGCCGGCGGATCATTCTGCAGAGCCTGGCTTGCCTCGGACCTTTGGTGCTCGCGCTGCATTTTGTGCACAACACGACCCTGGCAATCGTGCTGCTTTGCGTGGTGCGAGTGATGGCGGTGACCTGGCTTAATTTCACCAACATCTTCATGGCGGATCTGGTGCCACGAGCGATGATTGGCTCCGCAGTCGCGTTGATGAGTGCGGTGGGCGCATGCACGGGCATGCTCTGCAATGCGATTGTCGGTCCGGTCGTGACGGCGGCCGGTTACGGCGTGATCTTCGCGGTCGGTGCCTGCCTGCATCCCATCGCGGCGCTCATTCTCTGGCGCGTCTACGGTCAATCGGCTCGGAGCGTAGCCGCGCCCGTTTCAGCGATTCCCCTGAAGGACAGTGCGCCAGCGGCCCGAACTTAAGGTCTGAACGAACAACGTAGCCGGCTGCGGGAGGTTCGATCCGAGACCCGAATGAACTCACCAAGACAGAATTTCGGTCTGCGGTTTCCGGCGCGGTCCGCTGCTCCCCGCAGCGGGCTACGCTCCTGAGCACGTTGCTTAATACCCTGCTTCGGCGAGCTGTTGTCGCAACGCGACCAGTGCCGGACCGAGTTGCCGTGGCAGGTCAGTCCACGTGGGCTCAAGAGCGAGGCGGTCGTTGTATCCGGCTCGCCGGAGCGCCCTGAAAAAGGGGCGGAAGTCGTCGCCGTGTGTTCCTGGTGCGGCTCGATCGTTGTTCTCCGCCACATGCGCATGCCGAATCAAAGGGCCGACTTTCACGATGTCGTCCGGTGACTCGCCATTGCGGAGCATATGGAAAATATCGACGAGCAGTTTCACCGCTGGATGATTCGCCCGTCGTACCGCTTCGGCTCCTTCGACTACGGTGTTGACGAGATTACATTCTCCGCGGTTCAGCGGCTCGACGACCAGCGTCACCCCCCTCTCCGCGGCGAGCGGCCCGAACCGGCGGAGAAGGTCGACGTACTGCTCGAACGCTTTCGCGCTCGGAAAACCTTCCGGGATCATTCGCGCACCGGCACTGCCAAACACGATCAGCGTCAGGCCGAGTTCACGGGCACGGCGAAAAACCGTCCGGCCATAACGCTCAAGCCGGGCGTCGTCGACGTCAGGTCCGACGCATTTCAACGCTGCCGGCAACAGGACGTTCGCCGCTGGCATGGGAAACCCAGATTTTTTCAACGCGTCGACGCGAGGCGCGAACTCCACCTCTGGAGCTTCGGGGGCGAGAAAGTTCACCACGTGTCCCTCAATGAAATCGCACTGTGGGCGAAAGGGCAGGGCGGCAAGGGCGGTGGGATCAGTGCAGTAGCCGATTTGCATAGGGGAGCGTCGTCACGATGGACAGGGTTCGGGGCGTACGGCAAGTCGGGCTCTGCACGGATTGTTCGCGACGCCAGACCAATCTACCGGGGCGCTGCGCTTCTTGGACGGATTCGTGCTCGCGCAACTGCCGGCAATTTACGTCGGTGCCGGCACTGACGCTTTGGATGCCTCTTCCGATATCATCGCGAACTACGGGTCGTATCTAAAGCGGTGTTACCGTAGGGCGACTGATCTGCAGCACCGCAGTGATCGCTCAAGCCTGTCATTCAAACCTGATCTTGCTGCTGGGCTGAGAATCAACGGAGCAATCCGCGGCGAGCGATTGCCCGGGAATAAATCAGCAGAGCGAGCGAGATCACGCCGATGACGGTGCTGAAGATCAGCGCTCCCGCTCCTCCGCCCATGATTCTTTGGCCATCCGTCAGGACATAGTTGTACACCATCGTGACCAACATGCTGATGAACGAAACGAAGAAGAGGTGCACGGCCAGGCGGCGGCGGGCCAGCAGCAGAGCCGAGCCGAGAACGCTGCCCCAAGTCGCCACGCCCCAAATTATCACGATCCAAAGTGGAAACCCGAAGATGTACTCTTTCTGCTCCGCCGTGAGCGCCTTCAAGTAGTCTGCGTTGCGCATCTGCGTCATCAGAAAATCAAACGCGCCGACTGCGTTCCAGAGCAGTGACACGACACCGACAACCCAAACGTGCCACGGCGTTTTCGGCCGCGGCGATGTGGTCTCATCCATGACACGATCGCAACGGGGGATGGCTCACGGGTCAACCACGCTGGCGCCAATCAGCGGGTGAACAGGACGCGCGCATCGTGGGATAGCCACGACCGCCATCACGATCGCAGCACCTCGAGCATCGCGGCATGAATCCGGCCATTGCTGGCTACATAGCGGCCGCGGTCCGAATGCTGTGGATCGGGACCGCCCGCGTAATCCGTGACGATTCCGCCGGCTTCGCGCACGAGGAGCATTCCAGCCATCACATCGTACGTCTTCAGATCTTTTTCCCAATACCCATCGAGCCGGCCGGCGGCGACGTAACAAAGATCCAGCGCCGCCGAACCGAGTCGTCTCTCGCCGCGAATTTTGACCAAGAATGCGGACCATTCCTTGAGGTTGTTGTCGGGATTGCTGTGCTTGTCGTACGGGAACCCGCTCGTGATCACGGCATCGATCAGGTCAGCCGTTTCGGTCACCCGTAACGCTTGCCCGTTCAGGCGTGCTCCACCCTCGCGAATCGCGGTGAAGAGCTCGCGACGCGTCGGATCGTAAATGACGGCAAGCAGCGGCTGTCGCTCCGGCGTGGCGAGCGCGATGCTCGTGCAGAAGTGCGGCAGTTTGCTCGCGAAATTAACGGTGCCATCAATCGGATCCACGAACCAGTGATACGGCGCCGTGGCCGCCGGTGCGCCTTGGCCACCGCCTTCTTCTCCGACGATGTGGTGAGAAGGGAATCGCGCCTTGAGCTCGTGCACGATGAACGCTTCCGCCTCGGTGTCGGCGGCGGTGACAATATCTATGCGGCTCGATTTCAGAGTGGTGGGAATGGGCGCCGCGAAATGACGCAGAATAATTTCCCCCGCCCCGCGCGCGATTGCACTGACCTCGTCGAGAAGATTTGCCGGCAGCATCGCGCTACTGTCGCTTAGACTTGGGCGCGTCGGCGATGTGAAAACAGAACGTTGGAATCGAACGACCCGATTGCGCAGACAGCTTTGGTCGTGCTTGCTCGCTTCACCAAGACTATCGACCAAGCGATCGCACCACTGCCGTGCCCGGTGACGCACCGGCGATGAAGTAGGCGAGGACAACACCGTGCTCGTCTCGGGCGCGCCAGATATGTCCGCCGTAGGTCGCGCTCTCAGCTTTGCCGCCCGGCTGGAGCGTGTGGTACGTCTTTGCCTGGCCTTGATAATCCATCCAGTCGATCTGCACCGGCCGGTCCGTGGCGTTTTGAAAGAGGACCTTGGTTGGCTTCCCGCCGTTGCCCGAGCGCCACGACGGTTGAGTGTTCGGGGCCAGCGCGGGCAATTCACCACCGCCCGCTGGGATGGTAGTCGGAGCGGCTTGTCCTGTTGCGCCAGATCCCTGCGAAAGCCGTGCAGGCCACGCGAACGTCGGTGCTTTCGACGGATCGAAGCCGACGAGATGCGGCGAAGGCGGTGTGCGTTTCGTCGGGACCGAATAGCGCCATTCCCCGTCTCCGAAGACCTCGCCTAGCAACGTGGCGAGCGCCGGATCGTAAGCCTTCAATTCGACTCGCGTGTTCACCTCGTTGTGCTGTTCGTCGTTCTCCCCATTCGTGTCGAACCACGATTGCACGCCTTCGGCCCAGTACTCCTGGTGGTTCGATCCGGCGTATTTTCCCTTCCACCGTCCCGCGCGTCGAGCGGCGTCGTAGGCTGACCGAAGCCGGCGATCGAACGTGGGATCAACCGCGTTCATGCCCCGCTCATGCACAACGTGGCCAAACTCATGGATGAGGATATTCTCCGCAGCGTAGGGATCTCCGGGATACGCCAGTAAGTTCTCCTCGCCGCAACTGACCGCGGGCCGCGCGTCCGTTGCGCCGAGTCCGCGCGCGCGCTTGTCCCAGTAATCTTTTGGAGTCAGGTCGCTGTGTTCGGGAATATCCGTCGTCATTTGCGTCGGAGCCATCACGGCAAGCCGCACGTGATTCTTGGCGATCGCCGTGAGCAAATCCGGCCGATGCCCAATCATGTGCAGCACGAGGTACTGCGCTTCGAGCAGCGCGAAGTCGGAGACTTGGTTTGATGCGACGATCGGAATGCCGCCAGCGCTGACCCATTTCGAGTAAAACGGCGACAGCTTGAATTCTGAGCGAATTTCGCGTCGCACGGGAGAAACTCGCGGTTCCTCAGCGAGAAGGCCGGTCGCGGACACGATCAGGCCAACCAAGAGTTGCCGGATAATCATGGCTTGTGGGGGACCACCGATGTCAGCACGCGCCCACGGGCATTTCGAGCTCGATCCGACTCAGAAACGTAAAGCAATTTGGACGTGCCTATGGTACAATTCAGCATGGACCACGGACTCTCCGACATTGGCCAGATCGCGTACACCGTGAGCGACGTCGAGAAGATGACGGTATTCTTCCGAGATGTTCTCGGGCTCTCGTTCCTCTTTGCGGCCGGACCCAACCTGGCGTTCTTCGCGGCCGGAGGAGTTCGGATTATGTTGAGTACCTCGCAAGGTGCCGGCCAGGCCGGGAAAAACTCCACCTTGTACTTCAAGGTGAATGATCTCGGAGCCGCGCACGCGGCGATCGTTGCTCGCGGCGCCACTCAGGAGAGGTCCCCGCAACTGACGGCGAAAATGCCGGATCACGAACTGTGGATGGCTTTCATCCGCGATCCCGACGGCAATCTCATCGGACTGATGGAAGAGCGGCGCTAAGGCCCGCGAGAGCAGGCGTTACGGGCGAGCAGCGAGCGCTGTTCCGGCGAATCGGCAGCTACACGCCAGGACGGGTTTGGCGAATGTCGACGACTTTGGGCGGCAGTGGCGCCGGATAGTCTTCGTCCACGTTCGGCACCGGGGTGGCAAATCCTTCCTCCAGCACCTTGCTGAGGTGGGAGAAGTCGAAGGGCTTCAGGAGCAAGCCCATCATGCCACAACGCGCTGACCGGCTTTCGACCTCGGGATTGTTCATCCCCGTCATATGCCACATCCGAATGGTCCGGCCACGTTTCTCCCCCTGCTGCCGCAGGCGCAGAGCGGTTTCGAATCCGTCCATTTCCGGCATGAAAATGTCGATCAGGGCAGCGTCGTAGGCCGTCAAACGCGCGGCCGCCAACGCTTGCGCTCCTGACGGCACCCCGATCGCACGATAGCCGGCGCGGGTCAGCATGGCGCCGAGGGTTTCGAGTACGGGACGTTGATCGTCCACGACGAGCACTTTGAGCTGTACTCGTTTTTCCGAAAGATTCTTCACCGGTAAACCAAACATGGCTGGACGGGGCTGACGCAAGCGATTTGTAGGGAGCTTACCGAGGGCTGGACGTCGTTCATGGGTGATTTTTAGACGGTCCCCACAACTCGGCCCCGGCATTTATGTTCGATTCTCTGGCCGAGCGGCGCGGCGGGCGAGGGCGGCCACCGACCGCCGTATCCATTCTCCCATGCATCACTCACGCCCCAAACGCGCGCATGGCGTGGACGTTCGAACGTTGCTGGAATCCGCCTGCGGCGGTGCTATTGCGGAAACCCCTCGGCTGAAAGGCTGGGAAACAGGTGCAGGGCGTTCTTGTAGTAAACCTTCTTCAGAACGTCATCCGGCAGATCCAAGCCATAGAGCTTCCAAATGCCGTGGTATTTCCGAATCGGGTCGAAGAAATCGTCGTCTGTTTCGAGCAGCCGGAAATATACGCCGTATTCAGCGACGTTGTACGCGTCCTTCCCGAAAAGAATCCGATCCTGATATTTCAAAAAGAAGCGGTGGGCCGCGCGTGGCTGCCGGCCCAGCTCACTGGTCACTGCTCCGATTTCGGCATAGACGTTCGGGAGCCGGTCAAGCAGCTGACCAAGTTGACCCAGGTCATGCCCGAGCCAGCCGAGGTGAGCGGCGATGAAGATCGTGTTGGGATGCCGGGCAAACAGATTGTGCTGCTCGGCGATCAACTCTTCCCACGTGAACTTGGTCTGTTCCGATTGATTGCGACTGGCGCGCAATTTCAATTCGAGCCAGCGCTCGTTGTACTTATCCATCGGCTGAAACAATCCCCACGGATCCGCCGTGTGGATCAGGACCGGAACCTTGTACTTGGCGCAGACCTCCCACACCGCGTCAAAACGGGGATCATCGACTTTCACGCGTTCGTTATGAGCGTAGAGCATCATCCCGAGATGCTTCCAAACCTTGAGCCCGATCGCGCCCGCTTTGATATCTGCCTCAACCTGCGCCGCCGCGCGGGCGGGATAGTCGGGGTCCTCAAGATTCGAGTAGTCGATGTTCGTCATCACGGCGAAGCGCTTGGGATCCTGCGCGCTTATCACCTTCGCCGCGTTCGCCACCCAGGCGCCATTTCCCCCGCTCACCGGCGAATCAATCATGATGCGCATGTTCAGCGTATCCATGTCGCGCGCGAGCGATTGGAGCGTCGCGGGCGAAACTTCGCGATGATGTGTGTGGACGTCGATGAACGGGAACTTCGCCCGGGTGAGGGGATGCTGGGGAACACGGAGCGTGGACTTGGGCTCGTACTCCTCAATGGACACGGATTGGGCCGAGACGGCGCCAGCAGAGACACACAGGAGGATCAGCAGGGTTCGGCACATAAAGGGTAGGCGAAGCTGCGATCAACTGGGCTCTGCCGGCGCGAACTTGGCGAGCCGAATTGATCAGCCCCCGCACCTTCCCGGCCGCAACGGCGGCTGTTGTCGGTCTACTTCCATGCGCCGTCAAAAAAACCTGCGTCCAGAATCCTGCCCGGCCAGCGTGGTCCGGGAGCTTCGCGCAAATCGACGATTGCGAAGTCAGGTAATTTGGGCGTTTGCAGCGAGTTCGTTCCGTACGCCTCGTTCCGGAAATCGATCCCGCTATTCAAAACGATGTACCGCTGCTGCGTGCTGAGAGGATTCGGGTAGATCAAAATCGGCGCGTGATGCGCCGCGTCGTAGCTGTGGCCACGCAATGTCACGCGGTCTGCGTCCCACGTGAGCGGCAGTTTTCCGGTCGCGAGGATCTTCGCCAGGAGTCGGTTGGAGGAGGCATCGCCCCACAATACGAGGTGTTTGGTCGCGATATCCTCGTCGGTCACGGCTGTATCCGTTTTCACGAGCACGTTGCCGCGAAACACGTCGCGCCACAGTTTCGTGGCGTGCTGGAGTTCGGACTCGGTCCACGCGGCCACGGTTGCGTTCAGCGGCTGGCCGCTCGGAAGGACGAAGAGAAAGGGCTCCATGAACGCATCGTCGATCGGGCCACTCAGTCCCGGCATTTTCCGGGTCTGTTCGCGCCAGCGTTTTCCCGTGAACGTTTTATCTTTCGCGACCCAGTGACCCTCTTCCTTCACGAGCCAGTAGTAGGCGGGATCCAGGTCGGGCGAGAGCGGGACGGGCTGCCCGTCGACGGTGAGCTGCATTCCCGCGATCTGGTCGAGTTGCACGCTGAAAATACCGACATTCCGCGTGGTAACGATGAGCTCCTCGGGTGAAACGAATTTCGTGTGCACGTCGGTGCGCTCCCACGGCTGTTCCTGCTCCATGATCTTCACCCGACCGGAGCTGGCGTACCGGAGCGTGTACGTGGTGAAGTGATCCTCAGCCGGCCACTTCGTCTTGCCTCGTTCGGCGATCTCGGCGAGCCGTGCTGCCAGAGTCGTTTTTGAATCAGGATGATACTTGTGCGCCGTCTGCGGCCCGATGATTCGCTCAAGCTTCAGCCCTTCGCGTGCCATCGCCTTCTCCATCACATCCGCGGACTGCTTTTGCGGATCGAGTTCGCCGCTGTAGGCGATGGTGGGTACCGTCAACAGATTGGCTGCATGGGCCGTCGCGTCGTACCAGAGCCAGAGTTTCTTTTCCCACCAGGTTCGTTCTGGTTTTCCCGCCTCCAAGGCGTGGCTGTAAAGTGGAGTCTCGGCAAACCCTGCGCCTGGTGACGCGGCGGCCCACATATCCGGATAGTGCGTCGCGAGGTGCCACGTGCTGGCGCCGCCCATCGAAAAGCCACGTACGATGATGCGCGACGCGTCGATTTTATACGACTGACGCACCGCTTGCATCGCTTCGAAAACATCGACCTCGCCGGCGAACTTGGTGGCGTTGCAAAACCGTCCGTACGGATGCAGCACGATGGCTTCAGCGGGCACGATATCGCCGGGCGTTCGCTCGTGCTCGGCCATGAAGGCGAGCTCCGTGCGCTTTTCATTGCGGCCGGCCAGCACCACATCGAGCCGCCGTGCCGGTCCGCCCGCGCGCGTCCAGGATGCGGGAATAACCATCGCGTAAGGCTGGACCGAATCGTCGAGCTTGGACCTATAGCCGCGAATCACGAGCCCGGTCGCTTCCGTCCATGGGGCTCTGCCTTCACGCAGAGCCGCCGCTCGCTCGCGCCCGACCGTCAGCAAGTGGCGCGCAGTTTCGATTTCACTGAGGTTGAAAAATTCGTCGTAGCGCAGCGCCCAATCGACGGCCTTGTGGAAAATTTCCGCATCCGGCAGCAACCGGCGAAGGCGGGCGTTCTTGGGCAACGACATTTCGCCACCGAGTTGATCGAGCTCCGTCCGAAGAGCGGCGGCACTCGCGGTCAGTTCGGCCCGCGCATCGGCCGGGACGTTAATGCCCGCGGGCGGTAACCTGGTCGCCGGGGGTGGAGGCGTCTGGGCGTGAAGGAAGGAACTCGTCAGCAACACCAGAACGGCAGCAGCGCGGCTCAAGCTTGAGTGGTGGCGAAGGGGCATAAGCAAGAGACTCGGCGGCGATCAAACGGTGCCGCGACTGCGCCACCAGATCAGGCCGGCGGCGATCGCGGTGCCGACGGTCATCAAGCAATAGCCGAGGCTCAGCATCACCATCCAGGCGGTGCCGGCACCCGGACCGGAACTCGGTTCATGATAGGTCATGCCCTCGCAATAGTGTGTAGTTGCAATCGCGAGACCGATGGCAACCGCCACGTCGATGCGAAGCAGAAGCCACCAGCGACTGCCTCCAGAAATCACGAAGAAGGCGAACGTGAGCGGCACGACGATCAACGGAAGCACGGTCCAGTAACGATCGAGCCATTGGGTGATCGCCGGATCGGGCGCGAGCTGGCGGCGCGTCGCAACGCGCACGAGCACGCACGTGAGGACCCAAAAGAGTTCGGGACCGAGCAAGTAGGCGAGATAACGACTCATGATCGAAGGGGCACTTAACCCAACCACGTCTACCGACGAGGCGGCCAGCCGATTACAGATCCCGACGCAAAAAACTGAGCCGGGGTTATCCCGTCTCCATGCTCGCGTCCCGTGGCGGATTCGTGGAGACGGCCTTTAACCCACCTCCACGAACGAGGTCACGCGAGCAACGCTGACGGGTCCCTAGTCCAACCTCACTTGGCCGCCGCGGGAGACAATGACTCGAGGTAGTGAGCGATCGATTCTGCGTCCTCGCGTTCGAAGCGGTAGGACGGCATCGGCGGCAGCGGAGCGGGACGACCGTGCGGCCGTTCTCCCGTCATCAGAAAGTGGACCGTGTCCTCGCGGGTGAACCCGGCGGGCAACCCCGCGATGCGCGGTGCCGCGGGGCTCCACGGCATTGGGACCGTGGGTGCCATGTCGAGAGCGGATCCCGTCAGGTGCTTTGCTTCAATGAAACGGCCGGTCGCGTCACGTGGTGAATGACAGTCGATGCACATGCCGACTCGATGGACAAGATAACGGCCGCGCTCAATCTGAGCAGACGGCGATGGAGGCGTGACGAGCTGCGAGCTTTCGCGCGAATTCGCGAGGGCAGCGAGGGAGAACACACTGATGGCAACGGTGAGAGCGACACTGATGATTGAGGCGATTGGTTTCATGGAGCAGAGGAGTTGAGGTGAGTGGGGAAGCGAAACGATCGACGGAACAGGAGCGCGTGGAGGGCAGCTCCGCGGGAAGGGAGGGATTAGGCATGGCAGTGGCCAATGGTAGGCCGCCGTTATCCGGAATGCCTACGCGAGGGGAGGAGTGAAAACGCGTCGAGTTACGCGGGCTTGAGCGCAGCTCGGACCAGAGCGCGGACGGCCCAACTTTTCACCTGACGCGCGGTTTTTTCGTCCAGATTCAGAACATCGCGAAAGACGATCATTGATTCCGTTCCGAAGATGAGCGCGAGGGCGGCACAGAGCTTTTCATAGTCCTTGTCGCGGAAGCGCTGACGCGCCGGCGCCAGCGCCGCCTCGATGAGCGGACCGCGGCGGTTTTGGCGCTTGGGCCCACTGGGATCCTTGTCCAGGGCTCGACTCGTGGTGTGGGCGAGCATCATGCGGAGCTGCGCTTCATTCTTGAACACGATGTCGTGCAAAGCGGCTTCTGCTTCATCGATCCGAGCCTCGGGATCCGTCGAGGTGTTTTGGTCGAACAACGTGTCGAGCGGACGGGTGGCATCATCGACCGGAGCCTCGGCCAACAATGCGTCGACGTTGCGGAAGCATCGGTACGCCGTTGCGCGGGAGACGAGTGCTTCTTTCGCGACCTCTTCCATCGATGGCTTCCGACCTTGCTTCAGCAGTCGCGTCGCGGCTTGGAGCAAGTCTTTGCGCGTACGTAGCTCCTGGTTGCTTAACTTTCGCGGTTTGCTCACTGGTCTTGGGGGAGCTGATTGATGATGGCTGCGAGATCGAGCCAGACCTGTTCGCGCTGCATTTTTCCGCTGTCGGCGAATTCCACCACATGGAGGAGGCGGAAGGTGAGAGGCCGGTTCTTGCCCACGAGACCAAACGGGCGGCCGACGGCACGGCCTTCCCATAACGATTCGTCAACGAGAAACTGGTCGCCATAGAGCCGGCGGATGGGAGTGACCTTGCTCTCGGAGAGATCAGAGAACAACGCTTCGTAAAAAGGTCGGGCGGCGTCCCGACCGTGAAGTTGACCGAGAGGTGAACCAACGACGTCGTGAACGGCGTCCGGCGCGAGCGTGGCCAGAACGCCATCAACATCGTCCTTTTGTTCGAAGGCGAAATGGTCGTCGATCTGACGATCCATGTGAGCGGGGGTAAGTTTCATGATGGGTGATGGGAGGATTGTTTTATTGGACGTGCGTGTTTCTGTGAGACAAGCGTCTCACGTCAATACTTATTTCGCATTTTGTCTAAACGGGGAGATCCTGGCTGCTGTTCGCTTCTTGGCATGGGCCGCATGTTTCTGAGAGGGTGGGGCATGCGAATTCGCCTCGGCCTTCGTCTCGCGTTGCTGGGTGGTGCGATCGCTTCCACGACGAACGCAACGGTGCAACAGCAAGTGCGGGCGTGGCGCGTCGCCCATGAGAACGAGGCGATCGCCGAATATCGTGAGTTGGTCGCGATCCCCAACATGAGCGTCGACCGGGCGAATGTCCGGCGCAACGCGGAGTTCATTGCAGCGATGCTCCGACGGCGCGGTGTTGATGCGCGTCTGCTGACGAATGGAACTGCCAACTCCAATCCAGTGGTGTTCGGAGAACTGAAGGTCCCGGGTGCCACCCGCACGATCATGCTGTACGCGCACTACGACGGACAGCCGGTGAACCCGGCGAAATGGGCGCCGGGATGGGAGCCCTTCGGCGCGCAGTTCGTCACGGGTCCGTTTGAACAGGGCGGTCAGCTGGTGGAGAATTGGAAACCGAGTGATCCCATCGATCCGCTCTGGCGCCTGGCTGGGCGCGGCAGCGCTGACGACAAGGCAGGCGTGATGGTGATTCTAAACGGGTACTCCGCGCTCGCGGCATCGGGACTTACTCCCTCGGCCAACCTGAAATTTTTCTTCGAAGGTGAGGAGGAGATCGGTTCGGTGAACCTCCAGCCGATCATCGCGGCGAATCGCGAGCTGTTGCGCGCCGATCTATGGTTGATCCTCGATGGGCCGTGTCACCCGTCCGGGAAAAAGGTCGTGGTGTTTGGTGCGCGGGGCGACGTGAACGTGAATCTGACCGTATTCGGACCGAAGCGCCCGCTGCATAGCGGCAATTATGGCAACTGGGCGCCCAATCCTTCGGCGCAGTTGGTGAAGCTGCTGGCTTCGATGACGGACGATCAGGGACGCGTGTTGGTGAACGGATTCTACGATGACGTGACGCCGCCGACGGCAGCGGAGCAGCGGGCGCTCGCTGAAATTCCGCCCGCGGACGATGCGCTTAGGGGTGAGCTCGGACTCGCTGTCTCCGAAGTTTCAGGACGCACGCTTTTCGCAGGGTTCAATCTTCCCAGTCTGAACATCAATGGCATTCAAGGTGCGAACGTGGGCGCACAAGCGGCGAATGTGATTCCCACGGTGGCCCGTGCGACCCTCGATTTGCGGCTTGTGCCGGGTAATGATTGGGCGCGACAAACCGCCAGGCTCGTGGCGC
Organism: Opitutus sp.; assembly: GCA_039928945.1. Taxonomy (GTDB): domain Bacteria; phylum Verrucomicrobiota; class Verrucomicrobiia; order Opitutales; family Opitutaceae; genus Opitutus. Next base: position 65,361 of record JBDSSD010000114.1, on the reverse strand, counting down.
ACATCAAAGCTCAGGGCTGGCACGTGTTGGACAGGGATCCGACCGACGAGGAGCGCGCCACGTTTTCGAAATTGATCCTGGTCGAAATCAACCCGGGCGGGTTGAACGCGCAGCGTACGCCGATGGAGCTACCGGTTGCGCGAGCGGTGGTGGCAGCGGTTCAGTCCACCGTTGATTACCCCGTGGTGAAGGTGCCGTCGTTGGGCGGCACGTTGCCGCTCATTACGATTCAGGAGGAACTCGGCGCCGCGATCCTCACTGTCCCGGTGGTGAATGCGGACAGCAATCAACACGCAGAGAATGAAAACGTGAAGGTGCAGGCCTTATGGGACGGAATCGAAACCTACGCGGCGTTGATGACGATGCAGCTGCCCTGAGAGCGAGAATTCGCCCCGTCTACTTTGCGGCGGCAACATCGATGGTCGCGGCGTAGACGTATTCGAGAAACAATCGCACGCCGGCGAGGCTGACGCGTTCGTCATTGCCGTGCATTCGGGTGCCGCCGGTGGCGGGATCGGCCACGGTCCCGAGACCGTATGCTTGTACGCCTTTGGCTCGCAGGAAGGCGGAATCGGTCGCGCCGGTTTGCATGATCGGAATCACCACCTTCCCCGGGAATACTTTTTTCTGCGCCCGTTCCAGCGCTTCGAACATTTCGGTCTTCAGGCCCGACGGAGGCGTTGCCGGGAAATTGTTGTATTCGGAAGGGGTGATGGTGATCGCCGGATCGTTGATCACGCCCGCGAGCGTCTTGATGAGTTCTTCCAGATTCTCGTCGGGCAGGGCGCGCACATCGAGTGTCGCGAGTCCGTCGGCCGGGATCACGTTGAACCGGAATCCCGATTTGATCACGGTCGGTGAAATCGTGGTGCGCAGGACTGAGTTCTCGATGAGATATTTCTCGCTGAGCCGAAAGATCTCCTGCACCTGTGGACCGACGACGGGATCGTTGAAGTGAGTGTAAAGCCAGGCTTCTTCGGGCGGACTGATCGTGGCGAGCCGTTCGAAGTAGGCGCGGGTGGTTTCGTTGAGGCGCACGGGCGGTTGCCAGGCGCCGCTGATCTTCGCCACGGCTGTGGCCAAATGAACCAAGGCGTTGTCCGGCCGCGGTCGGGAGCCGTGCCCGCTCGTTCCTTTCGAAGCGAGGAAGAGGGAGCGCGGAACTTTCTCGGAGGTCGCGACGCCGACATATTTGACGCTACCGTTCTCCTCCACGATCGAACCGCCTTCATTGAGCGCGAACTCGCACGCGATCTTGTCCCAGTGCTTGTCGATCAAATACGTAATGCCCGTACTCGTGCTCTCTTCATCAGCCTCGGCGATAAAGATGACATCGCGATCGAGGGGCACGTTGAGGCGCTTCAGTAGGAGCATCACTTCCAGACACACCGTCGTCATGCACTTGTCGTCGCTCGCGCCACGGCCGTAGAGGAAGCCGTCTTTGATTACACCTTCGAAGGGATCGACGCTCCATTTGTCGCGTTCGACGCCCACGACATCGGTGTGGCCCATGAGCACGAGAGGCATTTTTCGGCCGGAACCTTTCAGGCGAGCCACGAGGTTCAGTCGATCGGGCACTGTGCCGAGCAACTCGCATGGAATTCCCGCATCATCGAGAATGCGTTTTAGAAATTCTGCGCCGCGCGTTTCGTTGCCGGGAGGGCTCGAGGTGTCGACGCGAACAAACGCGCGCAGTGTGTCGACGACTTCCTGATGCGCTGCGGCGAAATCAGGTGCGGCCGGTTGAGCCGACAGAGCAAGCGTCGAGAGTCCTGTGAAAAAGGCGGCGGCGAAAACAAATCGAAAATGATGCACCTGGCGAAGCTGGCAGGTCGGGCGTGCGGGCGAAGCCGAAAAGCGAACACTCATCGGTCGTTCAGAAGCGGGCGAGGGGGATGCCGCGGCGCCGCGCCAGGGTAAAACGGCGACAGGATCCTCGCACCGGCGATGGCGATTGCTCAGGCTGCTTGTTCGAGCACCACGGTTGCGCGGGGACGTTCTCCGCCGTTGGAGACCGGGGATAAACTGCTCGTGTCGTGACGCCTTGTGCTACTCCGCGCTTTGCTCCGGCCCACCCGCTAGTCACGTTGGAGAGATGAACGCGTTGCGGCCACCAACCAAGTTCGGCGTGGTGATCGGAGGCATGATCCTGGCGCTCGCGATGGCGTGGATCGCCGCCTATTTTCGTCAACTCGCGACGTCGGGACCGGACGCGGTGGCTTCTTCTGGAATGTACGCGTTTGGGGATCCGGTGCTAGGAATCGCCGTGTTTGGCGTGCTCGCGCTGATTCCAATAGCGCTGGCCTTGTACTGGCTGAGGCCAGTGACTTGGTTTTGGGCGCTGTTGTTGTGGACTGCGCTGCCGTTTGCGCTGACCGGGTTGATCGCTCTCGCGGACCTGTGGATTGGTGCGCCGAAGCACTGGACGTTTTTTCTTTCGCAAGCCCGCATCGGTATCATGCCGATGACGCTACTTGCGCTGGTGACGTGCGCTTTATTCGCGCCGTGTCTGCGCGATCGCTGGTTGCTGCTCGGCGCTGCGCTGAGCGAAGGCGCGGTGTTTGCAGGTGTGATCCTGGTGCAGTTCGTTCTGCCTACACTGCGGACGTGAGCGGATCGCGCGTGCGGTCGAAGGTGGCAGAGGTTGACCGAGGCTATCTCGGACGCTGCGGCGGCCACTTCTCAAACGCGTTTTACTCTTTTGCCCCGTGCGCGAGCAGAAGCTGAACGACCTCTGCGTTTGGCAGCTGCCGGGCGTAGCTGAGTGGAGTCTTTCCCGCGCGATCGGCTGCATTCACCTCGGCGCCACTTTTCAGCAACAAGGCCACGAGCTCAGTGCCGTTCTGGTGCTTCAGACTGCACGCGAGGGAAAGCGCTGTGCGTCCGTCGGCGTCGACGGCGTTTAAGTTTACGGATTTACCAATCAGTCGCTCAACCGCGTTGCGATACCCCTTGCCAGAAAAGGTCGTCAGGAGCGTGCGACCTTGCTTATCGCGCGCCTCGAGATCCGCGCCGCGATCGATCAGAGTCTGCAATGTATCCAGATTTACGGTGTCGAAATCCATTCGCTGCAGAAACGTGTGGCCCGCGGAATCCGGCGTGTTGAAGCTGACCTCGTGCGCGAGAAGAAAAGAAACGGCGGCCGGGTCACTGGAGTACAACAGCGCCTCGGGCCCTGACTTCTTCAAATCGGCCCCATGGGCGAGGAGGGTTTCGAGGATCGCGCGGTTTTTCCCCACGATGAACGCTTCGTCGAGGCGCTCACGGTCGACCGGAGTCTTGAGCAGTCGGTTCAGAAGTTCCACGTTGCCGGATTGAGCGGCAGCTTCGATGGCGTTGCTGCTTTCATTGATTATTTTCGCGCCGGCTTTCAGGAGCGCCTCGACCACCTCAGGGTGGTTTTCCCTTGCGGCCAGAAACAGCGCGGTGGGTCCACCGCGTTCGTAGAGGATCACGTTGGGATCCATTCCGGCCGCCAAAAACAGGTTGATCAGCGTCAAGTCACCCGCGCCTGCGCGCTCCACGAATTCATCGGCCGTATAGGGGACGGAGAGTTGCGCGAGTTTGAGGCGTGCGTCCTCGGCATCCGGCTTGGCGAAGAGGACCGTAAGATTCTTTGCGGCATCGGTGAAGGCGGAGATTCCGATGACAATGCTTCCAATCAGAATGAGGACCGCGACCGCGCGATGATTTTGCAGCCGGGTGTTCAGCTTCTCGTAAAGCGTCGGCATTGGCTGAGCAGTTAAGCGGCCCGACCAGGTCCCGCAATGCGATTAGCTTCGCGTCGAACGATCGTCGGGTTGCGTTGGCGGCGAGGGCGTGCGAGAGCAGAAGCGTCCATTCGGCTGACTCGCGCGTACCCAACCGATGACACGAGTACTTTTCCTCCTTTTTCTTCTCAGCGTTTGCGGCTGCACGACGATGCCTTCTCCCTCTGCACTCCATTCCGTTTCCCACGTGGACATCGATCGTTACATGGGTCGATGGCACGTGATTTCACATGTCCCGTATTTTCTCGAGAACGGCAAAGTTGCCACGTCCGACATCTATGGCCGCCGCGCTGACGGCAAGCTGGATGCCATTTTCGCGTTTCGGAAAAAGTCGCTGACCGCGCCGGAACAGACCTGGAAAGGCGTCGCTGAGATCACGGATACGACGACGAATGCGGAGTGGAAGGTGCAGTTCCTCTGGCCGTTCAGCGCCACGTATCGCGTGCTCGAGCTCGATCCGGATTATCAGTGGGCTGTGGTGAGCAACGGGAACGGAAAACTTCTGTGGGTGCTGGCTCGCAGCACTTCGATGCCCGACCCGCTTTACGATGACATCCTGCGGCGTATTTCCGCACAAGGGTTGAAGAGTGGAAACCTTGTAAAGGTACCGCAGCCGTCGAGCTGAGGTTGAGGGTTGTCGGATTGACGGGGCGTGTGCGTTGGAAGAAGTGCATTCGAACCATTGCCACAAGGAACCGGGACTCCATGTTCCCCCCATGCGTCCTCATACCCTTTGCCTGGTTGCCGCAATCCTCGGTTCCGCCGCGATTACCTGCGCGGCTCAAAACCAACTCGACGCTGCTGAGCGAGCGGCCGGTTGGACGCTGCTTTTCGATGGTCAGACGTTCGACGGCTGGCGTGGCTACCCGAACGCGCCCATCGCCGGGTGGGAGGTGCAGGACGGAACGTTGCACGCCATCGCCAAGTCCAAAGGCGTCGCCCTGGTCACAACGAAGAAATATTCGGACTTCGAACTCACCTGGGAGTGGAAGCTGCCACGCGCCGGTAACAACGGCGTGAAGTACTTCGTCACCGAAGCGAGACCGTCAGCGCCCGGACACGAGTACCAGATGATCGATGATGCTGAAAATCCCGACGCCCAGACGAGCGCTCTGCGGCTGACCGCGGCTTTTTACGACGTGCTACCCGCCGCGGCGGACAAGCCGTTGAAGCCGGTGGGTGAATGGAATTCCTCGAAGATTGTCGTGCGGGGCAATCACGTGGAGCACTGGCTGAACGGTCAGCAGGTGCTCGCTTACGAATTGGGGAGCGCCGCAGTTAAAGCTGGGCTCGCGAAGAGCAAATTCGCAAAGGAACCCGGTTTCGGAGAAAAAATCGCCGGCAACATCATGCTGACGTACCACAGTGATGACTGCTGGTTTCGCGCGATCAAGGTGCGAGAACTGAAGTAGGCGAAGGGACCGGGAAAATGCGCCGGCGCTTGGGGGCGGTCGACGTAATCACGATGGGTCGGTCGGGTGCTTCGCGCAGAACATGACGGCGCGTGCCGGAGCGCGCCGCTTCGTCGCGATAGCGGATCTGCACGTCCTGCATGCGTTGAAACAGTCCGAGCAGCTGGTCCGGTAGTGGATAGCGATCGAGACCCGAACGTTCCAAGGCGATGAGCAGCTCATGCGTGGCCTCGAGCGTGGAGAGGCAACCCGCTTCCGGCTGTTGCTTGATCACATACCGGCTCGGTGCCGCATTCGAAAACATGATGCGCGGTAACTGCTGCAAACTGGGACTGGCACGCCACAGGTGCCGCACGAGGCGCCACGTCGCGTCGAGGAGGAACACCACGAGCCGGCGTCCCTGGAAATCGGCGGCGTGCAATTCTCCTTTCGAAAGATCGCGTGCGCCCTCCTTGGGATAAAGCAATACGGGATAATTGTTCGGATCACGAATCAGCGCCTGCACCGCCGCGTGTTCGTCAAAGGCGATGCCCATGTGAATCTCGCTGTCAGCGAGGCACAGATGCGTGAGCCGGCCGGTCGCCGCTTTGACGCGTTTGAATTCGTACGGGTGCATGAGGAACACGAACTTCGTGCGCGTGGGCATCGGCGTGATCGAAGCGCACCAGCACAGGGGTGCGGGCCAGAAACAACGGTAGCACATCGGACGACTCATGAGCCGCGCACGATTATGCGGCTCTGGTCCTTTGACCAGAGACAAACGCGACGCGTTCGGCGACCGCGTGGGAGCGTGAGACATCTCCGCGGAACACGCCAATGCTCGACTGAGACCAGGCATCGCAGGCCACGTGACGATCATGTATGCTGTTTGCCGCAAACGACCTGCGCCGAGTTAATCCCTTGTGTTGAGGAAGCGCCCGGAGGCATAAACTCCCTTGCCGGCGGATGCGCGTCTGCGTTCGCCGCGCTAAATCCAACGTTAATCCTATGAAAAATCCCATCCGGATGGTTTCCGTGCTGTGCGCAGCACTCGGTTTGTTCATCGCTCTCTCCAGCACTGCATCGGCCCAGGAGTGGTCAGCTGCTCAGAAAGAGGTTTGGAAGAATGTCGAAACGTACTGGGCCCTCGATGCCGCCGGCAAGACCGACGAGTTCATGACGTATTTCCATGCCGACTACAGCGGCTGGAGTCTGAGAAATCCGATGCCTGCCGACAAGGAAACCGCGCGCCGGTTCATTGCTCACGGACACAAGACGGGCAAGACTCTCGTCTACAGCGTCACGCCGGTCGCGATCAAAATTCACGACAACGTGGCGTTCGCTCACTATTATTGGACGCAGATCACGAAGGACGAAGGCGACAAGCAGAAGGAGTCGGCGGGTCGCTGGACGGATATCCTCATGAAGCAGGGCGACAAGTGGGTTCTCATCGGCGACAACGGCGGTTCGCTGCCGAAGAACTAGGATAGTAGTCCGAGCATCTGACTCGCCGGCACCTGGCGGGCGGGTCGGATGCGGTCGGGCTTCGAGCGAGATTTTGGCGGCTCAGCTATTTCGCGAGCGGATCCGGGCGTAATTGGAATTTCATCACCTTGCTCGTCGTGCCTTTGCCCGTTTCCATATGGAAAGGCGCGCGGGTACTGACGGTCGCCCATAGCCCGCGACCTTTCCAGCCAGCGGCGGGATCGTCGATCCGACCGTCCACCCATTTGGTGTAGAACCCGAGCGGATAGGGCACCCGGAGGATAACCCATTTCCCGTCCTTCAACGCGAGCAGGGCTTCCGACTCGTTGCCGGTGTCGATCGGCACATTTTTGCCGAGGCCGAACGTGTCGAATTGATCGACCCACGTGTAGTAGCTGCCTTCGGCGCTCCCGGGGGTCGTGACGCCCTGAAGCTGCGGCAGAGGTTCGGGGTAAAACGTCCAGCCGTCACGGGCATGTTGTCCGGTTGCGTTGGGTCCGTTGAGCGGTGCTTTCACTTTGCTGCGGTCGAAACTTGCCATGTGCCCGCTGGCCAACGCGACCCACACCACGCCGTTTCGATCCACATCCATGCCGCGGGGAGAGAATCCTTCCACGGGCTCACCGGCCTCGTTGACCGGAAGTTCGTAATATTCCGCCAGCGCGGTCTCCGGCGGATTAGTCCCCGGAGCGAGGCGAATGATTGCACCGGGATAACCGAGCGTTGAGCCCCACACGGAACCGTCGGGGGCGGGTGAAACGGCGTAAAAGCCGGACGCGATCCGTTTATCTTTCGCCGGATCCACCGGCGCATCGGGTTCCACATACTCGTCACGGCGACCATTGCCATTCGTGTCGAGGACGAGCGCGGTCCAGCCTTGTGAACCAACTTCGTCGCCCGTCTTGAGATAGTTCTTGGTGTTGAGCCAGCCGACGACCGGCCCTCCTCCACTCGTCCAGAGGGTGTCATTCGCATCCTCGGCGAACATCAGATGGTGCGTGCTAAAACCGGTGCTGATGTGGGTGTACTTGTCGGCTTTCGGATCGTAGAGCCCGAGCTGACGGCCCGAGTTGTTGAGTGGAAAAAGCTTGGCCGAGGCATGCGTCGAGCCGGCTTTGAAGACTGCGGGATTTTCCGGTGGACGCACGGCGGCGGTGATCCACAGGCGACCCTGTCCGTCAAACATCGGATTATGAACATTGGCCTTGCTCGTCCAAACGGGTTCGTCGCCCCAATACTGGGAGGGTGCCGCCATCGCGGGGGAGGTGGCCGGAGTCGCCGGATCACGGACCGTGAGAGGAACTTTGCTGGTCTTGTGTCGCACCGGATCAAGTACGGGCAGGTAGTCGGCGCTGAGTTCGAGCGCGCCGTAGATGAGGCCGTTCGCGTTAACGGTCGGATTGCGACGATCGGTCGTCACCAAATCGTGGAGATACGCCTTCGGATCGGCCCAGTCCCATTGGGTGATGACGACGTTGCGCTCAATCCCTTGTGGCCGACGCGGTGCGCTCGGCACTTCTCCGGCGGCGATGCGATCGGTCCAGTCCGCGAACATCTTCAGCGTCCGCTCGCGTCCGAGCTGGGCCAGCGTGGAGATCATGTTTACGCCGGCCTGTCCGGAAAGCAGGCGCCGCTCCCAAGCTTGCTCGCCCGCGAGCTCGCGCAATGAAGGCGTGAATTCGCGGGTGCCGATCGTACCGAGAGCGTGGCAGGACATGCACCCGCCGGATTTGATGATGCGCAGGAACATCGCCTGGTTCTTGATCGTCGGCGCAATGCCATTCCCGGTTGGACCGGTACCCGGAAACTCCTCCTTGCCCGGAACCTTTAGCAGCGAGAACCAATGGCCGGCGGGATAGTAGTGGGCGGCGGCTTGCGGAGTCGGTGCAAGGACGGCGGTCAGGTTCAGCGTCTTGCCGGGTTTCGATTTGGTCCTGGCTGAATCAACCAAGCCGTATCCGCGGACCCATACGTCGTACTCGGCGGCGGGTAACTGCGGCACGACGTAGCGACCGTTGTCGTCGGTTATGACGATCTTCACGAACTTCGTGGGGAGGTCGTGCGTTTCGGCGATCACCCAAACGCCGGCCTCTGGGCCGTTCGGTCCGCGCACGACGCCTTCCAATACTCCGGTATCTGCCGACGCGGGCGGACGGCTGAGCTCAGCCGCACGTGCGGACGAGATTGAAGCGTTGAGGAAAAGCATGAACGCACCACAGACGAGCGCGATGGAGCGGAGAGTTGCCGGGCCAGTCGGCGGGGTGAGATCAGGGACCGAGGCGGGCGAGAGGTCGAGGCTCAGGGGATTTTTCATGATCACGTTCCAGTTAACGATGCTCGGGGCGAACGAAGGCGCAGGGGATCAGCGCTCGTCAAAAGAGAACGACAGCTGATTTGATCAGGCAACGGCGATGTGGATTTTTTTGAGGCACGTCGGTGACGAACGAACAAGGTGCGGGATGGAGTTTCACGGAATTTGTCCTCACGTTGCTGCGACCCCTTCAAAGCCCTCCGGCAGTCTCTCATTCCCATGCCCTTGTTCCGCTCCTTCGTGTTTTCTTGTGTCGCTGGTTTAGGTCTCGCGATGGCTGGGAGTTCCGCCCTCGCAGCCGCGACGGCGGGCACAGCAGTCGTAGCAGAAACGGGGGTGACTGACCTGCGTTGTGAATATCTCACCGCACCTCAAACGGTCGAGTCGACGACGCCACGTTTCTCGTGGCGAATCGCCGCATCCCGGCGGGGCGCGGCGCAAACGGCGTGGCAGATTCGCGTGGCGTCGTCGGCCGCGATTCTGGCGGAGGGCAAAGGTGACCTGTGGGAGACCGGTCGCAGGAAAGGCAACGCGACGAATCAAATCGCGTATGCGGGTGCGCCGCTGAAATCGCGGATGGAATATTTCTGGCAGGTGCGTATTTGGGACGAGGCAGGTCGGCCGACCGAGTGGAGTGCTCCGACCGCGGGGGCGATGGGTCTGCTTCAACCGGACGATTGGTCAGCCACGTGGATTTCTGCGGCCGACGTGGAGCCGCTCGCGAGCAATCCGCTGCCGTTGCACCTGCCGCCAGCGCATTATTATCGGAAAGACTTCGCGGCTGCGAAAACGATTCGTCGCGCTACGGTGTACGCGTCTGCGCTTGGGCTCTATGAACTGTATTGCAACGGAGCGCGGGTGGGAGATGCGCTGTTCCAGCCCGGATGGTCGGACTACCGTCAACGGGCCTACTATCGCAGCCATGACGTCACAGCGCTGCTTCGTCGTGGGGAAGCTAATACGATCGGTGCGGTCGTGGCCGACGGCTGGTATTCGGGCTACCTCGGCTATGGGCTGCTGGTCGGCTATGGGCCCAACAAAAGCGGTCGCGCTTTTTATGGCAAAACTCCGGCCTGGCTCGCTCAGCTTGAAATCGAATACACCGATGGCAGCCGGGAGACCATCGGGACGGATCCGAGCTGGCAGGTGACGGATCACGGGCCCATTCGGGAAGCCGATTTGCTGATGGGCGAGAGTTACGATGCACGTGCTGAGCTTTCGGGCTGGTCCGCGCCGGGGTATGATGCGCGAGATTGGAAAGGGGCCGTTCGGGCCGAGGAGAACGGCAGCCGGCTCGCGACCTACTTCGATACCGGTGGAAAACGTGAGGTTGACCTTGGCTTTCTCAAGCCGGCCCGGATGCAAGCGTACTCGGCGCCACCGATCCGGGTGACGCAGGAGCTTCCGTCGAAGCGAATGACCGAGCCCGCGCCGCGCGTTTACGTCTTTGATCTCGGGCAGAATTTCGCCGGAAACATGCGACTGAAAGTAAAAGGCCCGGCTGGGACACAGGTTCGTCTTCGCTTCGCCGAGATGCTGCATGCGGACGGGACATTGATGACGGAAAACCTGCGGAAGGCGCGCGCGACCGATACTTACATTCTGCGGGGAGATCCTGCCGGCGAGACGTGGAGCCCACGTTTCACGTATCACGGGTTTCAGTTTGTCGAGGTGACGGGCCTGGCCGAGAAGCCGACTTTGGATGCGATCACCGGTCTGGTGATCCATAACGATGTGCCTGCGAGTGGCAGCTTCGAGTGCAGTGATCCGGTGCTCACGCAATTTGCGCTGAATGCCCAGTGGACCCAGCGAGCAAATTTCGTGGAGGTGCCCACCGATTGTCCGCAACGCGATGAGCGCTTCGGTTGGATGGGTGACGCGCAGGCGTATATTCGCACGGCCACCTTCAATGCAGATGTCGCGGCCTTTTTCACCAAATGGCTCGACGATGTGGTTGAGGCGCAGCGGAGCTTTGGGGCTTATCCCGATTACGCGCCTTATCCGATGGCGCATGGCGAGCCGGGCAAGACGTTCGGCACCGGCTGGACTGATGCAGGTATCATCTGTCCTTGGACAATCTGGCGGACGTATGGGGATGCGCGCTTGATCGAACGAAACTGGGATTCGATGAATCGTTTCATGGCCTGGCGGCAGGCGAGCTGTTCGCTGGACGGGCTGGGCACGAGCATCGGCAATCCATGGGGAGACTGGCTGAACGTGAATGAACCGACGCCGATCGAGCTGATTGACACCTGTTATCATGCGCTCGACTGCGCATTGATGGCTGAGATGGCGGACGCGATCGGTCGTCCGCTCGAGGCGGAAAACTTCCGCGGGCGACGGGCGCGAGTACAGGCGGCTTTCGTGAAAGCCTACGTGGAACTGGACGGCAGGCTAAAAGTGGATACGCAGACAGCCTACGCGCTGGCGTTGTGGGCCGGCTTGATCCCGGAGCAGCAGGTTTCGGCCGCGGCCAACCACTTGGCGGACAAGGTGGCGAAGAACGGATTTCGGATGACGACAGGATTTCTTGGCACGCGCTCGCTCTTGCCCGCACTTACGGCCGGCGGGCAGCACGACCTCGCGGTGCGGTTATTTCAGAGCCGCGACTTTCCGAGCTGGGGCTATGAGGTCATGAACGGAGCGAACACGGTGTGGGAGCGGTGGGACAGCTACACGAAGGAGTACGGATTCAATGGGGCGAATGGGAAGCAGAACGCCGCGATGAACAGCTTCAGTCACTATGCGTTCGGGGCAGTGATGGAGTGGGCGTATCGCTCGCTCGCGGGAATTGATACCGACGGTGCGGGTTATCGCCGAATTATCATTCACCCACGTCCTCCACAGGCCGGCAGCAATCCGAAGCTGCCGCCGATCAGCTGGGTGAAGGCCCATTACGATTCGGTCAACGGCCGCATCTCGAGTTCGTGGACGCGGGAGGCGAACCGGTTCTCGCTCGATGTTGAAGTTCCGCCCAACACGACGGCGCGCATCTGGTTGCCGACGATTTCTGCCGACGAAGTGCGGGAAGCGGGGAAACGACTGGATGACACTCCTGGCGTCAAAGGCGTCGAGGTCGTTGACGGAAATCTGGTCGTGGAGGTGGAGGCCGGAGCCTATGCGTTCACGGTTGGTAAAGCGCGGGCTGATTAAGCTCGGCCCGACGCGGCTCGTCTTGAGGCGAGTAGGCTTCGGATTAGATCGGTCCGATTCCCCACAACCTTTGTTAAGTTCAGGGGATCACAAACGCTTCGAACCGCGCCAAGCCGGTCGTCGCGTTCACGCCTGTGATCACGGCCGTGTAACTGCCGGGGGCGAGCAAGACGTCGAGCGCGGCGTCGCGGCTCGTGATCGAGAGACTGGACGCACCTACAGTGGAAAACACGGTTTTGAGCGCGCTGCCCCCGCCCCAATCATCGTTCTCGTTGATCAGCGTGGTGCCGCGGTAAAGTTGAAGCCGGGGATTTTGCAGGATCCCTTGAAGTCCCGTAAGCGAAGGGCCGATCGCCCGCAGCAGGAGATGAAGGGACGTGTCGCCGGTGATCGTAAACCCTGCGACGAACACGGTCTCGCCGGTACCGACGTTGGCGCGAGCAGATGCTTTTGTGATTCGACCGCTGATCGGCGCTTTGGCGTCAGCATCGAACAGCTCGACGAGTGCCAACCCGGCCTTCTGTCCCAACACGTTAACGGAATAGGACGCCGGAGCCAACGAGGCGAGTAGTGCGGCATCCTTGCTCGTATTCTTGAGTGGGGAGGCACCGACTTGCTGGAACGCGGCGACCAGATTCGCCTGACCACCCCAGTTGTCATTGCTCGCGATCGTCGAACTACCGGCGAGCAGGCTGAGTTTGGGGTCAATGAGCGTGGACGCCGACGTGTACGCGTTCAAACCGGGTCCGATGGCGCGCAGGAGAATATTTTTAAGACTGCTGGAAACGTCGAAGGTAAGGGTGAAGGCAGCAGAACCCCACGGCGCTGAAACGGCTTGCACCGAGATTCGACTGAGCCGGCTGACCACGGGGTCAGTCGTCGGCGGGGGTGGTGGTGGTGGAAGGGCCGAGGTCGGGGTAGTGGCGCTGGTTGGATTCGAGTACGCGCTGACTTGGACCCCATCGAAGGCACACACACGGTACCAGTAGGTGGTGGCCGGCGCCAGGTTGTCATCGGTGTACGACGTGGCGTTGGCGCTCGTGTTGCCGGCGAGTCCATAGTTCACGCCGTCCGTGGACCGTTCGACGCGAAAACCGGTTTCAGTCGACGAGTTGTCGTCCCATAGGACTTTAAGCTGCGCGCTCATCGCGGCCTGCACGGCGAAGAGTGAACAGAACACTGCACTTTTAACGGCTAAACTTGGACGACACAACGGGCTCATGCCGCGGTTTATCGAGCGCAGTTTTTTTTCGCGTATCAGGAACTTCCCTATGCCCCGAGCGTGGTTCGATTTGTAACGGCTATTTTAAATATCGCCCCTGTCGCGATCACCCGCGACTCCGCCACTCGTCGCCGTTTCCCAAGTCACGTTGCAACGGCACTCCGGGCGCGAAGGTCTGCGCAAGCGGCTAAGTCCCCGCCGTCTACGGGATCGCGATGGATCGCACGGCGCGATCGGACCACGGAACCGGGAAATTGCCGCGGCCGCTGCGCAGTTGGAGAGCCGGTTTCCCGTAGGCGCTTCTGATTGTGCGCGTCGGTCCACGTACGCGCTTTTGCGCCAGCGATCTACAAAGTTTTGCGCTCGATTTCGGAGCCTGCCTGTCACATCCGACTTAGCGTATGAATCGCATGTCGTGGGGCTGGCGCGGTGGTCGGATCAGGTGTCTGTTCGCCGTGGTACTCGCTGGCACGCTGCTGGTTCACGCGAGAGCGGCGCTCGGACGAGAGCGGCAATCGCTCGACTTGGGTTGGCGCTTCGCCATTGGGCACGCCACGAATCCCGCACGCGATTTCGGCCATGCCACCGGCTATTTCTCGTATCTTGCCAAAACGGGATTCGGCGACGGACCGGCGAGTTCGTCATTTGACGACCGTGGATGGCGGAAGGTCGATCTGCCGCACGACTTTGCCGTGGAGGCGCCCTTCGACCCGCGCGGAATTGCCAGCCATGGCTTTAAGGCAATCGGGCCGGGGTTTCCCGAATCGAGCGTTGGTTGGTACCGCCGCACATTCTCAATTCCCGAAACCGATCTTGGACGACGCATTCGGATCGACTTGGATGGAGCCTATCGCGCTGCGCGGGTTTTTGTGAACGGATTCTTCGTGGGTGAAGAACCCAGCGGGTATGTGGGCGCCAGTTACGACGTTTCCGAGTACCTTAACTATGGCGCAGAAAATGTCATCGCCGTGCGCGTCGACGCGTCGATGGACGAGGGATGGTTCTATGAAGGCGCGGGAATTTATCGCCATGTCTGGCTGGTGAAGACGGCGCCGCTGCACGTTGTTCGCGACGGCACCTTCGTGCGAACGGACGTTGCGGGCGATGCGGCCACCGTGAGCATCGAAACGCGCGTAGCGAACGAGGCCGGTGGGCAGGCCGATTACACGGTTGGCCAAACGATTCTAGGTTCCGGGGGCGAAGAGGTAGTCAGCTCCACGAGTCCGGCCACGGTTCTTGCGGCGGGTGCGGTCGCGGCGCGTGATGACGTGCTCCGAATCGCGGCTCCGAAGCTGTGGTCGATCGAGACGCCCGTGCTCTATCGACTCGTGACGATACTGCGGCAGGGCGACACCGTGGTTGACCGCTACGAAACGAGCTTCGGGGTTCGCACGATCCGCTTCGATCCGAACGAAGGATTTTTCCTCAATGGGAAGCGCGTTGTTTTGAAGGGCACCAACAACCATCAAGACCATGCGGGCGTTGGCGTGGCCATTCCGGATGCGCTGCAGGAATTCCGGATTGAGCGCCTGAAGGAGATGGGCAGCAACGCCTACCGGGTATCGCATCATCCGGCGACACCTGAGCTCCTGGACGCGTGCGATCGACTCGGGATGCTGGTGATCGACGAAAATCGGTTGATGGGCATCAACCCGTATCATCTGGGCCAGTTGGAAGGTATGATTCGCCGGGACCGCAATCATCCGAGCGTCATCCTCTGGTCATTGGGCAACGAGGAATGGGGGATCGAAGGTAACATCAAAGGCGCCCGCATCACCGTACCGATGCAGGCGTTTGCTCACCGGCTCGACCCGACGCGGCGAACAACGGTCGCGATCAGTGGTGGCTGGGGCGGGATTTCGAAGACGGTGGAAGTGGCGGGCGTGAATTATATCAAACAAGCGGACGTGGCCCACCAGCATGCGGAATATCCGGAGCAGATTATTGTGGGGACGGAAGAGACGACGACGCAGGCGACACGAGGGATTTACTTTGACGACCGCGCGCGCGCGCATCTTTCGCCGCAGGTGGAAGGATCGTCGGGTGGCAATGCCGAGCTTGGCTGGCAATTTTACGCCACGAGACCGTGGGCAACGGGCGTGTTTTTCTGGACGGGCTTTGATTATCGGGGTGAGCCGACACCGTTCGGCTATCCCGCCATCAGTACACAATTCGGAATTCTCGACACGTGTGGGTTTCCTAAAGACGGGTATTATTACCTCAAAGCCTGGTGGAGAGCAGAACCGATGTTGCACGTGTTCCCCCACTGGAACTGGCCGGGCCGAGAGGGGCAGTCGATCAGCGTGGGCGTGCACAGTAACTGTGAAGAGGTAGAACTGTGGTTGAACGGGACCTCGATGGGTCGAAAGAAAATGGCGGTCAACGGGAGCCTCGCCTGGCCGGTAAACTACGCGCCGGGTACGTTGGTTGCGCGCGGGTTTCGGAGCGGGCATGAGATTGCCTCGGCGACTATCACGACGACGGGGAGCGCTGCGGCGCTGGCGTTGTCGGCTCATCGTGAGGTGCTGGCTGCGGATCGCCCCGACGTTTCGGTGGTGACCGTTGAAGTGCGCGATCGCGAAGGTCGCGTGGTTCCGACCGGAAACGTTCCGGTCCAGTTCTCCATCAGCGGTCCGGCACGAATCATTGGAGTAGGAAACGGGGATCCCTCGTGCCACGAACCTGACCAGTTCGTCGGCAAGATGCGCACCATCCAACTGGGCGATTGGAATGCGCCGGATGGTTCGGTCAAAACCGGTCAGAATGTTTTTGAAGCGCAGTTCGATCGACCCGACGTTGCAGAAGGAGAATCGGCGGAGTTGCTCTTGAATGCGTTGGGTACCCACCAAACGGTGACGTTGAATGGCCAGACGCTTTATCGCGACGCGACACCAGAACAGGCGCGCACGCAGATTGTGGTCGCAGCTGGAACGCTGCAGGAGAAAGCGAACGTGGTCCGGATTGAAGCCACCCGATATGAGGACTGGGGCAAGCGGGACAGCCTGAAACAACTCTGGCCCGCAACGCTCGCCATCACCTCGCCGTCTCCGCTCTGGAGCCGATCAACCTTCAACGGCCTGGCTCAGGTGATCGTACAATCGGAGGATCAGCCTGGAACCATCACCCTCGAGGCTGCGAGTGTTGGACTCTCTTCAGCAACGCTCCGGATTATAGTGCCCTAGAGCGTGCCCTTTGCGTGAACTCGGCTGGCCGCGGAGCCAGTTTGGTTCCCGTACGAGCGCCTCCGATGATGGGACAGAGCTGGAAGTTACGCTTCGCCAAAGCGAGGTGTTGTTGAGAAACGGCGACGAAACCGGTTGAAAAGCTCGGTGCAAGGCGGCGAGCAGGCGAACATCTACGGCGATACGTCGGCCGGTAGTTTTGCCAGTGGTGCACTGCTGTCTACGCTCACGGGCGGGGCGGTCCAACAAAGCGCCTCGCTGGTCCTTTCGAGCCGCTACTTCAATGTCACGGGCGGTGGAAGCTCCGGCGCCGACCCGATCCTCGAGTCCGTCACGGTGAATTCCCCTTCCAAAGTTCCAGACGGCGGCGCCACGGCCGTTCTGCTCGGCGCTTCGTTCCTGGCGCTGGCGGCACTCGGACGACGTAAAGCCTGACGCTCGATTGACTCGCTGAACCGAGAACACTCGGTCTCCCCTTGAACTGGCGCCCTTTGTGGCGCCAGTTTTTTTGCGCCAGCGGATGAGCAGACCATGGCTGGCAGCGAACGGTCTTCCCATGATTCCCGGGAACTGCGTCTTTGCGACCTTGGCCGGTACGAGGCGACTTCGCGTTCGACAAAAAGACAGAACGGTCGGCAACCATGTTGAGCCAAGAAGGTCTCTTGCGATGGTCGCACTTCTGTTTTACTGAACTGGTCGTACGCTCCGTTGTGTTGGTCGAACCCCAGATTGGAACCAAGATGAGAACAAAATACCGCTTCGTGATGGTCGGGTTGTGTGGCTTCATGGCGGCGGTCGCCTACGGCGCGGAGAATCCGGCGAAGCCACCGGCGTCCGCTCCAGCCTCGCCGACAAACTCGGCCCCAGCGGCAGCAAAGCCGGCTAAAAAGGAAAAGCCCGAAGCCGTGAAGGCGGCGGCGCCGTCGGCCAAGGCGATCGAGAAAACCGCGCCAGAACTGGCGACGAGCAAGTTGCTTGAGGAGGCGAACAAAAATCACATCCGCCCCGCGCGCGAAGGGGTGCGGATGGAGACGGCACCGCCCGCGGTGCGGTCAGAAGAAAAACCGCCGATCCCGGCGCAAGGAATGGTCTGGGTTGCCGGCCACTGGCGTCCAGTTAACGGAAAGTGGGAATGGACGGCAGGTGAATGGGGCGTTCCGGCGACGCCGATTTCGGTTTGGATTGAACCAAAATACGATCCTCAGGCGAAACAGTGGATGGCCGGCTATTGGCAGCCGGACCGAGAACAGCCCTACGAGCGCGAAGTAGAGGAAAAGGAACAGCCGACCACCGCGAAATTTTTCTGATCCGAATGTGGAATTAGGAAAGCGGTAAGGCGTAGGCGTAGCCCGCTGCGGGAGCAGCGGGATCCGGCAGGATTCAATCTGGAACTCAGGAACGCTGGAATCGGGCACTAGTCCGGAGCTGAATGAATGTGGAAATCACCGTCGCAAAGGCATCGCGACCGCGCTCATTCGCGAGCTTCAGCGACTGGCTACGGAGCGTGGCGCCTACGTCATCTACGTGCAGGCCGATCGGAGTGATCCTCCGGCGATTGCGCTCTACTCCAAATTAGGCATGCGGGAAGACGTGCTGCACTTCGATATTCCGCCTCTGCCAAAGACCTGACGACGTGTGAACCTCGCCCCTTCGGCCAGTGTCCTGCGCTGGTGCGTCGACAGCATCGAGGAGTGCGAGCGGAACGACAGCGTCGAGCGGGGACCCGGCTGCGACGAATGACTGTTTCGGCCGAGGGTGGCCAAGCTGCTTACAGCGAGACCTTGCCTTCGATCGAATCGTCCAGCGTTTTGCCGGTCGCAGCGCCGATCATCATCTTCACCCCGGCGACCAGGTTGCCGTGCTTGTTGTCCCAATAGTAACCCTCGTGCGGCGTCACTTTGATCACCGTGATCCGCGGGTCGTCGACTCCGCCCGTGAACCAGGTTTTTATGATCGGCTCCCACAGCTCTTTGATTTTTGCGCGATCACGAGAGATCGTCGCGCGGCCTTTTAGCTGCAGGAAATCCGAATGGGGTGAGCCTTGGAACAAGAGCACCACGCTCGGATCGCTCTCCAGCTCCTGGTTTTTGTGACTGTCTTCGGCGCTCAGGAACCACAACGCACCTTCGTCGTCGACCTTGCGAACATTCATTGGTCGGACGTCGTCCGATCCAACGATAGTACCGGTGCAAAAAAAGCAGGTCTGAGTCTTCTTGAATGTCTGTTTGATCCGGTCGATCGCTGACTGACCCGTAAGGTTTTCTTCGTTATGCTCGGGTTGCTGTTGGTTGATTGAATTCATAGTAGGGGAGTCGCGGTGGAGAGTAAGGCGCCGGAGCGGATCGAGACCCGTGCATAGGAAGGACGTTCCTTGCCGAACGATGAGGCTCACCCACGGGTTGCATTACCTGAGGACAGCCGGAGCGGCAGGTCTTTCTCTGTGATGTGGCATCGACACGACGCTTCCAACCGTTTTGCTCGGACCACGCATCGCCCCATGCACCGTCGCACCTTTCTTACGACTCTCGCCACCGCTGCCGCCGCGACGGCTTTTCGACCGCTGCGCGCGGCAACACCGCCACCAGCGAAAATTAAGCTGGGGCTCGATAATTTCTCGATCCGCGCAATGGAATGGAAGGCGCCGGCGCTGATCGAATATGCTGCATCGCTCAAATGCGACACGCTCTTCATCTCGGACTTGGACGCGTATGAGAGTCTTGAGGACGGCGCCCTGCGCGAGATTCGCCGGAAGGCGGAAGCCGCGGGCATCGAACTCTACGTGGGGAGCTGGAGCATTTGCCCGACTTCGAAGACGTTCAAGAAGACGTGGGGAACGGCGGAGGAACACCTGCGTTTGACGATTCGCGTCGCGCAAACGCTGGGTTCACCGACCGCGCGCGTGGTGCTCGGCAACATGGAGGATCGTAAATCGCAGGGCGGCATTCAGGCGCGCATCGCCGATACGGTCGCAGTCCTTAAAGCGTGCCGTCGGGACGCCGAAAAGGCGGGCGTCAAAATTGCCATCGAGAATCACGGTGGTGACATGCACTCGTGGGAAACGCGGCAGCTGATCGAGGACGCTGGAACTGACTACGTCGGCGCGAACATCGACTCGGGCAACGCGGTGTGGACGCTGGAGGATCCGATGGATGTGTTGG
This sequence comes from Opitutus sp., assembly GCA_039928945.1. GTDB lineage: Bacteria > Verrucomicrobiota > Verrucomicrobiia > Opitutales > Opitutaceae > Opitutus. The sequence continues at coordinate 45,689 of JBDSSD010000114.1, read as the reverse complement.
AGACGCTGGGTCCGGTGACGATTTGCTCGAGCCTGCGCGACAGCATGGTGTGGGACGTGCCGCAAGGCGCAGCGGTGCAATGGACGGCGGCCGGTGAAGGGTTGATGGATTGGCAACGCTGGACGGCACGCTGGCGCGAGCTCTGCCCGAACGTGCCGATCATGATTGAGACGATCTCGGGGTTCGCCCGCGTCTTTGAGTACAAGAAGCCGGAGTTCTGGCAGTACTACGACAAGCGACCGGAGAAGCTGGCGAAATTTGAGGCGCTCGCAAAACGCGGTAAGCCGATCCCGGCGTTTCAGAATCCGTCCGACCCGAAGGCGCGGGCGACGGCTCAACAAGCGTATCAGAAAGCGGAGATCGAGAAATCGATCGCGTACCTCCGAACTGAAATTGGTCTAGGCGTGAGGCGGTGAGCGGTCGTTCCGGAGACGATTCGCTGACCGAATAGACGCCGCTCGAAAACTTACCCCATGAACCGACGTCGCTTTCTCCAATCTGCCGCTGCCGCTTACACCTTTGCTACGTTGCCCCGTTTCATGCGTGGGGCCGAAGCGACACCACCCGGCCGAAAATTCCGCACGGCCCTGATTGGTTGTGGGTGGTGGGGCAATAACATCCTGCGGGAAGCAATGGCGAGCGGCTCGTGTGCGGTCGTCGGGTTATGCGATGTCGATGCGCGCCAGTTTGAAGCGACACTCGCCAATGTGCGGACAGGTACGGGCGAGACTCCGAAGCTTTTCAAAGACTACCGCGATCTACTCGACCAGACGAAGCCGGAGATCGTGATCGTCGGTACGCCGGATCACTGGCACGCGCTGCCGATGATCGCAGCGGTGAAGGCGGGTGCGCATGTATACGTCGAAAAACCGATTGGCCATACCATCCTGGAAGGGCGCGCGATGGTGAACGCTGCGCGCTCGGCGGGTCGGGTCGTACAAGTGGGAACTCACCGGCGGATCTCGCCGCACAATCAAAGTGGCCGGGATTTCATCCGAAGCGGAAAGATCGGCGACATCGGCATGGTCCGTTGCTTCGTGCACTATCCGGGTGGACCAGAAACACCACGCCCGACGGTCGACGTACCGAAGGAACTGGATTGGGACATGTGGTGTGGGCCTGCGCCGCTGCGCCCGTTCAACGGCGGGGATCCCCGCGAAAATTCGGGCGCCAGTCGCGGCGGAATTCACCCGCGTGGCTTCCGCAATTATCTCGATTATGCGAATGGCACGCTCGGCGATTGGGGCGTCCATTGGCTCGATCAAGTGCTGTGGGTGACGGGTGAAAAATACCCCAAACGAATTTACTCCACGGGCGGTCGTCCGATTGCCGGTCCCGTGGTGCTGACGGCCACGGAACAGACGACGGATGCGCCGGATCACCAACTCGCCACGTTCAGCTTCGACCGTTTTGACGTGCAGTGGGAGCACCGGCGGTTCGCGGGCAATAATACGGACAAAGGCGAAAACGTCGGCTGCTATTTCTATGGGACCAAAGGGATCTTCCACATGGGATGGGAGAAAGGCTGGGCGTTCTACCCGAGCGATTCGAAAGAGCCCGTGCAGTCAGAAGCCGCGCAGTTGCACAATCCCGACGCGCAGAACATCAAGGAACTCTGGGCGGATTTCATCGATGCGATTCACACCGGCCGCAAGCCGGCCTGCGATATCGGTGACATTCATCTTTCAACCAATGTGGCGCTCCTCGGGATGCTGGCGCTGAAACATGGCCGCAGCATCGAGTGGGACGGCGCAAACGAGCGTATCGTAGGTGATGATGCGGCAAACCGTCTGCTCCGTCGCGACTATCGCAAGGGATACGAATACCCCGTTGCGTGACTCTAACCTCGATCAGTGGAGTTGAAGCCGGGTGCGACGTTTAGAACGACAGCTTCAGCTCTGCGACGAGCGTGCGTTGGGGGAAGGGGTGGAACAGGAAGTACTCGCGGTTGAGGACGTTGTCGCAACCGAGCGCGGCGGACCACCGGCCGTCGAACCGGTAGTGAACACGCACATCGGCCACGAACCACGCGGAGAATCCTTGATAGGTGTTCGGATTCACATCGGTGTTGTCCAAGGTGGTGAAAAGCATCCCGCTGTAGCGTCCACCGGCAGAAAACGTCCAATGCTGGTTGGGTCGATAGGATAACAGGAAGGACGCGCGCCAATCTGGAATGTTGGGCAGGCGTTTGCCAACAGCGGCGTTGGCGGATGCGGTCGCGCTCGCGCGGCCGGTCAGTGCGAGCGTTCTGGCGTCCAGGTAAGTGACGCTGCCCGTGAACTCGAGGCCTTGGACGAAGACGTTGTTTTTCTCGACCACAAGTTCGACCCCGCGCGCACGGACGTGATCGACGTTCGAAAGATAGGAGAACAGCTGGGTGGAATTCGGCAGAAGCGGATTGAACTGCGCGATGATCGCGTCGTGCACGTCATCCTGAAAAGCCGAGAGTCGGATCCGACCTTGGTCGACGGTGTATTCAACTTTCAGTTCAGCGGCGAGGACATCGTCGGGTTTGAGCCGCGGATCGGGAGAGGTAAAGGTCGGGCCGGTTGAGACCAGCTGGTAGAGTTCGGCGGGCGTCGCGTAGCGATAGGCCTGTCCGATCGACGCAGTCACCACCCAGTGCCGAGCAATCGTCCAGCCCGCCGTTGCCTTGGGCGAAAACCCATGCGCTTTCACTTCTGGTTGGATGACGACCGTGGTGCCGTTGCGGTTGATTCCCTCGTACGCGCGCCACTGTTCATAGCGCCCGCCGACCGTAAACTTAAACGTGGAGGTCGGTTGCCAGACGTCTTGCGCCCACAATGCCTGCGTGTGGGTTTTGCCGTCCCCCTCGGTCGCGACTCCGGTGTAAGGCCCGTTCGATGGCCAGTCGTTCGTCGTGTAGGTCGGATTCAGCAGATGGTAGCGGTCGTCGTGCGCACCAAAATTGATCGTGTGCGTTGGTCGATGCGACATGGCAGGCCGCCACGTGCCTTTCAGGTCCAGGTTGGACCAGCCGGTGCCCTTGAGCACCGCAACGCGGCCGACTGAGCCGAAGGACGCGGACGGCGCGTTGGTGGTCGAGACCGTGGTTGGCAGTCGCTGGGCATCACGATCCATATCGTACCGTGAAGCCACGGCCTCGAAGTCCCACGAGCCCCGTGTATCCGTTTTCACCGCGATACTGTGCGACGAATGCTGCTGCAGCTGTTCAGACCGTCCGGTGGCAAACGCGGCGAGGCCGGCGTAAGTGGGCTGGCCGGCGTCGTTGCGAAGATACGATTCAGTTTCAGAACTCGCGTCGTTGCGCCAAACCCCGAAGGAATAGGTCGCGCGCAGCCAGGGCAAAAAATCGTAAGCGGCCTTGAATCTCGCGGACGTGGTCTGGGTGTGGAGGAGGCCGCCGGCGCCGACGATTTGAGCGGGTGCGCCGAGTTTATTTTTCGCGGCGAATCCACCGGTTGTGCCGACGGGAAACGCCGGCGCGGTCACATACGAGAGCGGCTGGCTGTGGCTGTCTTGGAAATTGGCGCTGATCCAGTAGGAGAACTTGCCTGCGCGATTGCCGACGCTGACGCCCGTCTGATGGGTCTGGAAGTTGCCACGCGTGCCGTATTGGCAAAAATGTTGCAGCGCCTCGGTCTGTTGGAGCGAGGCTTCCAGCTTTTCTGGCTGGCGGGTGGTGATCTCCATGACCGCGCCCATGGAATTGCCGGCGTACGCCGCGGCAAACGGCCCGTACATCAAATCGATTCGCTCAATTTCCGCCGGTGTGACCAAACCCCAGCGAGGACCGCCGATATTGTTGTTGTTCGCGATGAGGGCGGAGAGCGGCACACCATCGGCGAAGATCAGGCTGCGCGCGCTTGAACTGACTCCCCAAACGCGGGTCGCCATGACGGCTTGGGTATCGCCATTGTTGCGCTTGCGCAGGAATACGCTCGGGAAATATTTCACCGCGTCTTCGGGGTCGATCGCGTTGATCGTCTCACTCACCCGCAGACTCGTGATGCTCTCCGTGACTTGCGGGAGCTGATACTTGTCCGCGACCGACGGAGCCTCGCTCACGACGAGCGGGGACAGTGTCTGAACATTGTCATCCGCGAGGGCGGATGTGGCAGAAAGGAACGAGCAGAAAAAAATGAAACGGAAAGGCATGGAGGACCGGCATGAGCCGAATACAGGGTTGGCCTCTCGCGAGATCGACGCGTGAGGAGGTACAGCGGAACGACCGCCGACCTTCAGGAGTGCCGCGACGTGAAAAGCCGTCGAAGGAGGTCGAACGGCTCGGTCGCAGCGGACGCGTTATCACGTCGTCCGCTCAGCGGGCACAGTGACTCAAGCCACGAATCGTGGTGGGGGACTCGGCGGCGCTGCGCGGCCCGCGCTGAACGGCACCGGCGAACGAGCTCGCAGTCCCTCTCCGGTCGCAGTCGGAGCAAAAAAGGACGGCGTCACGGGGACGTATACGAGCAGAATCTTTCCGAGGTCCTTGGCTCCAGGCGTCGTGGCGTCACCGGCAGTCGACTTTTTGGCTTCGGCCACGGCATGGCACAGGTGACACATGCTCTCGGCCGAAAAGGTCTTCTTCACTGCGGCACTGAATGACATTTCCTGCGCGTACCCGGCAATCATGCTGCCCCACGCGTAGGTTTGAACCAAATCCCAGTGACTACCCGTGGCGAGGAGCCACGCGAATAAGGTCACGATAAGGGAGAGCCGGGGACGCATCAGACAGGCGAAGGCAAGGCGGCGGACAATGGGCGCACAAGATATTTAATCTAACCAATCGGTGGGATTTGCGGATACCGGGCCGGGTTGAGCGTGAGGCGCTGCGGTACCCGCACGCGATTCGATGCGCACCATGGCGCCAGGTTACAGCCCAACACCGCTGAATCGGCGGCCAGCTTTGAGGCCCGCCGCTAGGGCGTCAGTACGACGTCGTCCTCGGTCCGCATCCGGCGATCAGGGCCCGCCGAGCGAATTTCCAACGACGTCCCAGACATCTGGTGAAAAAAGAAGGGCGTGCCCCAACGGTCGCACAACTCGCCTTGAGCGTTAATGGCGGGATGCTTTCTGGGAATAAGCGCGACGTGGAGCGCGTTTCGACCAGTGAGCGCAGCCGTGATCTCGGCATTTTCACCGACCGGATTGCCGCTGGCGGGAAAGTTCGTGCGAAATGATTCGATCAACGCGGCGACGATTTCCAGATCGGTCCGGATGTTGCCGGACGGAGCGTTGAGCTGATCGGCAAGATGCGAATCGTCGTCGCGGCGGGCGGCTGCTGAAAGGTTCGCGGTCGATTCGAATGGCTCGCTCGAACGGCTTGGCGTTGCCGCTCTCCGGATCGAATTCGTTTTCGCGCGACTGCGGCTTTCTGCCGTTGACCACCACCAAGTCAATCCAGCGACCACGAGGATGCCGACGACAACCGCCAGGATCCGGCGAACGCTCATCCGAGGAAACCTAGATTTGGTTTTGCGAAGCGCCCGATGTTGGGGAGCACCGTTGGTAGATCAGTGGCGCTGACGCCGAACCAGCGCGCAAGCGTGGCACTGTATTCATCGACGCTGGTCGTGGGAATCCAACGACCACGGCCCGTGTCGTCCGGCCCATTGATCGTCAAATCGGGTACGCGGCCATAGATGTCGTTTCCCTGTAGAGCGCCGCCGACCATCAAGTGGTGACTGCCCCACCCATGATCCGAGCCATCGCCATTCGTATTGAAGGTGCGGCCGAAATCCGAGGCCGTGAACGTGGTGACTTGATTGGCGACGCCGAGTTCGACGGTGGAATCGTAGAACGATTTGAGCGACGTCGAAAGATCGGCGAGCAGCGTGGCGTGGGCGCCGAGCTGGTTATCGTGGAGGTCCCATCCACCGACGCGCGCGAAGAAAATCTGACGCTTCAGCCCTAAGTTCGGCGCGGTGGCGATCAGGCGCGCAATCATGCGCAGCTGTTGGCCGAGACTGGTGGTCGGGAATGTCGTAGTGAAAGGGATGGGGGCACTGGCGCCCACATATTGCGCGAGCAGCGCGCTATCAGCGATCGCGTCCTTGGTGATTCCGGCGAAAGCGGTCTTGAACAGATTGCCGGATTGCGAGGAGATCAGATCGTTTTGCGCCTGTGTCCGGATTCCGGATGCAGAGGTCGTGCTGGTGGATGAACCGGTGAGCGACACGACGCCATTGGTGCCCACGGAATACTGGGTCACGCTGCGGCCGACCTGAAAGGAGTTCTGCCCCGCGAGGCTGATCGACATCGAAATGCCGTTGTTTGAGTTGAACGCCTGCGTCAAATCCGCGAGACGCCCGCCCCAACCGGTCGAAAACGGCTTGTCGGGCACGCTGCTTTGCCATTCCACTTGTTGATCACTGTGCGAAAAAAGCTGAGGCGGAAGCGGCACAGATTGTGAGCTGTACTGCGCCTTCGTGGTGGGGACAACGAGCGTGCCCGTGTTGGCCATGATCGCCGCTTTCCCCTGGCCGAACAGGCTGTGGAATTCCGGCATTGAAGGATGGAGGGCGAAGGCACGACCATCGGAGGTCTTCGGGGCGAGCGCCAGGAGGCCGGTCTGAGGCAAAGCGAGCGCGCCGCGGCCCGCGGCGTACGCGGCGTAACCGGACGTGTCATTTGGAATCAAGAGGTTGTTCGCATCGTTGCCTCCTTGAAGAAACAAACAGACCAGCGCCTTGTAATCGGAGGCCGCCGTTGCCGTGAGTGTATTGGACGGACTTGCGACGGCGCCGATGAGGCGCAACTGAGCGAGCGCGGACAACAAACCGGTGGTGCCAACAGCCGCGCAGCACGAGCCGATGAACTTGCGGCGGGAAAGATCGAGGGACGTTTTTGAGCTCATGCGAAGAGGGGCGGAAGCAACGAAAGGGAACGCGTAATGCAGTCCCTTAGACTACTGCTGAACGGCGCCTTCGCCGGTGGTCGTAATAAGGTAGATCGCGGTGCGAACCCGATCCGTGGCGGTGGTCGCGGTGGGGAGCGCGTTCAATGCGGTGACGATTCGTGTGGTTGTGGCGGCAGGTAGAGCGTTGCCGCTCAACAGCAGATTCAGCCGATCAACGAGCCCAGTCGGCTGGGGCGCGAGTGGCAGCAGGTCCGTGAAGGTGAGCGCCACTCCCTGATACGTGGCGTTAAAGATAAAATTGTAGAGATAGTTGGGCGTGCTCATCGCGGTCGTCGCGGTGAGGATTTGGTATTCAGGGGCGTACAGCCCCGCGGTGGCGAGGACACCGGCCTGCACGAAATCAGGTTCGTAGAAGTTGAAAACCGTTGGCGCGCTGAGCGCGGATTCGCCGATCTGGCCGTTGGCGTTGTTGATGGCGTAGCGCGACGTTGCGGAGGAGAAACCAGCGCCACGCAGCAGCGAAGTGACGCGGAGCAGCGGCTCCTTCAATTTCCCGAAACCAACGTTCGCCGCGACGCTCGGCGAGCGCGCTTCGTAGTCGAGGAGAATGGCGCGCACGACCGCGGATAGATCGCCACGCACGCCGGAGCCGTTGTTGGCAAAGATCTGGGCGACGCGGTAAACGTAGGCGGGGCTCGGGTTGCTCGTGACGAGATGCTGGATCAGCTGGCGCGAGACGAACGGCGCGGTGTTCGGATGATTGAAGAGGGCGTCGAGCGTGTCCTGCAGGTCCTGCGTGCCCGTGCGGCCCGCCGGCAGTTGCTGGCCATTGATGATGGTCTTGGCGGTGACGTCGTGGAACCCCGAGTACAGCGTCATGGGATTGATGTAATCCGAAGGGCTGTTGCGGAAGTTGGCCGTCGTTGGGGTGGTGTTGTAGAAGCCCCAACCCGTGAAAACTTTCGCCATGGCCGTGACGGTGGTCTGGTCGTATGTCGCGATCGGAAGTGCCTTGGTATCGAGTTTCAGCGTGCCGTCGGGTTGCAGCTGGCTGAGCCCAATCGTGAACAGCTGCATCACTTCGCGGGCGTAATTCTCATCAGGCTGTGCGCCGGTCGGGGACGTGCTCCGTGCGTTGCGCAGGTGACTCAAGTATACGCCCATCATGGGACTCAGCGTGACGTTTTCCAGCAGCGTGCGGAAGTTGCCGAGCCCGTCGCGAGCGAGGATGTCGTAATAGTTGGCGGCGCCTTCCTGCCAGCTGCCGACCGTTCCATTAACGTCTGAAATGACCAAAAGCTGGCTCAGCGCGAATGCGACCCGCTGTCGCAATTGATCGTCGCCGGTCAACGCGATCTTCCACCAGGCCGCCTGGCGGTGAACCTGGCCGGGACGCGTGTTGACGCCGTTAACAGCGTTCTGACCGCCGGCGTTGTTGGCGGCGAAATCGGCGACCGTTGCCTCGCGATGCGACGAAAGGGGTTTCGCGAGCTGCTCGGTGATCCAGGCGGAGTAGCCTTTCTGTTTGAGCGCATCGATGTCCGGCTTCGTGGGTCCGAAGGTGGCCTGCGTCAGGAAGCGCGTGGCGTCGGTGTCGGAGACGCTGCTCAGATCGATTCCCGGCGCCGCGGCAGGAGCGACGAATGTCTGCGAGCCATTGGCGAGGATGAAGGAACCACGCAGCTCGCCGGCGGGGAAGTTTGTCGTTTGGATATCGATAAACACCCGGCCTTCACGGATTGCTTGCAGGATGTCGCTCGTCGAGAGCCCACCCATGGCGTTGATATTCCAGTTCGTGCTATCCACCTGGCCGGCGGGCAGGCGCAGGAGTTCAACCCCCACTTCACCGGGATTTCCAATCCGCAGATAAGCGACAGTCTCACTCGAGGTAAGATTGGAGAACGAAAGACTGATGCTCGCAAACGTGTTGTCGGGGCTGAGCAGGATCGTCGCGGTGCCAGAGCCGGTGGAGTTGGTGGCGGCACTGGTCGGGCGCAGCGCGGTGACGTAAAGCGTAGGCGATGTGTCGACGATCGTGACGGTGGCCGAGCCTGGAGAGCCGACCGAGTAGGCCGCGCCGCCATCATTCAGCGTAAGCGTGACCGATTCGTTGCCCTCGAGCAGAAGATCAGAGCGCGGCACGACGGAGAGCTTCGCCGCCGAAACATAGGCGCCGAAGGAAATGCTGCCCGTGCCCGCCGTGTAATCCGCGCCAAGCGTCGCGTTCCCACCAAATGAATACGTGGCGGTCAGCGGTTGACTGGTATCGCCGGTGCGCGAAAAGGTGAATTCGCCCGCCGCGCCACTCGATTCGTCGGCCGTCGATCTGGTGGCGGAAATGGTGACGTTAGGCTTTCCGGTTTCGACGGTGAGATCGTAAACTTCGACCAAAGCGACGCCGGTGCTTCCGCCGACTCCCGTCACATTGATGGAGTAGGGACCGGGGGAAAAATCAGCGATGACCGCGGCGTCTTTGCTCCCGCTGGCGAAGGGAAATGCGCCGGTCAGGGCAAAAGCAGCATTGAGCGTGGACGCGTCCGGCGCGGTAGAGGTGGCAGGAGTGCCCCAGTTGTCGTTGCTCGAAACAGTGGCGCCTGAAACCGCATTGACGACGCGCAAAGTCGGGTCCGCCAGGGCGCCGGTGACCTGCATGGCGGTGAGTGCGGGACCGGCCGCGCGGACCAAAAGTCGTCGCGTGCCACTCGAACCGCTGACGACGAAGCCGGAGATCAGGAGATTGTCGCCGGTGCCGATGCGCGCGCGGGTGGAAAGGTTGATGAGCCGCCCTGACGTGGCGTCGATTTCGTAGATCTCAATTAGGCTGATGCCGGTGGTCTTGCCGACGCCGCTCACGACCGCGGAATAGCCACCTGGTGCAAGACTGCGCACGATGGCGGAGTCTTTGCTGCCAGCAGGCAGACTGAAGGCACCCACGGTTGACATTGTGGCAGCGTCGCCCGGTGCCCAGTTGTCGTTGCTCGCGATGATCGCGCCCGTCGAATTGTGCAGGTCGAGCAGCGGATCCGCGAGGAAGCCGCTCACGCCTTGTGTGCTCAACGTGGGACCGACCGCGCGGATCAGCACCGTCTTGTTACCGCCCGGACCGATCACGAACCCAGAGATCAACAGATCGTCGCCAGTGCCCACCTGCGCGCGACTGGACAGATTCACGAGACGCGCGACGTCGGCGGAAGCGGACAAAAATCCCAGACCGTGGCAGACGAGCGCAAGAACAACGGGACGGAGGATTTTCATTCAGTCGCCATGGGTGGGTGAACCCGAGACGCCACTGGCCTAACAGAAGTAACGGAGCGACAAAGGATATTTGCGCACTAACCCTCGCAATGACCTGCTTTGACTGGAGCTTTACCGCACGGTCCGGAGCTGAATCGCGTCGACCAACCGGTCTTGGGAAACGATATCGGTCACGACGATCAATTTGTCGCCAGGCGTGATCCGACCGGCCTGTCGCAGCAGACTGATGGCGTTTTCGATCGAGACATCAGGTTCGCTCGCGAATGCCATGAGGATGGGTTCGACGGCGCGAAGCAGTCGTAGTTGCCGCAGTAATTCAATCGAGGGCGTAAACGCGAAAATTGGAGCGGCGGTCGGACGCAACGCGGCGAGACCGGTGGCGATGAACCCGTGCCGGGTGAACGTGACGATCTTCGAGTGCGGGATCTCGTCCGCCAGCACCACGGCGGAATGCAGCATCTTCATTCGCTCACTCGTGAAGACGGTGGGCTCGTCGTGGCTGGAATCGTTCTCGGCCTCGATGCGACGCGCGATTTTATCGAGCATTTGCACGCACTCGAGCGGGTATTTGCCGACCGTCGTTTCCCCCGAGAGCATGACGCAATCGGCGCGCTCGTACACCGCGTTGGCCACGTCGGTGATCTCGGCCCGGGTGGGGACCGGCTGCGTGATCATGGATTCGAGCATATGGGTTGCAACGATGACGGGTCGACCTTGCGCGACACAGGCCCGCACCGCGCGGCGCTGAATCACCGGCAGATCCTCGAACGGACATTCGATGCCGAGATCTCCCCGCGCCACCATGAGTCCGTCGCAGGCCGTGACAATTTCGTCGAGATTGGTGATCGCGGACTGGTCTTCGATCTTCGCGACGATGCGCGCCTTGGATTTGTTCTCAGCGAGGAAGGTGCGAAGATCGTTTACGTCCTTGGCCTCGCGGACGAATGAGAGGGCAACGAAATCGATTCCCTCCTCGATGCCAACGAGCGTATCACGGCGATCTTTTTCGGTGAACGCGGGAAGGTTCACTCGAACGCCGGGCAGATTGATGTGACGTCGCGAGCTGAGCTGGCCCGGGATCAACACTCGGCAGCGGATGTGGGCTTCGTCCTTCTCCAGGACCTCAAGGCGAATCAAGCCGTTGTCGACGAGCACGGTGTCGCCGACTTTGATGTCGTTGACGAGATCGCGGTAGTTGACGTCCACGGATCGAACCTCATGGGCCTCCTGGTCGGCGGACGCGGGTTGGACAGTAAAATCAAAAATTTCGCCCGGCTTGAGATCGATGGGATTGGCCAGATCGCCGGTGCGGATTTCCGGACCTTTGATGTCCATCATGACGGCGACTTCGCGTCCAACCCTCGCGCTGACGGCTCGGATGCGTCGGATGGTGGCTCGCGTCCAGTCGTGTTTGGCGTGGGCCATGTTGAGGCGGACGATATCGGCGCCTCCGCCGATGAGCTTCTCAAGCATTTCTTCGCTCTCGGTCGCGGGACCGAGGGTGAAGATGATTTTGGTGCGGCGGAAGGAACTCGAGACAGCGCTCATACGGATCCGGTGGTGCAGGAAACGCGCCGGGCGCGCAAGCACCGGGACTGTCAGCGAGAGGATCGTTGCGGCGCGGCGTGAGGCGGGGGGCGGTGGGAGGAGGGTTGGGCGCGAATGGAATCATCGTTTTCGGATCCCGCTGCTCCCGCAGCGGGCTACGCCGGACCAACGAGCCGATGAGCGACTCACGGTTGAGTCCGTTCCAAATTTTCTGATGCCCACATTCGGATGGGGGATCGTGGTCGTTCCAGCGTTCCAGAGTTCCAGATTAAGATCCTTCCGGATCCTCTCCCCAGATCCCGCTGCTCCCGCAGCGGGCTACGGCCCGACTACGAAACCGATGTGTGAGTCACCGTTTGAGTCCGTTCCTGATTACCTGATTTCCCCATTCGGATTGGGACCGCCTCCGTTCCAGCGTTCCAGAGTTCCAGATTCAATCCTCCGCCAGATTGCAGGCCCGCCTAAACGAAGTCGTAGAACGGCGTGGTTTCGCCCTGGCAGACCACAGAAAATTCACAGCTGCTCAACGCTGCGCGCACGGGAGCAAACGCGAGTTCAACTGTTTCCCGCGAATTACAATCACGGGAAATATGCGTGAGGTAAACGCGCCGCCAATGAGGACACGCAATCTCCGTCAAAAGCGCGCGGGTGGCTTCGTTCGAAAGATGACCGTGCCGTCCTCCGATACGTTGCTTGGTCGGCCAGGGTCGACGTGTATCCGCTTTCAGGAGCTCGGAGCAGTGATTTGCCTCGACGACGACCACATTGCAGCCGCGCATGTGTTCGCGCACGTGCTGTGGGGCGTGGCCGAGATCGGTCAGAAAGGTCAAAGCCTGCCGCGGAGAAAACAGATCGCCGTCGTGGCCGCTCGTGAACCGGAATCCAACGGGCTCCTGGGCGTCGTGCGGCACCGTGAAACTCTGCACTTCCAAATCACGAAAGCGGAAGCGCGCACCCGTCTCGAACGTTTGCCAGTCCGGTCGGTGGGTCAGTCCCGTCTGAACCGCGCGTGCGGTCGCCGCGTTCGCGAAGATGCGAATATGCGGAAATTTCTTCAACCCATCGACGCCACTTGAGTGATCGCCGTGTTCGTGAGTGAGAAAGACCGCATCGATGCGTTCCAGCGATTCGCCGACTGTCTCCAACAGCGACGCGAGCTTGCGCGCCGAAAATCCAGCATCGACCAGAATGCGTGCACCGTCCGTGACAAGTAACGCCGCGTTACCGGAACTGCCGCTGCCAAGAATGCAAAAACGCATCGCCATGCTTCGCAGTGGTTGAAGCCCTGCGATGTCCTCACGCCAAACAAAAACTTTTGTGACTCTGCAACTGCTTCGTGGCCGTGACGTACCCGCCAATGTATTTCGGTCAGCGACGTGATCGAAAAATCCGGTCACTCGTCACGCTCGAAATACGATCGACGAACTGCACCGTGACCGACACGGACGTGGCCGATTTACCAGCTGCAGATCGATTCAATGTACGCCGCGGAGCCGTCACGCTGCCATGCGTCGAGCTGGGCCTGATCTTTGAGCTGCTGGCCACGCGCGCGCGGTACGGCCGCAAACACGCTGGTGCACTCGGACAAGCCGGTCATATCGCCCCAGAGTTTTTCAAACTGTGCGACGGGATAAACGTCTTCCTGGCCGTGGCCCCAACGCTTCTTCACATCCTTCAGCGTCACGTAGGTCGGCAAACGGGCGGCGACGGCACGAACCGCGGCCGAGGTTTTCTCCGGATTCGCGAGGTCGGTCCGAGTAAGTCCAAAAACCGTCAGTAGCCGGTCGATGTCGATCCAGCAGGTATTGCTGTTGTAATAGGTCAGCGCGAATTCGTCGTCCTCGCGCGGCAAGGCCAGGCCCTCGACGATACGAAGGCGGCCGTCCACGCGAGCAAGTCCACCGCCGTGGTCTTCGATCCGTTTCGGAATGACCTCCCAGCCCAGCGTCGCGCCGCTCGCCTGAAACCAGCCCAGCAGCGTGGGGTCGGGTGACGCGCCGAGTGTATCGATATTGTGGGTAACAAGCGTGCGCAGCTGGGGCCGTTGGGCGAGCAACCGGGCGAGCGTTCCATTCTTCAACAGATTCGGGACTTCAAACCAGTGGCCGACGGGATGCAGGCACTGCTCAGGCAAATTATCGGTGTAATCGGCGCCTTCGCCGACGGTGCGGGCCCAGTTCGTCAGGGCCGCGCGTACGCTCTCCCGCATTTTCTCCTTCTGCTCGTCGAGTTTTTGCTGGGCGGTTTCCTCCCACGCGAAATGCAGATCGCGCAAAGCAGGTACGAGCCGCAGTCCAATCGAGCGACCGGGTGACAGCCACACCTCGCGCTCCCACGCGTCACCCATCGTCGTCCGAATCCACTGCTCGATCGGCGCGTGTGTGAGATGGCTCGTGGTGAAAACGTGCGGAATCGCCGTGCCGTACTCACGGGCCGCATGCCGAGTTCGCGCCAGGTGAGTTTCGATGAAGCTCCGGTGGCGTCCCGCGAGCTTGGCGAACGGGTGCAAGCCCTTCACGACGCCGGCTCCTTGAGTCCAGCGACTGCCGACACCGGCCGCGTACGACACGACGGCGACTTCTCCGCGACGTAGCGCCGTCTCACCGGCGGCGCGATAGATGGCGGCGTCCGGCTGGCTGGCTCCGCTGTAATCGAACAACGCCGAAGGGGCGACGTCTTCGATCTGGGTGTTGGCGGGCAGACGGTTCATCGCGAGCCCGATGCGGCCGTTGCGAAGATCGGCGCGGATCTGTTCGTGTTGCGCCCGATCAAAACCGTTGGCGGCGAGAAGTTCGGCGAGCCGTTGGCTACCGCGATCATTGCCTTCACCGGAGGGTAACAACTGATCGAGCAATGACGGCATCGCCGCGGTGAATTCCGGCCGTTGCCGGGTCGCTCGGGTGAATTGCTGCAGGTCGCCACGCTCCCGTGGACTCAGATCGCGGGCGGATCGGCGAAGCCATTCGGGCACGGCGTGCTGATAAAATTCGACGGGCAGCAGCGCGTCCTCGCCGGATAGCAGCGACGACACGGAACCATGTTCGTTGATGGCGAAGTCGTAGACCACGGGGTCCATCGCAAACGGAAGGGAGGACTCCAGTTCTCGTTTGGTGGTCAGCATGATCTCACGCAGACGTTCCTGGCCTTCGCGACGGCGTTCGGGCGCGAAGATGAAACCCATGCCGCCGCCAGACATCCCGCCGAGCATCCAGAAACCCCAGAAGTCGTCGCCGAACGCGGCGCGCGTGCGCTCGATCAGTTGTTCGGTGTAGAGATTGCTGACCCACGGGATGATTGTCTGGAGTGGGCCTTGGAAGTTTTGAGTCAGGGCAGCGCCGAGACCGCGGATGTCGCCGGCTGCGAGCAGCGCCAGGATCTTGTCGAGCGTCGCGACGGTCTGCAGTCGCGCGCTAAATTCCGCTTCGCTGCGCAGGAGATATTTCTCGGTGGCCATCTCGAGAATCGGACCGACGTTTTGCGCCATGCCGCCGTGCACGAGAACGAGCGACTCTTGCAATCGCTGGCGGGCAGCGGGCGGAATTCGATCGGAACCGAGCAAGGTGTGGCGGGGAAGAAGTCGTCCACGGCTCACGCCGAATTCGGGATCTTCGGGCTGCGCGAGTGTGCCCTCGATGAGTTTGATGCCTGGCCAGAGACCGCCCGAGTCCTGCCATCCGCCGCCGGACCCTCCGATCCATTCTCCGAGAATCGCGCGGGCTGCGACGATTCGGCGTTCCGATTCTTCGAGTGGACCGGCGAGCGAACGAATCTGACTGGTTGCGCGCATGCACACGCCGATGAGTGCACCGAGGAGGTTGGTCGAGACGGCGAGCCGTGAACCTTTCGGAATCCGATTCACGTTGCTTACCAGTTCGAAGCCGCGGCCGGGCCCGAAAATGCCCGCAAGCAACTCGGCCAGACTGGCTCCAGAACGCTCAATCCCCGGCGGCACCAAACCCGCGGCAATCACCGCGGCTTTGAGCAGGCCGAGGTAATCGCGTCCGAAATCGAACACTTCATCCAACGACGTGAGGCAGGCACTGGCTTCGAGATCGACGCTGGCGAGGCGGATGACGGGTTCGTCGATGACGCGGAAGTACGCTTCAACCGGTGGGCGGGGAGCTGAATCGCGCCCGTGCAATCCGAGATCGATGGAAATGTTGAGGACGCGCGCGCCTTCGGGGAAATCCATTCCCAGGAAGAAAATATCGCTCCACCCGCAATGCGTCAGGTCCATCCGCACCGGCGTGCGTTCCCGGAGGAGAGGAAACGGACCATCGCTGCCAGACCGCGCCAGCAGTTCGGGACGAACGCGTAGCGGCTGGTCGAGGGGATGGCCGAGACGAAACATCCACGCATTGCCGCGCGTTGAACGCACGGTGCGTCGGACCTGATCGGCCAGCGTTTGGAATGCGAGAGCGTGATGAGCCGCGGCGAGAGCACTTGAAATGGTCTCGCTTGGGCCTTGTTCGGTTTGAGCGCGGGCAAAGACGGAGATCGCCTCTTCAAAGCGGCGCTCGAGCAGATGACGAAAACCGGTGAACGGCACGCGGCCTGAGCGTGGTAGTTCCGGTCGCGCGGGCAGGTGATAACGATGAATTGCCGTGATGAAGAACAGCGCCCGCACGCGCTTGTAGAGATTGGATTCGTTGCGCCGATATGCGTCGAGTTCGGTGCAGGCGGCCAGAAGCTCGGCGGCCGACTTGCCTTTGCACCAGCGGTCGATGGCGAGATCACGCGTGGCGCCATCCGACGCGTCGATGATGTCCGTAACGCGGAGACTCATGAGCAGAGTAACGAAGCGGAAAACAAAGCAGGAGGCACGTGGAGCGATGTCACAAGACGAGGTGGAGGGGTGTTTCCGCGCGAGAGTAAGGGGAAGAGTCGGAGGACGTTCACAGTTCAGTCGGACGCAGCGCGAGAAGTTCGACGAGTTGAGTCAGCACGTGGTCGCGTTCGCGGCCGGAGAGCGAAAGAGCGAGCTGTGCGAAGAGCAGGCCATACGGCGCGCCGATGTCGTAGCGGCGGCCGGCGACCGAAAACGCGAGGTAGCGCTGGCGACTGGCCAACAGATGGAGCGCCGGCGAAAGGCCAAGCGGGCGGTCGGGTGCGGCTGCGCGCTGTTCTTCGAGCAACGAAAAGATTTCTGCGCCCAGGACATGCAGGCCGAAGAAGCACAGGTAGAAGCCGGCGCGGAGGCCGGGGACGATCAGTTGCTGCTCCGCCACGGATGGCGTGGGCTTTTCCAGCACCGCTTCTATTTGGTAGATGGGCTGCTCGCCGCCGACGAGCCGGCCACCAATCGCACCGTAGGATGTGATCTGGCTCTCGCGGGTGGGTTGCACCGCGGAGACGGAGGCGTTTTCTGCCGCGGCCACGTCGAGCAGTTGCCGCGCGCAGCTCTTTTGGCCTTGGGAAACGTGCAGGTGATCACCGACCAGATGAAGGAAAGGAGCGTCGCCGATAAACTCCCGTCCGCAGAGGATGGCGTGACCATAGCCGCGAGGCGCGGGTTGCGCGATGAAGCGGACGCGGCTCCGAAGATCGCCGCACGCTTCGGCGTAGACGGCTTCATCGCCGGGGCAGACGATGACACAGAACTCCTCGATCCCTGCTCCAGCGGCTTCCTCGAGAACGATCTGCAGCGCGGTCTTGGGCTCGCCGTGCGGATCGATGAGGGATTGGAGCGGAAGGGTGCGCTGACGCGGATTTGCCGCAGTGACGAGGGCTTTGCGAATTTTCATGGGCGGAGCGGAGCGAGGCGTTGCACAGTCAGCGCCCGTGGCCAAGTGGTTCAACCAGAAACGAGGAGAGTGGGTCTACGCCGGAGATGGCAGCCGGGGTTTGCCTGAGCTCCAGCGACGGATCAGCGGTGAAACGTTCGAGATCGAACGGCGATCCCTCATTCGAAACACGAGTGAGCCGCGGTCCGACCATTCTGTTACGGTCCCGGTAATTGACCCACATCGGATTTCTGCTAAGTCTAACTCTCCATGCCAGCCAAGTCGCGTTCCAGTAAAGCCGTCGCCCGAGTGCCCCGTGTTCTCACAGGAACCGTGTCCATCACCCGGCAAGTGCACTTCAACGCGGCTCACCGGCTCCACAATCCCTCCAAGAGCCAGGCTTGGAATACGCACCAGTACGGGCTCTGCACGAATCCGCACTGGCACGGCCATAATTATGTTTTGGAGGTTACGGTCCGCGGGCAGCCCGATCCAGAGACGGGCTACATCATGGATTTGGCCGAGCTGAAGCGGGTGCTCCACGCCGCGGTGGTCGACAAATGTGATCACCACAACCTGAACGACGACGTGCCTTTTCTGCGGGGGATTATCCCTTCGACCGAAAATCTGGTGATCGCGTTCTGGCAGCAGATTGAGCCGCTGATTCCTGCGGGAAAGCTGCACTGCGTGCGACTTTACGAGACGCCCCGCAACTACGCCGAATTTTTCGGACCGGACGCTCCTTGATCAATTTCCTGCGCACCAAGCCCTGCCGTTGCAGGGCGGGCGGTTATCGTCACCCGCCGGGTTCGCTGAAAACTAAAAACGAACATGACTAAGTTAAAAAAACCGATGTACCTGCACCGCTCTACTAACGGGGAGGCGCCGCGTACAACGCGTAGTTACGATTCAAAATTCGGCGTCACGGATGCCTACCGGGCCACGTTGCCCGACATGATGGAGGCGGCGCACGATGCGATCCAAGGGGCGCATGTGCCGATTCAGCAGGTGGGCGTTTCGAATTTCAAGTTGCCGTTGAAATTCCGCACCAAGAAGGGCGAGGTTTTGACTCTTGAGGCCAGCATCACGGGCACCGTTTCGTTGGAGGCGGACCTGAAGGGCATCAACATGAGCCGAATCGTGCGCTCGTTTTACGACCACAAGGACGAGGTGTTCACGGGAGAGTGGATGGGCAAAATTCTTTGTGCTTATTTGATGAAGGTGAAGAGCAAGGACGCTCGCCTGAAAGTGAGCTTCTCGTACCCCATGCTGCATCGCAGCCTCCGCAGCGGATTGGAGGGATATCAATTTTACGACGTGGCGTTCGAAGGGGTTTTGACCCGAACGGGCGAGTACCGGCGGTTCATCCATTTCGATTTTGTGTATTCCTCCGCCTGCCCGTGCTCGGCGGAACTGTCGGAGCATGCGAGGGACACCCGCGGGGTTTACAGCGTGCCGCATTCCCAACGGAGCAAGGCGCGGATCAGTCTCGAAGAGGCCCCGGGCAAGAAGATCTGGATCGAAGATGTTCAGGCGCTCTGCCAGGCGGCTCTGCACACGGAGACGCAAGTGATGGTGAAGCGGGAGGACGAACAGGCGTTCGCGGAGTTGAATGGAGCGTACCTGAAGTTCGTCGAGGACGCGGCCCGGTTGCTGTACCGTGAATTTGACCGCGATAAGCGGGTCAAGGACTTCAGGATCGCCTGCTCGCATCTCGAATCGCTGCACTCTCACGATGCGGTGAGCGTGATCTGCAAAGGCGTGAAGGGCGGATACTCCGCCGACTTCATGGATTTCGGTTCGCTGGTCTGCTGAGGCGCTGAATCACGAAGGATGGTTAATCAGGAACTCTGGAACTCGGGAACGAACGCGGACCAAGACAGGATGTGGAAATCAGGAAATCAGGAACGGGCTCGGACGTGTTTACTCTGGAACTCTGGAACACTGGAACGGGCTCGAGCCTAAAGCGCGAAAACGCGGCGACGCGGATTTCGGAGCCAAACAGTCCCGTAGGCCAGCGCGCTTGCGCGCGCTCTGGGGATATGGATTTCGGCCCTAGGCGCAATTCGACGAACCCAACCACCCGAGCGCGCGCAAGCGCGCTGACCTACTCAGAATCCGTGACGATCGGTGCAATCCGTGGTCTCCGGACGGTTCGTGTGTTCATCGCAAACCAAGGAGGAGTCTGTCAGCCCGATGCGGGAGCAGCGCGATCAGCCTGTGCGCTACTCCATCTTCTTACATCGTCATTCATCCTTCTTCCATCACCTTTACGCCCTTCGTGTGAGGCAAATCCGAGCGTTTGTCTTCCTGACATTTCCTTTGGACCCGAATCGTGCTCGCGGTCGGTTGGAGCTGATCTTACTCAGCCGTGATGAAAACACGGCAGACTCGGAGCGGACCTCGTCACCCACCTGTGGTCGTCGTTACGGGCGCATCGCAGGGTTTGGGCGCCGCCATCGCGCGGGCGTTTGCTCGTGAGATTCCGGGAGTACGGATCGCGTTGGTCGCTCGTAACGAGAAAAATCTACGCTCCGTCGAGCGGGCGTGTGGGAAAGCAGGTGCGACAGCCGCGACCTTTCTGTGCGACGTCACCGATGAAAAGTCCGTGGCAACCATGGCGGCGGCTGTTACTGATCGATTCGGCGAAGTGGGAGTGCTGATCAACAATGCCGGCAGATTCACGGGCGCCCAATTCGCCAGCCTCAGCGTCGCTGACTTCGATGACATGATCGCAGTGAACCTCCGCAGCGCATTCCTCGTAACCCGCCAATTTCTTCCCGCCATGGTGAAACGGAAGAGCGGCGATATCTTCTTCATGAGCTCAATCGCGGGGCGCCAGGCCTATCCCAACGGCTCGGCTTACTGCGCTGCGAAGTTTGGCGTGGCAGGTCTCGCGCAAGTGCTACGGGCCGAAACCAAATCCAGCGGGGTCCGCGTGTGCTGTGTCTATCCTGGCGCAGCGTGGAGTCCGTCTTGGTCGGGGAGCGGAGTTGCGGAGGAGCGGATTATGCCGGCCGACGATATCGGCCGCGCTTTCCTGGACATTTACCGGCTGTCACGTCGCACTGTGGTGGAGGAAGTGGTGTTGCGACCACAACTTGGGGACGTGTGAGCAGCGAAGTTAGACGATTCGGTCGAGCATCCGTGTCCTAAGGCCAAAGTAATGGAACGGGCGCAGGGGAGGGGTGTCGCCACCCTCCATTGAAATGATGAACACCCCTGCATCACTTCCCGCGGATTGCACGAGCGCTTTTGCGCACTTCGTGCGGAATGCGGCAGTCGGCGTCGCACCCCGCGCGGCCGAATGAGGCATTCGTTTAGCGTGCTGCGACTTATCAAATTGACCCGGTTGTTGGCACGAGGGGCGCTAATCAATAATCCATGAACTTTCGACGAGCCTTAGGATTTTTTGCGGTGGGTGCAGTGTTCGCGCTGTTGCCGCGGATCGCGCCAAGTCTGTGTCCCGCGACCGGAATGGACGGATCCAGCACGCGGATGATTTGGCTCCAGATCATGAGCCTGCTCCAAATGGGTTTGGGTCTCTCGTACTTCGCGCGCCGGACATTCGTTGGACTGGGCAGCCTGTTGGTCTACTCGCCACGGCCTATTTCTACGCAACGCGCGCCGCAGCCGATCATGGTCCCGCGTCCTGCTCGCGCCGTTCGGAGTCTGTCCCCCATTGGTGCAGCGCTGCAGGGCGGATTGCTCGAGCAGCGCCAGGCCGCCTAAAAACTCGACGGCGTTTTACGCCCTACGGAATCTGGCTTCGGCCGGATTCCGTTTTTTTGTGGCTCCGTTATTCGAGCGGCGACCTTGAAATACGTCGGTGGTTCTCGCAGAACCGAAGTGGATGCAACCCGCGTGCCGCACGGTGCTCATTGTGGAGGACGAGTCGCCAATCGCCGAAACGATTGTTTACGCCCTGCGTACGGAAGGGTTCACGCCGGTTTGGAAAACGACCGGGCGGGAAGCGTTGGCGGTGCTGGCCGAGCAGCCGATCGCCCTCGTGGTCCTGGATGTCGGGTTGCCCGATATCAGTGGCTTCGATGTGTGTCGCGAAATCCAGCGATCAAATCCAGTGCCGATCATATTCCTCACGGCACGGAGCGATGAGGTGGATAAAATCGTAGGGCTGGAGCTCGGCGCCGATGACTACATGGCGAAACCATTTAGTCCCCGCGAACTGACGGCGCGAGTCCGGGCGGTGTTGCGGAGGGCAGCAGATCGAGCGCCGAGGGAAGCGCCAGCCTCGTCGTCACAGATCTGGACTCACGATGCGGCGAAGTGCCGCATTGGCTACCGTGGACAGGCCCTCGAACTCACGCGGAACGAGTATCGTTTGTTGAGTGCGCTGATCGCCCATCCCGGACGTGTGTTTAGCCGCGATCAGCTGATGACGGTGGCGTGGGATGATCCGGGCGCGTCGATGGATCGGACGGTTGATGCCCATATCAAAACGCTGCGGGCCAAACTGGTGCAAGCCGCGCCGGGTGCGGATCCAATCGTGACGCACCGCGGGCTGGGCTATTCTTTGCGGGAGGAAACGTGAGCCTGAGGTGGCGGTTGCTCCTGCTGATGCTGGTGGTGTATTGTGTTGGCGGATATTTTCTGACCAGGCGTGCGCTTGATCAAGTTCGGCCGCGCTATCTGGAATCGATGGAGGAGACGCTGGTGGACACCTCGGTGCTGCTGGCCTCAGTGATCGAGACTCAGCTGGTCAACGGCAGGTTGGATCCGGACGGATTGCAGCGGGCGCTTGGGGCGGCGCAGGGCCGACATTTCGCGGCAAAGGTTTTTTCGCTGCAGAAGACGACGTTGGAAATGCGCGTCTACGTCACGGATGCGGCGGGCCGAGTGGTGTTCGATTCCAGTGGCGCGGATGTGGGCCAGGACTACAGCCGGTGGAATGACGTCCAACGCACGTTGCGCGGCCAGTACGGTGCTCGCTCCTCGCGCACGACGCCGGGTGACGACAACACGCAGACGATTTATGTCAGCGCTCCGCTTCGACATGAGGATCGGATTGTCGGCGTACTTTCGGTCGGGAAATCGACGCGCGGAATCAATGCGTTGGTCGCGGTGGCGAAACAGCGGCTCGCGTATGGCGCGATGGTGGGTGGCTTGATCGTGCTGCTGTTGCTGCTGCTCGTCGTTTCCTGGGTGATTGCGCCGCTGGAGCGCCTGACCACCTACGCGCGAGCAGTCCGTGACGGTCGGCCGGCTACATTGCCAGCGCTGCCCGGGCGGACCTTGCGCGAGCTGGGCATCGCGTTCGAGGAAATGCGGGATGCTCTCGAAGGCACGCAGCACGTTGAGCGTTACACCCAGGTTCTCGCCCATGAAGTGAAAGCGCCGCTTGCGGCGATTCGGGGCGCGGCCGAGTTGCTCGAGGAGCCGATGCCACCTGAGCAACGGGAGAAATTCCTCGGCAATATCAAAGGCGAGACCGCGCGCATTCATCAGATCGTCGAGCGACTGCTGGAGCTGTCATCGTTGGAAGCGCGAAAAGCGCTGCGTCAGACGGAGCAGCTCACGTCGGTCGAATTGGTGGCCGAAGCCGTGGCGGCGATGGAGTCAGCGTTTAGCGCAAAGTCAGCGAAGCTTCTGGTGGATGAAAGCGGGACTTCGTTCCACGTGCGGGGAGAACGTGTATTGCTGCGGGAGGCCCTCGTGAACCTGCTCCAGAATGCGCTCGATTTTTCGGACGTTGGGCAGGCCGTTACGATCGGTGCCGGGGCGGCGGGGGAACGTGGTGTCTTTACGGTCCGGGACAATGGAACGGGCATTCCTGACTATGCTCTGCCGCGAATCTTCGAGCGGTTCTATTCGCTGCATCGTCCCGGGACGACCCGGAAGAGCACAGGGTTGGGCTTGGCGCTCGTATCGGAAATTGCGCATCTGCACGGCGGCGGTACTGCGGTTGTGAACCGGAAGGAAGGCGGAGCCGAGGCGACGATCTGGGTGCCGATTTCGGATGCGCTGTGATTTCGCGCTGTTTTCACTGCGACTTCATCTGGGCTTCACACCACGAGCGTAGCGTGGGGAATGAACCTTCCGCCCGTACTGCCACGAGCCAGCACCTCACCGGCCGCGCACCGACGCTCCCTGTTTTTCAAACTGACGGGCATTACGCTGCTCATTGCCGCCCTCCACATCCCGCTCGGGCTGACGCACGGCGTGTTGCGTGAGCGACAGAGTTTTCAGCAACAGGCGGCGCGTGAAATTGCGACCCTCTGGGGACAGCGTCAGACGATCACGGGACCGGTGCTCGCAGTGCCGTATGCGTATCGCGCAAACGTGGTCCGCTCAAAAGTCGTCGCGGGCAAGGTGGTGCAGGTCGAGGAATCTGACCTTGTCGGTGCGGTGGCCTATTTTCTTCCCGAGGTTTTGACCGTCACGGGTTCCGTTGAGCCGGAAGCGAGACATCGTGGGATTTATGAATCCATCGTCTACACGACGAAGCTCCAGCTCGCGGGACATTTTCAACCGGACTTCGCTGCCGCTGGTTTCGTCGCGGACCGGGTTGATTGGGAGAAAGCGGAAATCCTGGTGGGGGTATCCGATTTGAGAGGGATCCGCTCGATGAGTGCGCTCGCGGTAAATGGCGGAAAACTGGGAGCCTTTGAATCGGCGGAGGGACTTGGCTGCGAGGGGCTGGCGCTGGGCGCAAAAATTGTCGGCGCGGCCGCGGGGGAGAAGCTCACCTTTGCCTTCGAGTCGGTACTCCAAGGAAGCGAACGGCTCGATGTTGTACCGGCGGGCAAATCAACCCGGGTGAATCTGTCATCGCCGTGGGCGCAGCCCTCGTTCAGCGGAGCCTATCTGCCGATCAATCACCTAGAGAGTGCGAGCGGATTCACGGCCGAGTGGCAAACGGCGCATTTCAATCGTGGGTTCGGGCAGAGCTGGACGAATCGGAACACGGAAAATCGGGAGATGATGAAGAAGCTGAATGCCTCTGCGTTCGGCGTGGCGTTCACGCAGCCGGTGGACGGCTATCGTCTGGTGGAGCGGGCGGAAAAATACGGCGTGCTGTTCTTCGTGCTGGTTTTCACGGTATTTTTTCTCTTCGAGGTGACCGCTCATCTGCGTATCCATCCGCTCCAGTATGCCATGGTCGGCGCCGCGTTGTGCCTGTTCTTCCTCGGATTCCTGGCGTTGTCTGAATTCTGGCGGACAGGGTTGGCGTATGGCGTGGCCGCGGCGGCGTGTACGTTGCTCATTTCCGTTTATGCGCTGAGCTTCCTGCGCACGGGCTGGAGAACGTTGGTGATCACCAGCGGGCTGGGTGCAACCTACGGGTACCTCTACTTCGTGCTGCAATCGCAGGATTACGCGTTGCTGGCTGGAACCCTGGCGCTCTTCGCGACGCTTGCGCTCGTCATGTTCTGCACGCGGAAAATCAACTGGTACACGTTGGAGCCAGCGACGACGGCCACTCCGGAAACGGGAACGTGATCAGCGGCTCACGTTAACAGATCCGACGCTCGAGTGCACACGGAACAGAGTCTCCCGCGGAACACCAACGCTTTCATTCGCTCCGCTTACCGTGCGCTACAGCAACGTTTGTTGGTCGCCCTGCAACGGTTTCATGCCGACCGCGGCGTAGCCCTTCGCCGTGAGAATTCGGCCTTCGCGGGTGCGTTGGAGATAACCTTCCTGGATGAGAAAGGGCTCGTGCACTTCCTCAAGGGTTTCGGATTCTTCGCCAACCGCGACGGCGATCGTGCTCATGCCGACCGGGCGTCCACCGTAATTTTCCGCCATCACTCGCAGCATTCGCTTGTCCATCTCGTCCAGACCTGCGGCATCGATTTCGAGCAGTTCCAGAGCGGCGGCGGCGACGGGCTGCGTGATCTTGCCGTTGGCCCGCTGCTGGGCGAAGTCGCGGACGAAGTTGATCAGGTTGTTGGCGACGCGGGGCGTTCCGCGGGCCCGCGTGGCGATTTCCTTCGCGCCGGATTCGTCGATCTCGACTTTCAACAGCCCGCAGCTTCGTCGAACGATGCCGACGAGTGTCGTGTGATCGTAGTAATCCAGCCGCGTCTGAAGAGTGAAACGCGACCGCAGCGGTGCGGTCAGCAAACCGGCCCGCGTGGTCGCACCGATGAGAGTGAACCGAGGAATCGAAAGACGAACGCTGCGGGCGTTGGGACCCTGATCGATCATGATATCGAGCCGAAAGTCCTCCATCGCTGAATACAGGTACTCTTCCACCGTCTTCGGGATGCGATGAATCTCGTCGATGAACAGAATGTCGCCCTCTTCCAGATTGGTGAGGAGGCCAGCCAGGTCGCCGGCTTTTTCGACGACCGGGCCCGACGTCACGCGCACGTTTTTGCCGAGCTCGTAACCCAGAATGAAGGCGAGAGTGGTTTTACCGAGACCGGGCGGACCGGAGAGCAGGATATGGTTAAGCGCTTCCCCACGTTTCTTTGCGGCGCCCACCATGACCTGCAAGCGCTCGACGGTTTTTGGCTGACCGGTGAAGTCGGCGAACGAGAGGGGACGCAGCGCGGCTTCGACGGGCGAAATCGGCGAGGAGAGCGCGCTGGTGATATAGCCGAGGCCTTTGGCGGATGAAGTCGGATCAGGTGCAGGCATCGAAGCGTAACGTAATCAGGTCTGGGGAAATCAGGGAATGAGGAACCGAGCGGGAGGTCGATAATCCGCCACGACGGTCGCGTTCGTTTCGGGTGAGCTTCGCGCCGCTTAGCGCCACTCGACTTCGGCTCCCAGGCTTTGAAGATTTTCAACGAAGCGCGGATGAGCGCGTTTGATCGTATCCGCATTCTTGACGACCGACTGACCGGGGATGCTGGCGGCGATCATGTACAGGCCGACGGCCGCGCGAATGATATACGGCGCATCGACGGTGGTCGCACGCAGGGGCCGGTCGCCAAACACGATGATCCGGTGGGGATCGCTCACCACGACGTGGGCGCCAAACTTCGACAGTTCGGGCATCCAGGTGAATCCGCCTTCGTACACCTTGTTCCAAAACTGCATTGCCCCTTTGGCGCGAACGGCGAGCGCGATCATGCACGGCAGCAGATCAACAGGGAAGTAGGGCCACGGTGCCGCCTCGATTTTCGGCAACAGGTTGCTGGTGAACGGCGATTCGATTTCCAGCTTCTGCCGACGGCGAACGATCGCGGTGTCGCCTTCGTGTTCGATGATAACGCCCAGTTTTTCAAACGCGCGCGTGATCAGATCGAAATGATGTGGCAGCGAGTTTTTCACTTTCACTTCGCCGCCGGTGATCGCACCAAGGGCGAGAAACGTGACGATCTCGTGGTAGTCGGTCTTGATCGTGAAGGTGCCGCCGCGCAGTCGCTTTACCCCGGTCACGGTCAGTTTGCTGGTGCCAATGCCGTCGATTTTAGCGCCCATTGCGACGAGCACTTCACACAAGTCCTGGACGTGCGGTTCGCTGGCCGCGTTGAGCAACGTCGATTCGCCGGAGGCGAGCGCCGCGGCCATGACGAAGTTTTCAGTCGCAGTCACCGACATGTAATCGGGCCAGTGACGCGCCCCGACGAACGAACCTTTGAGCGAGAGGGTCAGTGACCGGCGCTGCGCCACCGTCGCACCGAGCTTTTTGAGAATTTCAAGATGGGGGTCGAGTTCGCGAATGCCGAGGGAGCAGCCTTTGGCGTTAGCCGGAATAGCGATTTTCTTCATGCGCTGCAGCAACGGCGCAAATAACAGGACCGCGGAGCGCATTCCGGCCGGCAGTTCGCCCTGCATCCGGTCGGCATCAAACGTGGAGTGGTCCAGCGTCATGGTCCCCGTATCGCGGTCCCACGTGATGCTCGACCCCTGTTCCGCGAAGAACGTCACGAGTTTCTCGACGTCCGTGATGGCGGGAACGTTAAGCAATCGCACCGGCGCGTCGGTCAACAAGGTCGCGCAAAGGATGGGAAGCGCGGAATTTTTGTTGCCGGAAGGCGTGATGGTGCCGGTGAGAGGCTTGCCGCCGTTGACGATGAGATCGGCCATTGGACTGGGAACGAAGACGAATTGAAGAGGAGAAGAAGCGGAGACCGCCCATGCGTGAGGCGAAGACCGTCTGCGCGAACGAAAACGAGGGATCGCCTCCGTGAGCGCAGGCTAAACGAAAAAAAGGCGCCCGTCCTGCGAGTGCAGAACGGACGCCGTTGAGATGCGCGCCTGACGGCGCAAGGGGCAAGGATTAATCCGCGGGCGCGTTAGATCGCGCCGCCGCCCTGCTGACCTTCGGAGCGTGGTCCACCGCGATCATCGCGATTGCGATTACGTCCGCCACGACGGCGCCGGCGGCCACCGCCACCGCCTCCCTCGAAGCGTTGTTGGCCATCGCCTTGCTCGCCACCGCCCTGACCTTGAGCGCCGCCTTGCGGCTCATCGCGCGGATCGCGGGGTTGATAGTTACTGCGATTGCGATTCTCGCCTTGGTAACCGCCACGATCACGTCCACCGCGATTGCGATTGCGCTGATTCTGATCGCCACGGAATTGGCCATCCCGTGACTCGGTCTCAGACTTTTGCGGCTCAGCGGGTTTGCCGCCGAACAGCCCTTTCAACCACCCGATAAAGCCACCGGATGCTGGAGGTGTTTCGGCTGGCCGACTGGGTGCCGCATCGCGTGGTTGCGCGGAGCGAGGCTGATAAGCCGGATCGCGACGCGGTTCGCGCGGCTGGAATGGCTTTTGATCGCGGGGCTGAAACGGTTTTTGCTCCCGAGGTTCGAACGGCTTGGATTCGCGCCGTTCCGGGCGGAACGTCGCGCGCTGATCGGTTTGCCGACGAGTGTCTTCGTCGTTCGTACCATCGCCCCAACTGACGGCGGGACGTTTGGCTTCCGCTGGAGGCAGAATTTTGATCTCGGCTTTTTCCGTGTTGGCAGGTGCCGGCGGCTGGGGCGAACCGGGTTTGGGCTCGTTGCCGGCGGTTGGCATGTACGGAAACATCTCTGATCCACGGGCAGGGGCCGGAATGACTGCGGGCGCGGGCTCTTGGGCGATCGTCGCGGGGGCCGGAGCGATCGTGGGGAGCGGGGATTCGGCCTGCGGTGCAGGCTCGTTGACGGGAGGAACGGCCGCGGGCATTTCGCTCGCGAACGGATGGGTGTACTCGCGCTGGGGCGTGATGACCTCGACCGAAGTCGGTCGGTAGCTGCTGGAACTAGCGGACGGTGCACTGGCAGCCGCAGCGGGTGGGGTGGCTCGTTTTCCGCGGGAGAGGCCGGAGCCTCGGGCGTTGCCGAACGAGCCAATCGGCTTGCTATCGGTCGACGGAGCGGCAGGTGATGCGGGCTCAGTCGCGGTCACGGGAGCCGGACTCGGCTCACCGGACGTTGCTTGATCTGACATGGGTTATCTTTTTTTTGCTGGGCGCTCATCTCGAGAAGAGAGAACGGCCGTGTTTTTGGTAGGCAGGCGGAGCGCAGAAACTGCGACTCGACGCTTGCGTTAAGAGGATAAGTTCGCCCAGCCGCTTAGCCGGGGCAACTGCAAATTTACGGAAGCGCTCTCCATGGGCGAAATCCGGGTCCACTTGCCACTTGCCACGCGCGACCTGCCCGGGGCAGTTTCCGGCCATGGATAAATTGGAGGAAATCTTTTCGATGCAGGATGCGCTCAATCGTCGGATCGGGGTCAATCTACCTCCGCCCACGGATGAGGAGAAGGCGAAGTGGATTCTTAACTACACGCGGGCCATGCAGCAGGAAACGGCTGAGTTGATTGATTCCGTGCCGTGGAAATGGTGGGCAAAGTACCAGAAATTCGACGAGCAGAACGCGAAGGTGGAGGTGGTTGACCTGTTTCATTTCCTTGTCTCGTTGGCCCAGACTTTGGGCATGACCGCGGACGACGTTTACCAAGCCTATCTCAAGAAGAACGCCGTCAATCACCAGCGCCAGGAGAGTGGGTACGTCAAAAAGGACGAAGCGGACTCCAAGCACATTTAAGGTTGGTCGGGGAAAAACGAAGGGGCGCCGACCGCGAGCGCGCTACTCGGCTGGGTGCGGCCGCCAAGGCGGGTCGCGACGAAACGTCGTGCCGAGCGACTGTCTCAATTCCTTGTATTCGGCGGGATCGGTGATTTCGACGAGGTCGAGTAATTCATTTGTGTCCCGAATGCGCCGGAGGCGTTCGTCCTGAACGAAGAGGACGGATGCTTCAGCGTCGTTGGGATGCCAGCCGCCCAGGATGGAAGGCAGATTCGCAATGAGTCCGAGTGCCGCGGAGATCTGGCCAAACGACTTCTGATACACGGAACTGAGGTAACGCTCTTTTGCTTCGGCTAAAAGTGCTTGCGAAGACATGGCGTCTCGCTCGCTCAGCCGAACGCGGGTATCGTGCACTTCGAACTTCGGCAGCACGATTACGGGACCATCCGTCGTCGGCTGCGGGGCCGGAGCAAAGGCCGTAAAGCTCAGCTTGATCCGATTTGCTTTGGCTTGGGCCGAGGGAGACACCGGCTCTTCCGCACCCACCAACACTGGGCTGATCAGCAGCAGGAGAATGCCGGCCGGCTTCACGCGTTGGTTCGCGTCACCGTGAAACGACGAACGCGGCGGTCACGTCAACGGCAACACTGCCGTTCTCGACAACGGAGGCTTTCAATTTGAGCTTGGCTTTACCGTAGCGAGAAAGCGCTTCCTTGAATTCAGCGATCGCGGCTTGAGCCGGGCGCTCACAAATGGCGCGGAGGTCACCTAGAACGGGGCGACGGTAAGCGGCGCGACTTTCTTTCACGACGATTCGCCATTCAGATTTATCGGCGCCCTTTTCGTTCTTCATCAACTCCCAGACAACGCCGTAACCGGCGAGCGTGGCGAGCGACACGAGGCTGCCGCCAAATGCAGTATTAAGGGAGTTCTTGTTCTGCTCCTTCGGCGCGATTAGGACGAGGGCCTGCGCGTCACTGACCTCCACGCCGACGCCCATGGCTTTCGCCAGGGGAATCATTTCGTGGAGAAAAAGCTCCAGAGCAGGGACCTTCACCGATTTCATCTGGACGCAGGTTGCAGGAAAAAACGATCGGCGTCAAAGCTCGCGCGGATGAATTCGTCGTAAACCGCTCGGAACTCGCCACCCACGAAGGTGCCTAAGCGATTGCGCCGCTCAGATGGGAGGCGTTACGTAGCGTACATGAAACCCCGCCGATCCTTCGCCCGACGGTTCTTTATCTTTCTGCTCGTCGCGTTCGTCCTGTATTCCGTGGTGGGATTTGTCGTTGCGCCGCCGATCCTTAAAGACCAGCTGGTAAAGCGGTTGACCGTTGAGCTGGGTCGTCCGGTGCGGATCACGACCATCCGCATTAATCCGTGGATACTGTCGCTTGCGATTGAAGGCCTCGCCGTCACCGATCCGGACGGGCAACCGCTGGTCAGCTGGAATCGCGTGTATGTGAATTTCGATCCGACGTCGTTCCTGGTCAAAGAATGGCGCTTTCAGGAAATCACGGCTGCCGCGCCCTCCGGTCGGGTGGAAGTGAACAAGGACGGTTCGATGAATTTTTCGGATTTGGTGGCGAAGTTTTCAGCGAACAAAACGCCGCCGGCCAAACCGATGTGGCCGTTGCGAATCGCTAAGCTGGTGGTGACGGGGGCACAGCTCGACTTCACCGATCATAGTCGGGCAGAGGAATTCAAGACGCGCGTCGGCCCGGTGAATTTTTCCTTGGTGAAGTTCCATACCTCGCCCAATCGCGACGCACCGTATGAATTCACCGCGACGACTGAATCAGGAGAAAAGTTGCGGTGGCTTGGGACTGTATCCGTCAATCCGCTCGGTTCCGAAGGCGAGCTGTCCGTGCGCGAAATCCCACTCGCGAAATACGCTCCGTATTACCACGACGTGGTGCAGTTCGACATCCTCAGCGGTCTCCTGGATGTCACCGGCCGCTACAAAATCGCGATCGCGAGCGGTCCGCCACTCGCGCAGCTCTCGGGCGGACACGTTCATCTCACGGCATTCAAAGCCGCCCTCCGCGGCTCGACGGAGCCGGTGCTGCAGCTGGATGATTTTGAAATCACGGGTCTCGCAGCCGACGCCACCGCGATGACGGTGAAGGCTGGGGCGATCGCGTTGAACGGCGGAAGAGCCGCGGTGCACCGCGAAAAGGATGGCACGATTGATCTCGTGACCATGCTCACGCCGCGGATACACCCCGAAGCGGCGCCGGCTGCCGCAATGCCGGCGCCTACTGCGACCTCGGTACCGGCTGCTGCGCCGAAGCCGCAGGCGGAAGTCGACTCGGTTACGGTGCGACAGTTCAGCGCCACGTTCGAGGATCGCGTGCCGACGCGAGCGGCCGTGCAGACCATCGAGAACGCTGAGGTGGATCTTCAGAAGTTCTCCTTGAAGGAGGGGGCGAAGATTCCGCTGCATGCCGCGCTGACGCTCGCCAATCGCGGTCTGATGACGGTCGACGGTGCGGTGAGTCTCACGCCGCTGCAGGCAACGATGACGGTGGACGTTGCGAACGTCGGACTTGCGACGGTCAGTCCCTACATTGAGCCGATGGCCAATGTGCGCATCACCCAGGGCGCGGTTTCGGCCAAAGGCGAAGTGACGGTGGCGTTGCGGGATGGAGCGTCTCCGGAAATCAGTTACAAAGGCGACGCGCAGATCGCCCAGTTTGGAGTGGCCGAAGGTGCGGCTAACGAAGCGTTGGCGGGTTGGAGCGAGCTTTCGCTGAACGGCATTCAATTCACGGCGGCGCCGCTGGCGGTGAGCGTAAATGAAGTGATCTGGAATCAGCCCACCGGAAACATCATCATCAATCCGGACCACACGATCAATGTCCTTGCGGCTGTGCAGGGGGCCAAACCGGGAGCGGCGCCGAGCCCGACCGTGACCCTGCCCGCTTCGAAGGAGACGACCGAAGCACCGCCGAAAATCGATATCGCGCAAGTCGCCATCAACGGCGGCGCATTCAACTTTACCGATCGGTCCGTCAAGCCCGAGGTGCATATGGCGGTGACTCAGTTCACGGGGACGATCGCGGGCTTGTCCTCGGAGAATCCGGCGCGCGGCGCGGTGGACATGCATGCGACGGTCGATGGCAGCGGCCCGATCGCGATCACGGGCAAGCTCGATCCGTTGGGGCCGACGAAAGCGGTCGATTTACGGGTGGAGCTCAAGGATGTCGAATTGACGCCGTTCAGCCCGTACACGGGCAAATATGCCGGCTACGAATTGAGCCGCGGGAAATTGTTTCTCGAGGTGAACGCGCAGCTGACCGAGCGGAAGCTGGACATGAAAAATGCGGTGACACTGACGCAATTCACCTTCGGTGCACCTACCCAGAGTCCCGACGCGACGAAGCTGCCGGTGCGACTCGCCGTCGCGTTGTTGAAAGATACGGACGGCAGGATCGTGCTCGACGTTCCCGTGCAGGGGAGTCTCGACGATCCGCAGTTCAAGATCAGCGGAGTCGTCATGCACGTGATTGGAAACATTCTGACCAAAGTCGCCGTATCGCCATTTTCATTACTCGGCGCGATGTTCGGCGGCGGCGGCGACGAACTGGCGTTTCAGATTTCGTCCCCGGGGATGCGCAACTGGTGCCCGGCACCCTGCCGAAATTGGAGACGCTGACCAAGGCGCTGTTGGCGCGCCCCGCGTTGAACCTGGAGATTGATGGCAGCTTCGATCCCGCGACGGATACTGCGGCGTTGAAGGAGCGCCGAGTGGCCCGGGCGATTCGCTCGGCGATTTGGGACGAACGCCGTCAGGTGGACGCGACCGTTCCGCCTCCCGAACAGCTCGTTATCACGCCCGAAGACGAGCAGGCGATGGTGCGCAAACTCTACGCGAGCAAGTTCCCGCTGGGGACGCAGATGAGCGTTCCATTGATCGCACCGCCGAAGCCGGCTCCCGTGGCGAAGCCGATTCCACCGCCGGCACCTCAGAATCGAAGCTTGTTGGACCGGGCGACCGACCTTGTGACGTTTAAGGCATGGCGGGATCGTCGCGAAGCACGCAGGCGAGGGGAGCCGGTTCCTCAGGTCACCGTGCCGACATCGCCGACGAGCACAGACCCAGCGCAGCCGGTGACCAACGCTGCGGATGGGCCGCCGGTGGCGGAGATGCGCGCGCGCCTGGCAGACGCAATCGAGATTACGGACGGCGATCTTCGGCGACTGGCAGCAGCGCGAGCCCAGCTCGTGCGCGACTATTTTGTGCAGCAGAAGATCAGTGCCGAGCGACTTTTCCTCGCCAACGTGAACGCTGAAGGGAAAGGCGCCCGCGTGTTTCTGCAGCTGCAATGAGCGCTGGCGTATCCAGCTGTCGCTCACAGTGCGGTGCCTGCTGCATCGCGCCGTCGATTTCGTCCCCGATTCCGGGAATGCCCGGCGGCAAACCGGCCGGAGTGCGGTGCATCCAACTGCTCCAAGATTTCAGGTGTGCGCTGTTCGGAAAACCGGAGCGTCCGTCGGTCTGTGTCAGCTTGCGACCTACCCAGGAGATGTGTGGCTCGACCCGCGCTGAAGCCATGTACGCACTCGAAGCGCTCGAACTCGCGACTGCTCCTCCACTGGGGTGAGCGCCGCCGAACGGAGGTTGCCGCCAGGTGGTGATCACTGAGCCGGTAGAGCGCATAAGTCGATCACGTGAGCGTGGGGCAGAGCCGTCCCGACGATTTCGCGTCCCACATTTGTCCACCGCTCGCAGCGATCGATAACCAGGCTGTCGGACGTCACGATGATCGCGGACGTTTCGCTCAATGCTCGATCAGGACTGAACTCCAGTTCGACCTGCCAGTCCCAGCCTTCTCGCTCGGCGATGGCTTGCAGGATGTCTCGCAGTCGGCCGCTGTTGCTCACGGGCCGGTCAAGCAACCATCGACATCGACGAATGTGGAGATTCTTCGCGGCCGCTCCGATCAGCTCGGCCGCGGTGCGGGTTTCCGCGACGTCGCGGTAAGTGCCGTGCAGTCCGGCCAAGTCGCGATAGCAGCCATCACGCCCCATCAGGATCACGCCCCCGGCGAGCGCTGACTCGATCAGGATAAGGAGATTAAACCCGTCGATCCACAGTTCTTCCCCGGCGACAGCGGTCGAAGCCACCTGCCGGGCCGCGCGGCGAAGGCGGTGTTTGTCTGAACAAACACAGCGGGTAACGGCCAGACGCTGACGTTGATTGAGCCCGTGGCGATTGCCGGTTAAGGCCACGGCCGAACGTAGTGCATAGCCACGGTCGAGCAGCCAGCAGAGCTCAGCGGCGGCCTGCCGCAACGAAGGAACCTGTTCTGGCGCGAACAGCTGTGCGTCATCCGGGTGCGGGCCGCGATGCTGTCGGGTGTTCGGCATACGGGAAGCTGTGTGATTCGCTGGCGGAAACAAACGGCGCGGCAATGAGCAGCCGAAGTATCAGCGGTGTGATTATGCGGCGGTTGAAGCGCTCGTCCCATGTCGCATGAGCAGAGATTTGTGCTCGGGGCGGCACATTGGCGGTCCCCACGCGTCTGTAGCTCGCATGGCGTTTCAATTTTTGTCCTTATTCCGTGCGTTGGCGCCTTTGATTGCGGAGGCCGGGAAAATCGCAGTGACCGCGCGCTCCTCGACGGCCGCGAAGATTGAGGACCGGATGCTGAAGTTGGAACAAGCCACGATCCGGACTGGCGAAGTGCTTACAGGCGTCGCGGAGCAGTTGCAGGTGGTGGCGGAGGAGTTGCGCGTGGAGGCGGAGGGCCCTGAAGCGCTGCGCCAACGGGCGCGGACCACGTTGATCGTGGCCATCGTCGCACTTTGTGTCGGCGTGGGTGCTATCCTGTTCGCTGCACTCCGTTAGAACGGCGAACGATCGACCTGATTCTTTCCGAATCGTCGGTCGTCTTATCCGAGCAGCGCTGGCAATTCGCTGAGCCGCTTCAGTTGGAAGAATCGATCAGGCGCGTCCGGTAGCTCATCGGTGCGCTCATGCATCCACGTGAGATGATACGGGACGTAGGCAGCGGCCGCGCCCAGTGAGAGCACGGGGAGAATGTCGGATTTGAGCGAATTCCCCACCATCAGGAATTCAGGGGCGCGAAGGTCGTGACGCGCGAGAACCGCGGCGTAGGTGGCGGCGTCTTTTTCCGAAACGATTTCGACCTTTTTGAAATGAGCAGCGAGGCCGGACTTGGACAGTTTCCGCTGTTGATCCCGAAGATCTCCCTTTGTGATCAACCAAAGCGCGTGCGTGGCCGCCAGCCGAGGAATTGTTTCAGCGACGCCTTCCAGCAGCTCGACCGGATGGTTCAACATCTCGCGGCCCAATTCGATCAGCGTGCGAATTTCCTCCGCGCCAATCTTACCATCGCTGAGTTCGATCGCGGTCTCGATCGCCGACAAGGTGAAGCCTTTTACGCCGTAACCATAGAGCTCCAGATTGCGCGTTTCGGTGGCGAACAGACGACGGTCGACGGTCACGCTGTCGTGGTATTCGCCCAACAATGCGCGGTACCGTTCATGCACCCGCTCGAAAATCGTTTCGTTGTGCCAGAGGGTATCGTCGGCATCCAAACCGATCACTCGGATGTGTTTCATCGCGGAAGATGAATCGCAACGGGGGTTGGCGGCGCAAGCCGGTCTTTTCTGACCGCGGCGCATGGGTGATCCTCGCGATGTTTGTCGAACCACGGAGCTGATCGCGAGAACGGCTAAAATAGCTCGAGCTGATTGCCGCCCGGCCGCCGAAAGTGCTCCGTTGAGAGCGGGAAGTTTTCTTGAGTGAGACCGTACTTGCGACTCGCGAGCTTGAATAGATCGGAGAGCTGTTCAGCGAAGATGCCTTCGCCCCGCATGCGCTTGCCCCAATCGCTGTCGTATAATTTGCCGCCGTGGAGCGACCGTAGACGATCGACGATCCGGGCCTTCTTATTCGGCACGTGGTCTTCCAGCCATTGGAGGAAGACATCTTTCACCGCGAACGGTAGTCGGACGATCACATGCCCGGCTCGGCTGGCCCCCGCTTCCGCCGCGGCCTCCAGAATCGCGGGCATCTCGTGGTCGGTGAGGCCCGGGATGATCGGCGCAACCATGACGCCGACAGGAATGCCCGCTTCGCTGAGTTCGCGGATCGCCCGGAGGCGGGCGGCGGGTCGTGACGCGCGCGGCTCGAGTTTTCCGGCCAGATTTGAATCAAGGGTCGTGACCGAAACGTGAACGCCGATGCATTGGTACTTGGCGAGTTCGCGCAGCACGTCGATGTCGCGCGTCACCAGAGCATTTTTCGTGATGATGAAGACGGGATGTCGCAGTTCGGCAAAGACCTCGAGACATTGACGGGTGAGAAGGAAGTGGCGTTCGGCCGGCTGATAGCAGTCCGTGGCGCCACTCATTGCGACCGGTTGGGGCTGCCATCGTCGCGCGGTGAGCTCCTTCCGCAGAAGCTGCGGCGCGCGTTTTTTGACCATGATCTTTGTTTCGAAATCAAGGCCGCTGCTCCACCCGAGGTACTCATGAAACGGGCGGGCGAAACAGTAGGCGCAGCCATGTTCGCAGCCCCGATAGACGTTTAGTCCGTGAGCAAACCCTACATCGGGACTCTTGTTGGTGTTGAGAAGCGATTCGGAGCTATCGTCAAAAAACTGCGTCCGGGGATCCGGTAGTTCGTCGGCTGGAAAATCCGGGTCTGGCGTGAGGAGGATCGGCTCAAACCGATTGGGTGGGTTTATGTTAGCGCCTCGGCCGAAAACGGGCGGCAGCGGAACGGCGGCGACCTCGCCAGGTTCGGTCAGATCATCCGAAGGCGCGCGCATCGCTCGAACGTTCGAAACTCCGGGAGCATGGCAACTTCGCGTCTCCGGTGAACCGTCGCGATGACGCACCGCGAAGGGTTTGCGCACGAGGAAAGTTTGCGCCGGCACCTTCGCTGGAGAACCCTGTCGCACTCCGACCCGAATGAAGTCGTTTCTAATTCTATTCGCTCTGCTCCTGCTCGTCGTCGCGCCTGGTCGCGCCCAGGAACGTGAGTCACTCGCCGATCGTGCGCTCAAACAACTCGTCGAGCGCCAGAAGGAACTGCTCGCCGATGCGGCCAAGGAGAACCCCAACTTCGACAGCGCCAATTTCCAGATGCAGATCGAACAGGTTTGCCGGGGTTATGAGGAGTTGTTGCGCGCGAATCCGAAGTTCGCGACCGGCTTCGCGGCGTACGGCTATCTGCTGAGCAAGCTGGATCAGAAGAAGCAGTCGATCTCGATGCTAATGAAAGCCAACCAGCTGGATCCCGATCTGCCGCTGGTGAAAAATGAAATCGGAAACTATCTGGCTGAGCAGGGGAAACCGCTTGATGCCGTCGCTTACTTCACCGCCGCCATCAAGCTGGCGCCGAACGAGCCGCTCTATCACTACCAGCTCGGCACGCTGTTACACGAGGCGCGGGACGATTTCCTAAAATCAGGCGAGTGGCGGCAAGACGCGATCGACCATGCGATCCACGAGGCGTTCCGGCAGGCGGCGGAACTCGCACCCGATCGAATCGAGTTCACCTACCGCTATGCCGAATCGTTCTACGACTTGGATCCGCCAGATTGGGACGGCGCCTTGAAAGCCTGGAGCACGCTCGAAATGAAAGCGCCGACGACGGTGGAACGTGAGACCATGCGGCTGCACTCCGCAAATGTGCTGATGAAACAAGGAAAGCTCGAACAGGCGCGGACGATGTTGGCCCACGTCACGGATCCGGCGCTGGAGAAACAGAAAGAAAAGCTCGTTGCGCAGTTGGCTGCCGCGGTCGAGAAATAGGGGGACGCTCGTGCGCCCTATCTCTCATGCTTGACCAACTTGAACGCCGGCTGGGGCGGTTCGCCATCCCGCATGTTACGCTGTATCTGATTATCGGGCAGGTGTTCGTCACGCTGACGGCGATGCTGCAGTTGCTCGACGTGACGCTGCTGCCGCTGGTGCCGCAAGCGGTGCTGAACGGCGAACCCTGGCGGGTCTTTACGTTTATGTTTCTGCCGCCGCCGGTGGGTGGCCGTTTTAGCCTCATGCTGCTGCCGTTCGCCTGGTGGCTCCTTTATTTGATGGGTGGAGCGCTGGAGGACCATTGGGGAGCGCTGCGGTACAACGCATTTCTATTCACGGGATTCCTGATCACGGTCGCAGCAGCGTTCGTGACGCCACTGTCTCCGGCCACGAACTACTACTTGATGATTGGGATATCGCTGGCGTTCGCCTGGTTGAATCCGAACTTCGAGCTCATGTTGTTCTTCATCTTGCCCCTGAAGATGAAGTGGCTGGCCGTGATCTCGCTCGCGTTCATGACGCGCGATTTCTTTCTCGGATCATTGGCGACGCGCCTGCAAATCGCCGCGACCTTGCTGACCTTCGTGCTGTTTTTTGGTCGGTCGATGACCGAAGTGATTCGATATCGGCGGCGCACGATGGCGGTTCAATCGCAGCGGGCAGACGAGGAAAAAAACGGACCGCAAGCGCGCCACGTTTGCCGGATCTGTGGGAAAACGGACATCACCAATCCTGAGATGGATTTTCGTTACTGTTCCAAGTGCGCGGGGGATGAATGCTACTGTCCGGAGCACATCGCCAATCACGAGCACGTCATTGCCACCAGTGACGAAGAGAAAAACTGACCTCTTTGCGAAGGCTGGCTCGCTCCTGACGCTGGGCGACTGGTTGAACTTTGCGGAGAAGCTGTACACGCGTGAGAACGTGGCGTTGGGCCAAGTGGCCGAGTCCGCGCACGATGAAGCGCTTTACTTGCTCCTGCGGACGCTGGATTGGCCACTGGAAAGCAGGGCGACGGTCCTCCGCAAAAAGCTGAGCGTTGCGCAGCGTGATGCGTTGGAGGCCGTGTTTCGGCGCCGAGTGATCGAGCGAGTACCGGCAGCGTACCTCACGCGCGAAGCATGGCTTGGCGGGCAGCGATTCTACGTCGACGAGCGCGTCATCATCCCACGCAGCTATTTTCTCGAAATCATTCCCGAGCAGCTAAATGACTGGCTGCCTGAAGCAGGAGCGAAGGTGAAGCACGTGGCGGACGTCTGTACCGGGTCGGGGTGTCTCGCGATTTTGCTGGCGCAGCATTTTGCGAAGGCGCGGGTGGACGGATTGGATCTTTCCTCTGCGGCGCTGGAGGTGGCTAAGATCAACGTGAAGGCCCATGGGCTTGAGCGCCGCGTGCAGTTGCGCGTGAGCGACGTGCTGGAAGCGGTCCCGGCGGCGAAGTATGACGTGATCCTAAGCAATCCGCCGTATGAGCCGAGCGCACTGGTGGACGCACAAGCGCCCGAGTTCGCGGCAGAACCACGCATGGCCCACGACGGCGGTGCGGACGGATTGGTGATCATCCGCAAGTTGCTCAGCGAAGCGCGGACTCGTTTGGCGCCGCACGGAATTGTGGTGATCGAGGTCGGCGGGCTGCACGCCGCAATCGAACGTGAATTCGGCGACTTGGAACCGCATTGGCTGCACACTCACGACGGCTCGGATTGCGTCGTGCTTTTCAATGCGCAGCGACTTCGCGATGCCGAGTCACTGAAATCCCCCGCGGTGTCTCGACGATCCCGCGTCCGGCGGTAATCGCGCGAGGGAAAGCGCAGAGATATTGGTGATGCGAGCCGCCGCTCCGGGAAGCGTCGGCTATTTCTTGTCAGTGACCTGACGCACGGGGAGCCCGGCGGCCGCCCAATCCTTAAACGCACCGGAATTTGCCACGGTTGCGCCTTGCTCGGCGAGCTTCGCCGCCACTTTCCCGGAGCGATTGCCCGAGCGACAGTAGAGGATGATCTGTTTACCGCTGTTTTTCGCGAGAAACGGCCGCCAAAGTTTTTGCTCACCGTTGAAATCGCTCATGGGCAGCAGTTCTGCGGGAGCAGCGACACCTGATTCAGCCCATTCTGATGGCTCACGTACGTCGACAAGCACCGCTTTGCCGGCACTGACGAGCTCGGCCGCCTCCGTGGGGGAGATCTTGGTAATATCGGCAGCGTAGGAGGCCGTGGCGGTCACCATAAATAGGGAGAGGAGTCGAAGGAGTGCTTTCATCGAGCAGATTAAGTTGAAAGGTCGTAACAGCGAACGGCCAAGTCGTTTTGTCGCCAGCGCGGAATCGCCCGCGCTGCTTTCACTTCGTCAGATCGTAGAGCGCGTACCCGGCGAACAAATTTGGCATCGTCCTGCAGGGCGTTCGCCAATTTCCGCGCAAGTACGCGCGGCGAGTGATGTTGATCCCTTTCGCCGCGCAGAAATGTTCGAAGTCCGCGATCGTGAGCGGATTCGTTGGACGACTTTCAAACCACTCCGTCGTGTACACCTCATTGCGTACTTTCCGACCACGCAGAAGCCCGCCGATGCGGTTTTTCCAGAAGCCATGATTGACGAAACCGACCGTAACCGCGCGTCCCGCCCGGAGTGCTTCGAGAATGACGGCGCTGGGATCATCGAGCTCTTGAACGGTGCGAGAACAAATGACGCGATCGAAATGGCGGTCAGAAAAATGCCGCATGAACGCCATCATGTCCCCTTGGTAAGCCGAAAGTCCGCGCGCGACGCAGGCGGTGATTCGGCTGAAACTGAGATCCACCCCAACCGCCGACACCTGCTTGGTCTGAACCAAATAGTCGAGGAGAGCGCCACGGCCGCAACCCAAGTCGAGCACCCGGGAAGCGGGTTCGACCCATTCCCCGATGATCTGCATGTCGACCGTCCGCTTTTCGACGAGCTTGCTCATCGCGACGTGGTCAGCGCGCATGGCGTGCAGGTTTGCCGCGTGAGGCGATTCAGCGGCCCAATGATTGAGGTCGTTGCGGCCATCTCAGATTGAAAAGTCGGAGACGGGTATTGCGGTGCTTTCCAGGAAACCGCGGACCAGCGTATAGAGTTCTTCGGACTCCAGGAGAAACGAATCATGCCCGAGATCCGTCGAGAGCTCGGCGTAGCTGGCGCGTTTACCGGCGCGAAGGAGGGCCAGGGCGATGGCCCGATTCTGTTCGGGCGGAAATAACCAGTCGCTCGTAAATCCGACGACGAGCGTCTCCGCTTGTACGGCCGCAAAGGCTTGTTCGAGCGATCCGTAGGCGAGCGGCAGATCGAAATGATCGAGCGCGCGCGTGATGTAGAGATACGAGTTCGCGTCGAAACGATTAATGAAGCTCTGGCCTTGATGCCGGAGGTAGCCTTCAACTTCAAACTGGACGTCGAAGTTATAGCTGTCGCCGGCTCCATTCCCCTTGCGGCGCCGGCCAAACTTCCGGTCCATACTCGCATCGGAAACGTAGGTGATGTGCGCCATCATTCGGGCGATCGCGAGACCGACGCGCGGGCCGCCGCCTTTGACGTAGTCGCCTTGGTTCCACTCCGGGTCCTGCATGATCGCCTGTCGGCCCACCTCGTTGAAGGCGATGGCTTGGGCGCCTTCTCGCGCCGTCGTGGCCATGGCGAGAACGCGTTTGGTGAAGACCGGGAATTCGATGCTGAAGAGCAGCGCCTGCATTCCGCCCATGGAACCGCCGATGACGGCGTGCAGTTCATCGACTCCGAGGTGAGCGAGCAGGAGTTTCTGGGCTCGAACCATGTCGAGGATGGTGACGAATGGAAACGAGAGGCCGTATGGGCGCTCGGTCGCGGGATTTGTGGACGAAGGTCCGGTTGAACCCTGACATCCGCCGAGCACGTTGGCGCAGACGACAAAAAACCGATTCGTGTCCACGGCTTTCGTTGGACCGATCAAGTTGTTCCACCAACCCGGCTTCCGGTCTTCTGCCGTATGCAGGCCAGCACAGTGATGATCGCCGCTGAGCGCGTGGCAGATCAGGATGGCGTTATCGCGAGTGGCGTTGAGCGTGCCGTATGTTTCGTAACGCAGAGTAAACCCGGGTAAGGTCTGTCCGCTTTTGAACGTGAACGGCTTCGCGTAAACGAAGTCATGAGACGCAACAATGCCCACCTCGCCCACTGCGCGGTGATCATACGCAATTACGTCTGTGCCGTCGTCCGTCATACCGATCGGTCAACGTCGTTCATCGGGGGCGGGGAGACAAGTTTGCGGTATGTCATCACAGACGCCGGACTGACGCGGGTGCTGGCCGAAGGTTACCTTGCGCCTGGCGTGGGGACGATGCGCAACCGGCCCAATCTACGCGAAATCAGCGGGCGAACCGGCCCAGTTTCACCGGCGGTACTCCAAGAAAAGAGTCGGGCACCTACGCGGGGGATGAAATCTTCTCGTCGATTTCCTCGTTCGAGAAGACGTGCTGGACATCGTCGAGTTCGTCGAGCGCGTCATGGAGTTTGATCAGCGATTGAGCGATCTGCGGATCGGCGACGGGAACGGTCGTCGTCGGGATGTACGCAATCTCTGCGCTCTCTGGCTTGAGCCGATGCTGTTCGAGTGCTTGCGCGACCTTGTCGAACTGGTGGACGTTGCAGCGGATCTCGTAGCCTTGCTCGCTCGTGATGACATCGTCGGCACCGGCTTCGAGGGCAATTTCCAGCAACGCTTCCTCTGTCGAATATTCCTTGGCGATTAGAAACTGGCCGGCGTGGATAAACTGGAACGAAACGGCGCCGGTGGTCGCAAGATTTCCCCCATGATGAGTGAACGCGGCCCGAACGTCTTTGGCGGCACGTTGTTTGTTGTCGGTCGTGACTTTGACAATGAACGCTACGCCACCGGGCCCGTAGCCCTCGTAATTCATCTCTTCGAACACGACACCGGGCAGCTCCCCCGTGCCTTTCTTGATCGCTCGATCGATGTTTTCGACCGGCATGTTCGCATCGCGCGCCTTCAGGAGCAGGGTGCGCAGCCGGGCATTTCCGTCGGGGTCTCCGCCACCGGTTTTCGCCGCCAGCGTAATGTCACGCGAGAGGCGGGAGAAAACCTTGCCCTTGCGCGAATCAGTGACCGCCTTGAGGCGCTTTACCTTCGACCATTTGTTATGCCCGGCCATGGGATCATGCGGCAGAAAGCGACCCCGAGCGTACCTGAAGAATGGTACGCTCGAGAGCGCGAGAGCTCCGCTCAGTTATTTGAGCTTCTTGTTCGACGGCGTGACGTTCTTCATCGCCTTGCCGGACGCAGGTGTGGTTGCAACGGCCACGGGCGCGGGATCCTTCATGCGATTGATCACCAGCTGTTGGCCGATGGTGAAGATACCATTGATCGTCGAGTAGAGCGCGAGGGCGCACGAGAAGGTGTAACAGAACAAGGCGAACACGTAAGGCATGAACTTCATCATCTTCGCCTGCGCATTATCCACGGTTGGCGACGGTGTGAGGTGCATCTGAATCACCATCGTCGCGCCCATCAGCACGGGGAGGATGTTGATGGGAAGGCCGAAGATGTGCCCAACGGTGTCGGGCGCGGACAAATCGGTGGCCCATAAGAACGGCTGAAATCGAAGTTCAGCCGTGCTCGAGAGCATCTGAAAAAAGCCCATGAAGAACGGGATCGTAATCAAAATGGGGAGACAGCCACCCATCGGATTCACCTTGTGCTTCTTGAACAGCTCCATCGTCGCTGCCTGGAGTTTCTGCGGGTTGTCTTTGAATTTTTCGCGAACCGCCTGCATCTCTGGCTGGATTTTTTGCATGCGCTTCGCTGAGCGCGAAGCGGCGAGCGTGAACGGCACGAAGATGATTTTCAGCGTCAACGTCGTCAGCACAATCGCATAGCCCCAGGCCCACGCTGCGGTCGGAAACCAGCTGTGGATCCAAGTCATGAGGGTGAGCAGGATCTGGCTGAAGAATTTGAAGAACCCAAACTGCATCACCTTGTCCTGATTCGCCTTGAAGGCGTCGCTGTTGGACAACCGGCGATATTCTTTCGGGCCGACGAAGAAGTCGCCGCCCAGCTTGGTTTCTCCACGGGCGGCG
Organism: Opitutus sp.; assembly: GCA_039928945.1. Taxonomy (GTDB): domain Bacteria; phylum Verrucomicrobiota; class Verrucomicrobiia; order Opitutales; family Opitutaceae; genus Opitutus. The sequence continues at coordinate 1,498 of JBDSSD010000114.1, read as the reverse complement.
AGAGGAGTAAGGTCGAATTGGGTGGCGCCGGTGAGGCCGTAGGCGTTTCGGGTTTCTTCAGGAAGTTCGGGCAGCAGCTTCACGCGGCGAATCACCAGACTGGCGCCAGGCTGGTCCGGCGTGAGGATGGCAGCGAAGAACTTGTTGCTCACGGAGGCCCAAACGATGGGGCCGCTGGTGGTGATAAATGGTTTCGCATCACTCGCGCCGATACCGAACATCCCGCTGCTTGCCTCGAGCTTCGAGCGGGCGAAGAACGACTGATCGCTGCCGGTGGAGTAGCCCGCCGTCAGTTTCATGCCATCATCATGCACGTCGGTGGGAGCGGCGGTTCCGAGGCTGAGCGCGACGCGTGGAATGGTAACGACCTGATCCGTCAGATTACGAAACGACGTTTCGTGGCGCAGCACATACGGGTCGTGCTGCTTATCTGGATTCGCGACCAGACTATATTTGCGAGTCACTTCGACGCGGCCATCGAACGTCGCGCGGTACACCACTTCCGTGCCGGTTTGCGACACGACCTCGTAGGCGGCCGTGCGGTCCAAGCCAGGAAAGTCAACGAACGCCAGCATCGGATCGGCATGCAGGGCATTGAAGGCAAACGGATCGGGCTGGCCTTTGATCGCTGGGTATTTCTTTAGAGCCACGTCACGCACCGCTCCGCCGAAATTGGTGAGATGCGCGCGGATGAATTCGTTTTCGAGCGTGATGATGCTGGCGGCAACCGGCTCTTTCAGCGCGACTGAATAGCCGGACGACGAGAACGTGGGCGTCGTGGTCGGAGCCGGGGTGGCGGTGGTTCCGGTTGCGGCGACCGCGGGCGTGTTGACCGTGGGCTGAGGACGAGCGGAGGGGGTGGGCGATAATCTCTGGCCGAGATAAACGCTGGCGAAGGCTGCGATGAGCAGCAGGACGCCGATAGTGGTATTCTTCTTATCCATGAAGGGAAGGGAGGCTCAGGTGCGCATCAAGTGACGCGCGAATCGAATTGAGCAGCAGATGAACGGGTGAGAACGCAGGAGAATGGTTGACGGCGCGGAACGGGATCAAAGCCGCCGGGATGGAGTGGGTTGCATTTGCTGAGTCGACGCAGCGCCAGTCCTGAACCGAGCAGTGCGCCATGCTCTTGAATCGCGCCGATCGCGTAATGCGAGCAGCTCGGGGCGAAGCGACAGCCGCACGCCGCGCCGAAGACCACGGGTAAGACCGGTGAAATGAGCCGTTGGTAGCCGCGGAGAGCGAGGACCAGTGCCCGGGCTGGAAGCTGCAAGATGGACGGCGTCGTCATGGCCTCACTGTTTTAAGCCCGACGAGAGCTGTCCACACGCTTGGATGAATTTGCCCTCGAGTTCCGCCATTGGCCAAATGGTGGCGGCGGTTCGCGCGGTGAGTAAGACATCGCAGCCCGCAGGCACGAGTTCCTGATGGCGGCGGAAGATATCGCGAAGACGTCGTTTCGCGCGATTACGCAAGACAGCGCCGCCGACTCCGGCCG
>JBDSSD010000113.1:0-16990 GCA_039928945.1 Opitutus sp. | reverse complement strand
CCCTCTTACGCTGTCCCTCATTCCCTGATTTCCACATTCTCCGTCTTCATCCGACCTTTGCCGCTTCGCGTCTTTGCGCTTAATTCCGATTCCTCCTCAGAGCGCGCGCAAGCGCGCTGACCTACGTGAGCAGACCCGCATTTTTCAGCGCGTCCCGGAGCACCTGGGCGAAATGTTGGGTCTTGATCGGTTTGCCTTCTTTTTCGGCGAGTCCGCCGAGATGCATCATGCAGCTCATGTCGCCCGAAACGAGGACGTCGGGGTGGGCTTGGCGGATGTGATCCAGTTTCAGCGTGCCCATGCCGGTGGAGACGTTGGGGAAGCTGACGGAAAACGTTCCGCCGAATCCGCAGCATTGTTCTCCTTCTCCAAACGGAACGATCCGAATGCCGCCAATGGATGAAAGCAGCGTCTGCACCGCATCGCTGCTCTTGGTCCCACGCGTATGGCAGGAGCGGTGCAAGGCGATCGCCGCCTCGTAACGGCCGGGCCAGGTGGTGATCTCCAGCGCATTGACGATGAAATCGGCGAGTTCCCAGGTCCGCTGACCGAGTGCGGTGACGTCCGGCAGATCTGATTCTTTCTCAAACTCGAGCAAGGCGCCGTGAAACATCATGGCTGCGCATGAGCCAGAGGGCACCACCACGGGCGCCTCACCGGCGAAGGTGCGCACGGTATGGCGGACGACCTTTCGAGACGCCGGCCAATCGCCGCCGTTGAACGCCGGCTGGCCGCAACAGGTCTGCCCCACCGGAAATTCTACGGTGCAGCCGAGGTACTCGAGCACCTCGACCGTCGCTCTTGCGACGTCATCGTAGAACGCATCACAGATGCAGGTTGCCATCAGTTGCACGCGACGGTCAGCAGCAGGTCGGCGACGGTGGGTGAGATCCATGGGGAGAGGTGGAACAAAGTCACTCGGCGGCCGGATGCAAAGCGACGAATTTCGTTCGGTGGGAATTTCCCGCAGCGCGCTGTCGAAAAACCCCAAACGGCCGTGCGGCTGGGAACAGGAGGAGGAGGATCGGGGAATAAGAGCCGTTCGGCGCCGTACGCGATCAGATAAAAACGTTCATCTGCCGGAACATTCGTCGCTCTGCGCACCCCCGAATTGGTTATGACGCATCCCTTTAACCTCGCTGGATGGGGCGATGGGCGACGGTGTTCGGGATCCCGGTGATTGTCGGCGCCGCTTATCTGGCGGCGCAGTTCAACACCATCATGGATATGTTGCAGCTCGTGTTTGGGTTCGTGAATGCGCCGCTGTTCGCGACCTTTCTGCTCGGAATGTTTTGGCGGCGAACGACGGTACATGGCGCATTTTGGGGCCTCCTGAGCGGCACGCTTGGAGCCACGCTCTTTCATGGGCTGGCGCTGTCAGAAGGTGCGGCACCCGGCATCAAGGGCCGCTGGCTCGGCCGTGAATTCGTTTACCGCAGCGAAATGGGGCAGAACTTCTGGATGGCCATTGTGGCGTGGACTACGTGCTTCGTGCTGACGATCGTGATTTCACTCGCGACGCGGCAGCAGAAAACCGACGCCGAACTCACCGGCCTCGTCTATTCTCTCACTCCTCAACCAAAGGCCGAAGACGAACCATGGTACATGCGGCCGGTCACGCTCGGCGTCGTCGTCATGGCTATGACGATCGGGCTCAACCTCATCTTCTGGTAACCGCTGTCCCTATGAAATTCGATCTTCGCCTGCCGGTTGGCCTGATGTTCACCTTGTTTGGTGCGATGCTCGCGGTGTACGGACTCGTGACCGATCCGGCGATTTATCACCGGTCACTCGACATCAATATCAATCTTGTCTGGGGCTTGGTGATGCTGGTGTTCGGGGTGATCATGTTGCTGCTGGCGTTTCGGGCCCGCGGTGATCGCGGTCCCGGGCCTACGCCCTGATCACCCAATTGAGTGGTTGCCGGAGCGAGTCGGAGTCGTTGACGTCAGCGCCCGTGAGCTCTGTTCCCCTACGATTCGATCACGTTTCGAAAAACTTCCCCGGGGTGAAAGCCCTCGCGGACGTTTCGTTCGACGTGCAGGCGGGATCGATCCACGCGCTGATGGGTGAAAACGGCGCCGGCAAATCGACGTTGCTGAAGATTCTGAGCGGCGCGTACCAGCCATCGAGTGGATCGTTGATCATTGATGGCGGGGTACAGAAATTCAGCGGGACCTCGGCCGCGCTCGCGGCGGGTGTCGCGGTGATTTATCAGGAGCTTCATCTCGTGCCGGAGATGAGTGTCGCGGAAAATATCTTTCTCGGACACCTGCCTCGGAAGAACGGTTTGGTGGATCGCCGCGTACTGATGGATTCTGCGCGGCAACAACTCGCCTTTGTGGGGGAAGCGATTGATCCGCTGACCAAAGTGTCGCGCCTGCCACTGGCGCAGCGGCAGATGGTCGAGATCGCGAAAGCCCTGACGCGGGGAGCCCGGATCATCGCGTTTGATGAACCAACGAGCAGTTTGTCGGACCGCGAAGTGACGAAGCTGTTTTCGATTATCCGCGATCTGAAGAAGCGCGGATGCGCGGTCCTCTACGTGTCACATCGCATGGAGGAGATTTTCCAACTCTGTGATCGAATCACGATCCTGCGCGACGGTCGTCTTGTGGAAACGAACGACGTGGCGAAAATGGATCGGGATGCTCTGGTCCAGCGCATGGTGGGCCGAGAGCTCGCCGACATTTATCATTACGCCGCGCGGACGCAGGCGGGCCCGGCCTTGCAAGTGGAAGGATTGATGGGGCGTGGGTTGGCTGAGCCGTGTTCATTTGAAGCAAAGGCGGGTGAGATCTTTGGATTTTTTGGGCTGATTGGTGCAGGCCGCAGTGAATTGCTCCGCCTGATTTTTGGTGCGGAAAAAAAGGAGGGCGGTCGCGTGCGAGTGGGAGACCACGAGCTTACGACCTCTTCTCCGCGAGCGGCCATCGAGGCTGGCGTCGTGCTTTGTCCGGAGGACCGGAAGAAGGAAGGAATCGTGCCGGTGCGGTCGGTGCTGGAGAATACGAATCTCAGTGCGCGACGGCGACGAGCGCATGGCGGAGTTCTCATCAACGAAGCGTGGGAGCAGAAAAATGTGCGCGAACGCTGTGCGCAGTTGCGCGTGAAAACGCCGTCCGTGGCGCAGTTGATCCGCAACCTGTCCGGCGGTAATCAGCAGAAAGTGATCTTGGGTCGGTGGCTGTCGGAACCGGTGAAAGTCCTGTTGTTCGACGAGCCGACGCGCGGGATCGATGTGGGCGCGAAGAGTGAAATTTATGCGATCATGCAGGAGCTCGCGCGTCAGGGCGTTTGCGTGATCGTGGTTTCAAGCGAACTGCCGGAGGTGCTCGGCGTGTCGGATCGCATTGCGGTGATGCGGCAAGGAAAAATCGCGGCGATCCTGAATCGCTCGGAGTGTGATGAAGCGCGACTGCTGAAACTGGCGCTGCCGGTGGAAACCGCGCGGGCTTCATGAGCGTGTATTTCAACCGCCTAATTGTGGAGTGCCGTGGCTCGACACCGCTTTCGGACGGCGCGGCTCGACGCGTCGCCATCGATCGGAAGCGGGCCGTCAAGCCGGCCCGTCGAAAGCGGCGTCAAGCCGCCGCACTCCAAAGTCAGGCGCGACCCATCGGGTGCGCAGTCGAATAGGCAAAATGATTTCTCATGGATAATAGCGTTTCGCCCAAAAGGGCTTTCAGCGTCGCAGATTTTTGGGACAAAGCGGGAATGCTCGCCGTGCTCGCGATCCTGTTCATTGGGTGCTCGATCTTCGTCGATAATTTTTTCTCGTGGGCGAATATGCGCGGTCTCGCGCTCGCGGTTTCGATGACCGGGATGGTGTGCTGCACGATGTTGTTCTGCCTCGCGGCCGGAGATTTCGATCTTTCGATCGGTTCCGTCGTCGCGTGCGCCGGTGTCATCGTGGCGGTGGTGATGAACAAGACCGGAAGCATCACCCTCGCAGTGCTGGCGGGCTTGGGGCTTGGAGCGCTCGTGGGGCTGACGAACGGATTCGTGGTCGCGCGGCTCAAGATCAACGCGTTGATCACGACGCTCGCCACGATGCAGATTGTGCGCGGCGTTGGATTCATCGTTTCCGACGGAAAAGCCGTCGGCGTGGGTCGCGAAGAATTTTTCGTCCTGGGCAACTCGTCCATCCCGGCGGTGGGTTGGCAGCTGTTTGGTCGAGACCTGCCGAATATCCCAACTCCCGTGTGGATCACGGCTGCCTGTTTCGTGATCTTTGGATTCGTGCTGAATCGAACCGTGTTCGGGCGCGACACTCTGGCGGTGGGCGGCAATGCGGAGGCAGCGCACCTGGCCGGCATTCCGGTTGAGCGCGTGAAGATTGCGATTTTCACCGCGCAAGGGGTGATGGCCGCGTTCGCGGGGATCGTACTCGCTTCCCGGATCACGAGTGGTCAGCCGAATACCTCGCAAGGATTTGAGCTGGAAGTGATTTCCGCGTGCGTCCTCGGAGGCGTTTCGTTGACGGGTGGGGTGGGCAGCATGGGCTTCGTGATCGCCGGAGTGCTGATCATGGGCATCGTTCAGAACGCGATGAATCTGATGAACGTGCCGACGTTTTATCAGTATGTGGCGCGAGGCTTGATCCTGCTCGCCGCGGTACTCTTTGACCGCATGAAGCGTGCAAAGTGATTTGGCGCTTGATGTGGAGTGCGGCGGCTCGACGCCGCTTTTGACGACGCGGCTCGACGCGTCGGGATCGAGATAACGGTTGGGACGTGCGCGAATGACGTGCGACACGTGAGGCGGCCAGGCCGTCGAGCCGCCGCACTCCATAGTCGGGCATCGTCGGACTTGATCTGCGGGGATGCGGTCGCATAGTTCGCGGTCGCTTCTCTTACCCCCATGGCTGCTGTTACTTCCCCTCTGAAATGGTTGAGCGTACTTGGCTGGGGCACAGTCATTGCCGCCGGCACGTTTTCCGTCGCGACGCTTGCGTGGTCGCGCGGCGAACCGGTGAGCGCGATCTGGATGGTCATCGCCGCGGGTTGCGTCTTTGCCATCGCGTACCGGTTTCACTCCGCGTGGCTGATGGCCAAGGTCCTGACGCTCGATGAACTGCGGGCCACACCGGCTGTCGTTCACGAAGATGGGCGCGATTATGTGAAGACGAATCGGTGGGTGGTGTTCGGTCACCACTTCGCTGCGATTGCTGGTCCGGGTCCGCTGGTCGGTCCCGTGCTCGCTGCGCAGTTTGGATTTCTTCCAGGCATGATCTGGATTCTCGTGGGCGCCACGCTCGGCGGTGCGGTTCACGACAGCGTGATCCTCTTCTGCTCTGTGCGCCGACGGGGAAAGTCGGTTGGTCAAATGGTGCGTGAAGAAGTCGGGCCGGTCGCGGGGATGGTTGCGCTGATCAGTATCGTCGCGATCATGACAATCCTGCTCGCCGTGCTCGCTCTCGTGGTGGTCAACGCCCTTGCCGAAAGCCCCTGGGGCCTTTTCACGATCGCGGCCACGATGCCGATTGCGCTCGTGATGGGCTGCGCCATGCGGTTCGGCGGACATAGCAGCCGCTGGCTCGCGGTCACCAGTGTGCTCGGGCTGCTCGCGCTGCTGGCGGCCGTTTACGCCGGGCAGTTTGTGCACGGTACGGCGTGGGAGCAGATCCTCACGTTGAAAGGAACCTCGCTCGCGTGGTGGCTGATGGGATACGGGTTGATCGCCTCCATTCTTCCGGTCTGGCTGCTCCTCGCTCCTCGCGACTACCTGAGCACGTTCATGAAGATTGGGACGGTCGTCGCGCTAGGGATCGCGATCGTCGTGCTGGCGCCGATGTTGAAGATGCCGGCGTTGACCAAGTTTATCGACGGCAGCGGGCCCGTTTTTGCGGGTCCGGTGTTTCCGTTCTGCTTCATTACGATCGCCTGCGCGGCGGTGTCGGGCTTCCACTCGTTGATCTCCTCGGGCACGACACCGAAACTGCTGACGCGCGAGAGTGAGATTCGAATCATCGGCTACGGGGCCATGATCACCGAGATGATCGTCGGCATCATGGCCTTGATCGCGGCGTGCGCGATGGAGCCGGGGCAGTATTTCGCGATCAACATGAAAGGGGACGCGGCGATGGTGACCGCGAAGATCACGGCCCTTGGGTTTCCGGTGACCACGACGGAGATGTCGACGCTTGCGGCGGATCTCGGTGAGAAAACGATGGTGGGCCGGGCAGGCGGCGCGCCGACGTTCGCGGCTGGCATGGCGCATATGTTCGCCGGTGTGTTTGGCGGCAAGACGGCCCTGGCGCTCTGGTATCACTTCGCGATCATGTTCGAGGCGTTGTTCATTTTGACGGCGATCGATGCCGGTACGCGCGTGGGCCGGTTCATCATGCAGGATTTTCTCGGCTACGTGTGGAAACCACTCGCGAACACGAAGTCGTTCGCCGCGAGCACCCTGGCCACGCTCGTGTTTGTGGCGGGGTGGGGCTGGTTTCTGTATCAAGGCGTAGTCGACCCACTCGGTGGCATCAACTCGCTGTGGCCAATCTTCGGTGTGGCGAATCAATTGCTCGCGGTGGTGGCGCTCGCTCTGGGCACAACGGTGCTGATCAAGATGGGCCGCGCACGTTATGTGTGGTGCACGGTGGCGCCGCTCGTGTGGTTGCTGGCGGTGACGATGACGGCGGGCTGGATGAAGCTGTTCAGCGCCGATCCGCGACTGGGGTTTCTGGCGGGCGCACGGGATTACGCGGCTAAAATCGCGGCGGGCGGTACGCCGGTGCAGGTCACGCAATGGCAGCGGCTGATGTTCACCAGCAACGTGGATGCCGCCGTGATCGCGACGTTTCTTCTGTTGGTGTTGATCGTGGTGATCGCGAACGCCCGGGTCTGGTGGCAATTGCTGGTCAAGCACCGCCGCGTCGAACTGCGGGAAGAACCGTATGTCGCGGTGACGAGTACGACGCCGGCGTGAGTGGCGGGAATTGGCCAAGGCGCGCTCGGGGATGAGCGCATGGATTTGGAGTGCGGTGGTCTCGACACCGCTTTCCACGGCGCGGGTTGTCGCGCCGACAAGTTCGAGCGGTGCCGTCGAGCCGGCACGGGCGAAAGCGGCGTCGAGCCGCCGCACTCCACATCGGAGGGGGCTCCCCAGCTGGTTACTTCGTTTGGTTGAATCCCATCTTGCGGTCGTGGTTGGGTTCGGGAGCGGCGAGGAGAGCGCGAAGCGCTTCGAAGATTTGGTCGAACTGGCCGTCGTAGCGCGATTCGAGATCCGTAATTTTCCGGGAGAGTTCGCGGTTGGTCAGCGCGAACCGACGGAGCTGCACGAAGGCCCGGACGATTTCGACCGACATCCGGGCGGCGCGAGGGCTTTTCAGGACGTTCGCGGCCATTAAGGCACCGTGTTCCGTGAACGCGTACGGCAGCCCGCGCGACCCGCCATGTTGGGCCGGACTTGAAATCACATTTTGTGATTTCAAGTTCGTAACTTCCTTGGCCGTGAGGCGAAACACAAAGTCTTCGGGGAATCTCACCGGGTTGCGCTGAACGGCCTGAATCAGCGCGCGCGGCTCCACCTCGTAGAGTCCGGCCAAGTCAGGCGAGAGCACCACTTTCTGGCCACGAAGCGTGAAGATCCGACTGGTGATATCGTCGGGAGGCGGGAGGGCTGGAGACGTAGAATCGTTCACGTGAAAAAGGAGATGGCGGGCGCTTTTATTCGAAGGGGTCGAGAGTGAGTCGAGTGCCGCGCGGTCGCGCAATGAACAATCTGCGAAAGCCGGGGAAGTGGCGTGCCCGCGAGGGAACGCGGCATGGTTGAGTTCCGCGTCGGATGGTCCATGACTCGCAAACGGCGGGGATCGAACCGGCCGGGAGATCGAAATCAGATGGAGGATCTCCAGCCGTGCTCGCAGTTCATTCGAATACAGGTGGAAGCGTAGGTGAGAGGTCCGACCACGTTCAGATCCATGCGCAGATTTTGCCAGATGACTTTGCTTTGACCTGACCTTGTGATTCTGAGTTTTCTTACGATCTTTGGTCCATGTCCACGTCCAGCCGCACCCGAGCCTTGGGTTCAACGTCCACGACGGGTTTCCCGGCGAGCGCGCTTGTTGACCATGCCTTTATCGGGGTGCGAGCGCGGTTGATCGAAGTGGCAGCTTTTCTTGACCGGGTGGAACGGCACGGAGTCGCAGATGATTTCCGCTGCGTGGCGCTGCGCGAGGCGGCGGCGTTGTTGGTCGATGGCCAATCCGAACGCGCCCGGCGAATCCTCGAAAAGTTAAGTGATCCGACGACGGAGCCCGACGAAACGTCAACGGGCAAGGCGGCGCTGGGGGCGTGGCGTCCGAAATCCAAGTAACCTTCGCATGCGTTACATCGAACCTCATGGCCACATGGTGAGCCGCACCACCGACGATTATATCGCGATGGTGACGGCAGGGTGTGTGGCGGTTTGTGAGCCGGCGTTCTGGGCCGGGTTCGACCGAAGTTCGGCGGACGGATTTCGCGATTACTTTCGACAGTTGACGGAGTACGAACCGGCGCGGGCGAAGAAATTCCTCCTGCCGCATTTCAGCTGGTTGTGCATCAACCCGAAGGAGGCGGAGGATCTTACCCTGGCCTCGGAGGTGTTGGCGCTGATCCCGGAATTTCTCGCGAAGCCGAATGTGCTCGGGATCGGTGAGATTGGGCTGAACCGAAACACGCGGAACGAGCTGAAGGTGCTCGAGCAGCACATCGATCTGGCCGTGCGCCACGATCAGCTGATCCTGGTGCACACCCCTCACTTGGAGGACAAGATGAAGGGCACCCAATTGATCATTGATGTGCTGCGGGCGCATTCCGGCGTAAAGCCGGAGCGCGTGATCATCGATCACGTCGAGGAACACACCATTCAGCGCGTACTGGATCGAGGCTTCTGGGCCGGGATCACGTTGTATCCGGATTCCAAATCGTCGCCGCCGCGGGCCGTCGACATGGTGGAGCTGTGCGGCCGCGAACGGATTTGGATGAACTGTGCCTGCGACTGGGGCATCAGCGATCCGCTGGCGGTGCCAAAGGCCGCGCTGGAGATGCGTCAACGCGGTCACAGCGCGGAATTTGTCGATCAGGTTCTCTATCAAAATCCGCACCGCTTTCTCTCGCAGTGCCCAAAATTCCGCCTCGGGGAGCCATCGATCGGATGAAGCTGAATCATGGAATTCATCTCGCCTACTGCACCAACGTTCACCGCGGAGAAACGTGGGCGGAGACATTCTCGACGCTCCAGCAGTACACGCTGCCGGTTCGGCAACGCGTAGCGGCGGGACAGTCGTACGCGATCGGACTGCGCTTAGGGCAACGCGCCGCATCCGAGCTCGGCGTACCAGCGAACCTCGCCGTCTTCCAACGCTGGCTCACGGCCAACGATTGCTACGTTTTCACGATCAACGGATTTCCGTACGGCAGTTTTCACGGGACCCGCGTGAAGGAGCAGGTTTACGCGCCGGATTGGTCGACGCCCGAGAGGCTGGCGTACACGAAGCAATTGTTTGATCTGATCGCCGTGCTCGTTCCCGAAGGGGTGGCGGGCAGCGTCAGCACCGTGCCGGGAACGTTCAAGGCGTGGGCGATCGACGATCCTCGGCGTCGCAAGGCGATCTTCGCGAACCTCAGCGAGTGTGCGCGTTACATTCAGGCTTTGGCCGAGCGGACCGGGCGCGACTTGCACCTTGGCCTTGAACCGGAGCCGTGCTGCCAGTTTGAAACGAGTGAGGAGACGGTGGCGTTCTTCGAAGCGTGGCGGCGTTCGGATGCGGGGGTCGACGGATTGCTGCAGCGCGTCGGCGTGAACTACGATTGCTGCCATCTCGCGGTGGAGTTCGAATCGCCGATCGACGCGCTCAATCGGTTGGCGGCCGCGGGCCTGCGCTTGAGCAAGCTGCATCTCAGCTCGGCATTGCGCGTAAAACCCGACGCCGCCGGACGTGCAGCACTCCAGGCGTTTGTTGAACCGACTTACCTGCACCAGGTGGTGGTGGGACACGGAAATACGGTGCGCCGCCGGTACGTCGACCTGCCCGAAGCGCTGGCGGCGGGCGATGCCGTGGCGAGCGACGATGAATGGCGCGTGCATTTTCACGTACCGCTGCACGCGGCTCCCGGTACGCCGTTCTCCGATACACGCGATCACCTGCTCGGCGCCCTCGATTGGTTGCGCGAACATCCGCAGGCTTGTCAGCACCTGGAGATGGAAACGTATACGTGGGAAGTGCTGCCGCCGGCGCTGCGCCTCGGAATTGAGGAACAGCTCGCGCGGGAATACGCGTGGACGCTCAATGCGTGCGCGCAACGCGGCTTGGCTGACACCCGGCTGGCGGCGCGAATCGGCGCCGAAGTGCACGCGTCATGACCGAGTCCGCCGTCAGGCCGCGCAGTCGCACGCGTTTGTGGCTCGATCTCGCTCGGGCCGGTAATTTTCCGTCGGTCTGGAGCAACGTGCTCGCGGCCTTGGTGCTGTCGCAAACCGTCCGTGGCGAATGGCCGAGTCCAAGCGTGCTGGTGATCGCGTTGATCGCGGGAAGCTTGGCGTACGCAGGCGGCACGACCTTGAACGACGTGGCGGACGTGGCGTTTGATTCGGTTCACCGGCCGGAACGCGCGATTCCGCGCGGACGGGTGGCGCGTTCGACGGCGGCGTGGGTCGGAGGCGCCGAGCTCGCGATTGGGCTTTCCCTGCTCATCGCGGCGGGCGCATCGGTGTCGATGGCGGTCGGGCTGGCGGCGACGATCGTGGCGTACGATTGGGTGCACAAGCACTGGTCGGGATCAGTCGTGTTGATGGCGGGCTGTCGCGTGCTGCTGGCGTTGACCCTTGCATCGTTGCCTGGTCACGAGCTGCGGACGGCTTTCGTCGTATGGATCGCCGGTCTTTTCGTTTATATTGTCGGACTGAGCTGGCTGGCGCGGCGGGAATATCTACCCGGCGCGCCGGCGGCCAGGCTCGGACGTTTGGTTGGGCGCTTGCTTGCGTTTATGCCGTTGGTGGATGCGATTGCATTGTTGTGGGTGGGAGCGTGGTGGCCGGCGGTGGCGTGTGCGGCAGCGGTGCCGCTCGGCCGTTGGGCGCAGCGCCAGGCCGCCTCGACCTGACGCATTTCATGGCTGAGACCCCCGACTCCGTTTCCTTTCCGATCACGCTGCGGCATGAACACCGGCTTTTTTTCACGCGCGACGTGTTCAGTCCGGAGAATCTGACCCTGGCTGAAACGCTGACGCCGCGGGAACCGGGTGAGCAGGTGCGGGCGTTCGTCGTGTGGGATGGAGGACTGGAAAAGGCCTTTCCCGGGTTCAAAGACAAGATGCTCCGCTGGTTTGAGGCGCGGGGAGAAACCGTGAGGTTGGCGGCCGATCCGATCACGCTTCCCGGAGGTGAACGGGTGAAGAATGATTTCAAGCAACTGGAGCGTCTCTGGAGCGCGATGGAGGCGGCTAAACTCTGCCGTCATTCCTACGTCGTGGCGGTTGGAGGTGGAGCGGTGCTCGATCTCGTCGGATTCGCGGCGGCGACCGCGCACCGCGGCATTCCACTGGTCCGTTTGCCCACCACCAGTTTGAGCCAGGCGGATGGCGGGATTGGGGTGAAGAACGGAGTGAATTTCTTCGGGAAAAAGAATTGGTTGGGTTCCTTCGGCGTCCCGCACGCGGTCATCAATGATCTTTCACTGTTGCACGGATTGCCGGAGCGGGAACGGCGTGCGGGGCTGATCGAAGCCGTTAAAGTCGCCCTGATCCGGGACGCGGCGTTTTTCGAGTTCATTGCCGCCCGCGTGCCCGCTCTGGCTGCGTTTGAGCCTGAGCCGTTCGAGGCGGTGGTGCGGGAGAGTGCGCGTCAGCACCTCGAGCATATTGCGACCGCGGGTGACCCCTTCGAACGCGGCTCGGCGCGGCCGTTGGACTTTGGCCACTGGTCGGCGCACAAGCTCGAACAGCTTTCCGGCTTTCAGCTCAGTCACGGTGAGGCCGTCGCGATCGGGATGGCGCTGGATCTGATTTATGCGTCACGGGCTGGGCTTTTGGCCGAAGCGAGCGCGGAGCGCATCCTGGGGATGTTGCAGCAACTGGGTTTCACGCTGTACGCGGCGGCGTTGGACGAGCGGGCCGCGGACGGTCAAAGAAAGGTCGTCGGCGGGTTGGAGGAATTTCGCGAGCATCTCGGCGGACGACTCTCCATTCCGATGATCCGGGCGCCGGGAGAGCGGCTGGAGTTGCACGAGATGGATTTGAAGCGCGTGGATGCAGCGATTGACGAGTTGAAGGCGCGCTATGGCTGAGCGAACGGCGGTAATCAACGTGGTGGGGTTGACGCTCCGCGTGTTGGGACCGGATACACCGAGGCTCAACGCGGCGGTCAAAGCGGGCGGGCTGATCGCGGTAAAACCCGTGTTGCCGGCGGTCACGTGCACCGCGCAAAGCACCTACCTCACCGGCCGAACTCCGGCGGAGCACGGCTGCGTGGCGAACGGCTGGTACGATCGCGAGCTCGCGGAGCATCAGTTCTGGAAGCAATCGAATCACGTGGTGCACGGCCCGAAGTTGTGGGAAACGTGTCGCGCGCAGCGACCGGGCTTCACCTGTGCGAAACTCTTTTGGTGGTACAACATGTACGCGAGCGTCGACTGGTCGATCACGCCGCGGCCGATGTATCCGGCGGACGGGCGCAAGGTCTTCGACGTTTACACGCAACCGATGGGACTGCGCGACGAGATCAAGCACGACCTGGGGGCGTTCCCGTTTCCGGCGTTCTGGGGGCCGCTCGCCGGCATCGCTTCCTCGGAGTGGATTGCACGATCGGCGGAATGGATTGAGGAGCGGCATCATCCGGACCTGTCGCTCGTTTATCTGCCGCATCTGGATTATAATCTTCAGCGACTCGGTGCGGAGGACAGGCGGCTGGCGGCGGATTATCGCGAGATCGATCGGGTGGCCGGCGGGTTGATTGATTTCTATACGCAGCGTGGCGTCAAAGCCGTAGTGCTATCTGAATACGGGATCACGACCGTGCGTCGATCGATCGCCTTGAACCGCATTTTTCGGCAGCACGGATGGATTACCGTGAAAGAGGAGATGGGTCTGGAGCTGCTCGACTGCGGCGCGAGCAAGGTCTTCGCAATCGCCGATCACCAGATCGCGCACATTTACGTGAACGATCCCTCGCTGCTGGCCGCTGTGCGGACCGCGGTTGAGGCGGTTGACGGTGTGGCGCGTGTCTTGGACGCAAACGGAAAGCGGGAAGCAGGACTCGATCACGCGCGGGCGGGCGACTTGGTGGCTCTGTCGCACGAGGACGCGTGGTTCACGTATTACTATTGGGAGGACGAGCGGAAGGCGCCGGACTTTGCGCGCTGCGTCGATATCCACCGCAAGTACGGTTACGATCCCGTCGAGTTGTTCGTCGATCCGGCCCTGACGCTGCCGAAACTGCGGATCGCGGCGAAGCTGGCGCGGAAGGCCCTGGGGTTCCGAATTCTGATGGATGTGATTTCCCTCGATCCTTCGCTGGTAAAAGGGTCGCACGGCGTGTGTCCAACGGATCGAAGTGACTGGCCTGTGCTCATCGGCACGGGCGAATCAGCTGAGCCGATACCCGCGACCGCGGTGCACAATCGGCTGCTGCACGTGTGTCTGCGCTCGTAGCGGGGATCGATATGGAGTGCGCGCGGCTTGACGCCGCTTTGGATGGCGCGCGCTGACGCGCCACGAGACCGGCATTCGGGAGCGACGAGTCGAGCCTCGTCGGACGAAAGCGGCGTCAAGCCGCCGCACTCCATATCGGGCAACAAAAAGGCCGGCCCAGGTGGACCGGCCTTGAAATGAGTGAGCTAAGGCGGACCGCCGTTTAGCTAACGAACGCGGGCAGGGCCCGCTCCACGCGCACTTTGTCGAGTCGCGCGAAAACGGGTACGCCGTTGTCGTACGGAATCGTGATCTCACCCTGAATCAGCGGCTGGGCATAGCGGAGGAACTGGAAGTTCATGCTGGTGCCGTCTTCGTTGATCCATTCGCGGGGCAGCTTCTTTACGCCGTTCGCGATGTCGCTGAGGGGAGCCAAACCCGTTTCGCAGGTGTAGTGCTCGGCGTCGCCGCGCAGCAGGGTGACCATCTTGTCGGTCTCACCGCGAATCGCCGCCGCGACCGCCGCCTGGCCGGCGAGGAAGGCCTCGTCGGAGTCGGTCTTGGAGCCGGCGTGGGCCGCGGCACGTTGCATGATGCCGGGTTTCGCCACGCGTGCTTTCACGCCGGGAAGATTGTTTTCGACGAGTTCCTTGAGGAAATCGCCTGCGCCACCGAGCTGCGCGTGACCAAAGGCGTCGGTCGCGGCGTTGGCCGAAACGTAATTGCCGTCGGCATCGATGAGCCCTTCGCCCACGATGATCATGCAATACTTCTCCCGTTTCAGGATGCGGCGAATGTCCTCGAGGCACTTCGTTTGATCGAAGGCGATCTCGGGCAGGTAAATCAGGTGTGGAGCATCGTGCGGGTGGTCACGACGTTTCGCGAGCGCGGCGCCTGCGGCGATCCAACCGGCGCTGCGGCCCATGACCTCGACGATGGAAACGAGATCACCCTGGCCCATCGCTTCGTTGTCACAGGCGAGTTCGCGCACGGTCGTGGCGACGTACTTGATGACGCTGCCATAGCCTGGCGTGTGGTCGGTGATGGCGAGATCGTTGTCGATCGTCTTGGGAACGCCGATGACGCGGAGCTCGTAGCCCTGTTGTTGGGCGAGCTTGGAGATCTTGTCGGCGGTATCCTGAGAGTCGTTGCCGCCGATGTAGAAGAAGTACCGGATGTTGTGGGCCTTGAACACCTCGAGTACGCGCTCGAAATCGCTCTGCTTTTTCAGTTTGTAGCGGCAGGTGCCGAGCGCTGCGCCCGGGGTGTGCCGGAGAGCGCGGATCTGCTGCTGCGACTCAGAGGCGAGATCGATCAGATCCTCCTGCAGAATACCCAGCACGCCGTTCAAAGCGCCGTAGATTTCCTCAACGCACTCATGGTTCAGGGCCTCGGCGACAATGCCTGCGACACTGGCGTTGATGACAGCGGTGGGGCCCCCGGATTGGCCCACCAAAACATTTCCTACGAGTTCAGCCATGACAGATATAAGTGAAGGGTTGTAAACAACGTGAATGGGCAAGAAAGCGCGCCGTGGTGGGGGTATGCAAACTCAAATTTCCAGCGAACTCCGGTCCGGGAGAAACCCCTATCGGTCCAAACCCGAACGTGAGGAGCGATCAATCAGGTCCGCGGCGCAGCGGAGATGATCTGCGTCCGGACGCGGCGTTCCAAGTGAAGCGGGTAGACGCAGCGCGGTCGCTGCAGGCTGCCCGAAATCAGAGCAAGCGCCCGGGCTTGTAGTCGGCAGCACCCTTGTGCTTTTTGCCGAGGGATTTCGTTTCCGCGAGGAACGCGTCGACCTGATGAGGCGCCGCACCCACGAAACGGGCGTTTTCCGAGAGAATGGCTTGGAGCGCTTTTTTGCCCAAGCCGACCCGTTTGTCGCCGGCCAGACGCGAGAGCAAGTCGGCGTCGCCACCGCCTGAGCGCAGAGACTTGGCGGCCGCGAGCGCATGTTCCTTGATCGCTTCGTGCGCCGTCTCGCGGCCCGCACCTCGTTTCACCGCTTCCATCAGAATCGTGGTCGTCGCCAGAAACGGCAGATTGCGTTCGTTTTCGGCGGCGATGGCGGCCGGGAAAACTTCCATTTGCCGCAAGACCGTCAGGTACGTTTCGAGCAGGCCATCAATCGCATAAAAGGCATCCGGCAGAGCGACCCGGCGAACGACCGAGCAGGAAACATCGCCTTCGTTCCACTGATGGCCAGCGAGAGCGCCGGTCATGGTGACGTAACCGCTGAGAATGGTGGAGAAGCCGCAAATCCGCTCACAGTTCCGCGCGTTGACCTTGTGCGGCATCGCGGAGGAGCCGACTTGGCCTTCCTGAAAACCTTCGGTGAGCAAGCCGGCGCCCGCCATCAAGCGCATGGTCGTCGCGAAACTGGCGGCGGCCGCTCCGAGTTGGTGCAGCGCGGTCACCACTTCAAAATCGAGTCCGCGTGGATAAACCTGCCCCACTGCAATCAGCGACGCCCGGAAGCCCAGGTGCCGCAGTACGCGGGTTTCAAGCTGGTCAACCTTGCTGTTGTCGCCGCCGAGCAGCGTGAGCTGATCCAGCTGCGTCCCGACCGCGCCTTTTAAACCGCGCACGGGATAACGCTGGAGCAATTCGTCGATGCGGGTGGAGGCGATCAACAACTCCTGCCCAAACATCGCGAGCCGTTTGCCCAAGGTCGTTGGCTGAGCCGGGACGTTGTGGGTGCGCCCCGTGATCATCAGGTCGCGATGCGCCTCCGCTTGACGCGACAAGGCGAGAAGCGCCGCGACGGACTTGAAGTGAACGACCTTCAACGCGCGGAAGATCTGCAGCTGCTCGACATTTTCCGTGAGATCGCGGCTGGTGAGACCGAGGTGGATGAACTGCCGTTTCGCGAGGTCGGAAAACTCCTCGATGCGAGCTTTGACGTCATGGAGCGTGACGCGTTCGCGTTTATCAATGGCCGCCAGGTTGATCTCACCTTTGACGCGCTCGTAGTCCTTGATCGCTTCGGCAGGAATGGGAACACCGAGGTCGCGCTGGCCCTTCATGACGGCGATCCAAAAATCGCGTTCGAGGGAGACACGTCCGGTCTGAGACCAGATATCCTTCATGGCGGCTGACGCGTAGCGCTCCGCAAGGACGTTGGCGATGGGCGGACTTGTCGGAGTAGATTCGTTCACGGCAAACCGGGTGTGTATGCGAAGCCGGCTCGTGATGGCGAACGGAAAGTGCGCGAAAGCCGAGCGCTGAACGGGACGGTTCGCGACGGGAACAACTTCAGTCGAATAGTTCGTTCGCGTCGGGGATAGCGCGATGCCTCCGGACGAGCTTTCATCTCGAGCAGTCGTCGGCCGGCTCGTCCGGAGAACTCGGCCTACCGGTTGCCGATCGCG
>JBDSSD010000112.1:0-59119 GCA_039928945.1 Opitutus sp. | reverse complement strand
TCACGTCGGGCCAATAGCTCCCCCGAGCGATCCCGGCAGCGGCACGAGCTTGTTCCACGCGCGCAGCTGCGCCTCGGAGATCCTGATTCGCCGACAGTGCCCGCGTCTCCAGATCGTTCAAAGCCGTGTCGCTGAAAAGCTGCCACCACTCCCCTCTGGCGAAAGCGTCCGCCGGCTCGGCGGTTTTCCACGCCAAAGTTTGATCGGCATCACGGAATTCAGCGGGAACCGCGGCCGAAGGGCGCGCATAGTTGGGCCCAACGGCCGGCAACGCGCCCAACGCCGCACTGGTGGAGGCAAGGAGCAAGTAGAGTGATTTCATGTTGAAGGAGACTTGATGAAGAGGCTGCACGGTGGACTAGGCCGACTGTGGAGTGGCGAGTGACATCACAGGCGCCGGTTTGCGGACTCCGAGTTTTTCCAGCACCACGTAAAAGACGGGGGTGAGAAAAAGACCGAAGATCGTCACTCCTATCATCCCGGCGAAAACGGCTACGCCCATTGCTCGCCGCATTTCTGCACCGGCACCCGTGCTGACGACCAGAGGGAACACACCGGCGATGAACGCAATCGACGTCATGAGAATCGGCCTCAACCGCAGACGCGCGGCATCGAGCGCCGCATCCGTGATGCTGGCTCCTTCCTCCCGACGCTTCAGCGCGAACTCGACGATCAGGATCGCATTCTTCGCGGCCAATCCGATGAGCACCATCAACCCAATCTGGGTAAAGACATTGTTCTCACCGCGCGTTACCCACAGCCCCAGCATCGCGGAAAACAACGCCATCGGCACTATTAGGATCACGGCAAACGGCAGCCGGAAGCTCTCGTACTGCGCGGCCAGCACGAGAAAAACGAGAACGATGCTGAGCGGGAAAACGAGCACGCCCGTGTTGCCGGCAACGATTTTCTGGAAGGTCAACTCCGTCCAATCGAGCACCATGCCCTTCGGCAGATTCTCTTTCGCGATTTTCTCCATGATCGCTTCCGCCTGGCCGGAGCTGAAGCCGGGGGCCGCCGCGCCATTGATCTCCGCCGCCGGATATCCGTTGTAACGGACAACCCGATCCGGTCCGTACGTTTCCTTCACGGTAACGACCGAGCCGAGTGGCACGAGCTGCCCGGCGTTGTTGCGGGTCTTCAGCCGCAAGATGTCCTCGGGCTTCTGCCGGAACTCAGCGTCCGCCTGGGCGATCACCTGATAGGTGCGGCCGAAACGATTGAAGTCGTTCACATAGAGCGAACCCAGATTGATCTGCATCGTCTCGAAGACGTTTTGTAGCGGAACGCCTTGGGACTTCGCCTTGGCGCGATCTACATCAGCGTCAAGTTGAGGAGTATTGATGGTGAAGCCCGTGAACACGCCCGCCAGTCCCGGCGTCGCGTTCGCCTTCGCGACCAAGCCCTGGGTCGCGCCGTACAGCGCGTCCAAACCGCTGTCGCTTCGATCTTCCACATACAGTTTGAATCCGCCAATCGTGCCGAGACCCTGGACCGGAGGAGGCGGGAAGATCGCGATAAATGCGTCCTGAATTTCGCCGAACTGCTGTTGCAGCTCTTGCGCCATCGCTTGGCCGGACAGCTCCTTGCTCCGCCGTTCCTCGAAAGGCTTCAGCGCGACGAAGACGATGCCGCTGTTCGGCGAATTCGTGAAGCCATTGATGGAGAGTCCCGGAAACGCGATCGCGTTCGCCGCACCAGGATGCTTCAGCGCGATCTCACTCATGCGACGAATGACTGCGTCGGTGCGTTCAAGCGAAGCCGCGGCCGGGAGCTGCGCGAAGGCGACGAGGTACTGCTTGTCCTGCGTCGGGACGAAGCCGGTGGGTATTTTTTTGAAGGAGATTGCGGTCAAGACCAGCAAGCCGGCGTAAACGAGCAGCGCGACGGTCGAGACACGGAGGACGCGCGCGACACCGTTGGAATACTTGTGGGACGCCCAATCGAAAAACCGATTGAAGGGCCGGAAAATCCAACCGAAGACACGGTCCATCACGCGAGTGACAACATCCTTGGGTGCGTGATGATCCCGCAGCAAAATCGCGCTAAGAGCGGGAGAAAGGGTGAGCGAATTGAACGCCGAAATTACGGTTGAGATCGCGATCGTGATCGCGAACTGCTTGTAGAACTGACCCGTCAATCCGCTGATGAAGGCCGTCGGAATAAACACCGCCGAGAGCACGAGCGCCGTCGCGACGATCGGCCCTGTCACCTCGCGCATGGCCTGCTTTGTAGCTTCAAGCGGCGAGCGACCGAGCGCGATGTTACGCTCGACGTTCTCGACCACGACGATCGCGTCATCCACGACGATGCCGATCGCCAGCACCAATCCGAAGAGTGACAGCGCGTTGATGGAAAAGCCCAGCGCATGCATGACCGCGAAGGTTCCCACGAGCGACACAGGAACAGCGGCCAAAGGAATGATCGACGCCCGCCAGGTTTGGAGAAAGAGGATCACGACCAGCACGACGAGGATGATGGCCTCCACGAGCGTGTGGATCACCGCCTCGATCGAGCTCCGGACGAAAATCGTCGGGTCGTAAACGATGTCGTACTCGAGTCCTTCGGGGAAATTCTTCTTGAGCTCTTTCATCGTAGCGCGCACCGCGTCGGATGTCGCAATCGCGTTGGAGCCTGGCAGCTGCGCGATGGGAATCGCCACGGCCGGTTTGTTGTTCAGGAGCGACCGTAGTGCGTAGTCGGATGCAGCAAGTTCGACGCGGGCGACATCCCGCAGCTGGACTCGTTCACCGTGTTCGCCATTCTTCACGACGATCGCACCGAACTCCTCTTCAGTGGCCAAGCGCCCCCGCGTGTTGATCAAGAGCTCGGTATCAACAGCGTTCGCGGTCGGCTGACGGCCGACTGAACCGGAGGCGACCTGAACGTTCTGCTCGCGAATGGCGGAGACGACATCAGACGCCGTCAAACCCTTCGCCGCGACCTTGTGCGGATCAAGCCACACGCGCATGGCGTAGTCACCCGAACCGAAGAGCCGGACCTCACCCACTCCGTGGAGCCGCGCCAGAACATCTCGAACCTGGAGCGACGCATAGTTGCGGACGTAGATGTCATCGTACCGGTTGTCCGGCGAAAATAGATGCACCACCATCAGAAGATCCGGCGATGCCTTGGTCGTCGTGACGCCCAGCCGACGAACTTCCTCGGGCAGCTTGGGTTCAGCCTGGCCCACTCGATTCTGCACCTGGACCTGGGCGTTATCCAGGTTGGTGCCGATCTTGAAGGTCACCGTCAGCGTCATGACGCCGTCGCTGGTCGCCTGCGACGACATGTACAACGAGTTCTCGACGCCGTTGATCGCCTGTTCGAGTGGTGCAGCGACGGTTTCAGAAATCGTTTTCGGATTTGCGCCCGGATAGATTGCGCGAACGACAACGGTCGGCGGCACCACCTCGGGATACTCGCTGATGGGCAGCTGCGTCAGCGAGATGGCTCCCACGAGGAAGATTATGATCGAAATCACCCCGGCGAAAATGGGCCGTTTGATGAAGAAGTCTGAGATGTTCATGGCAGTGGTCGGAAAATTTGGGCAAAGCGGTGGCTGGAGAACCGCGGTGCGGCTCCGTTTCGTCGTGTGTGATTGGTCGGGTGCTTAGCGGGCAGCGACGCTGTGCGCCGAGGCGTCCGAGATCGATTGGGCAGCCAACGCGGTTGGCTCTGGTTCAACCGTCATCCCTGGCCGGACGCGCTGCAGTCCGTTCACGATGACGCGGTCGCCAGGTCGAAGTCCGGAACGAACAACGCGCTTGTCTTGAACGGAACCGCCGAGCGTGACGGAGCGATAGACCGCGGTGTTATCAGGCGTGACGGCGAGGACGAATTTTTGACTCTGGTCCGTTCCGATCGCGCGCTCGCTGACCAAGAGCGCTGACTGCGGCGCGCCGATGGGCACCCGCACTCGAGCGAAGAGGCCTGGCACCAGCGCATTGTCCGCATTGGAGAACACGAGCCGAAGCACGAGAGAGCCCGTACTGGCGTTGAGATGATTGTCAGACGACTCGATGTACCCGCGCCGCGGATATCCGGTTTCGTCCGCCAGCTGCATCTCAACCGGCACGCGTCCGTTCTCGAACGTGATGCGGTTGTCGCGCAGCAGCCGGTTGAACTTCAGCAACGTCGTCTCGTCGATGTCAGCATAGACGAATGCGTCGCCCGCCGAAACAATCGTGGTGAGCAGCGTGGCGTTGCCGGGCGCGCCGGAAACGAGATTGCCCGCGGTGATCAGAGGTCGGCCAATTCGGCCGTCGATGGGCGCGCGCACCTCGGTGTTTTCAAAATCGAGCCGCGAGATCGCCATCGCAGCGATCGCAGACGTGTGTGCAGCGCGAGCCTCGAGTGCGCGGGAGCGACGGGCTTCCGCTTCTTCGTTTGAAATCGCCGAAGCCGCGAGCAACTCCTCGGCGCGCTTCGCCTCACGGTCGGCAATATCCGCGTGCGCCCGCGCCTGGTCGGCCTGCGACGCGGCGAGTTCGAACTGAGCGCGGTACCAGCGAGGATCGATCGAGAACAGCACATCTCCCTTGTGGACCATCTGGCCGGCTTGAAAACGAACGGCGTCCAGATGTCCGGAAACCCTGGCCCGCAATTCCACCGTTTCAGTGGCGTCGACGCGACCGGTCAGCTCCTCGAAGTCGGTCACCAGTTTTTCTTCGACCGAGGCGACGGTCACCTTTGGGCCGGACACTTTGACGGCGACGGGTTGTTTCGCGGCCGGAGCATCCGCTCGAGCCGAATTAAACGCGGCGATGGCGCCGACGGAAAGAAGCGCAGCCAAAAGAAGAATTCGGCGCGGACGAAAGAAGGTGGATTTGGCGTTCAACAGTTGCATGGCGAGGAAATGGAAATGGATGGGTGTTACAGGTTCGAAGGCATCACTCGGTGTAGCGGGTCAGCGGAGTCTGCAGCCGATCGAGCAAGCCCGGCGTGAAAAGCCGTGGTTCAGTCGCGTCGACAGAACCCAGCTGCGTTACCCGGCTGGAAAGTCGGGACGCGCTGCGCCACGCCGCGGGGCTGAACAGTGGATCACTGCCCGGAATATAGATGCGAGTCCGGGCGTTCTGGATGGCGCGTGGTGCGGTGAATGAACGAGAGCGAGGAGCTGAATTCATGGCGATTGAGAAGGTGTAGTTGACTAGTTAGCTAGTATTTGAGTCAAAAAAGAGCGCACAGTGACGTGCGCGAAGAACTTACAACAGAGTGGAAAAGTTAGGAGTTGGAGGCCGGTACTGCGGCGAGCGTAACTTCCGGCGGTGACTTCACTCGGAGGATCTCGAGGCCCATCTCGTGAAGGTCCTTCAAAATCTCGGGATCATTCATGGTCCGCGCCTGCAGCATCATGCCCTCGATGAAACTCGTCAGGACGACGGTCCGCTTCACGGGATCACCTGGCTCCAGTGAACCGTCGGCGATTGCCTCACGAACGGCAGACTCCACGTAGCGGCGCTTCCGATTGATAATTTCGCGGGTTTTCGTGCAGATATTGCACTCCTGCGTCCCTACCTCTGAACCCACGGAGGCTACCGGGCATCCGAGCATACGCCCGACTCGGGCCTTCGTCTCGCTGGCGCGACGATAGATCCCGGCGAGGTACGTTCGCAGACGTTCGAGCGGTTCAACGGAGGCCGAGAAAATCTCATCCATCTTCGGCTTCCAGTCATCGTTCCACAGCCGGTCGAGGGCCGAAACGGCGAGCTGCTCCTTTGAATCGAAGAAATAATAAAAGCTGCCCTTTTTCACATCCGCCTTTTTGCAGATGTCATCGATGGTCACCGCGCCATAGCTCTGCGACCAGACGAGCTCCAAAGCAGCGTCCATTAATCGTTGGTCAGCGTCTGATGTCCTACCCATGCTCAACCGATAGTTGACTATTTAGTCTAAATCAAGCGGAAATTTCAGGCCATTGGTCGTTTCGATCACCAGACCGTCTCGCAAACCGCCTCTGATTCGACGCTTAGGCGCCGCCACGCGATCGAAGATTTTTGAGAACACTCATCGTCCCCTCTCCGACCTCTTACCTCAACGCCCCAGCAGGTCCTGAAACTCCGCGTGACGTTTGATGAACACATCCACATAAGAGCACGCCGGCACCACTTTCCGCTGCTCCCGTCGTGCCGTTTCCAAGGCCGAGCGCACCAGCTTCTCCGCGATCCCGCGTCCGCGAAGCTCGGAAGGGACAAACGTGTGCGTGAACACCATTTGGTTTCCCTCCAGTTCATAGTTACAGATTGCCAGCTGTCCCTCTACCAACGCCTCGAAGCGGTGTTCCGCTTCGTTGTGTTTAACCGAAATGTCATCCGGTGCTGAGGGTGTTGCCATTTGCTACCTCCGGTTGTTTTGCCCAACGCTGCGCCAGCACGCCACAGATCACAAGTTGCAGCGGGTGATAGATCATGATCGGCAGCAGAATCAGGCCAATCCCCGGGTGCGCCCCGAAAATGAGTCGCGCCATCGGAACCCCCGACGCGAGTGTCTTCTTCGAGCCACAGAACATCGCAGCGATGCGGTCCTCTCGCGAAAAACCGAGTGCCCGCGACATCAACCCCGTGGCGAACATCGCAATGACGAAAAGCGCCAGGGCCACCGCGAGCACGAGCAACAGCGTGCTCCACCCATGATTCGACCACACTCCATTCTTGAACGAGTCGCAAAACGACGTGTAAACGAGAACGAGAATCGTGGCCCGATCAGCAGTAGTGATGCGCGGCTTGTTCTTCGAGGCCCACCGCGCGAGCAGCGGCCGACAAAATTGCCCGAGTACCAGTGGCAGAATCAACCACCGCATCAGATCCAGCATGACGGGCGCCAAGGGCTGACTCACCCCCGCCGAATGCATCACGAATGCGACCCACAGCGGTGTCAGCAGCACGCCGAGCAAACTTGAGAGCGTCGCATTGAACAGCGCACCGGCGACATTTCCCCTCGCGGCACCCGTCAGTGCGACGGATGAGGAGACCGTGGAAGGCAGCGCACAAAGATAAAAGCAACCCAAGGCCAGGTCCCCGGGGATACGCCCGCTGAACCCGTACATCACACCGAGTCCCAGCAAGGGAAAGAGCAGGAACGTACTGAGCTGGACGACAAGATGAAGCCGCCACTGCATCGTCCCGGCTTTCAACGCGCCGAACGACAGCGCGACGCCGTGCAAAAAGAAAATAAGTGCGATTCCGATCTTCGTCAGCAGCTCCGGATGCAACCAACCACCCGCCGCGCCTGGCTCCGGGAAAAGCCACGCCAGCACGGTTGCGGCGATCATCCCTAACAAGAACCAATCGATTTTAAGTTTCATGCCCCTGCTTGTCGCCTGACCTCTTTTCTCGAATCCGACCGACATCGTTTCATCTCGTGCCACTGAGACGGTTCCGCAGCTTTTTCAACATCGCCATGAGCTCATCGCGGCCGTCGATCCGCAGCGCCCAAAGCGTGGCGGCATAAACGAGCACACTGACTGGGATCAGCGCAACGATCGCTACGACATCCGCGGCGCGGGTACTCACCAGCCACTGCTGCAAGCCCCACCACCCTCCGGCTACGACCAGCCCCATCGCGGTGGTCGCCACGAGCAATTTCACCAGCGTGCCCCACAGTTCTCCAAAATGCATACCGTGCAGCTTTCGCGACAACAGGAACTGCAGCGCAATGGTCTGAACGACCACGGCAGCCGTACTCGCGATTACAAGACCGGCCGCGCCCAGCACATCTTTGAGGTACCAGCTCAGCCCGACATTGATCACAAAACTCAACGTCGCAATTTTCACGGGAGTGAGCGTATCTTTCACCGCGTAGAATGCGCGCGTGGTCAGGCTCGCGACGGAGAAGAACGGCAAGCCAATCACGAAAAGCGCGAGTAACTGGGCCATCGCCCGCGAACTCCCAGAATCAAACTTACCGTGCTCGTAGATCAGCCGAATGATAGGATCGCTGAGCAGCGCCAAACCGACGGCGGCGGGAACGTTGACCAGCAGAATCAAGCGCAATCCCTTCCGATAGTCCGCCGCCATCGCCTCAAAATTTCTCTCCGCAGCATGACGCGCGATCAGCGGATAGATCACCGTCCCGACCGCGATCGCGAACACGCCAATGGGCAATTCCATCAGGCGGTTGGCGTAAAACAGAAGCGTGGCCGCAGACTCGTTGATCGAGAAGGCAAACAGCCGCGAGACGTACGTGTTGATCTGGTAAATCGCCGTGCCGAAAAGCCCCGGCGCCATCAACAAACCAATTTCCCGCACCCGATGGGAAAACGAAAAATCAAATCGCGGCCGCCAGCCTTCGCGCACCAGCACGCCAGCGGGCACCGCCAGCTGAAAAAATCCGCCGAGTAGAACGCCTGCACAGAGCCAATGCATCCGACCGAGCTCCGTATGCGCCAGGTTCCAACCAGCTCCGCCTAGTGAAAGGATCATCGCCAGATTCAGCCAGATCGGTGACAGCGCGGGCTCGATGAAATGCTCGAACACGTTCAGCGTGGCATTCATCGCCGCCGCAACGCAGATCATCACGAGGTACGGAAACAAAATCGCGGTGAGGTCCGCGGCGAGGTACCAACGTGGTTCGTGGCCAGGAAGGTGGCGCGATTGGCTGAACGCCAGCATCGCCACGCCGACCATCAATCCCGTCACCACAAACAACCAGCTCACCACCTGATTGAGCAACGTGAACGCGCCGGCTCGTCCGCGTTCGTGAAGTTCCTCCTGTAACGTCGGAACGAATGCAGCCGTCAGCGAACCTTCGCCCAACAGGCGTCGGAACAGATTCGGCAACGCAAACGCGGTGATGAAGGCGGAGTTCAACTCACTCGCCCCGAACATCGCCGCACTCAGCTGATCACGCAGGACCCCGGTGACCCGCGAAGCCATGGTCAGTAACGAGACCAGGCCGATGTTCTTTAGCTTTTTGGACACCAGCAACGTTCTCGCGGGCGCGCTTCCGCTGAGCAAGTTCTTAACCGCACCCGCTTTGATCCGCCGGCGCCGTCAGCCCGGCCCAATCGCGACGCCGCTCGTCCTTAGCGCGTCGCTACGCGCACCGTAGAACCTTCGACCGTCGCATCCTTCACACTACGCCAGAGTGCTGCCAGGTCCTCAGGTACGGTGACCCGCGCCGCCACTTGTTTCATCACGTACTCTTTCGCCGCGGGCAATCGATCCAGCGGACACGAACCGATGTAGAGCTCAGACGGGTTAAAAATCACAGTTTCTCCATCCTTGGCGAACTTCCCGCGACCTTGCAGGATCACTTTCAGTTCGGTTTCATACACATTGAGCGTCACAGGAATCGCGATCTGCATCAGATCATTGCGAATGCGGAAATTCGGATTCCCCGCGGAAACGGTTTCCTTGGCTGCGACCGGCTGCGGCAATTCCATCTTCTTCGCGGCAGGCGCCGCTGCAGCTGGCAAAGCCAGCGTGTTGAGTTCGTCTTCGTTGAAGACGACGGTCGTGCCTTGAGCGAGCTGCCGACGCTTCGAGCCGAGTTCACGTGACTTCGAAGAATCTTTCGTGCCTTCGATGTAATAAATCATGCCGGCCACGGGCTCCTTCGGCAGTTCCTTCACGGTGGTGGTAGGCTTGAAAACGAGAAACACGGCCGCGAGTACGACGCCGAGCGCGAGGCTCAGAATCGCACCGAAGATCACCTCGAACCAACCTGGACCATCCGCTTTACGCTGGGCTTTTGTTTTCATGTTGAAGAAGGAAAATTTGGTGCCGGCTTATTTGTCGCCCTTGCTCGCCTCAGGCTTGTTGGCCTTGGCCGGAGCCGCCTTAGCCTCAGGTTTCGCATCCGGCTTGGAATCTGATTTCGCGGGCGCCGCAGCATCACTACCACCCGATTTTTCCGGAGGCTGTTTCTTATTCTTGTAGTCCGTGATGTAGAATCCGGTGCCTTTGAAAATCAGTCCTGCCCCTCCACCGATCAAACGCTTCAGCCCCGCTTTCTTGCACTTCGGGCACTTCTTCAGCGGTGCATCGTTCATTGACTGGAATTGTTCGAAGGCGTGATGGCACTTGGTGCAGACATACTCGTACGTGGGCATAGATGGAGACTGCCACGTTATGGAAGCGGGGTAAGAACTTGGCGAGTTTGTTTCTCCATTTCCGCTGAGTGCCGGGCCCACCAACCGGAGAAATCACCTGTAGCGCTTCTCCGCCCCTGACATTTTTGACGAGTGATTGACCACGTGAAAACAGGGACCCGCACCAACGTCCGTCGAATTCGCGATCGCGCTCGGTTCCAAAGTTGCGCCGCGTCCCATTTTCAACCACGCAAGGGACTGAATGGATTTTTCTGCCGAACTCAGCCGCTTGGTCAGCCGCATTGAACGGGGCCTTGAGCTCCATCTGCCGCCGGCGGGGACGAGGCCCTCTCGTTTGCACGAGGCCATGCGGTACAGCATCAGTGCCGGCGGCAAGCGGCTCCGTCCCCTGCTGGTGCTCGCGACCGCTGAAGCCTTCAACGTTAGAAATGACGCGCCGATTCCAGCGGCGGTCGCGATCGAGTGCCTGCACACGTACTCGTTAATCCACGACGACCTGCCGTGCATGGACAACGACGACCTGCGTCGTGGCCGGCCAACGGTTCACAAAGCGTACGACGAGGCGACGGCGCTGCTTGCCGGCGATGCTCTCCTCACCCACGCCTTCGCGCTGCTTGCGACCGGTTATTCGGACGAGCCTCCACTCGCCACCGCTTTGATCCGAGAAACCGCCGACGCCGCGGGCAGCCGCCGATTGATTGGCGGACAAATGGAAGACCTGCTGGCCGAGAAACGAACCGACACGACTTCACTGGACCTCGAATTCATCCACTTGAATAAAACCGCCGCGATGATTGAGGTGAGTTTGGTTTTGGGCGGCCGGATCGGGCGCGCGACCGAGGAACAAATCGCCCTGCTGCGGCAAACCGGTCGTCACCTGGGTCTCGCCTTTCAAATTATGGATGACGTCCTGGATGCGACCGCCGACAGCGTCACGCTCGGGAAAACCGCGGGCAAGGATGCGAAGGCCAACAAAACAACGTTCGTCAAACTTCACGGCCTCGACACCTCACGCCGACTCGCGCGCGAACACACGGCCCGCGCGCACTCCGCACTCGACGCACTCAAGTGCGATGTCACTTTCCTCACCGCATTAGTCGACTCCATGGCGAACCGCGTTCGCTAGCCCTTCGGCGCCGCCATTTTCCAACGGCCGCGGAGACAAGGTTGCGATGCCGCCTCACGGTAGGGCGAACCGTCACCGGTGAGCCGGATCGCGCGACTCAATCAAAGGATACTTCGAGCCCGGCTCGGCGGGACGCCTCGCCCTACCCTCTCCAGCCACAGCCCCACCTCGCACCCGGTCATACCCGCGGCGCAACCACGTGGACCATGGACACCACGAAGACGACGTGACGCGACACGTCGTCTTCTTCAGCAGCGCGAGCATCAATCCCGGCACGCGATTGCTCAACAATCGGGACGGGATCGTCGCGCGTTTACAGCAAAAAGGCGGAAGCAATCGCTTCCGCCCGTCCCGCCTGAATTTTTGCGAAGCCTATCTCGCGGCTTCAGCTGCTTTGATCAACTCGACGAAACTGCGCGCTTCCAAACTCGCCCCGCCGATCAATCCGCCATCGATATCTTTTTGGGCCAGAAGCTCAGGAGCATTGGCCGGCTTCATCGAACCGCCGTAGAGGATCCGCACCTTTTGCGCGACCGCTTCGGTGAACAATTTCGTCAGCAGGCCGCGGATGAAAGCATGCACTTCCTGCGCCTGGTCCGTCGTTGCCACCTTGCCGGTGCCAATCGCCCAGACGGGCTCGTACGCAATCACGACCGATGCCGCCTGGTCCTTGTTCACGCCGTAGAGACCGGCCTCGAGCTGCGTTTGCACCACCTTCAACGTCGCTCCGCTCTCGCGTTCCGCCAGGGTCTCGCCGACGCACAAGATCGGCTTCAGTTGATTCTTCAGTGCAGCGAGCACCTTCAAATTGATGAACGCGTCCGTCTCGGCGAAATACGCGCGACGTTCACTGTGGCCCAAAATCACGTGGGTCGCGAACAACGCGCGCAGCATGCCCGCGGATACCTCGCCCGTGAATGCACCGCTCGCTTCCGGGTGCATGTTCTGAGCACCCAGCTTAACGGTCGAACCTTCGAGCGCTTTGCCCGCCGACTCCAACGCAACAAACGGCGGACAAACGACGATATCGACATCGTTCATCTTTCCGGCCGCCGCGATGATTTCACCGATGAGCGCAGCAGCATCGGCGGAGGTCTTGTTCATCTTCCAATTGCCGGCGATGAGTTTTTTGCGAGGTGTCATTTGAAAAAGTGCGAGCAGCGCGTGGGTGAGTGAGATGAAGTGCGGGCAAAGTCCCGGCTAAAGGTAGTCGCCGGATTTGGATCAGGATTCAAGAAAGGCGACGCCTGGCAGCACTTTTCCTTCCAAAAATTCCAAGCTGGCACCACCGCCGGTCGAACAGTGCGTCACCTTGGTGTCGACTTTGAACTTCTTCGCGGCCGTAGCCGTATCGCCGCCGCCGACGACCGTGGTTGCTCCCTTGGTCGTCGCTTCCGCGACCGCATCCGCCATCGCCTTGGTGGCGCCGGCGAATTTCTCGAACTCAAAAACCCCCGGAGGTCCGTTCCAAATGATCGTCTTGGAGGCGAGAACCGCTGCGCGATAGAGCTCAATCGACTTCGGACCTGCGTCCAGACCCTGCCAGCCAGCAGGAATACCCGCCGCGTCGTCGACGATCTTCGTGGCCGCGTCCGGCGCGAACTTGTCAGCCGCAATGTAGTCGACGGGGAAGATGAGCTCGACGTTCCGGGCTTTTGCCTGATCGACCAGTTCCTGCACAATTTTTGCTCCTTCAACGTCGAACAGGCTGTCGCCAATCTGTTTTCCGTACACGACTTTTTTGAAGGTGTATGCCATACCGCCGCCGATGATGATCTTGTCGGCTTTCGAGAGGAGATTTTTGATCAGCGGAATTTTGTCCGCGATCTTCGCTCCACCAAGAATCGCGAGCAATGGCCGCTGCGGATGATCCAAGACGGCCGCGAATGCTTTCAATTCCGCTTCCATCAAGAGCCCCGCTGCTTTCTTCGGCAACGTGACGCCGACCATCGATGAATGCGCGCGATGCGCCGTGCCGAACGCATCGTTCACGTACACGTCACCCAGCTTCGAAAGGGACGCGCGGAACGTGGTGACCGCCGCGGGATCGGCTTTCTTCGAACTGCCGTCCTCGAGCTTCACTTTGCCTTCTTCCTCGATGTGAAAGCGGAGGTTCTCCAGCAGCACAACCGTACCGGGAGCCAGCTTGGCCGTGGCAGCTTCCACCGCTGGTCCGACGCAATCGTCGACAAAGGTCACGGGCCGGCCGAGCAGTTTCTCAAGTTCGGCAGCGATCGGTTTCAGGGAGAATTTCGCGATCTTCTGTCCGTCGGGACGTCCGAGATGGCTCATCAACACCACGGACGCACCCTGCTCGAGCGCGTACTTGATCGTGGGCAGTGCCGCGACGATCCGCTGGTTATTGGTGATCGCGCCGGTTGCCTTGTCCTGCGGGACGTTGAAGTCGACGCGGATCAGGACACGTTGACCCTTCAGGTCGAGGTCGCGAATGGATTTGAATTTTGGCATGAGCGGAAACGGTTGCGAAATGTGTGGGCCAGTCGTGGCGGAGCAGAAACGAAGCGAGGAGCGGAGCGATTCGCGCGGCCCTGTGGTCCGCTACTCGCTGCTCGCTCCTCGCACCTAAACGGCGACCGGGTCGCCGGAATTACAGACTCGCGGCAATCTTCTTGGTGAGATCAACGACGCGGTTCGAATAACCCCATTCGTTATCGTACCAGGAGATCAGCTTGAAGAACTTGCTGTTCAGCTCGACGCCGGAACCCGCGTCGAAAATCGACGAGCTCTTGTCGTGGATGAAGTCACTCGAAACCACTTCATCCGACGTGTAGGCGAGGATACCTTTCAAGTACGTTTCGCTGGCGCGCTTCATCGCTTCGCAGATTTCTTTGTAGGACGTTTCCTTGGTCGTCCGAACGGTGAGATCGACCACCGAAACGGTCGGAGTCGGAACGCGGAACGCCATGCCGGTCAATTTGCCCTTCACTTCAGGGCAAACCAGCGCGGTGGCTTTCGCCGCACCCGTGGTGGATGGGATAATGTTGATCGCGGCCGAACGACCACCCTTCCAATCCTTCTTGGATGGGCCGTCGACGGTCTTCTGCGTCGCCGTGTAAGAGTGAACGGTGGTCATGAGGCCTTCCTCAATGCCAAAGCCCTCTTTCAGCAAGACGTGCACGATTGGAGCCAGACAGTTCGTCGTGCAGGACGCGTTGGAGATGATGTTGTGCTTCGCGAGATCGAGCTTCTCGTCATTCACGCCCATGACGACGGTAATGTCTTCACCCTTCGCTGGCGCGGAAATGATGACCTTCTTGGCACCCGCGGTGATGTGACCCTTGGCCTTTTCGGCCTCGGTGAACAATCCGGTCGACTCGATCACGAGCTGAACTCCGAGAGCGCCCCATGGGAGCTCTGCAGGAGTCTTGGCCGAAACGACTTTGATGTCGTGGCCGTTGACCACCAAAACGTCGTCATCGACCTTTTCAGGCGAAGACTTCTTCGAGCTGACCGTACCCGCGAACTTCCCCTGGGTGGAGTCGTACTTGAGCAAATAAGCCAGGTTGTCGGCTGGCACGATGTCGCCGACTGCGACGACGTCGAACGTTGAGCCAAGCAGGCCCTGTTCAACGAGAGCGCGGAAGACGAGACGGCCGATGCGACCGAAACCATTGATTGCGACTTTGACTGCCATGGGAGGACTTTCCGTTAGGTGTTAGTGTTGATTACTGAGGAAGGAACGAGCCGCGCGTAAACGCGGAGAGTCGAATGAACATGCGCCGGCCGTCGATGCAAGGGTTTTGGCGGCGCAAAGACTGGCATAATTGCGGCATTTTTTGGGCGTCAACTGTCTGCCGTCCACAACCCACAACCGAGTGCCGGGACGAAAAGCTCCGGCTCAACCGGCTCTGTGACACCCGGCCCGTCGGGTGAAAAGAAGCGCTCGTGATTGGCGAGCTGCCGCCAGCGCAAATTGGCCGTTGCAGCGTCGATCGGCAGCAATACCTCCACCTCCGTCGGATTAATTGCAAAGAGCAAGCGAACCCTGCCCTGCGACAAATCCGCGTTATAGATCGCCACCAGAGCGGGTGAATCCGGCAGGTGATAGAAACGAAAGAATCCCTCACCGGCCCGCGCGAATTGGCGGAGCAGCCGCCCGCGTTCACTTCGTCGAAACGCGATCCAATCTGCAAAATAGGTGTGCGTGCCCAGGTACCGGTAAAGCCGGCGATAATCCAACGCGTTCAAATCTCCGCGTTGATACGTGTTGTTCACGCCGTGCTTCGAACGAAGAAAATCCTGGCCGGACGCGATCATCGGAATCCCCACCGACATGAACAGCAGTGCCGCCATTAAGTGGGTGCGGCGCCGGTCCTTCGAGGTCGGAACGAATCCGTCGAAATTTCCATTCTCCGTGATCATGTCCACCCACGCCCGGTCATCATGAGACTCGGTATAGTTGACCGTCTGCGCCGGCCATTTTGCAAAATACCAGGGCGCTCCTTTCAAAAAGTACTCCATGCGGGCCGAGGCGCCGTTCCCACGCACATAATCACGCACAAAATCCCGGTACCCGTCGTTCCAAGACGTCCAACCCGTGTCCCGCAACACACTGACGATGTGCCCGCGGAAACTCCACGGCTCAGCGATCAGGATCACGCCGGGCTTCACGCGCTTCAACGCCGTCTCAATCTGGCGCAGCACCTCCACCCCAATCAGCTCCGCGAGATCGAAGCGAAACCCGTCCACGCCGTACGCCTCGATCATGTGGATACAGCTATCAATGATCAGCCTCGCCGCCATCGCCGACCGGGGCCGCAGGTCGTTGCCACACCCACTCCAATTCGCCAGTTTCCCCTCGGCATCCTGCTCAAAGTAGTAGAGCCGGTCGATGGCCATCAAGTGCGCCGGCTCTCCAACGTGGTTATAAACCACGTCGAGCACGACGGCGATTCCGCGACGATGAAATGCCCGGACCAAATCCTGGAATTCGCGCACTCCCGAGGCCTTTTCCGGGACGAGCGCGTAGCTGCTCTCCGGCGCGAAATAGTTATTGGTCATGTAGCCCCAATGGTACTCGTCGGTGGTTTTGTTATCGAACTCCTGGATCGGCTGGAGCTCGACGCAGTTGATGCCGAGCCGCTCGAGGTGAAACTCGGGACTCTCCACCCATTTCCGAAGTCCGGTGAAGCCCAACCGTTCGGCCGGTGTGGCCTTGACCGGCGCGTTCGCCGCCAGATCCCGAACGTGCGCTTCCGCAATGATCAAATCCTGCCATGCGGGCGCATGCGGCAGTTGATCACCACGACCAATCCACGCGCGATCCAGCACAATTCCGGGCCCATCGCGTCCCACGGTTGCGAGAGCGTAAGGATCAAGCACCCGTGAACCCGGATCGAATTTTCCCGGACCCGCTCGAACGCCATCGATGCTGTACCAGTAGAACCAGCCGTGGAGATTGCGATCAAGCGCAACCTCCCAAACGCCTTGGCCTCCGTCAGCATCCACGCGTCGCACCAGCGGCGTCGCCGTCGCCTCTTTTTGCTGCGAAAGCTCCTTGCAGCAATACAGCCGGACCGAAAGCGCCCGGGGTGCGAACAGACGAAAGACAGTCTCGTTGGACCGCACCAACGCACCTAACGGCAGGTCCGTCTTGAGGTCGTAGAAAAATTTTCCGGGGGTCATCGCGACGCCCGCCGTCAACGGCCCAGAACCCCACGTGATCTTGAGCGGCGCACCCAAGTCCAACGGAGCGGAGCACATGAATCTCCACATGTGACGGCCGGTCCGGTTCGGATCGAGCACGCGATTCACATTCCCACCCGCATCACGCACCGCGTTGGGCGCGTCGTCCGGCAGGCTCAGCCAAAGATGCTCTCCGGTTACGAACTTGAAGCGCTGAGCCGCAGGCGTGAGGAAACGCGCGGCCGGACCCGACCACGAAAGCACGCGCTCGTCATTGATCTCAGCCGGTCGCAACTGCCATTCCGGCTGGTTTACGGCGAGTTGCCAGCCGTTGAAGTCGCCGGCGACATAAACGCTCATCGATTCTTCGCCCAAACCGGCGCTTTGGAGGTCGGGCAGAAGAAAAACAATGTCTTCGCCGCGGATGAAATATCCGTACGCCCTTCCTGTCGTGAGCATCGCAGCCGGTGCGACCCCCTTCACCGCAGGTGCCTGGCTGCCCATCGAGAACTGCGGCGGTCGCACACCATTCCAATCTCGATCGAGCTCAACGACCCCGGTGGTGAGGGATTCGAGCCACGCGCGGACGATGCGATGGGCGGAGACGGCCATGTGAATCTGGTAGCATCCTCTACGCCGAAACGCGGACAAGTCCGAAACGCACCTGAACTCAAGGCGGCGAACGCCAAGCTTCGACGTTC
Organism: Opitutus sp.; assembly: GCA_039928945.1. Taxonomy (GTDB): domain Bacteria; phylum Verrucomicrobiota; class Verrucomicrobiia; order Opitutales; family Opitutaceae; genus Opitutus. Next base: position 41,592 of record JBDSSD010000112.1, on the reverse strand, counting down.
GTTTGACAAACCGGCCGCCGCTCTCGTCGTCTCCAGCATGTTCCAGAAGTCTCACGCTCAGCTTGGCGGGTGGTGCGCCCGTTCACTTTGGGCCGGCTGGCGCAGACTGCAGCCGACGAATACAAGGTCCCCGCGTTTCGAACAGTGAGCGATCCCGGCAGAATTCTCGTCGCGATGTCCGGCGGAGTGGACAGCTCCGTCGCCGCTCTGCTGCTCAAGCAGCAGGGTTACGAGGTGGTCGGCGCGTACATGAAAAACTGGATCAATGAAGACGGCGTGATCGGAGAATGTCCTTGGATGCAGGACATCGAAGACGCACGCCGAGTCGCCGAACAGATCGGAATTGAATTTCGGGTGGTGAACCTCATGCGCGATTATCGGGAACGCGTCGTCAAGTACCTGCTGGACGGTTACGCGCACGGCCTGACGCCCAATCCCGACGTCATGTGCAACCGGGAGATCAAATTCGGCGTTTTCCTCGATTGGGCCAAAGCCAATGGCTTCTCCACCGTCGCCACTGGACACTACGCCCAAAAGCTACGGTCGACCGGTTCGGCCGAAAGCGGAGCAGGTCCAATTCACTTCGAGCTGCACGAGGGCGCAGACAAAAAAAAGGATCAGTCCTATTTCCTTGCGCGTTTAAATCAGGCGCAACTGCGAGACGCCCTGTTTCCCATCGGCCATTTGCCCAAGCCGGAGTTGAGAAGGCTCGCGCAAGAAGCGGGTCTCGCAACGGCCGGGAAAAAGGACAGCCAGGGAATCTGCTTCATCGGAGAAGTGAAAATGCAGGACTTCCTGCGCGTTTACGTGCCCGACGCTCCGGGCCCGATCGTCCGCGCGTCCGACAACAAGGAAATCGGCCAGCATCGGGGGCTGCATTATTATACGCTCGGCCAGCGCAAAGGCATCGGGGTTCCTTCCAACACGGATCACGAGGCCTACGTTGTAGTCGGCAAACGCGCGTCCGATCGAGCACTGCTGGTCGGCTTCGATCATCCGGAAACGCCAGGCCTTTTTCAGCGCGAAGTGCGCGTGCACTCCGTGAGCTGGATCGGGGACCCGATTTCCGATCGACGATCGCTCGAAGGGCGTGTCCGCTACCGCGACCCACGCGTGCCACTCGAATATTTTCCTGAGGGCGGGGACACCGCACGGGTGACGTTCTCTCAACCGCAGCGCGGATTGGCCGCGGGACAGATTCTCGCCTTCTACTTGGGCGACCGACTTTTGGGCGCCGGCGTCTACCTGTAGGTCCGCCTCGCTTCCCGCAACAACTTGTCCTCCGATCGGTCCGTTAAGCCGCCCGGAGCACGCCATGACTGAACCGTTTTTCCGATCAAAGGTTCGCGGGTTTTTCGAACGCGAGTCGACGCGACCTGACTTGGCGCGCGCGATCCGCGGGACGTTCTCCGTCACGGTCCCGCTGGTGCTGGCGGCAGGCGGCTGGTTGCCGTTCAATCTCTCGTTTGTGGTTTTCGCCGCCCACAGCATCGCACTGGTGGATGTTCGCGGCGCGTATTCGTTCCGGGTGGCGCTTCTGCTCGCGATGACCGCGATCCTGGCGCTCGCCTCAGCCCTTGGCGGCGCCGCGTCACCCTACTTGGTGGCTTCCGTGCTCGGCGCTGCACTCGTTTCCGCGTGTGGCGGCGTCTGGCGACACTTTACTCCCGATTACGGGGCCGCCCTCGCCATCTCGTCCACCCTTCTCTACCTGCTCGCCGTCAACACGCCTGTGGCGACCTCGTTCGTCGCGGAACCGGGTGTCAGCGCGTTAATCGGTGGGGTTTGGGGAGTCTTTCTGCAGGTCGTGAACTGGCCGATTCGTCCGCAGCATCCGCTCCGACGCGCGGTGTCCGACAGCTGGGTGGCCGTGGCCGATCTGTTCGCCGCGCTCGCCACTCCCGTCGGCTCCGCTCGCCACGAGCAGATTCGCCAAAGCGAAACGACCGTCCGGACAACCCTCGATCAAACCTACGCGGCCTTGGCCGCGACGCGGTCGAGTCCAATTCGTCAGCGCCTGGAAGACCTCAATCTCGCTGCCGCTCGACTTGCCACGCGAGTCGTTGCCCTGAACACGGCATTGGAAGATTTGCTGAGCACGACCGAGGGCGCGTCATTCTACGAATCCCTCCAGCCTCTCCTCACCTCGCTGCGCAACACATCGCGCAGCATCGCTGTAACCGTCGTTTCGCAACAGCCGGCTCATCTCGCAACGTGCGAAGTTCGCATCCAGCGGCTGGGTCACCTGCTCCGCGCCGTGAGCAATCAAATTCCGCCGCAGCTGACCTCTTCCCACGGAGTCGCTCAGCTCCGCAGCATCCTTCAGCAAAGCGCAGAGCATTTGCCGGGAGTCCTGAAAACGTTGCGCGCCACGGTCGATCGCGCCGGAGAACGCGCCGCCTTCTCACTCGAGCTGCTGGATCTGGATACCTGGACCCTTCGCCCCCTCGCGTCCGCGATCAATCTCAACCATCGGCCCGATCCAGCCCTGATTCGCTTCACGGCACGGTTGATGGTTCTCATGATGCTCGGCGTCGCTGTATTCAAACATTGGGCGCTTCCACATGGATATTGGTTGCCGCTCACCATGGTCATCGTGCTCCAGCCCGACTATGGCTCCACCCGGCAGCGCGCCGCGGAACGCGTGCTCGGAACGCTCATCGGCAGCGTCGCCGCCAGTGTTCTGCTCTGGCTCCACCTGCCGCTTCCAATCCTCACCGCCACCACGGCCGTCACGATTTTCTTTTTTGGTTTCTTCCTGAAGCGCCAGTACGCCGTCGCCGTTGTCTTCATCACGCTCGCCGTTGTATTGCTCACTGAAGCACACGGTCCCGTCACCGTTGCGTTCACGGTGGAGCGACTCGCGAGCACGCTGGCCGGCGGCGCGATGGCTTTGGTGGCGGCGCTCTTTTTCTGGCCAGTGTGGGAGCGCGATCGACTTCCTCCGATTTTGGCCGGAGCCGTGAACGCCAACCGCGAATTCCTTCGGCTGATCGCGGGACGCTATTTGAACGGAGGCACGTACGATGATCCCGCTATTCTCGCGAAGCGAAAAGCCGAGTCGGCGAACAGCGCAGTTTTTTCATCCTTGCAACGCATGATGGGCGACCCGCACAACCGCCGCGCCGGGCTCGACCAAATCGCCGCTTGCGCCAATGGCAATCAACGTGTGACCCGCGCTTTGACCGTGCTCGCGGTGCAACTCACGTCGGGCGACCGCCTGGACAGCTCGGCGGTCGCTGATGCAGCTGCCCGGATCGACGGCGCTCTGGCGCACATCGCGTCGATGTTCCGCCCGAATGGTGACGCCCTCCCGCCGAATTCGCCAACGCCCGGGCTCAGTATTGCGGTGCCACCCGTCACCGGCTCATCCGATGCCCAACTGCGTGAACACGGTATCCTGACTCAACTGTCGCGCATCGCGACCGAGATTAATGCGATGCAGCTAGCGCTCGCGAACAGCGCTTCGCCCAATCGTGCTCCGGATCTCGTTAAACCCGAGCTGCGTCCGTCGCGCCCACCAGGTCCAGTTTGATCTCTCGACACTCCGCGTGCGCCTCGGCTTCGAATTTTTCCAGATCAAAACTGGGGAACACCCGTTCGCCGAGGATCTGCCATGCGGCCGTTTCGGCGATGGAGCCGACGTCACCTTGGCCGGCGTCCCCGCTCCAGCCGACCCGATTGCGCTGACATAAATCGCGGGCGAGCGATACGCTGGCAACGAGCACGGCGTCTTGCGTCGCCTCGGCCGGGCTCCGCGCCCAGCGCATGACATTGGTGTAACTGGGAAGAAGCCCGTGTTTTTCGGCGAAATACACCGCCATATCGACCGTCGTGCAGCCGAGAAATTTCAACTCGGCTTCTGTCACGGAAGTTTGGTGACGTCGCGCGTAGTCGAGCACGGCTTCAAATCCAAAGGGATGAAGATGCACCAGCAGCAACTTCCCCAAGTCGTGCAGCAATCCGGCGGCGTACGCTCGAGGTTCCAGGCTGTTAAACTCGAGATAGCGACACGTGTAGCGCGCCATGCGGGCGACGCCGACCTGGAACATCCAGAATTTGGTCCAGCTGCAGGGCGGCACGTTCATTCTGCGGGCATCGGCAACCGCCAGCCCGCCCGCCATGGCTGCCAGCTTCATTTCGCCCAAAAGTCCGACGCACAAGCGCGGATTTTCGATGGGCTCAGTGTCCAGGTCGTCGTGCCGACGGCCTTTGTTCGCCGCAACCAGCAGCTGCGCTGCGAGGCCAGGATCCTCTTCCGCCAGGTCCATGAGCGGACCGAGACTTGAAGGATGCCCGGTGGCGGACATTTGGAAAGACGCTGCGACCGAGTCGATCACCGGGAATCCGCTAAGCCCATCCAGCTCCTGCGCGAGCTGCGGCCACGCGACCACGGGACAACGGTTTTCGGCCGGCGCGTCCAGCCACAGCGCCCGCGCCTTCGCAACTTCCGCTTCGTTGCGTTCCTCATCGCTCACAAAATCTGGCGGAATGACGGCGGGATTCAGATGGGCGAAAATCAGTTGCTCCGCAAAATCGAGCGTCTTAAGCGCTTCGGAGAAGCTTTCCCAATTCCCCTGCTCCACTTTTTCGCGCAGGCCGGCGAGAACATCGACGACGCCCCACGCGCCAGCGGATTCCGCAATGGCCGAAAGCTCGCTCAGTTTAACGAGCACAGCTGGAGTGATCCGCGAACTGCAGAGACCCGCGAGCGCCGCCTTGCCGAGACCGAGTTCGATTTTCAGTTGATCCAGCGCAAGGTGCAGGCCGTCGGCGGTGTACCCCATCATTGCGCAAAACGATTTCTCTTCTTCGAAGTGCTGGTTCCGCCAGGGGTTCGCCACGGCCTTGCCCACTTCAGTCAGAATCTGGTGATCAACGTACGGCTTGATCAGAAAATTTTGCACCGACAACTCCATGCCTCGCTTCACCGCTGCGCGATCCGGCGATCCGGTGTAGATCACGACAGGCAGCAGTTTCAACAAGCGATCCGCGCGGAGATTTTCCAGCAGAGCCAGCCCGCGCTCTCCCTCGAGTTTCAACTCCAGGAAAATCAGATCTACGCCCACATTGCGGCGAATGAAATCCCAGGCTTCTGCGACGGTTCCAACCGCCGCAAGTCGATGGCTACCGCGCGCGAGGGTGCCTTTCAGGGCCTTCCGGGCTACGTCTGCGGGATCGACTAGGAGGATGTTCGCCATAGGGGCGCCGCCTCGCGATGAATCACGGGGGAGGCGTGGCTCTTATTTCTTCGGAACGGGCCCCACGTTCTTTACTCCTATCACGAGGAGATCTCCCCCCCCCGCGCTACTCCCAACGCGCAAACGCCAGTCCGATCGCAAATACCAGCAAAACGAGGCCCAACGCACGGTTGATGAAGTGCGCGTACTGCTCGAATGCGCTCCGCACTTGGGATCGCGTAAATATCAGTGCGACCAAGCAGAACCAGAGCATCGTTCCAATCGACATCCACGCGCCGTAGCCGACCTGGATCAGCTTTGGCGTCGCGGGATTGATCACCGTCACAAACAGGGTGACGAAGAACAGAGTGACTTTGGGATTCAGCGCATTCGTTAGAAAACCGGTGCGGAACGCTCCCCCTGAAGTCGGGGTTTGAGCTGAAATTGCACCCCCGTCCGGGAATGAGGTGCCCCGTTTCGCCCGGAGGCATTGCAGTCCCAGCCACCCGATGTAGGCCGCTCCCACATACCTAAAAACACCGAACCACACGGGCGAGGCTCTGATGATCAGCCCGAACCCAAGCAACGAATACGATACATGCAGCAGGATTGCGGTGCCGACCCCAATGCTCGTCCAAATTCCCACTCGGCGGCCAAACGTGATGCTCTGCCGCAGCACGATGGCGAAATCTGGACCGGGACTGATCACTGCCAGCGCGTGCGCGGCAGCGACTTTGGCAAACTCCCACCAGTAATCGTGCATGCAGCGCCTACAGCGCCAGTTCTTTGAAACCGGCGTCCTGGAGCAGTCGATCGATATGCTTGTTTTCCGCGAACGTCTTCAATCGTGAATTGTCCGCATCGTTCTTTTGCGCTTTGGCGAAGGTCGAACGCGCTTCGTCCACTTTGCCCAGCAAACAAAGCGTATAGAGCTCCTGCAGAAGCGCATCGACTTGGGTGCGGTCGAGCGCATACGCGTCGTGGAACGCCGAGCGCGCTTCCGTGTACGCGGCGCGCGCGCCCGCTGTATTCCCCAAACGGCGACGCGTGAACCCCAAGTTCAGCCAGAACTCGCCGTTATCCGGACAGAGCTTCGCCGCTTTTTCGAACAGCGGTTCGGCCCGCGCGTGATCCTTCATGACCACGGCAAATTGGCCTTCGCTCGCGAGACTGGCCGCTTCCTTCCTTTGCAAGGGCGGTATGTCCTTCGCCTTCGGTTTACAGCCGGCCACCGCCAGCAAAACAAGCGCAACGCACACAACAGGGAAACACTTCATGGAAAGGGAACTCACAGGTCAGGCGGCACCGTCGTGATGGCTTCCTCGAGCGTGGACAGTCCTTCCTTCACTTTCAGCAGACTGTCCTGGTGCAGCGTCTTCATGCCGGCGCGCTGGGCGATCTTTTTCAGCTCCGCTGTCTCGACCTGTTTGTTGATGCCCGAAATCAGCTCGTCGTTTGTGACCATCAGCTCGTGGATACCGACCCGGCCCTTATAGCCGCTGCCGTTACACTTCGGGCAGCCCTTTGGGTTGGGCTTGAAGATCTGGCCACTCCATCCGATCGCCTTTTCGAGGATCTGTTTCTCGCGGCCCTCGGGCACGTACGGCACCCGACACGTCTTGCATACGCGGCGCATCAGCCGCTGCGCACAAACGCAGAGCAATGAAGATGAGATCATGAACGGCTCCACGCCCATATCCGTCAGACGCGCGATCGTGCCGGGCGCATCGTTCGTGTGCAGCGTGCTGATCAACAAATGGCCGGTCAGCGCCGCCTCGACCGCGATGTTGGCGGTTTCCTTGTCACGAATTTCACCGACGAGAATGATGTCAGGATCTTGCCGCAAAAACGCGCGCAACGCGGACGCAAATGTCAGCCCGATCTGACGGTGCATCTGCATCTGGTTCAAACCGGGCAGCGTGTACTCGATTGGATCTTCCGCCGTTCGGATGACGACGTCCGACGAGTTGATCTCGTTCATCGCGGAATAAAGCGTCATCGATTTGCCGGAGCCGGTCGGACCGCAATGCAGAATCATCCCGTACGGCTGGCGGATGCAGTCGCGATACTTCGCCAGGTTTTCCTCGGAGAATCCAAGCGCTGGCAGTGGCAGGGTTGACTTTGCCTTGTCGAGAATACGCATGACCACGCCTTCGCCGTGATTCAACGGCGCGGTCGAAACACGCAAATCCAGATCGAGCCCCTTCTTCGTGTACTGCTTGAACACGATACGACCATCCTGCGGCAACCTCCGCTCCGAGATGTCCAGGTTGCACATGATCTTCAACCGCGCGACCAGCGCCGGACCAACCCGGGCCGGGAGCCGTAATTTTTCCGCACATACACCGTCGATGCGGTAGCGGACGATGACTTCCTTCTCCTGCGGCTCGACGTGAATGTCACTCGCTCCGCCGAAATACGCATCTTCGATGATTCGCGAGGAAAGTTGAATGATCGGTCCGGACTCCTCCGAAACGTCGTCATCCTTGTCGACCTCGACGATCGCGCCGTACTCGTCACCGATCTTCTTAACCACGTCATCGAAATCCGTGACCTGCTGCTCGCCGCTCTTACTGAACTTCTCCCGGATGTCCTTCTCCCGTCCCAGCAGCCGGATCACCTTCTTGCCGGTCATGTCCTGGATCTTGCCCGGGACCGTCACCTCGAATGGGTTCGCGAACGCTACGAGCAGAAAATCGCCCACTTCGCCGACCGGAAACACGAGGCTCTCCTGACAAAATTCTTTCGGGATCCGCTCAAACGTCTTCGCCGAAACTTTGACGCGGGTCACGTTGAACGCTGCGAGCCCCAACGCGCGACCCTTCGCTACGAGCAGCTGAAACGGCGTGATCCGATAGTCGTCCTGTAGCAGCTTATCGAGCGCCTCACCCGTGGGTTCACCCGGCAGGGCGGCAATCGTGTCGCGCTGTTCCGGCGTGAGCCGCTTGGTCGCCGCGAGCTGGGAAACAATCTGCGACTGAATTTTGCCAAGCGCCATGGTTAGACCGGGGTTGGAACAGGAGCGGGCGGCATTGCAGCGCGTTCCGCCGCGATTCTTTCAAGATGGTCGGCAATGCCTTCGAGCGTGGTCCCGAACCAAAGGATCGGACCGTTGCACTGCTTCTCCCAAAACGTTCGCACCGCCGGGCTGAGGTAATAGGCCGTCGCAATGAAATGAAAATCTTCTTCGCGATCGAACGGCACTGACCAGGTCGCCCAGCACGCCTCGAGGTCGAGCGTCTTTTTGATGTCGTCCAGCGTTTCGTAATTCCGCAGATCCACCAGACCGAGCCCTTCGTTGTCGACGACGTGCTGCAGCACATCCTCTTCTCGCAGCACTTTCATCTCATAAGCGAGCACGCCCAAGACGGTGCTTTGACGAGGAAGTTCGGTGTCCGCCAGACCCAGCAGCCGCTCATTCGCGGGCTCCAGGTCCTCCAACTTCACCAGATTCGCCTCCACCAAATTCGCGCCGAGCAGACGGTTCGCGCGCATGAGCAGTGAGCGATGTACTGAAGCCATGTTTTGCTGAAATTGGATTAAGCCACCTTGCGACGCGATACCTTTTCACGACTGCGCAATGACGTTACCCGCTTTAGCAGCTCTTTCTTGAATTTGTCGATCCCTTCACCCGTCAGGCATGAGATCTCAATCACATCCACCGTCCGGTAGCGTCGCTTGAATTTCGCGAGCTGTCCCTTGGACTCCGCCACGTCCATCTTGTTGGCGGCCACGATGCGCGGCTTTTTCAACAGCGCCGGATCGTACAACTCGAGCTCATGCAGCAGATGCTTGTAGTCGTCGCGTGGATCCCGCGCATCCGTTCCTGCCATGTCCACGAGGATGACCAGCAACGCGCAGCGCTCGATGTGGCGCAGGAAGCGATGGCCTAGACCGCGGTTCTCACTCGCGCCTTCAATCAGCCCAGGGACATCGGCCAGCAGGAGATGGCGATGTCCTTTCACTTCATCGAAGTAGTCGATCACGCCGATCTGCGGATGCAGGGTGGTAAATGGATACGCCGCCGTTTTCGGCCGCGCTTTGGTAATCCGGCCGGTGAGCGACGATTTGCCCGCGTTCGGAAACCCCACGAGTCCCACGTCGGCGATGCTTTTGAGGATGAAACGGTACGTGCCACCCTCTCCCACTTGACCGGAGTTGGCCCGCTTGGGCGCCCGATTCGTCGAGGTTTTGAAATGCGTGTTGCCCCAGCCGCCGTTGCCGCCTTTGCAGAGAACGATCTGCTGCCCATCTTCGATCACTTCCGCGACGGGTTTCGCCGTGGCTTCGTCGATCACAATCGTGCCCAGCGGCAGCTTGATGATCCGCGGCTCGCCGTCTTTGCCAAATTGATCCGACCCCATGCCATGTCCGCCGCGTTCCGCGCTCCAGTGCGGCTGATACTTGTAATCGACCAGGTTGTTCGTGTCGTCGTCACCGACCAGAATGACGTCACCGCCACGTCCGCCATCGCCGCCATTGGGGCCGCCCCACGGCTCATATTTTTCCCGGCGGAAGCTGACGCAACCGCGCCCACCGTCACCGGCCTTTAGTTTAACTACACACTCGTCGACGAACATTGGCGCTACGATGCAGAACGCGCCGCGTTTGCCAAGGGGTGGATTTCACCGCGCACGCTTAACCACGGTTTGCGCGCCCACTTGAGCCGGATTGCGATTGCATCACGGACCCGGTTTTTTCCCTCACACAGCCGCCCTTGACCGGCCGTTGTGCTTCGTTGAACGTCTGTTCCTCTCATCTCTCATCATGCCTTACGTCGCCGCTCCCACCCGCTACGATAATCCTGCACTCTACCGGCGCTGCGGCCGGAGCGGACTGAAACTGCCCGCCCTGTCACTTGGCCTCTGGCACAATTTCGGTGGAGTCGACACTCATGCCAACGGTCGGGCGCTCGTGCTCCGCGCCTTCGATCACGGCATCACGCATTTCGATCTCGCGAACAATTACGGCCCTCCACCGGGCTCCGCCGAACTCACGTTTGGCCGCATTCTCCGGGAGGACCTCCGTCCGTATCGCGACGAACTGATCATCTCGAGCAAGGCAGGTTACGACATGTGGGAAGGTCCTTACGGTGAGTGGGGTTCGCGCAAATACCTCATCGCTTCACTTAATCAGAGTCTCACCCGAATGGGTTTGGATTACGTCGACATCTTCTACTCGCACCGGCCGGATCCCGACACTCCGCTCGAAGAAACCATGGGCGCGCTCGACTTCGCCGTGCGTTCGGGAAAGGCCCTCTACGCCGGCCTGTCCAACTACTCGGCCGAACAAACGGCCCAAGCGGCAAAAATTCTCCGCGACCTCGGCACACCGTGCCTGATTCACCAGCCGAAGTATCACATGTTCGACCGGTGGATCGAAAAGGACTTGAGCCAGGTTCTCGTCCGCGAAGGAATCGGTGGTATCGCTTTCTGTCCGCTCGCCCAAGGGCTGTTGACCAACCGCTACCTCACCGGGATTCCGGCTGATTCTCGCGCCGGCCACGACCCTCGTTTCCTCAAGCCTGAGCACATCACCGGCGAGAGACTCGCCAAGATCCACCAGCTCGACGCGCTCGCCAAAGTGCGCGGTCAATCTCTGGCACAGATGTCCCTGATTTGGGTGCTGCAGAATCCGGCCATCACGTCCGCGTTGATCGGCGCGAGCAAAGTCAGTCAAATTGATGAGAACATCGCGGCCCTAAAAAATCCGACGCTGTCGCCCGAGGAAATGGCCGGCATCGAGCGGATCCTCGCGGCGTAATCTCAACGCGATCAACCCCAGCGTCTCCGTTCCGAAAAGGAGGGAGGACCTCCGTGTCGTCCGGCTCGCGCTCATTCGCGCTTAATCATGGATCCCCTTTCGCGGACCGGACGGAGCCGGGCCCTCCCTTCGATCTCGGCTGCTGGTCCGCCTAACTGCGGCACACGTTTGCCTCCCCGACCGCTTCGGTAAACTCCGGCCATGGACTCTCGGACGAATCTCAACGGCGCGGCGATAGACTCTCCCGCCGCGCCTGCGGTCGACTCAACGGTCGTACCCATAATCCTGGCACTCAGCTTCTGTCACCTGCTCAACGATACGATCCAGTCGTTGCTGCCGGCGATCTATCCGATGCTGAAGGAGCATTATGCCCTCACCTTCACGCAAATCGGATTAATCACGTTCACGTTCCAGGTCACCGCCTCACTGCTGCAACCTCTCATTGGATTTTATACCGACCGCCGCCCCAAGCCTTACTCACTTGCGGTCGGCATGAGCATCACGTTGGTGGGACTCGTGCTGCTGGCGCGTTCGGAGTCGCATGGCGCTATTCTCGTGGCAGCTGCGCTCGTTGGCGTGGGCTCGTCCATCTTCCATCCTGAGGCTTCGCGCATCGCGCACATGGCGGCGGGCAAGCGCCACGGGTTCGCGCAATCCCTGTTCCAAGTGGGCGGTAACTTTGGCTCCTCGCTCGGACCGCTCGCTGCCGCGTTGATCATCGTTCCCCGTGGGCAGGCTTCGATTTTGTGGTTCACGGCGCTCGCTGCGATCGGCATCGCGGTATTGCTCAAGGTCGGAAACTGGTACCAGCACCACCTACCCCAGCATCTGGCGCGCGCCCGAGCGCGTAAGTCGTCCGACGCCACTCCGCTCCCGCGCAAGACCGTCGTGATCTCCATCGCCATTCTGGGCACGCTGATTTTTTCGAAATACTTCTATCTGGTCAGCCTCACCAACTACTACACGTTCTACTTGATCGATCGCTTTGGTGTCTCGGTGCGATCGTCGCAGGTGTTCTTGTTTGTGTTTCTCTTCGCCGTCGCCGCCGGAACCATCCTGGGCGGTCCGCTCGGTGACCGCTTCGGCCGGAAATATGTGATCTGGTTTTCGATTCTCGGCGTCGCGCCGTTCTCACTCCTGTTGCCGCATGTCGGACTGACCGCAACCGTTCTGCTCAGCGCCGTCATCGGTGTTATTCTCGCGTCCGCGTTCTCCGCCATTCTGGTTTACGCGCAGGAACTCATTCCCGGCAAAGTCGGTTTGATTGCCGGGCTGTTCTTCGGCTGGGCGTTCGGCATCAGTGGGATCGCGTCCGCCGCCCTCGGTAAACTCGCTGATCACACCAGCATCGAACACGTTTTCTACCTCTGCGGTTTTCTGCCGTTGATCGGCCTGCTCACGGGTTTGCTGCCCAACCTTGAGCGGAAGCGTTAGTACTTGCGTCATGTTCGCTGGAGAGAAGAGGCGCCGTGCTTTTTCGTCGCCGGAACTTCGGTTTTGGCAAGTGTCGTACACCATTATGATGCTCCGATTGCTCGTTGTCGCTTTCCTGACCGCTCTGACGCTGCGAGCGGAGACGCCGTTGGAAACGGCGGTCGCGCTGTATCGCACCAAGGACTATCCTGCCGCCCAGGAGGCGTTCGCCAAGCTTGCGGAAACCCAGCCGCAGAATGGGGAGGTTCAGTTTTACCTCGGCGTGCTCGCGGAAAAACGCGGAGAAAACGAAACCGCGATCCAACGTTTGGAACAAGCCGTCCTAATCACGCCAACCAACTCCAATTACATGCTGGAACTCGGTGGCGCTTACGGCACCGCGGCCAAGAAAGCGGGACTGCTCAGCAAAATGACGTGGGCAAAAAAATGCGTCACGGCGCTGGAGAAAGCGGTTGAACTCGATCCCGAAAACCTCGCCGCGCGTAATGGCCTCATGTCGTACTATCGCGAAGCCCCTTCGTTCGTCGGCGGTGGCATCGGCAAGGCGTACGAACAGGCGGAGGAAATCAAGAAGCGCGATCCCATCATGGGTGCGGCAGTCCTCGGTCAACTCTACCTCTCAGAGAAAAAACCCGATGAAGCGTTCGCCGTATATGAAGAGGCCTTGAAAGCCTCACCCGATCACTACGGCCTGCTTTACGGCATCGGTCGCGCCGCGGCCCAAACCGGAAAAAATCTCGACCGCGGCGAACAGGCGTTGCGACGTTGCCTCGAACTCACACCCGGCAAGGGGGATCCCGGTCCAGCGGCGATTCATTGGCGGCTCGGCAACATTGCTGAGAGCCGCGGAGATCCCGCCGCTGCTCGCACCGCGTACGAAGCCGCGCTCAAAGCGGATCCGGGATTCAAAGCCGCCACCGAGTCGCTGTCGAAGCTAGCCAAGTAACGTCGCTCGATCGTCGCTCTGGTGGTCCGTTCGCGCAAGTATCGCGACCCCGAGGCTTCCCCCTTGCGCTCCCCTTCTCCGGCCCTTGATCTCGGGGCGATGGCTGCCACGCCTTTTGTCGAGTTCCGCGAGGTCACCAAGCGCTTTGGCGATGGACCCCTTGTTCTCGACCGGATTTCGCTTTCGATCGCCGCAGGAGATTTTGTCAGTCTCATCGGCCCGAGCGGCTGCGGCAAATCGACGCTTCTGCGGCTGATCGCGGCACTCACGCCCCTGACTAGCGGCTCGATCTCGATCGGCCAGCGGGCGCCCGAGGAGAACATGTCCGATCTCGGCTTCGTCTTCCAGGAACCGACCCTCCTCCCGTGGTTAACGACCGCACGCAATGTCGAACTCCCGCAAAAACTACGAGGCGTGTCCGCCGCCGAACGACTCCACACGTCTCAACGCGTGCTCGAGCTCGTGAGCCTTTCAGAAAAGGCCGACGCGTATCCGCGACAACTTTCCGGCGGCCAAAAGATGCGTGCGTCGATCGCCCGTGCACTCTCACTTACGCCCCGGCTCCTCCTGCTCGATGAACCGTTCGGCGCCCTCGATGAAATGACTCGCGAGCGTTTGAACGAAGAACTGCTCGCCATTCGCCACCAGCAGGCGTGGACCGCGTTCTTCGTCACCCACTCCGTCGCAGAGGCCGTGTTCCTTTCGAACCGGATCGTGATCATGTCGGCTCGTCCCGGTCGCATCCATCAAGACGTGACCATCGATCTCCCCTACCCGCGGACGAGCGAAACCCGCCTGTCGCGGACGTTCCATGACCTTGTCGCGGAGGTCTCGCGCACGCTCCGGTCCGTCTAGCTGTCGTCTATGCGTCCCGGCTTTCGCGTCCTTCTTCCCCTGCTCGCCGGCGCGATGTTCATCGCGCTTTGGTACGGCATTCACCGCGGGCTATCCGAGGATTTCAAGTTTCTGCTCCCCACGCCTGGTGCAGTCCTGGCCGCCATGCACGACAATGCGCCGGCCTTGGGTCGCGCCACTTTGAATACGACCACCGGCGCCTTGCTGGGGTTCGCGAGTGCCGTGCTCCTGAGCATCGCCTTCGCGGTGTTGATGTCCCTGTCCTCGCTGATCCGGGTCAGCCTTTATCCGTACTTGATGGCGCTGCAAATGACACCGGTGATCGTTGTCGCTCCCATCCTGGTCCTCTGGGTGGGGGCCGGATTGAAGAGTGTCACCGTGATCACCTTCCTGATCTGCTTTTTTCCGATCGTGGTGAACACCACCCAAGGTCTGATCTCGACCGATCGTAATCTTGTCGAGCTGTTCCGCATGTGGCGCACCACGCGCCTCCAACAGCTGATCCACCTGCGCATCCCGGGCGCGCTGCCGTACTTCTTCACCGGACTTCGCATCGCCGCCACGCTTGCACCCATCGGCGCGCTGGTCGGCGATTACACGGCCGGAAGTTCGGCGGGCGACGGTGGCGGTCTCGGTTTCCAAGCGGTGATTTATTCGAGCCAGGCGAAATTCGCCGCCCTGTTCGCAACCGCCATCGTCACCTGCGCCCTCGGTTTTATTTTCGTCGCGATCGTCGTCGGGCTGAGTTCCCTCGCGCTTCGCCATTGGCACGAATCCTACGACCGTGCAGACCAATAACGTCGAGCGTCTCCCCACCCCGCCACCCTTCCGTTCCCTTTGTCTCATGAATGCTCACGTCGCCTTGTTCGCTTCGCTCCTTCTCTCCTCCTTGGTCTTTGCGGCCGAGAAGCCGCCATTCAAACTCACCGTACAACTGGACTGGGTCGCGGAGCCGGAGCACGGCGGATTTTATCAAGCGCAGGCCCGTGGGTTTTTTGCCGCAGAGGGACTCGCCGTTGAACTGATTCCCGGCGGCCCGAACGCGTTGGTCATGCCGAAAATTGCGACGGGGCAGGCGGACGTTGGCCAGGCCGACAGCACGAACACGCTGCTGCAACAGGCCGAGGGTCTGCCCGTCGTGCAGTTCGGTGCGGTGTTTCAGGACGATCCGTCCGGGCTTTTGGTCAACGCCGACAGCACCGTGCAGAAGTTCGAGGATCTTCAGGGCAAGACGATCATCGCGCGTCCGGAGTGGGCGTTCATCCAGTTCCTGCAGAAAAAGTATGCGTTGAAGATCTCGATCGTGCCGCAAAATTTTTCCGTGACCGCCTTCCTCGGCAACAAGGAGGCGATTCAGCAGGGCTACTCCATCGCTGAGCCGTATCACATTGTGAAGGCGGGCGGGAAAACGCCGCGCTTCCTGTCGACGTGGGATGCTGGCTTTCGCGCGTACGCGGTGCTCGTGACGAATCGCAAATTCGCCCGGGAACATCCCACGGAGCTGCGCGCCTTCATGCGGGCCTACATTCGTGGATGGCGCGATTACCTGGAAGGCGATCCCACGCCCGCTCATGCCGCGCTGAAGAAGGCGAACAGCAACAACACCGACGACTTCATGATGTTCTCCCGTCAGGCGATCATTGACGGAAAGCTCGTCACGGGCCGCGAAGGCGCGGCCCAAGTCGGACGGCTTGATCCGGCACGTTACGCGAAGCAGATCGAGCAACTCGAGGATCTGAGAATTTTAAAGCAGGGCAAAGTCACCGCTGCCCAGGCGATGACCGTGGATTTTCTGCCTGAGAGCCGTTGAGGACTTTCGCTTAGGGCGTGCTCTGCGACCTCGCCGGCTCGGCGTGAGTCTTCCCGCCGACGACTATCCTGAACTCGAACGAACGGCTCGCCCACTCGCTTCGTTCGTGAAGCGCCGGTTTCCCAATCCCGATGTGCATCTGTTGACGGCTCCCGCCACGTTGGAGACGCACCTCCAACTGCAGCGATTGTTCGCCGCGTGGCTGGACGCGAGCGTGCGCGCGTTGAGTCGCGAGGGGCTGGTGCCGGCCCGGATGGGACGGATCGATGCGCGTTTGCTCCGCGCCGTGCAAATGCTGGAACGTCACAATCTCGCCACGCCTTTCGCCGAGCGTTCGCTCGCCGGTGAAATCGGGCTGAGCGTCAGTCAGCTGAATCGACTTTTTCTGCATCAGTTCGGTATCAGTTCACACGGCTACTACGAACGGCGCCGCCGCGAGTACGCAATTGCGGCGCTGCGCGGCTCCGCGCGGACCGTGAAGGAGGTCGCGTACGAACTCGGTTTTTCTTCTCACCCCCACTTCTCCGTCTGGGCGAAGCGCCAGCTGGGCGAAGCCCCGCGCGGATATCGCACTTGCGGTCCCACGTGACAAAATTGCATAAGTTTTAGAGACGATGGTGTAAGCTCGACGCCTCGTGCGATCATGGGATTGCGCGCAGGGTCTGTATCTCGCCTGACATGCCCTCACCCCACTACTTCCAACCTGCGGATCCGTTGCCGCGGGAAACTCCCCCCGTTCAGGCCGATCTCTGTATTTACGGTGCGAATGCAGCCGGGGTGATGGCGGCGGTGCAGGCCCGGCGACTCGGACTGACCGTGGCGCTGCTCAATCCAGCGCGGCAGATTGGCGGACTGACCACCGGCGGTTTGGGCTTCACGGACTTTGGCAACAAGGCGGCGGTCGGCGGACTGGCTCTCGAATTTTATCAGCGACTGGGCGCCCACTATCACAAGCCCGAGGAATGGCGTTTCGAGCCCCATGTCGCCGAGCTCGTGCTCCAATCTTTTCTCGCGGAAGCCAATATTCCGGTGCAGCACGGCCACTACGTTCAATCGGCCACCGTTGCCCTCGACCTCTCAGGTTCGCCGAGAATCACCGAGCTTTCCACCACGAGCGGATTGCGGGTGCGCGCGCCCTACTTCCTCGACTGCAGCTATGAAGGCGATCTCCTCGCCCGCGCCAACGCGAGCTTCACGATCGGCCGCGAAAGCAGTGCCGCCCATGGCGAGGTCTTCAATGGCCAGCAGATCTGTGCGACGCATCAATTCGATTACCCCGTTGATCCGTACATCGTCGCCGGCCAGCCAGCGAGCGGGCTCCTGCCCGGCATTGATCCGGACGCGACGTTCATTCCCGGCCGCGGTGACCGTCGGGTGCAGGCTTACAATTTTCGGATGTGTCTGACGAAGAAACGGGAATTGCGGGTTCCGTTTCCCAAACCGGACAACTATCGGCGCGGCGATTACGAGTTGCTCGCCCGTTATTTTGCCGCGGGCGGTGGGCGTCAGGCGTTTGCCAAGTTCGATCGTATTCAAGGCGACAAGACGGACACCAACAACCACGGAGCATTCTCAACCGACTTCATCGGGGCCAGCTAGGCCTGGCCGGAAGCGGGCTACGAGGCCCGCGAGAAAATCTTCCAGGACCACGTCGACTATCAGCAGGGATATCACTGGTTCATGGCGAACGATCCGGCCGTGCCAGACGAGATTCGCCGCCCCTATGCGGAATGGGGTCTGGCCGGCGATGAATTCACCGCAACCGGCCATTGGCCGCACCAGCTCTATATCCGCGAAGCGCGGCGGTTGAGCGCCCAATTGATGATGACGCAACGCCACTGCTTCGGCCAGGACGTGGCGAACGACGTCGTCGGATTGGGCGCGTACGGGATGGATTCACACAACTGTCGTCGCCTCGTGCTTGGCGGCGCCGTGTTGAACGAAGGAGACGTACAGGTTAAGCTGCCACGTCCGTACGGCATCAGCTATCGCGCCATCGTTCCACGGACGGGAGAATGCGCCAATCTCCTGGTACCGGTCTGCGCCGGCGCGACGCATATCGCCTATGGCAGCCTGCGGATGGAGCCGGTGTTCATGATCTTGGCTCAATCGGCCGCCACGGCCGCAGCGCTCGCGTTGCGGGCGAACGGACTCGCCGTGCAAGCCGTGCCGTACGAGCACTTGCGCGAGCAACTCTTACGTGACAAACAGATCCTGGACGTGCATCCCGCCCAGCTCAATCCGGCCACCGGTAACGAAATCTAGTTCACCCTGCCATGTCGGCTCCGTCCGATCATTCACGAAACGCCCGCCGCTCCTCCGGTCTTACCCGTCGGGATTTCCTCGCGACGGCTGGCAAAGGCGCCGCCCTCGGCCTGATGGGCGCGGTCCCATCGGCCGCAGCGCTTGAACCCACTCGCGAGCCGCGCGTCATGCGGATGGCGGCAGGACACCAACACGACCATTCGCCGTCGACCTTGAAGCTTCTTGCCGCACTCGGCGTGACTCGGATCTGCAGCGGTCTGCCGTCGGCGAAAATGGATGAGCGTTGGAGTGTCGGCGGGCTGACGACCCTCCGCCAAGACGTCGAGTCGTACGGAATCTCTCTCGATTGCGTGCCACTGCCGCTCAGCTCGCGCGACATCACCAAGGCCGAGTACCCCGAAATTTTATTGGCGAAGGACCCGGAGCGGGAACGGGCGCTCGATGATCTCTGTGAGATGATCCGCAATGCCGGCGCCGCAGGGATTCCGATGGTGAAGTACAATCTTACCCTCCTCGGCGTCGTGCGGACGGAGCGCGTCAAGAGTCGCGGCGGCGCGAGTTCGGCAGCCTTCGAGTATGCACTTTCGGATACTCGCGCGCCCGGTACCGCTGGCAATGTCAGCGAAGAAATTTATTGGGACCGGATCACTTACTTTTTGCGCAAGGTCGTACCCGTGGCCGAAGAGGCGAAGGTTAAGCTCGCACTACACCCGCAGGATCCAGGACTGCCCGCCGGTTCCAGTTTCCACGGCGTGCAGGCGGTGCTGGCCAACCCGGACGGGCTGAAGCGTTTCGTCGACATTCAGCCGAGCGAGTTTCATGGACTGAATTTTTGCCAGGGCACGATTTCCGAAATGCTGACTGACCCCAACCGGGAGATTCACGATCTCATCCGCTGGTTTGGCCGTCGGGGAAAAATCTTCAACGTCCACTTCCGCAATATCCGCGGCGGCCTGCTTAAGTTCAATGAGACGTTCCCGGATGATGGCGACGTCGATATGCCGCAGGCGCTTCGGACGTACCGTGAAGTTGGTTACGCGGGAATGGTCATGCCGGACCACGTGCCGTCGATTGAAGGTGACGCCGATCACTATCGGGCGTTTTCGTTCTGCTTCGGCTATATTCAGGCCCTTCTGCAGGTGCTCCGGACCGAGCGTTGAGGAACGGGGCCGTCAAGTGAGCCGAATCGGACGGATTTGCCTCACGCCAAGGACGCAAAGCGTGCAAAGGTCGGGCACATTTTGCCGGTTCCATGTGGCTCGCTCCGGGAGGAGCGGGAGATTCGACATCTCCCGTTAAACGTGTCCCAAAATTCGGCCTAGATCCCGCTGCTCCCCCGCAGCGGGCCACGTGCTGGATTTTTGTGCGAACTTAGCAGCTTAGCGCTTAACGCTCGATGCGTGCCCTTTCCTGCTTCCATGAGTCCCACATTTTCACCTCGCGCACACTCGCAGCAATCCAGAACCGCTGGGTGCTCTCCGTGTGCGATCACTTGCTGCGCGGAACGCCCGAAGTATTGCGGCTGTTCTCTCGGAATCCGTTTCCCGAGCGGCCGCCCCTGCTGATCCGCGTCGTGCGCTACGACTATCACTTCACCACGGCCGACCAGCGACGCCGAACCGGGAACATCTGGCGGCGTACTCCGCTCGACTTCTACGTTGAGCCCGCTTCGCTCCGTTGATGTCAGCTGACGCCCGCTCTCGTTTCCTCCACCTGCTTCAGTCCGCCGCCAGCGACGGCACGCTGGTCAAATTGACCTTGGGTAAAAGTCGGAGCGCAGATCCCACGCTGAAGAACGTCTTTATTCGACCGGTGACCTTGAAAGCCGGCCCTCACCTCACTTTTGTCTGGCGACACGCCACGCGCGACATTACGAAAAATCACCCTGTCCCCGAAGCGCTGGTACAACTCGAAACGTTGATCGGCCGTGAGTTCCTCGATGCGCATTTGTTCACTGCGACCGTGACCGCCCAGCTGGAGGGCCAACCCGACGGCACCGCTCGCCTGCGGGAGAAAGCCGCGGAGCCTTCCGCCTCCACTGCTCCCGCCGATCACGACCGGGCGAAATCCCGGCCCATTCCAGCCGGAGCCCCGTGGCTGCAATCACTCGGGGTGACGAATGAGCGCGGTCGGCCGCGGGAAGGGATGGCGGATAAATTCCGGCAAATCGAAAAATTCGCGGAGCTCCTTTCGCATTTACTGGCTGAACTCGGCGTTACGCTGGACGCAACTGAGCCGGGTTCGACTTCACCGAACGACACGCCCTTGAGCGTCGTCGATATGGGCAGCGGAAAAGGTTATCTGACTTTCGCGGTGGCAGAATTGCTCGGTTCACGCGCGACCGTTCTCGGCGTCGAGGCCCGAAAAGAGCTGGCGGACTTGTGTAACGCCGTCGCCACTCAGCATGGACTCGTACCGCGCCTGCGTTTCACCGCGGGCACGATTTCCGATTCCCGGCTGACCGCGGTGGACGTACTGATCGCTTTGCACGCCTGCGACACGGCGACCGATGACGCACTCGCCAAAGGCATCGCCGCCGGCGCGCAACTGTTGGTGGTCTCGCCTTGCTGCCAGAAAGAATTGCGACGGCAGCTCACCCCTCCGGCCGTGTTGGCCGACGCGCTCGAGCATGGTATCTTCCAAGAACGTCAGGCCGAGTTCGTCACCGATGCGCTCCGAGCGCAGTTGCTGGAATGGGCCGGTTATCGCACGAAGGTGTTCGAATTTATCTCCACCGAGCACACCGCCAAGAACCTGATGATCGCCGGAATCAAAGATCATCCGGCCGGTGACGAGGCGCGCGCCGCCCACATCCGCGACTTCGCCGCGTTCTACGGCATAAAAACCCAGGCGCTTGCCCAACAACTCGGCTTCCCGCTCGCGCAATCGGCGAATCGCGAATGAACCAGCCGAGCGGATCAATTCAGTTGAACCACGGATGGACACCGATGCACACGGATGGGCAAGCCGTGGTTCAGCTCAGCTACAAAAACAGAACGGTGGCTAGGTTCGTTCCTCCTCTTATCCTTCGTCTGAATCGGTGTGCATCGGTGTGCATCCGTGGTTTCCTATCCCCTCTCCTGCCCTGCTAGGCAAACATCATGACTTGGTCTGAACTCGACTGGAAGGCGCTGGATCGACTGCGCGAGGGCTTTCTCCACGGCGCGGCCGCGAACGGACCTTACTGGCAAACCGGCAGCGATCTCGCGTCCTACGATTTTACCTACGGCGAACGCATTGGGTGGAAGTGGGATCATGTCTTGCGCGAATTGCGTCTCCGCGGTTGGCGGCCCGCGTCGCGTCACGTGTTCGATTGGGGCTGCGGCAGCGGTATCGCGGCGCGCCGGGTCATCGAGGCTTTCGGCCCGGAATCATTCGACGCGCTCACCGTTTGGGATCACTCGGCGGCGGCCTGTGATTTCGCGACGGACGCGGCTCAGAAAGCGTTCCCGTCGCTGCAGGTCGCTTCCGCCACGCCAGGATTTCTGAGCTCGGATGAACCGATCGGCTTGCTCGTGATCAGTCACGTCCTTAACGAACTCGCGCCCGACGCACTCACGCGCTTGCAGGACGTCATCGCGCGTGCGGCTGAAGTCATCTGGGTTGAGCCAGGAACGCACGACGTCAGCCGTTCGCTCAGCGCCCTGCGAGATGGTTTCCGGCCCAGCTTCCGCATTGTGGCGCCGTGCACGCATCAACTGCTTTGTCCCGCGCTCGCGGAAGGAAACGAGCGCGACTGGTGTCATTTTTTCGCGCCGCCGCCTTCGGAGATTTTTGCGCAGCCCGATTGGGTGAAATTCGGCCAACGCGCCGGCATCGATTTGCGCAGCCTGCCTTATTGCTTCGTTGCGCTCGACCGGATGGACAAAAGCACGCACGACCCCGAACTCTCGCGCATCATCGGTCGTCCCGAGCATTTCAAACCCTACGCGCGCGTCCTCAATTGCGACGCCACGGGCTTGAACGAGCTCGAACTGCTGAAGCGCAGCGATCCGGCTCTGTTCAAGCAGCTGGATCGCACCAAAGCGCCGCTGATCTACCGCTGGGTGCGCGACGGCAAAAAGATTCTCAGCGGCGCGCCCCTGACACGTGACGATCCGCCCAGCTCAGCGGACGCGAGTTAAAGCGGTGAGATTATTTGGCGTCGCGAATCTTGATGGAGCGGAAGCTCACTTCGTGGCCGTGATCCTGAAAGGCGATGTAGCCACGGCTCAGGCTCGCGAACTTCGCCCAGTCCTTGAACTTGCTTTCCGCGATCAGCGCCTTGCCCTTCGGCGTGTGCATGTCGACGTCGACGACTTGCTTTCCGTTGAGCCAGTGCTCGACGTGCCAGCCGCGAACGCGAATGCGCCCGGAATTCCATTCGCCGACGGGCTTCACCGTCGCCGCCGGTTCTAACGCGACATCATAAAGTGACCCGGCGAGGTGATTGTATTTTTTGTTGTCCGACGCCTTGTCGTTGTCGAGCACTTGATATTCCGGACCGGTCGTGTACGACGCCGCTTCACCCAAACCCACGCGATAGATCACACCGCTGTTGGCCGCTTCGGTGACCTTCCACTCGAAGCTGAGATCGAAGTCGCCGTACTCATTTGCCGTGAGCAAGTCGCCCCCTTTGCCCTTCAGCGTGAGACTTCCATCCACCACCTGCCAACCGGCTCCGGGAGTGGTTGCGGCGTAGCCACGCCATCCATTCAGGGTGGAGCCGTCGAACAGCAGTTTCCAGCCATCGGCTTTTTCGGCCGAGCTGAGAGCGTTCGCGTCATTGGCCGCAAACGCAGAAAGGGTGACACAGCTAAACAGGATGAGCAGAGGTACGGGGGTTTTCATCAGGAGGTGTTTGTCGCGCAATTTAGCGCCAAGATCCAGCTGGATGATCACGCGGCGCGATGAACGAAGGCCCAGGCCGTCGACGGGGCCAAGGCTTCGGTTCCGACTTTTCTGCTTGGAGGCACGTAATATGTCCGGCCCATTCGCGACTCCGGAGGGAACTGAGCGGTGCCAGCCGTGACGAGATTCAACTCACCCCATTCCGCATGCAACTTGATCACGAATCAGCCGATCTGATCGCCGCGAATTCCATTCGCGAAACGCTCGCGTTGCACCCGAACTACCTCTCCGAAACGGTCGAGCGAACGGTTTTCGCGCTGCAGGACGCCAATAAAATTGGCGCCGCCACCGCCAGCTACGTCATCCGCAATTCGCGGCGTTTCGTCCTGCTGCCTGCGCCCCGCTTCTTCAGTGCGCGATGTTTCGCGCCGGTTACCGCCACCGAGTCTCCTCGCTTGACGGGTCACCGCTAAGTTCGGACCTGAACCCACCTTCGACTCAGGGCAGAAAAAAGGCCGCTCCGAAGAGCGGCCTTGAATTAAGTTCGAACGAAGCGATCGGCTACGCCGCAGCAGAAGCCCCGACAAATCGACCGCGGTTGCGGCGATATGCGGCAACTCCGAGCAGCAAAGCCGAACCCCAGAGAGCGTACGTGGCGGGTTCCGGCACGGGCGTGAACGAAATGCCTTTCCGAACCGTGCCGTTTTCCGCTAACTGGACCGTTTTCCGCTAACTGGAAGTCGAGCGGATCGACGTTTACGTGGAATTGGACGAGCGTGTTCTGGACCTTCACGGGCGCGGGTTGAGCGAAAGAGACGCTGAACGTATCGGGGACGGCGCCGGGAAGGTTTGGCGTATGGTCAATGTGGAACATCAGCGTCGCGACGGCGAGGCTCTGTGCTGCCGGAGACGTGAGTTCCAGACCGAGGTTGAACTTGGCGATGGGCGCGCCCGAATCGATGGCCGTCATGCCGTTCGTGATTTTGAACAGGCCCACTTGGATCGGCTCGCCGGACTCACAATTGGAGAAATTGACGTTCGTGAACTCGATCTTGGACTGGGTCGATCCCATCACCGGCACGCCCGTACGAAACGAGGCCGTGCTGACATCGGGAGGGTTGCTCACGGTGGTGTTGGCCTCGGCCAAATCCACAAAGGAGCCTGTCGTATACCCGCTCAGCGAAAGCTGGGCGTGCGCGACTCAGGCGTTAACTGCCAGGCCTATCGCCAGCAGGGAAAGTGTGCGTGTAATCAGGTTGATAGGTCCTCGGAACACTGTGACTGATCCGATGAGCGAAAGTGACGTTCAAATGGGCTGGACCTTACCGGAGACGGCGCCGGGGATTCTACCACCGAGTCCCCTAGGCGCCTGCAACGTCTCCGCTCAACCGCGACGGCGGGCGAGTCTGACCGGCAGTGCGCTTGACTCGCCCGGGCGGCTATGAAACATCCCACCCTCACTCTTTTACCATCCATGGGCCAACAACTGAACAAATACCAAAAACGTAAACGCCGCGCCGCCTATCTTAAGCGCAAGAAGGTTCGCCTTAAGGCCGCAGCAAAGAAGAAGTAAGGCCCACTCGTTCCGTCCGTCGAGCCAACCGCGGTCCACCGACCGCGGTTTTTTGCTTCACACCCGGCGATCGATTTCCCGCCCCATGATCAAAGTCAGTCTCATCTCCCTCGGTTGCGCCAAGAATCTCGTGGATAGCGAGATCATGATCGGACACCTCCATCAAGCCGGAATGGTGGTCATTCCCGAAGCCGAAAAGGCCGACGTGGTGATCGTCAACACCTGCTCGTTCATCGACTCGTCCAAGGAAGAGTCGATCGGACACATTCTCGAGGTTCATCAAAACCGCGGAATGAAGAAGCGGCGCAAAGAGCAAAAGCTCATCGTCGCCGGCTGCATGTCGCAGCGGTTTTCGAAGGACCTCTCGAACTCGCTCCACGACGAGGTCGATGCTTTCATCGGGCTCGATCAAGTGACGAAAGTCGCGCCGATCATCGAAGCGATCTTCGCGAAAGAACGCGACCGGAGCGAAGCACCGGTTTCATTCATCGAGGGCAAGTCGACCTACATCCCCGACTACGATACACCGCGGTTTCGGCTCACGCCCAAACATTTTGCGTACATCAAGATTGCGGAGGGCTGCAATCACCCGTGCACGTTCTGCATCATTCCGCAGATTCGTGGCCGTCATCGCAGTCGCACCGTCGCGAGCGTCGTCGCTGAAGCCCGGCAGCTCGTGAAAGAAGGCGTGAAGGAGATCAACCTGATCTCACAGGACACGACGTTTTTCGGCATGGATACTTGGGAGCAACGGCCCAACCCACGCACGCCGGTCGACTCGACCCGCGGCACGGCGCTCACGACGCTGTTGCGTGAACTCAACGCGATCGAAGGCGATTTCTGGATTCGTCTGCTGTACACGCACCCGGCGCACTGGAGCGATGAATTGATTCGCACGATCGCGGAATGTCCGAAGGTCGCGCGCTACATCGACATTCCCCTGCAGCACATCAGCGATCACATGCTCGGTCGCATGCAGCGTGAGACGAGCGGAGAATATATCCGCAGCCTCATTCAACGGATTCGCGCGGGCATTCCAGGAATTGCCGTCCGGACAACCTTCATCGTCGGCTTCCCGGGCGAAACCGAAGCCGACGTGAATGAACTCTGCGATTTCATCCGCGACGCGAAGTTCGAGCGGCTGGGAGTTTTCCGCTATTCGCAAGAGGACGGCACTCGCGCTGCCAAAATGGAAGAACAATTGCCGGCCAAGACGAAGGAAGTGCGCTGGCATCGCACGATGGCGCTTCAAAAGACCATCGCATCTGACGTGAGCAAGAGCTACGTCGGCCGCACGCTGAAGGTCCTCGTCGAGGAGCCCGGCGTGGCCCGCGGCGAAGGTGACGCACCCGATATCGACGGACGCGTATACGTTCCACGTGAGCTGCCGGTGGGCGAATTCGTCGAAGTGAAAATCACCGGTTACCAGGATTACGACTTGCTTGCGCTGCCGGTGGGTGAAAAACCGGCGGAATGGAAGATTGCGCGTCAGGCGCAGTAGTGTCTGAGTCGCCCCAATGAGGGCACTCCCCGGCCTTTGGTTCTTGATCCTGTTGCTCGCGACGACGTTGAGCGG
The DNA here is from genome assembly GCA_039928945.1 of Opitutus sp. Classification (GTDB taxonomy): domain Bacteria; phylum Verrucomicrobiota; class Verrucomicrobiia; order Opitutales; family Opitutaceae; genus Opitutus. Next base: position 15,360 of record JBDSSD010000112.1, on the reverse strand, counting down.
TTGTCGCAGTGCATCGCGGTCCGACAAGATCTCGGCGCCGGACGACACCGGCTTCGAACTGTGGCTGTCGGACCACAAGGACGTGCTTTCGCCCGTCGACGTGAAGGAACTGGCGACGGCACGGCAGCAAATTCGCTACAAGGTGATGCAGACGAGTCCCGGCATGATGTCGGCCGACTTCGCGAGAGCGGTGAACGCGGAGATGGAAGGCAAGACGCTGCACGAACTCCTGCTCACGAGTTATGCGCTGCAGATTGAGCGGATGAAAGTCGAACTGCAGAACTATCAGCCGCAGTTGCAGCGGTTTCAGGCGCACGAAAAAAATCGCAGCTTGAACGCCGAGCAAAAGCAGATCGCGGCCGAAGCGCTCGAGAAACTTCATCGTGTGATGACTGAGCACGAGGACGAACTCGCGCGTTTAACGAAGCGCCTGTCTGAATTAGAGCACGAAGCGGTAGCCGTGAAGTAGCGAACAGGTAGGGCGAATCCTCCGGATGAGCCGTGATCGAAGCCGGCGGGCAATCGAACCCTAAAAATTCCAAACCGGCTCATCCGGAGGATTCGCCCTACCTGTGCCACCGCCGGATCCACCTGACGATCGTCCTAAACGGGTCCGCTTGGATCATAACGTGCCCTCATGGGTGGCCACTGGAGCAGTCTACTTCGTTACGATTTGCGCCAAGCCACGCCGACAGAATCAACTTTGCACGCTCGCCTCCGGCGATGAATTGCTGCGCTCCGCCGTACTATATCACACGCGAGATCGTTGGTTTCTCCGACTGATCGTTCTCATGCCAGATCATCTGCACGCACTGATCGCCGTCCCTCAGCCGGAATCGCTCGGAGCTCTGGTGCGGATGTGGAAAAGTTATCAGACCAAAACGCTGGGCATCGTTTGGCAGTCCGGATTTTTCGACCACCGGCTGCGCTCAGACGAGTCGCTCACCGAAAAGGCGCACTACATCCGCATGAATCCCGAGCGCGCCGGACTGGTCGGTCGCGCCGCCGATTGGCCCTACACCTGGCCAAGGTAGGGCGAATCCTCCGGATGAGCCGTGATCGACCAACGTGAGCAATCGCGATCAACCACCCAAAATCGTCCGAAGGTAGGGCGAGTCCTCCGGACGAGCCGCGATCGAAGGCAGCGCGCAATCGAATCTCGAAAATCTTTCAAACCGGCTCGTCCGGAGGACTCGCCCTACCGGCCCTCAGCCTACCCGTTCCCGCTTTTCGCGAACGCGGCGTATTTCGCAATGATGCCGTCGAATGAGCCGTTGGTGAAAAAGGCCACGACGCGCGATCCGCCGGTCGACGCAGGGGTGTGCTCGATCAGCTTCTCCAGCAGCAGTGCGTTCGTGGGCGCGCTGTGGGCCTCCACCCCGAGCTCTTTCAGGTGCGCCGCAACGGCTGTGGTGTCGAACCGATCGCCCACCGCGAGCTTCTCCGCCCGATTGACGGCGCCGAGATACACTTCGTCGGCCATCGCGAGCGCTTTCATGAACCCTGCCTCCAACACCTTCGATCGCGCCGTGTTGCTGCGCGGCTCGAAGACCGCCACCAACGTGGCTCCGGGATAGCGGGCGCGGAACGAATGCAGCGTTTCCGCGAGCGCCGTTGGATGATGCCCGAAATCCTCGATCACTGTCACCGCGGGCGACGCCACCAGAATTTCCTGCCGTCGCTTCACTCCGCGAAAGCGCGCGAGCGCATCGAGTTTCAATTTCGTCGGGTCTGCCTCCACTTGCGCGCCCGCAGTCGCAGTCCCGCTCTTCGGCTGAGACGTAGCGGTTGAGAATGAGAGAGAGAGTCCAGCTGCGACCGCTGCCATCGCGGCATTCCGCGCGTTGAACAAGCCGGGTTGCGTCCACCTGACGGTGCCCCACGGCGCTCCACGCCAGGTCAGCGTGAATTCCGAACCGTTGGCCGATTCGGCGAACCCCACGATGCGCGCGTCATTCGTCGCGTCCGTTCCCACTCGCACAACGTTCGTCCACGGTAACGCACCCAACGCACGAAGGTTCGCGTCGTCGCCGTTGAGCACGACGAAGCCATTGCGTGGCACAATCCGCGTCAGGTGTGAGAACGTCCTCTGCACGTCCGCCAGGTCACGGAAAATATCGGCGTGGTCGAATTCCAGATTGTTCAGCACGGCAATCGAGGGCGCGTAATGGATGAACTTGCTCCGCTTGTCGAAAAACGCGCTGTCGTACTCGTCCCCTTCAATGACGAACGGATCGCTCGCCGACCCGAGATGATTCCCGACCGGCGGATCCAGGGGCACACCCCCAATCAAGAAACCGGGGTCACGCCCATTTTCTCGCAGCAGAAACGCGGCCATCGCCGTCGTTGTCGTCTTTCCGTGGGTACCACAGATGACCAAATTCCGTCTCTGTTTGAGCACCAGGTCGTACAAAATCGCCGGCAACGACGTGAACGGAATCGCCCGGGTCTCGAGCAGCCACTCCAGCTCAACGTTGCCCCGCGACATGGCGTTGCCGATCACGACGAGATCAGGTGCGAGCTGCTGCAGCCGCGCCACATCATACCCGTCGTGCAGCGTGATTCCGGCGTCGGCGAGCACCGTGCTCATGGGCGGATAAATACCGGCATCCGCTCCTGAGATTTCATGGCCCGCCGCCCGCGCCAGCAGCGCCGCGTTGCCCATCGCCGTCCCGCAGATGCCCATGAAATAGACTTTCATCTGCGCTCGAAACAAAGCGATCCGCGCGCGGCTCACAAGGGCGAACCCGACGTTCGTCAGACCCTTACCCGAACCAGGCCGCCAAACGACCTGACCCTAGCTCGCGAGCAAGGCTTGGAGCGCAGGCCGCAATTGATCGACCGGCACGTGAAACGGCGCATGCGTCGCTTTTTGAATCGGCGGGCGGCGTTCGCGGAGCGATTTCCCCATGAGCACGCCGTACGGCAGGTCAGCACTGCTGCACAGCGAGTAAAAGTAGCGCCAGGGCATGTCCGACGCCACAAGTTCCAACACCCGGGTGCCCGGCGCGCAAAAAACCAGATTCGCCAAAGCGGCTCCATGAATTCCCACCACGTGAGTCGCTTGCCCCAAGCTGAGATGCAGGTCCGTCTGTCCTGCCGGATCAAACACCTCGAAGCCGTGCCGTGAGAGTTCGTCCTCCACTTCTGCCTCATTCACCAGACCGCGGCGTCCGCGGCGCGGGATATAAAAACGCTTCGAACCCGTCCTGCCTGCGGGCCGAAAATGACGGCGATAGAACTGTACCACCCAAGGCGGATACGCTTCGACTGTTCCAGGGTACGAGGGCTGCATCAGCACTTCGCACTCGAATTGGTCGTCCGCGGACGGCCGGATGAGCTTACTGGCCGGCAAACCAAGTTGACTCGTGATCCAATCAGCCGTCTCGCCCGGGAATTGTGGCAACACCACCTGGTCAATCGTGGGGCGCTGAATCCCGGCACGATCGACGAGCTCCAGCCGCGCAACGGCGTCGAGTGCCCAATGGCAGAAATTTATGGCGGCATGCTGGCTGCACAGATTGAGCGTCACTCCAGGCAGAAAGCGGGGCGGTTTCTTTCGCCACACCTCATAGACGGACGACGAATTACGGTTCCCGCGGAAACAGAAGTCGCCGATGAAGGTATCGTTTCGCCCGATGCACCAACCGTCGGCCGACACGATCCTCCCGCCCTCCAGCATCGCAACGCCCTGTTCGGGCCAATCGAAATGTCGCCCGGCCTTCAGGGGCAGCGTGCCATCGCGCGGCCAGAACGGTGGACTAAACTCTCCCGCCCGAGCTGAGACCACCGGCAGCCATGCAACCTGGTGTCGCTGCAAATAACTCGACCACTGGGCCCAGCGCCGCGGCGGTCCGAATCGCTGAGAGCTACCGGGCAGTATCCGCCAAAGCCCGCGCGGCAGGAAGGGCAACGCACACGGCAGCGCGCGACGGCGCCAAAAGGCCGACTTCTGCCGAAGGCGGGTCAGCAAATGCCCGGATCGCGTTTGCGCCATGGCGCCTTGGTCGTGGTTTGCATGTGCAGCGGTGCCGTTAAGCTCGCAACCTTCCGCGCTCGATCCGTCAGCTTGCGGTGATCCTGCTTCCTACCGCAGGACAGATCGAGCCCGTGCGGCTCATCGGACTGAATTGTTCACGCTGCCAGCTTAAGCGAGTCAACAAGGCCAAGCCATCCGGCCAATCCCCCTTTCTGCCCCCGCCGAATGCCCGGTTTGGGCCGGGGGCATTGCAACCTGTCGCGTTATGGCGCGGCCGGGCCGGCCGCTGTCGTCTTCGCGTTCCATCCCCCGCCGAGCGCGCGATACAGCGAAATCAGATTCGAGAAGTTGGCCAGGCGAACCCGGATCTGGTTTTGCTGCGCGGCATAGAGGTCCTGCTGCGCGATCAACACCGCAAGGTAGCTGTCCACGCCCTGTCGGTACCGCGTCTCCGTCAGGGTGAAGCGTTCCTGCTGGGCGCGAGCGAGCGCGTCGTACGCCTCAATCTGTTCGCCCACGCGAGCCCGCGCCACGAGGGCATCGGCGACCTCGCGGAACGCGTTCTGAATGGCGCCTTCGTAGCGCGCGATCTCGATCCGTTTCTGAATCGTGGCGACGTCCAGCGCCGCTCGATTTTGACCCGCCGCGAAGATCGGCAGATTGATCTTCGGCACAAAATTCCACGTGCCCGTGCCCGAAGCGAACAGACGCGAGAGTTCGTCACTCGCGGTGCCCACGCCCGCCGTCAGCGTGATTGACGGGAAAAACGCCGCCCGGGCCGCGCCGATTTGCGCGTTCGCCGCCCTGAGCTGGTGCTCCGCCTGCAGAATATCCGGCCGGCGTTGCAACAGATCCGACGGAATTCCCGGCGAAATATCCGCCAGCAATCCTTGCTGATTCAGCGGCGCAGGCGGCGGCAAATCCGCCGGTAGCGGACCACCGATCAACACGGACAACGCATTGTCGGCCTGCACCAATTGCTGCCGAAACGTGGATACGTCCGCCCTCGCCAGCTGCACCTGCGTCTCCGCCGTAGCGAGATCGAGGCGTGAGGCCGCACCGACTTCATGACGCTTTTGCGCAATGCGGAAAGACGAGTTGACCGCCTTGAGGGTGTCTTCAGCAAGCCGCAGTTCCTCAGCAATTGCCCGCTGGTTCAGGTACTGTCGCGCCACCTCCGCCACCAACGCAATGTGCGCTGCGCGGCGCGCTTCTTCCGTACCGAGAAAAACTTCCAGCGCTTCGTCCCGCAGGCTGCGGACCCGGCCGAAGAAATCCAATTCGTACGAAGACACATCCGCGCTGACGCTGTACGACGTTGAAGTTTGGGGACGCCCGGAGAGCGTCAAGTCACCCGATGAGCGACTCCGCACCATGCTGCCATTCGCATCCAGCGTCGGAATGAACGCCAGCTCGGCGATTCGATACCGCGCGCGCACTTGCTCGAGGTTGAGTGCCGCAATCCGCAGATCGCGATTATTCTCGAGCGCCAGCCGGATCAGCGACTTCAGTCGCGCATCACCGAAGAATTCCTCCCACCCTATGTCGGGAGCTGCGGCGGGGCTGGTTTGGGCGGCCAATCCGTCTTCACCCGGACCTCGACTCACGCCTGTCTCGGGCCACGTATTCGCCACCGGGGCTGCCGGCCGTTCATAATGGGGAGCAAGGGTGCAGCCGCCGAGCAGCACTACACCCAGGGACGAAAGGAGGAAACGGGATTTCATCGGCGGTCGCCTCCGTGCACGAGCTCTGGGACGGGTTTTGAAACGGGTTTGTGACGGGTTCGTTTGTGAATGAAGCCGCGCACCACCACGAAAAACACCGGCACCAGAAAGATGGCCAGAATCGTCGCCGTGATCATGCCGCCAATGACGCCCGTACCGATCGCGTTTTGACTCGCCGAGCCCGCTCCACGCGCAATGGCGAGCGGCAGCACGCCGAGAATGAATGCGACGGACGTCATCAAAATCGGTCGGAGCCGCAGATGAACCGCTTCCAAGGTCGCTTCGATGAGCCCCTTGCCCTGCTTCATCAACTCCTCCGCAAACTCGATGATCAAAATCGCGTTCTTCGTCGACAGACCGACGATCACCAGGAGTCCGACCTTGAAGTACACGTCATTCGGCAGGCCGCGAATGGTCGTGGCAAGCAGCGCGCCAACAATGCCGAGTGGCACCACGAGAATAACCGCGAGGGGGATGGACCAGCTTTCGTACAACGCCGCGAGACACAGAAAGACGACCACGAGTGAGATGGCGTACAGCTTGGGCGCCTGCGCACCCGAGAGACGCTCCTCATACGATTGGCCCGTCCATTCGAAACCAACGCCTGCCGGAAGCTGCCGAGCCATCTCCTCCATCGCTTGCATCGCCTCACCCGTGCTTTTTCCGGGCGGGGCGGCGCCGATGATTTCCATGGAGGGAAATCCGTTGTAGCGCTGCAAGACCGGCGCGCCGAAGGTCCACTCGATCGTGGTGAACGCCGACATCGGCACCATCGTGCCCTCGCGATTCCGGACGTAAACACGACCGATATCCGCTGGAGCCATACGGAACGGCGCATCCAGTTGCATGATGACGCGCTGCACGCGGTTGCCGTTGACAAAGTTATTAATGTACAGGGACCCGAAGTTCGCCTGCATCGCACTGTTCACATCTGCGAGCGAGATGCCGAGCGTCGTCGCCTTGTCCTCATCGATGTTGATCTTGAGCTGTGCGGTGTCCTCGAGCCCTTGCAAACGCACTTGCGCGACATGCGGGTTTTTCGCCGCCAGCGCCAGCAGTTGATTGCGTGCTTCGACGAGCTTGGCATGTCCGACGCCGGCGAGATCCTGTAACTGGAAATCGAAGCCGGACGATGTACCCAGCTCGGAAATCGCTGGCGGGTTTACCGGAAAGATAATCGCGTCCTTCACTCGACTGAGGTTCATGAACGCCCGGGCGATCACGGCCTGCACTTTGTGATCCTTGCCTTCGCGCTTCTCCCACGGCTTCAGCCGCACGAACGCGAGCGCCGAGTTCTGACCACGTCCGTTGAAACTGAAACCGGCGACGGTGATGAACTGCTCAATCTCCGGTTGAGCGCCATAGTACTGCTCGACCTGCTTGATCACTTCGAGCGATCGGGCCTGCGTGGCCCCCACTGGCAGCTGAATCGCCGTGATGAAATAGCCTTGATCCTCGTCGGGCAAAAACGCGGAGGGCAGCCGAATATAAAGCCATGCGACCAGTGCGACGATGCCGGCAAACAAGAGCATATAGCGCCCCGTCTTCTGAACCATGCGACCGACTACGCTCTGATACCGCGTCGTGTTACGCGCAAACATGCGATTGAACCACCCGAAGAAACCGCGCTTCTCGTGATGCTCTCCTTTCGCGATTGGCTTCAGCAACGTCGCGCACAAAGCCGGGGTCAGCGACATCGCCAGGAAAACAGAGAACGCCATCGATGCGACCAGCGTCAGGGAAAACTGCCGGTAAATCGCGCCCACCGAGCCCTGGAAAAACGCCATCGGAATGAACACCGCCGTCAAAACGAGCGTGATACCGATCAGCGCACTCGTGATCTGGTCCATGGCTTTGCGCGTCGCTTCACGTGGCGAAAGCCCTTCCTCGACCATGATGCGCTCCACGTTCTCGATCACGACAATCGCATCGTCGACGAGGATACCGATCGCCAGCACCATGCCGAACATCGTCAGCACGTTGATGGAGAAACCCATCGCGAGCATGACCGCGAAGGTGCCGAGCAGCGCCACCGGCACGACAATCGTTGGGATGAACGTCGCCCGGATGTTCTGCAGAAACAGGTACATCACGAGAAACACGAGCACCACCGCTTCGACCAGCGTCTTGACCACTTCCTCAATCGAGAGCCGCACAAACGTCGACGTATCCAGCGGGTAGTTCACCACGACATTGGGCGGAAAGAACTTCGAGAGTTGATCCACCTTCGCCCGGATCGCGTCCGCCGTTTGCAGCGCGTTCGCCGTGGGGGAGAGTTTGATCGCGACCGCCGCGGAGGGGCGCCCGTTGATGCGCGCCTGAATATTGTAATCGGCTCCACCGAGCTCGACCCGCGCGACGTCCCGCAACCGCACGCGGGAACCATCGGGATTCACGCGTAACAGGATGTTCGAAAACTCGTCGACGGTCCGCAACGTGGCGCGACCCTGCATGATGACGTTGAGTTGCTGGCCCGCCGCCGCCGGCCGGCCACCCAACTGGCCCACCGCGATCTGCGCGTTTTGGGCCTGAACAGCAGCTTGCACATCACTCGACGTGAGGCGGAAGCTAGAGAGCTTCGAGGGATCCAGCCAGATCCGCATCGCGTTTTCCGTACCGAACGTATTCGCCTCACCGACGCCCGCGACGCGACGAATGGGATCGAGCACACTGGTCGCGATGTAATTGCCGAGTGCGATCTCGTCGAGACTGCCGTCTGTGGACGACAGCGTGAAGAACATCATGAAATTCCGCGTCGACTTCGTGACCGTCACGCCTTGCTGCTGCACCGTCTGCGGCAGGCTCGGCGTGGCGAGTTGAACCTTGTTCTGCACTTGAACCTGCGCCGTGTCAGGATCGGTGCCCGGGAGGAAATAGAGATTTACCGTCGCAATGCCGGACGCGTCCGCACTGGACGAGAGGTAGAGCAGATTGTCGATGCCGCTCATCTGCTGCTCGATGACCGCGACGACCGTGTTCTGTAACGTTTCTGCGGATGCGCCGGCGTAGTTGGCCGTGACCGCAATCGAAGGCGGCGCGACGCGCGGATACTGCGCGACCGGCAGCTGGCTGATCGCCAGCGCACCGAACAACATGATCAGGATGGAAACCACCCAGGCGAAAACCGGGCGGTCGATGAAAAAGCGTGCCATGATGCGCGTTCCTTATTTCTGCGCGGAGTTCGCCGCCGCTGGCGCCGGTTCAACGGGACTTCCGACCTCGACCGGCTTTACCACCGCGCCCGGCCGCGCCTTCTGCAGGCCTTCCACGATGATGCGATCACCGGACTGAAGCCCTTTCGTCACGACCCATTTGTCGCCGACGGCGTCGCCGAGCTCGATGACGCGCGCTTCCACCTTGTTGTCGCTGCCGACCACCAGAGCCGTGGCCGCACCACCCGCGCTTCTCGCGACCGCGCGTTGCGGGACGGTGATGGCCTGCTCGTTGACCGCTTGTTCAACCCGTCCTCGGGCAAACATGCCCGGGAGCAACAGCCGGTCGGGGTTCGGGAACTCGGCGCGGAGCGTCACCATGCCCGTGCTCGGATCAACGGAGATATCTGAAAACAGGAGCTTGCCTGGATGAGAATACTGCGACCCGTCCTCGAGCAACAGCGTCACTTCCGCCGTACCTGGCTCGATCGTCTTGACTGTACCCGCGGCAACCGCACGGCGGAGGCGGAGCAGATCGGTGCTGGATTGCGTGAAATCAAAATAGACCGGATCCAGCTGCTGGATCGTAGCGAGCGGAGTCGATTCATTCTGTCCAACGAGTGCCCCTTCCGTCACGAGCGCGCGACCGATCCGACCGTCGATGGGCGCCGTTACCGTGGCGTATCCCAAACTCAATCCGGAGTTACTCAACGCGGCCTTGACTGCCTGCACTTCGGCGGCGGCCTGCGCGGCGGCGGCTTCGGCGTTGTCGTACTCCTGTTTGCTGACCGCTTCGGCTTCGACCAGGCTCCTGGCCCGTTCGGCGAGCGCGCGCGCCTGCTTCTCATTGGCCTCCGCCTTCGCGAGGTTCGCCTGCGCGCTGGCGTAGTTGGCCTGGAATTGCGCCGGATCGATTTCAAAAAGTTTGTCGCCCGCCTTCACGTCAGCGCCCTCCTGGAAAAGCCGCTTGAGCAGAATGCCGGGAACGCGGGCTCGAACCTCAGCAACCCGCACGGCGTCGATTCGACCGGGAAGGTCAGTTGTCACCGCGACCCGTTCCGCCTTCACCGTTTGCACGGTCACCTCGACCGGAGGCGGCGCGGGTGGCGCGGCCGGCGCGCTGCGGTTGCAAGCCGCGGGAAGCACAACGAGCACGCTGCCCAACAGCAGGGTGGCGCGGGAAGCAATGGCTGCGGCCAGGGTGGAGCGACGCGGGTTAGATTTCATGGACGGGAAGAAGCGTACGTTGTTGGACATCAGCAAGGCTTTGAGCCATTTGGCCCAAGAGATGATCGAGTTTCAAAAGCGCGGCGTGGTCGAGCTTCGCCATCAAATCCACGATCGCGCTACAGTAATGCTCCGAAGCCGCGCCACAGCGCTTGCGTCCGAGCGGAGTCAGTTCCGCGAAAAACTGTCGACGATCTGTGCTATTCCGGCGCCGCGTGATCAGTCCGGAAATTTCGAGACGAACCAAAACATCGGTGAGCGTGCCACGCAGAATCCCGGTCGCATCGGAAATGACCGAGGGCGGAACGTCAGGCGAAGCCTGAGACTGCATGGCGGTCAGCACTTCGAACCCGAGTTCGGTGAGGCATTGCGCGGCGAGCTGACGCCGCAGCTCGGTCCGCGCGGCATCGGTCGCCGCGAGTAACTTGATAAACACATCTATCCTCATCTCGCGATCACTCGCCCCGGCTTTGGGCGCGGCCCGAAGCGCCGCCGCGATCGCGCTGGGAGAATGCAGCGGCTTGGAGCCTTTGCACACTTCAGCCGCAGGGATGCGCTGACTGGCGGGACGAGGTTTGGAAGATGGCTGCATACGAACGATGGACCGTGAAGGTACACGATCTTCCTGGTTCCGGAATGACCTGGTTGTTTGCACCTTGATCCTTTTTTGTTATCAGCCTCTCCATGGAATTACGGCATCTGCGTTACTTTGTGGCGGTCGCCGACGCATTGAACTTCCGCCGCGCAGCGGAACAGCTGCACGTAGCCCAGCCGGCGCTGAGCAAACAGATCCAGGATCTGGAGCAGGAGTTGGGTGCTCGTTTGCTGGATCGCAACACTGCCGGAGTGCGCCTGACGGACGCAGGCGCCGCGCTGCTTGATAGCGCGCGGGAATTACTGGCGGCCGCCCAGCAGCTGCCGGTGGTCGTCAGAGAAGCGGCGGCGGGGCGCAGGGGACGTATTACCATTGGCAATGCAGGCGCGATGTCCGCGGCGTTTCTCCCGGTGAGTCTCACGGCCTTTCGCCAGCGCTACCCCGAGGTGGAAGTAAACCTGCGCGAAATCAGGTCGGCCGAACAACCTGCGGCGCTAGCCACCGGACAAATCCAGCTCGGCCTGATGATCGGCGCGCAACCGCCGGACAATCGGAAATTCGATTGTCTGCGAGTGCTACGCTCACCGGTCCGCGTGTACCTGGCCAAAGATCACGCGCTCGCCGCCCGCGCCGCTCTGGCGCTGACTGATCTCGTCGTCGAATCCTTTCTCGCCATCGCGCCGGCGCGGCTCGCGCAGGAACACGTCAAGATGATCCGTGATGTCTTCGTGACCCGCGGACTGGCCGAGCCGTCGATCAAACCGGTCGATGGACTCGAGTCGCTCATTGCGCTCATTGCGGGTGGTCACGGAATTTCGTTTCTGCCGCGGACCGTCACCGCCCAGCGCAACATTGGTCTGGTGACGAAGCCACTGACCGAGGAGCACGACGATCTCGCCTTCTCGCTGTGGGCCGTCTGGCGCCGCAACGACTCTTCGGAAACGGTCAGAAATTTTGTGCGGCTGCTCCGCACGTCCGATGCGCCCTCGCCTTCTCCGGCCAGGCCACGCGCGGTTAAATCAAGTTAACGGGATCCACGTCCAGCACCTGCGTGATGTCATCCGGCCACGCAAATCCGGCGCGGAGGCGGGCGAGTTCGGGCACGACCTTGGTGACGGTGTGGGTAAAGTACCAGAGCTGCCAGCGATACTCGTCCTTGATCTTTTCAATCGGAGAGGCGGACGGCCCGCGCAACTCCACCAGCTTCCCTAGTTCCTTCTCGACCAACCGCGCCCACTGTTCGGCAAAGAACTGCAGCTTTTCCGGATTGGGTCCGCGGAAGAGATGATGGATGAGGTGACGAAACGGTGGATACTGAAACTGCCGCCGGATTTCGAGTTCGGCGGCCGCGAAGCCGGCGAAATCCGCTGAGCGGGAAAACTGAATCGCCTCAGCCTGCGGCGTGAACGTTTGCACCACCACTTCCCCCGCCCGATCGCCACGGCCCGCTCGGCCCGCCACCTGCACGAGCAGTTGGAACGTGCGCTCGTTGGCGCGAAAATCCGGAATGTGCATCGACATGTCCGCATCAATGAGCCCGACCAGCGTCACGTTCGGAAAATCCAGACCTTTCCCGATCATCTGCGTGCCGACGAGGACATCGATCTTCCCGGCGCGAAACTGCGAGAGCACTTCACGGAAGCGGTTCTTCTTCGACATTGCGTCCGTGTCCATGCGTTCGATGCGGGCGCGCGGCAAAACCCGACGCACCGCCTCCTCCACTTTCTGCGTGCCGAGTCCTTTCCAGCGAATATCCGGAGCGCCGCATTTCGGGCACCGCGCAGGAGCCGCTTTCTGATCACCACACAGGTGGCAACGGAGCATTTCGTCCGCCCGATGGTAGGTCATCGCGATGCTGCAGTGCGTGCATTCTTCGACGTGACCACATTTCGTGCACAGCATCGAGGACGAGTAGCCGCGACGATTGATGAAGAGGATGGTCTGTTCCTTCCGCTCGAAGCGCGCGTGCATCGCGTCGACCAGCTTGCGCGACAGAGTCGGCAGGGACCGCTGGCGCATCGCCTCAATCTTCAAGTCAACGATGTCGATGAACGGTAATTTCCGCGAATCGATCCGCTCGCGTAATTCGAGGAGCCGATACTTACCCGCCTGCGCGTTGGCAAAACTCTCGAGCGAAGGCGTGGCCGAGCCGAGCAGGCAGGCGGATCCGCTCAGTTTCGCGCGCATCACGGCCACATCGCGTCCGTGATAACGCGGCGTTTCGTCCTGCTTGTAAGCCGGCTCGTGTTCCTCATCCACGACGATGAGCCGCAGATTTTGGACCGGCGCAAAAATTGCCGACCGCGCTCCCACCACCACCCGGGCCTCGCCGGTCGCCAGCGCCAGCCAGCCGTCGAACCGTTCGCCTTCGCTCAGATGGCTATGCCAGACGACACACCGGTGCGACGGCGCAATCGCCTCCAGGCGGGAACGCAGGCGAGCGACGGTTTGCGGCGTAAGCGCGACTTCCGGCACGAGAAAAACGACCCCGCCGCCTGCGTTCAGCGCCGTGTGGATCGCACGCAGGTACACTTCAGTTTTACCGGAGCCCGTGACGCCATGCAGCAAGGAGACGCCAAACGTGTCCGTCGCGATGGCCGCATCCATTGCCGCCACCGCCGCGGCCTGCTCACTATTCAACGAGTGAGGTTGCGAGGCGACCAGTTCGCCGTGGGCGAAATCATCGCCGTAGGCCACGCGCTCGATCCGGGTCGTTTCCTCGCGGATCACACCGCGTTTGACCAACGCTGAAACGACCGCCGCCGTTTGACCAAGCCGGGAGAGGACGAGCGACTTCTTTTGTGGACGAAACTGTTGCGCGAGAAACCGGTAGAGCTTCGCCTGCTGGGGCGCCCGCTTTTCCAACGCTTCCAAGTCTTCGACCGAAAGCGGTTTCGCGACCGCGAGCGATTTCTCGAGTTTGACCGTCGCGCCGTTCCGCACCGCCGCCGGCAGCATGGTTTCGATGACGCTATCGAGACCGCACGCATAATACGTCGCCATCCATTTCGCCAGCGCCAGCAGATCGGGCGGCAGGGCCGGGAACGGGTGCAGCACCTGCGCGAGGGACTTCAACTTCTCGATCGGGAAATCGATCGGCGTGCCCACCTCGCCCACGATTCCGAGCCGCAGCGAGTTGAGGACGGGAATACGGACCAGCGACCCGACCGCGACCAAGTCCTGCATCGTGTCGGGCACGCGGTAATGCAGGAGCTTGTCGAACCCCGCCAGTGGATGAACGCCAACCGTCATTGGCGCATGACGGCGCCGCGCCTGCACCGGAGCAAATGATTTCCAAAGGTAGGGCGAGTCCTCCGGACGAGCCGCAACCAACGTCCGCCACTCACCTTCCCGCGTCCGCCGCTTTCCGCCACACCCGCCCGCCCCCGACCACCCACCAGCGCCGCCCGCTCGCCACAACCGCACCCACCGCCGACGATCGCATTGACAGCCCGCGGTGCCGTTTGAACAGTTGAGCAGTGAATATCCCCGCGGCGCGCGATCGGTTCCGGACGTTTCTTACCCAAAAAGGGCTGCGCGTAACGAATCAGCGGCTCGCGATCTTCGACGCGGCACTGACTCAGACAGAGCACTTTACCGCCGAGCAGCTCCTGGATTACGCGCGCGCGATCGATGACTCAGTGTCACGCGCCACTGTCTATCGCACGCTGCCGATCATGGTCGAAAGCGCCTTGTTGCGCGAGGTGGACATCGGGAGTGGCGAGAAATTCTACCATCCCAACGAACAGGGCAGCAGCACGCAGGTGGCGCAGGTGGTGTGCCTTGACTGCGACAAGATTTACGAGATCAGTGCGCCTTTCATGGGCTGGTACGGAAACACAGTTTCTTCGAAGCTTGGACTCACGCCGGTGTCGCAACGCCTGCAAGTCAGCGCGCGTTGTGATACATTACGACTGACGGGCACCTGTCCCCGGCGCGCTTAATCCTTCCATGAGTCGACCGAAAGACCACGAGTTCGAGATCGGTTTTTTTGAATCCGTATTGAAACGGGATCCGTCGTACACGGACGTCATTGAGATCCTGGGCGGTCTTTACACCAAGCACGGCCGCGTCGCCGATGGACTCCGGATGGACCGCAAGCTGGTGCGACTGCTGCCGTCGAACGCGACCGCGCACTACAATCTCGCGTGCAGCCTCGCGTTGGTGAAACGGAAGTCAGACGCCTTGCGCTCGTTGCGCCACGCGGTGGAGCTGGGCTATAAGGATTTCGACTGGATGCAGCAGGATCCGGATTTGGAAGGGTTGAAGAATCACCCGCAGTTCCTCGCCCTCCTCGAGGAGTTAAAGCCGCAGAGCTAGGTCGGATCGCGGGCAAGAGAAACCGCGCGCGGACACGGCTCCACGAATTTTCACGGATCCGATGTAGGTCAGCGCGCTTGCGCGCGCTCCGGTGATCGCGTCCGAAAGATCGCCGGCGCGAATGTGACCCTCCGGAGCGCGCGCGAGCGCGCTGGCCTACGTGATCCTGATGGACGCAGCTCCACGTGGATTTAGCCGGATCCATTCCGTTCGACCCGAATTTGCACGGATCCGATGATAGGGGTAGGAACGGCGCATTGAGATGCGCCGCCCCTCCCTCCGAACCGGACAGGCGGATTTCCCGCATCCGGCTCTCCGGTTGGTGAGTTTCTCAGGATAGAGACTGAAGGGACGAGCGATGAG
>JBDSSD010000111.1:0-10684 GCA_039928945.1 Opitutus sp. | reverse complement strand
CGGAAAAGCGCGCTTACTATGACTCTCTTCCGTTTGAGCCGCCTGAGCAGACCTACGCCGAGCAGCTCGAAGATGGTCGCTATTACAGCGGACCGGTATCGGCGATGTTCGAGGAACGAAACCGAGCGATCGGAAATATTTATCAGGATAAAATTGAAGGCCTAAGGAGCGGCAATTTGCATTCGCTTGGCGGTCGAATTCTCGGATCGGCGGTCGCAGCGTTAGCCGGTAAAGATGTTCTGGCGGGTGGAGAAATCGGAGCCGGCATCGCGTCACCGCTCGGAATGCGGGCGCAGTTGCGAAGCGGAACGACGAGCGCGTCTAATCAAGGCGGTTCGTACCGAGCGAGCATGAGGCCTCCGGCGGCAAACATCGGGGCGGCCTCACCGAAGGAGCCGACGCCAACGCCAGATTCGTTCATCGCTGGAAAACCCTCCCCGCCAGCAGCTCCTTCGGGTGGAGTTCCCTACGCACCAGGAAAACCCTTGGCCCGGACGCAGCCCGAGATGGCGTTTGAGCCCACCGTGCCTGGGTCGGTGCCTCCGAAGCGAGACACGCAGTTCACCCCTCCGCCGGGCGGGGGGGGAGGAGGAGGCGGAGCTGGCGGGCGTCGCCGGCCGCAGGATACAATCCCGGGGTTGCCTCCCCCGATGCCGCGACGACCGCCACCTCCGCGGCCGGTCATCCCGTGGTTTCCGCAAAAGGAGGGTACGCCAATGGGTCCAGCGGACGTGCAAAAGATCGAGGACATCGATCCAACACGGATTATTTGGGCCGTTAGCCCCGGCGCCAACGCGTTCGAGTGGGGACTAGTTAGCAAGGGCGGGCAAGGCCTGCCACCGCTGGCATTCACGAGCGGCGGTATTGTACGCGTCGACTATCATCGCTGGAAAGCGATGGGACTGCCGGAGCCGAAAATCGGCGGGAGATGAGGTTAACAGAAACATGACTTCCATGAGCCAGTTTCCTTATGTGATGGAGCGATCGACACGTGGACTTCGGGCGCCCGAGTCGACCGCGACGAGGTTGAAAGGACCGTTTTTTTGCTGATGCACGCCGTGCAAACGCTTCCCGCTGCTCCGGTCGCTCAACCCGCGAATGCGGCGCAGAGCGCTCCTGACCGTGGCCGTGACTTTGGCAGGGAGCGGCAATCGGCCTCCGTTCTGCCCGTGCGAACAAAGGGGCCGAAACGGCGGGATGATGAATTCGAGCGGGAGGCCGACCGAGTTGCGGACGACGTGATAACGAGACAAATGGCGACGGCGAAATTGCGCACGGAGTTTCCATGTGTGCAACGCCAGGAGGCGCCGGAAAAGCCGCGCGAGCAGCCCTCCAAGCTTCCGGTGGAAGATCCAATCAAAACCGGCACCGAGAAGGACGAGGCGGAAAAAGAGAAGCTGGTCAAAGCGGGATTAAAGGCGGCCGGTGAACTGGCCACGCGGTTTTTCGACCTGTTTTCGAGTTCGGCTGAAGGACAAAAGATATTGTCGGCGAACGAGCGGGACTGGAAACCGGTGATGACGTTTTTCGAGGATTTCTCCAAGACGGTAATCGGAAAATTGCTTCTGGGTGCTGCGGCGGGTGGCGCGGCGGCGGGACTGGCGGCCGGCGCCTGGGGCGGTCGCGATGATCCAAGTTCGGATCCCGATGTGTCGCCCTCGACGGGCGGACCGGTGCGGCGATCGCCGAAGGACGAAAAGTTTTTCACGCTCGAGCTGAAGTGGGATTTTGTGACGCCGCCGACGGCAATGACATTGAAGACGCCGTGGCTCGATCTGCCGAAGATTGGGAAGTCGAGTAGTAGTAGTCCGGAGACGCCGTTGCTGGAGCCGCCGCCGATGTTCAAGTCGACGCCGATGATTCCGCGAATCTGCACCCCTTCTGATCCGGCCGGAGATCGCGGCGAGGCGGATGCCCGCAGCGCTTTCATTTATGGGTGGTTAAAACACGGGGCGGAGCTCGAGCAAAAGCAGGCGCGGGAGCTGTTGGAAAAGTATGGCGCCGGGGCGAAACCGATGGGCCCGCCGAAGAACGCGCCGTCGGTTTTGACGCCGATGTTTCAAGCGGAAGAGGGGATGGAAGCGTTGCCAGATCCCGCTGCGGTCAAAACCGGCCTTAGTTCGCCGAGCGAGTCGCTTGATCAGTCCACCCGGTTGTTCATGGAAGAGCGCTTTGGCCATGACTTCGGCAACGTGCGAATCCACGCCGGTACAGATGCCGCGACTTCCGCCCGAGCGATGGGTGCGAAAGCATACACGGTTGGACGGGATGTTGTTTTTGGCGAGGGACATTACTCCGCCGCGTCGGATCGTGGGATACGCTTGCTCACGCATGAACTCGCGCACGTCGTACAGCAAGGAGCCGGTGAAGCTGACCCGAGATCACGGTTAGGATTTTCCCGGCGCGCAGATGAAGCGGAGGCAGATCGTGTGGCTGACGCAGTGTCGGCGTCTGTCCATGCTCCCGCGCTCACAAACGCTGAACCCAGCGTCGCCCGGACCGGCGATCCGAAGGCGAAAGCTGGACCGCCGACAAATCTGCCGACGGGGCAAAAGGTGGTCATTCAGTGGGGTGACGATCCCGCCACCGTCGCGAACGCGCGGGCACTGGCCACCGGAGCAAGGAGTGGTCCGAACGCGGCCGGTGCCAGATTGCTGCAAATGGAAGACCTCACTGCTGAGAGCCTCGTGGGGGTGCGCGAAGTGGCTATCGTGATACATGGTGAAAGTGATCTGAATGCAGATGGCACCCGGGTGATCAAAGAAGGCGAAACTGCACCGCGCGCAGAGCGTGGGTTGGTTGGGACGGCTCGCGGTTTTGAGGGACCCATTCAACAAGTGACACCAGCACAAATCGCCGAGAAACTTCGCAACGCAGGTTTTGGAGGTGGGCGTTGGACTGCTTATCGGGTGAATCTCGTGATGTGCTACGCGGGTGTCGGCAGGAACGATTCCTTAGCGAGCCGACTCAGCGGCGAAATGGCGTCTGCAGGGGTCAGGACTGAGGTCGTTGGAGGAATGGGCCGTGTTACCGCGACCGGAAATTCGCCGACGGAACGGGTCCCGGAAGGCCAGTCTTCCCCGAAAGCGTCGGCGCGCCCGCAGCCTGGAATTCCCCAGGTGGAGAAATATTACGAGCCTCCCAACGATACCTTGCTTCGGCGACCGGGAACAGGGTTTCAACGGGTCCAAGCTCCCGCCAAGCCCAGTGCCCCGACCTCTGGCGCACCGGCGAATGCCAGCCCGATCACCGCCGCTTCCGCTCTACCCCAAACCGCACGGAAGCCCGTTGAGGCAAAGGCCGATACGTCAAAGCCTCCGACGACTGCGTCAGCGCAAAGCGCGCAGACGCTCGGCGCGTTGGCGGCGGTCGCAGAAAAGTATGTGAAAGACGGGTTGCAGTCGGTCAGCGCGGACAACGCGCGATATGCCGCATTGGAAGATTTCGTGAAACAACGCGACGCGATCCTTGATGTGTTATGGAATCATCCGGGGCAGGGCATGAATCTCACTTTTGCGTTCATGTCGGTGACACCCAAAAATGGTCAGCCAGCCCGTCTCGAGTATTTGGGTATGGGACAGCTGATGGGCGATTTCAGCCGGGCTGGCGGCTTCGTTGGTTATTCGAAGCAGAAGGCGGCTGAGATTCGAAGTCTAAAAGATTCGCCCGGGCTGACGGTCGATGACAATATCGTCCGCAGTCTGTGGATCAAACCGGTCCGGCCGAAAACGGAAAAAGAGGCCGGGGCAAAACCCGTTGAAAACGTGGCGGCGCCGACGCTGGTCACTACGAGAGTGATTTTCGACGAAAGCACACGATCACTCAACACGGGCGACTTCCTCCGATACGAACTAAGTGTCTTCGAGCTGCTGAAGCGAAGCGTGGTCAGCTTCGCGGGATACGTTTCCGACTACGCGGGAATTAGAATTCAGATTCCGCATGCGCTCTATCAACAGCTGCTCGCTCACTTCGAGGGCGAAGTCCGACGCAAGTTGACGGCCAAGTTGGGACGACTGAATCGGAAGAGGGATTTCTATAACGAGCGTCTCCGCGCCCGGCTGGACGAAGGCATGCTCTCAAAAATAATTAATCGCCGAGGGGACGTACCGCTCGACCCGGCGATGTTTAACGATTCTCGGGCGCATCTGGTGTCGGCGGCCGGCACAATCGCCAACGGAGCATTGAGGCATGCGGCCGATTCGCTCGACCAAGCCGAGATGTTGCTCAGCCAACATGAAGCCTGGCTCTTCCGCTATGACAAAGGCTACTTCCCGGCGTGGAGTGATTCCATGGAATGAGCGGAAGCCACCATCTACGCGTTATGACCTCATTTCCCAATTCTCCGCGTCTCCTCAAAGGTGGCATTGTGCTGCTCGATCCCGCCACGTCCGCGGTGATCCGGATCATCGCTCTGCAGTATAATCCGGATACGCTCACGCGTTCCTTGCAACCGCAGTCGGCGAAGGAGGGTGGCGATCGGTCGGAGGCGATGCGGCTTACCGGACCACCCATCGAGACGATTAAGCTAGAGGCGGAAATTGATGCGACGGATCAGCTGGAGTTTCCCGGTCAGAATGCGACGACCGTTGAAGTCGGCATCCAGCCGCAACTGGCGGCGCTCGAAACCATCCTCTATCCGACGAGCACGCAGCTTCTGGCCAACAATGCCCTCGCGCGCTCCGGCACGCTCGAGATCGTCCCAATGTTGGCGCCGCTCACGCTGTTTATCTGGAGCAAAACGCGCGTGATTCCAGTGCGAATTACCGACTGCAGCATCACCGAGGAGGCGTTCGATCCGAATCTGAATCCCATCCGCGCCAAGGTCAGTCTCGGTCTGCGCGTGCTGAGCGTCACGGATCTCGGTTTTGCGACCAAGGGTGGCAGTTTGTTCATGGGCTACCAGCAACAGAAAGAAGCGCTCGCCGCGCGTAATCACGGCGGCGCACTTTCAAATTTCGGCATCGGAGGAATTCCATGAGTACCGCGGCAAAATTTCCCAACACGAGTCGCTACTCGGGAATCCAGATGGGCGCGCTCATCTCCGCCGTCGATGGCCGGGCAATCCCCTATTTGCGCCGACGTCTGGTGCCCGCGCCGGAGCGGTTTGCGCTCCTCCAGGAACACTCGGTCGTTGAGGGCGACCGGCTCGACAATCTCACCGCGCACTATCTCGGCGATCCGGAACAGTTCTGGCGGCTCTGCGACGCCAACGGCGCCGTCAGGCCGGATGAGCTCACGGATACAGTCGGAAAAAGTATTCGCATCACATTGCCCGAAGGAATTCCGGGTTCGACCCCATGAACAAGGGTTTCTATCTCACGCTGATGATCGGTCCGGCGGTGCCGATCCCCGTGTCGCAGACCGTCCTTGACGCTCTTGCCAGCGTTGAGGTGGAGACCACATCCGGCACAAGCGCCAGCGGGTTTGAACTCAATTTCACTCTCAGCAATCGATCTCCACTCGTGACCTTGTTCCTGATCGGCGGTGGCGTTTCGATTCCGCTGGTCCGGGTTGTCATCGTGGTGACAATCAACGGTACACCGGAAACGCTGATCGACGGAGTGATGACGCACCACGAGATGCGGCCCGGCAACGACGGCGCACCCTCGACGCTCGTGATCAAGGGCAAGGATCTGTCCGCGGTGATGGACTACATCGATTTCAGCGGCATTCCGTTTCCGGCCATGCCGGCGGAAGCGAGGGTGGCGCTGATCCTCGCGAAGTACCTCGTGTTTGGTGTCATACCGATGGTGATACCGAGTATTCTCGTGGACATTCCGTTGCCCACGGAACAGATCCCGTTTCAGCGTGGGAAAGATCTGGGTTACGTGCGGCAATTGGCCGCCGACGTCGGCTATGTTTTCTATCTCGAACCCGGACCTGTCCCCGGCACGAGCTTTGCGTACTGGGGACCTGAAATCAAAGTCGGCACGCCGCAACCTGCCCTAAATATCAACCTCGACGTCCACACGAATGTTGAATCGCTGAATTTCAAGTTCGATACGGAGAAGGCGATCATCCCGCTGGTGATGATCCAGAATCAGGCGACGAAAATTCCGTTTCCCATCCCGATTCCGCCGGTCACGCCCCTGAATCCGCCGCTCGGGTTGATCCCTCCGTTCCCAAAGTCGTTTCCAAAAATTCGCGGCACCGCCAAGCTTTCCCCGATCCGCGCGTTGATGATTGGCATGGCCAAAGCGTCAAAGGCGGCTGACGCAGTGACGGGATCCGGTTCGCTCAACGTCGTGCGCTACGGCCGCGTTTTGAAACCGCGCCGACTGGTCGGCGTCCGGGGGGCCGGCACGGCGTTCGACGGGCTCTACTACGTCAGGAGCGTCACGCACCGCATCAAGCGGGGCGAGTACAAGCAGAACTTCACCCTTAGTCGCAACGGCCTCGTCTCAACCTTCCCCCAAGTACCCGCATGAGTACATCCATTGACGAACTCGACGTAGAACGAGAACCCGGTCCGCCGCCGAGCGGAAAGTTTTACGGCAAGTACCGTGGTACGGTCGTGAATAACATCGATCCGCTGCAGATCGGCCGAATCATGGTCATCGTCCCGGATGTGTTGAACGTCACGCCCGGCAGTTGGGCCTTGCCCTGCGTCCCCGTGGCGGGGATCCAGATGGGCATGTTCACGGTGCCGCCACCCGGCGCCGGCGTGTGGGTGGAGTTTGAGCAGGGCGATCCGGATTTTCCCATCTGGGTCGGCTGTTTCTGGGGCACCATGGCGGAAGTGCCGCTGAACGCCAAATTGGTGCCTCCTGGCATCCCGGCGGTGTCGATCACCACCGTGCTCCAGAATGGTATTACAATCAGCGATATGCCGCCGACGCCACTCACCGGCGGCGTGATTCTTAAAAGTCCGACCAACGCGATGATCGTGGTGAACGACGCCGGCATCTTCATCCAGAACGGCAAGGGCGCTTCCATCATGCTCGTAGGTCCTTCCGTGCTCATCAACAACGAGGCGCTGGTCGTTACTTGAGGTCGCTTATGCCTGGTTTTGTTCTCCATCTCGGTGCCACGGTGCTTTGTTCGCATGGCGGACAGGCCCAACCGATGACGCCGTTTCCCCGGGTGCTGCTGTCGGGACAGCCGGTGGTCACGTTGACGAGTCCGTATCTGGTAGCCGGATGCCCCTTCGTCACTCCAGGCGGCAACGGCCCCTGCGTCACCGGTCAATGGCTTACGGGTGCGTTTCGCGTCCTCGCGGGCGGGGCGCCGGTGCTCATTCAAAGCGGCGTTTCCTTTTGCGCGCCGACTGGCACGCCCCTGATGCCCATCGTCACTCAGCTTCGAGTCCTCGCATCATGAGCTCACTCGCGTATCCTTATCATTTCGATCACCGGCGCCGAACGGCGCTCATCGGCGCGGATGCGCACATCCGGGATATGATCGAACAGGTTCTCTTCACGGCGCCCGGTGAGCGGGTGAATCGGCCGGACTTTGGCTGTGGTTTGATGCAACTCGTGTTTGCGCCCAACAGCGACCAACTCAGTGCGGCCACCCAGATGATTGTGCAGGGATCGTTGCAGCAGTGGCTGGGCGAGTTGATCCAAATCGATGGGGTGGAGGTTTCAAACGAAGACGCGGTCCTGCGCGTAGTGATTCGTTACACAATTCGCCGCACCCAGGCTGCGCAGGTAGCGGAGTTCACGCACGGAGGCGGAACCACATGAACTATTTTTGCTGCGACGAACTCAGACGTGGCCTGCTCAAGCACAGTGCGTTCAATGGGATCGACTACCTCGAGGTGCTCGATCAGGAAGCGCCATCTGACGCCCAACGCCAGCGCACGCTGTTCGTGCACGTCCTCAATCCGCTCGCGACCTCACTCGGCCGCGCCAACGTGCGAGTCGAAGGCGGAGAACGAATTCGAGGCATCAAAGTGGTCGCGGTTGTCCTGTCGAGCGATGGCCGCGTGCTCTCCGTCGAAGTGGATCCGCCCGGGGATTTTTCCATCTACACGTTGCGCCTGGTGCGCAGCGAAACCGATGCAAGCCCCCCTGAGGGAATTGATCCGCTTTACGCGGCCGTGGAGTTTTCGTTCAAGGTCGAGTGCCCGAGCGACTACGATTGCCAGACTGAGCGGGTGTGTCCGCCCGAAACGGTGGCGTCACCGGAAATTGACTACCTCGCAAAAGACTATGCGACGTTTCGTCGATTGATGCTGGATCGGATGACGGCGTTGGTGCCGGAATGGAAAGAACGCAATCCAGCCGACTACGGCGTGGCGCTCGTCGAACTGCTGGCCTACGTCGGTGATCATCTCAGTTATCAGCAGGACGCCGTCGCCACGGAGGCTTACCTCGGGACGGCACGCCGGCGGGTCTCGGTGCGGCGGCATGCCCGGTTAGTCGACTATTTGATGCACGATGGCGGCAACGCGCGCGTGTGGCTGCAGGTCACGGTTGACGGCGTTGACCGCGTCAGACTGTCCCGCGGTACCACCCTTGTGAGCCGACTGCCTCAGGTGCCCCGCCGGATCGCTGCGGAAGCGATGCCGGAGTTGCTCAAACAACATCCTGTCGTGTTTGAGACCATGAGCGACACGTTGCTGTTCGCGGCGCACAACGAGCTGAGTTTTTATACCTGGGGCAATGCGCGTTGCTGTCTCCCCCGCGGCGCCACCCGTGCCACGCTGCGCGATGATCCGGCGGCGCGAATCCGGCTGCGGGTGGGAGATATCCTGATTTTCGAGGAGCGGCTGGGGCCGAACACGGGACTCGCGGCTGACGCCGATCCGATGCGACGCCACGCGGTGCGGTTGACGCGGATTTCACCGGAAGCGGACATCGTGGGCAACGACGACGGAGTTGAAGTCAACCGCCAGCCGGGACCGCTGACCACCGACGCGATCATGAATCCGGCGGAGTCCGTGGTGGAAATCGAATGGGCCACTGAGGACGCGCTGCCGTTCGCCCTCTGTCTTTCGGCTGTGACCGACGGGGATCACGGCGGGACGCTCCACTCGAACGTGAGTGTCGCGTTCGGTAACATCGTGCTCGCCGATCACGGACTGTCCGTCACGGGGGAGAAGATCGGAGTCGTGTCACCGTCGGTCCGATACCGCACGGTGGCCTCGGCAACTGATCGGTGCGCAGAGCGCGAACGTGTCGCCGTGCCGGCGCGATTCAATCCCTCTCTGGCCGAACGCCCGCTCACCCAGGCGGCCACCTTGCCGTCCGTAGTAACGTCGGCGCAGGCAGCGATGAAGTGGAGCGCTCCGGATTTGCTGCCGGCCATCACGTTGTCGTCGGATCTGGACGGTGATCTGCGGGCATGGCGCCCACAACGCGATTTGCTGGGCAGCGACGAGATGGCGGCCGAGTTCGTGGTGGAGATCGAGCACGATGGAAGCGCGACGATTCGCTTTGGCGATGGCGAGCATGGGCGACGTCCACCGCCGGATACGGAGTTCACTGCCAGCTATCGCGTGGGCAACGGCACGGCGGGAAACGTCGGAGCCGGAGCTCTGTGGCATATCGTTTCTGCGGATGCGGGCATTGTCGCCGTGCGCAATCCGATGCCGGCGCGGGGTGGCTTTGAGCCCGAGACGGCGGAGGAGGTCCGGCAGCGGGCGCCCAGCGCGTTTCGAACCCAGTTACGGGCGGTGACCGAGGCGGATTACGCGGAAGTGACCGAGCGCGACGCCCGTGTTCAACAGGCGCGGGCGCTCCTTCGCTGGACGGGGAGCTGGCACACCGCATTCGTCACGGTTGATCCGTTCGGCGGGACCGGGCTGGATCCTGTTTTTGAATCGCAAATCGAGGCGCACGTGGACCGGTATCGAATGGCCGGACACGATCTGGAGATCGATACGCCGGTGTTTGTGCCGCTGGAGATCGAGCTGCTCGTCTGCGTGCGACCCGACTATTTCCGCTCGGCGGTCAAGCAAGTGATGCTTGATCTGTTCAGCGCCCGCGTGTTGCCGGACGGGCGCCGCGGATTGTTTCATCCGGATAATTTCAGTTTCGGGCAGACGGTGTATTTGAGTCCGCTCTATGCCGCGGCGCAGTCCGTGCCGGGCGTGACCTCGGTGCAAATCACCACCTTCAAGCGCCGCGCGTCCGTGGATCGCGCGGGATTGGCGAAGGGTTTCATTCAACTCGGGCGCAAGGAAATCGCGCAGCTCGACAACGACCGCAACTTCGCCGAACGCGGCGTGTTTCGACTCACGCTGGGAGGCGGCAAATGAACTTGGTCCCGCTGAACGACTGTGGCTGCTGTGAAGGCGTGGAGGCGCAGACTCCCGCCCCGATCGAAAACCGTCCGGGCCTGCGCGCCATCGCGTATCGGTGCGGGACGCACGCGCAGTTCAAGCAGAGCATGCTCGCGGCGCTCTCGAGCTCGGCGCATCCCGAGCTCAGTGGACTCAACACCCGCGACGACGATGATTTCACGATCGCGCTGCTCGATGCCTGGGCCACGACGGCGGACGTCCTGACGTTTTATCAGGAGCGAATTGCGCAGGAGTCGTATTTGCGCACGGCGACGGAGCGGGTGTCACTGCTTCAGCTCGGGCGGTTGATTGGCTACGAACTGCGGCCCGGGGTCGCGGCGAGCACGCATCTCGCCTTCACGCTCGAGACGGCCGCCGGGGCACCGCGCTCGGTGACGATTGAGCCGGGCGCGAAAGTGCAGAGCGTGCCCGGTCCGAATGAGAAGCCGCAGATCT
>JBDSSD010000110.1:0-12824 GCA_039928945.1 Opitutus sp. | reverse complement strand
TTGGACGCTTGTCGGGAAATCCTGCGACTGCATCCGGCCGCGCGCGTCCTTATTCTCACTTCCGTGGCCAGCGATGAACTCATTCACCAGGCAGTGATGGCGGGCGCGCAAGGTTATCTCATGAAGGAGATCAATCCAGACGGTCTGGTTCGTGCGATTGCTGATGCTTTCGCGGGCCGATCGGTTCTTACGCCGGAAATCACTGAGCGGGTCATGCGACTGCTTCGTCAGGGTCCGTCGTCAAGTGCGGCGAACGTCGCAGCGCTATCACCTCAAGAGCGTCGGGTGCTGGCGCTGGTGTCGGAGGGGCTGACAAATAAAGAAGTCGGCGAAAAACTCGGACTCAGCGACAACACGGTGAAGAACTATCTGGTGACCGTGTTTGAGAAATTACAGGTCAAGCGACGGTCCCAAGCGGCGGCACTTTTTGGGCAGCAGACGAAAACGCAGCAGCATTGAAAAAATTGCCGGCGGCGTGTCGGGGCGCTGCGTTTGATGGGCAGTCAAGGCTTCGAAGCGCGGGAAGCCCGAGCCGCGGGTCGGAGACACCGCGCTACTGGAACGCATCCGCGTTGATCCGGGCAATCCGCGGTTAATTTCGTGAGTTCGTTGCTCGCTTGGAGCTTTCACGTGAGACGGCATCAAGTGATGCCGCACTCGAAATTGCGCTTAAGTTTGACGGGCGATTGACGAATCAGGAGACGAGCGTAGGTCCATTCAGATCTAGTTGGGCCAGAGCCGAAAAAGACGGCTCGAATTGCTCCATTTGACGGAGAGATGTGCCGATATTGCGGCACTGTGAACTCTTCTTTTCCCCCGCATCCTCCAGCCCGCGGGAAATTCGGCGTTGGCCGATTTGACCAACGGGCCTTCACCATCCTTGAGGTCATGATCGCGACATTTGTGATGTCGCTCGTCATCGGTACGTCGCTCATCGCGATGCAGACGGGATTCCGGTACGTCGACGTTGCCCGCGGCGACACCCTCGCCTCGCAGATCATGCAGAGCGAGATCGAGCGACTTCGTCTGATGGCTTGGTCCAAGACCAGTCCAGCAGGAGTGGTGGACAGCATCACAGAGCTTCCGGCCTCGGAGACCAATGTTGATCTGAGCACGATGTTCTCCAGCAACGCAGCCCTCGCTTCAAAATTTACGCTTACGCGTACCGTCGCGGTGGATGGGGCCCGCGCGGACGTGCGCTATATCACGGTTACGGTTCGCTGGAGCAGCTCCGACCGCAAGAGTCACACCCGGTCATTCACCACGATGTACGCAAAAAACGGCCTTTATGATTATTACTACACGCTCGCGAACACTTGATCGTACGTCGCGGCCGAGCCGCGATCGGGGCTTCACCCTGATTGAGGTGATGGTAGCCGCGTCGATCTCGGCGTTCGTGCTCACCGCCGTGCTCACGTCCGCGCTTTTTATCGGCCGAAGCGCGGTGAATATTCGGAATTACACCGATATGGAAACGCAGGGGCGCAAGATGCTGGAGTACTTCGCCGAGGATACACGGCAGGCCAGTGCGGTGACGTGGACCAGCAGCACCTCACTTACTCTCGTCGTGAACGCCGCGAACATCGTTTACTCTTACGATGCGAGCACGCTGACGTTGACCCGGACGTTAGCGGGGTCTCCCAACGTGACGGTGACGAATATCAACACGTTCCAATTCCTGGCCTATACGATCAATGGGACGCAGATCACCGATTTCAGCACCGCGGCGGCGAAGGCCACGGCAGCGATCAACACGAAGCAGGTTCAGATCTCCCTGGCCGCTTCGCGCAATCGGCAAACGCTGACCATCACGACGAGCACGGTGCTCTCCGCCCGATTCATTCTTCGCAACAAAAAAGTCACGGCCTGACCTCTATCCATGAAGACAAATTCCCACGCCCGCCTTGGCGGAGACCGCGGCTCGATGCTGCTCGTTGCCATGATCTTCTCCGGCATCATTGGCATCATGCTGGTGAGCTATATTCATCTCGCCCGTACGGCGCAGACGCTCTCCAACCGCGCCGTCTATAGCAACGGCGCGATCAATCTCGCGGAACGAGGGCTCGAAGAGGCCATGTATTCCGTCAACCAAAGCGTGGCGTCGGCTACCTACACCTGGGCGGGCGACGGCTGGACCGAATCCGGCTCAAACGCGTATCGACAATGGTCGAACATCGCGCTGAGTCAGAATACCACGGCATCGTTCAAGGTGTTCGTGTACAATTTTGCAGGGCTCGGCATTCCGAAAATCGTTTCCAAAGCCTCCGTGAATCTCGGTTCTGGTGGCAAAACGCTGGAGAAATGGATCGAAGTCACCCTTGCGCGAACGTCGAAATTCTCGAATGGCCTGGTCGCCAAAAACTCGATCGTTTTCAACGGCAATGGCGTTACGATTGACAGCTGGAATTCAGATCCGGCCGGCGACGGATCCGTGATCCACGCTTACAACGCGGCGTATCGAAACGACAATGGCACAGCCGGCAGCATTTCAATTTCTCCCGGCGCGATCAACGTCAACCAGGCAGACGTCTGGGGCTACGTGGCGACGGGCGGCACGGATCCGACGAGCAGTGTCGGGAACAACGGATCCGTGCTCGGTAGCGATTCGGTAAACGACGGCAGCTGGACGAAGTCCAACGTGGATCCAGACCGCATCTCGACCCAGTTTTCGGCCACGTTTGATGCCGTCACCGTTCCGACGAAATACAAAGGGTCGAACACTACGGCCGTTTACACTTCGATTGCGACGATCAATAGCACGACCACCTTACCGCGGGTCGGGGATGTCGCCGGGCCCGATGGCTATTATTATTATAGTTTGCCCAAGATCACCCTCGGCGCCCACGACACTCTGACGATTACTGGTAAAGTCCTGTTGAGCCTGACCGACACGAGCAACAGTATCACGATGACGAGCGCCAGCAGTTCCGTTGGAATTGGCGCCGGCGCGATGTTGGAAGCATATGGGGCCGGGGATGTCAGCCTTTCGGGTCAAGGCATCGCAAACGGAGTAGACGCGAACGTCGATGGCACGATTAGCGATGCGGAGGCAGGCCGCCCCGAGAACTTCCAATTTTACGGTACAAAGACGTCGGGCACGCAAAGCATCGATCTTACGGGCGGCGGTGCTTTTCGAGGAACCATCTACGCGCCTCAAGGAGACGTGAAGCTCGCGGGCGGAGTGGTCACATCCGGTTCGATCGTAGCCAACAACATCACGTTGAATGGTGGTGCGACCTTCCACTACGACGAATCCCTCGCGCTACTCGGCGGTGACAGCCCATTCCGAGTTTCAAAGTGGAAAGAGCTCACGAGTGGCACGGATCGGGCAACGTATGCGACGGTGTTGAATTTTTGACGCCTAGCGTTCTCGTAGAGAAATTGCCAAATCCTTGCCCAGCAGTCGGCTGACAAGCACTGCTATTGCCTTGGACGGTTGATGAATTAGACATGGCGAGGTCGATACCATGGTGCTATCGACCTCGAGGGTCTCCAATTACAACAATCTAATCATCATCTTAGATTACACAGCCACGCGAGCCTTAGACAGCGGCAAAGTGACATTTAAGACATTCGGGCTCGGGCATTTAGGCGTCAAAAGAACAAACGAAGTTCGGTTCGCTGAAGCAGCGTCTGATGAACCAACACGCGGCCTCGCAATCCTTGTACACGATGGATGATGACCCCGACATATTGGACCTACTTGACTAGGCCTGAATGTTTAGCTGAAGCGCACTAGCGTGCCCAAGGTGATCTGGGATATATTAGGGCCAATAGGTCGATTTGTAATGAAATTAAAATATTCTCAATCCCACGAAGCCACCACTCAGGTACGAAGAAAGCGCGCGAAAGGGTTTACGATTATCGAAGTAGCGATAGCGGCTACGGTCATGGCATTGGTTCTGGCGACTTCGATCACTGTGATCCAACACGCCTATCGTTTACTGGATAGAGCGCGTAGCATAACGATTGCCGGTCAAATTATGCAGAGCGAGTTTGAAAAAATGCGGCTCAATCCATGGACGGGGGTTAATGGAATCTCGACGCTCACGACAAATTCGAACGTAACAATCGACACTGTCTTTACTTCCAACCGGAATATCGGAAGCCGATTTGTTCTCGCTCGAGACGTTTCTAACGTTCCCGGAGCCATCGCTGGAATGAAGCGCATCGCGCTCACCGTGACCTGGACAAACTTCGATGGTCGTCAACTTTCACGGGGTTACGCAACATACTACGGAGAAAATGGGCTGTATGACTACTACTTCAACTCGCTCTAAGCCCAATTATCGTGGGTTCACGATGGTGGAGGTCATTGTCGCCGCAACTATCGGAAGCTTCGTTTTGGTCGGAGTTTTGACCGCATTTCTATTTATAACGAAGAGCGCGACTAACGCCGCTAATTACAGCATGATGGAGACTCAATCTCGACGGGCCTTAGAGGAGTTTGGTCAGGATGTACGGATGGCCAGCGATGCAACTTGGAATAGTGCAACGTCCGTAACGTTGGAGGTACCGGATAATTATACCGCGACAAGCAACTTGGTGACATATGCGTTCCAAGTTGTCGGCGGCGTCGGGCAATTTTATCGCATGCCAGGGGCTGCTGCTGCGACTAACACCAAAACAGTGTTAATTAAAAACGTGGCTAGCGACTTTGCGTTTTCTAGATTCGACCGGGTGGGCAATCCGATCAGTTCAACCGTTTCGGGTACCGCGTCGATAGCGCTACAAAACAATATTCAGATAAAGCGGATTCAATTGTACATGACCGTTAGGACCACGACCCGGACCGTGGCGACCGCCACAAATACGATCTTATCCGCTTCTTTCATTCTCCGTAACAAGCTTACCTCTTAACCCATCGGCGGCCATGATTTTCAAATCCTATCTGAGTACAACGCGCGGCTCCGTAATGATCGTAGCCTTGATATTCGCAACGATCACAGGGGTGGCGCTCGCCAGCTATCTTGCACTTTCGATGAGCTCGC
The DNA here is from genome assembly GCA_039928945.1 of Opitutus sp. Classification (GTDB taxonomy): domain Bacteria; phylum Verrucomicrobiota; class Verrucomicrobiia; order Opitutales; family Opitutaceae; genus Opitutus. The sequence goes on along the minus strand of JBDSSD010000110.1, from coordinate 7,833 downwards.
TAAAATTGGCGAGCCGTTCCTTTTATGCAAATTCAGCGATGAACACCGCAGAAATCGGAATCGAGCAAACACTCGCTTGCTATAACCAGCTTGATAACCTCGGAAGCCCGGCGGCCTGGCCGTCCACAGCGACAGCGGCGACTGGGACATTTCCGGCATTCACTGGCTGGACCCTCAATAGTGGGGCTGCATCAGCCACTGCAACGTTTTCCGGTTTCGACGTCGGAGCAGGAGGAACGGGCTCGGTGAAGGTATACGCACATTACTACGACGGGAGTGGCATTTTCGTGCCGGTCATTGTAGTAAAGTCCACTATAACTCAGGCAAACGGTCCCGATATTAGCAAATACATCGAAGTTACACTTCGAAAACGATCGAGATACGGACTTGGGATGATTGCGTATGGCGATATTGATTGGAATGGAGTGCCAAATGCGAACAGTTGGATATCTGATACCGATAACAATCCGGCCACCCCAGGAATACCATATACTTCCAGCGCGCAAAATACCGCGAATGTGATCGTTGCAAGTATTAATGGCGATATCTCGCTCGGGAGCGGGACGGTTAACGGCTATGCAAAAACGGGACCCGACGGCACCATCACAGGTGGTACTGTACAAGGTACAACACCAGGAGACGACCCCTCTCGGCGAACCAACGATTTCAATGCGACATATTCCGATCCTGGGCTGCCAGCGTACAGCGCCCCAAATTCGACATCGGTTACGGCTTCAGTTAAGACGACGCGTATTTTTGGACTGGGCGATCCGTCTGCCCCGCCGCTCCAGACAGTCGAGGGAAAACCCACCTACGTTTACGTATTCACGGGTAGCGGGAATATTAACTTGACCGGAACCAATACGATAACGATGTCCGGAAATGTGATGTTTATTATGCAAGGTTACTCCGGGGTAAACTATGTAATTGATATGACAGGGGGTCAGGGAGTCATCATACCAAATGGTAGTTCGATGACAGTATTTACAGACGGAAATATACGCATGACCGGCAGTTCAACTACCAATAGTAATCCGTCACCCGAAACCATGATGATTAAAGGTACGAATCCGACGGCTCAAACTATAACGATCGGAGGCACCGCCGACATCAAGGCCGTCATCGACGCACCCCACGCCGCGGTCTCTGCGTCTGGTTCCAATTCATTTCAGGGAGCAATTGTTGCCGATACAATCAACATGAACGGAACCCCACAATTCATTTTCGACGAGTCGCTCAAAGCACTTACAACGGGAAACCCATACGGCATATCGAAATGGAAAGAGCTCCAGACAGCCGCCGAGCGCGGAGCATACACGAGCGCACTTAACTTCTAGATACATCCGGCCGAAACAGACGCGCTGGGTCTCGGTTCAAGTATCTTCAAAGCAACGGTGCTATATTTGTTTTAAACTCCCGGGTCGCCTCGCTTTGGAATTTCTAGTGCGAGATAGGCGAGAAAGGTTCGCAACCCGTAGTAGCGGGCGCATTGCGAGCCACCGCACTCAGAGCACCGATGGAGGAATCATTATGTTTGGCGCTCTGGGTCCGGGCTCAGTGCGCTCTGTTTCTAACAGATTTCACGAAAAGTGTAATGAATGCAGGTAAAGCTATCTCCGACTCAGTAGTAGCTCCAAAGGTTGGCGCTTTACGACTAAGCTGTGCTCACAAGCGTGAGCCAATCACTTTAGCGCGTGATTGACGGTTCGGTGTCTGTTCGATGTCTGTTCGGTGTAGGTTCCGGCCAGGAAAGGACGAAGACGCCCGGATTGCCCTAAGTAGGTCCGGCTAGAAGCCGGGTTGCTGGGGACACAATCGACGGAGCGCGCGCAAGCGCGCTGACCTACGGTCGGGCCAAAGATCTTAGCTTCAGGGCTGGTAAGCCGGATTCTGTTCCACGCCTTGCGGCGCTTCGGTCGTCATTTCTCTCGGTCGGCCTTGCGACCAGCCGTCCGCCACTGCCCGCTTGCGTGGACGCCGGCGGGATGCGGCATACCCGTGACTATCGGGCGGGCCACCCAGTCACCTATTTTGCCTTGCACCGGAAGGGGCTTCCCTAGCGGAGGCCCTTCGTAAGCGTCCGGCCGGGGTCCTCTGGCTGAGGTATTGATGGTGACTACATGAGTGGTCTCAATAGTGGCCATTGAGACGTCGCGATGGTGACCACTAGGATCGAAGCCCTACGACGCGGCCTGCCAGTTTGCCGGCAGGAGCGGTCGCAGATCGTCTTGGTTGGTCATGCGCGGCAGCCGGGTGAGCAGATCTTTCAGATAAGCGAGTGGGTCCTTGCCGTGTCGCTGGCAGGAGACGAGCAGCGAGTAGAGGATCGCGGAGCGTTGGCCCGCGTCAGGGTGGCCGATGAAGAGCCAGTTTTTCTTGCCGATACAGGAGGGGCGGATCGCGTTTTCGACCAGGTTGTTGTCGAGCCGGCTCTGGCCGAACCGCAGATGCTGCAGGAGCGACTCCCATTGACTGAGGAGGTAATGGCACGCTTTGCCCAAGCCCGATTTGGGCAGCACGCGTTGTCGGGTCCGGAGGGCCAGACGCTTCAAACTGGCCATCGTGCGCACGAGCCCATCCGGCTCGAGGCGCGCTTGCAGCCGCTGCGAGGGTTCAAGCTTCTGGTCATCCCACGCGCGCTCGCGCCGGTACATCCGCGCAATCATCCGCAGCACCGCCTGCGCGACCCTTGGGTTCTCGTGCTGCGCCTCAAAAAACTTCCGCCGCGCGTGCGCCCAGCATCCCAGTCGGATCACGCCCTGGCGCTGCGCGACGTAGGCATCGTACGCCTCGTAGCCATCGGCCTGCAGCAGCCCAACATAGTTTTCGGTCAACAGCGTCGTCAGTTCGCCGTGGCGTCGCGACAGTCGCCAGTCGAACACGACGTCGCCGCCGGGTGCACTCACGACCCAGAGGTAGCCTTGCTCGGCCCGATGGCCCTTCTCGTCCGGATCGATAAACTTCACCGGCGTCTCGTCGCACTGGAGGTATTGCCCGCGCAGGAGTTCAGCGAGCATCAGCTTGTAAATGGGTTCGGCCCAGTCGGCCGCGATTCGCACCCAGTCGGCCATCGTCTTGCGGCTAAGTTCGGCCCCCCACTGCGCCGACATCGATTCGAGACGGTAGAGCGGGAGATGGTGTTGGTACTTCGAGATCACGATGTACGCGATCAGCCCCGCCGAGGCGTAGCCGCCGGCCACCACTCTCGGCAACGCCGGTGCGATCACCGGCGCCTGGTCGCGATCGCCTTTGCGCCGGTACTTCAGCCGCACGATCTCGCGCTTCACCAATTTCGGCCCGATCAATTCCACCTCAAAGGTGCGCTCCTCGCTGATCTGCTCAAAAGCCTCCGGTTCGGCCTTCACCTCGGCGGGCACCAGCTCGATGGTTTCGACGACCGGCAGGTTCGCAAACACCTCGGCGGGCATCGGCCGCTTCTCCGCCACGACGGTCCGACGTTCGTAGGTCACCGTCTGCTTCGGCCGCTCCTCTTGCGGCGTCTCGGGCAGCCCCAACTTGATCTGTCCCGGCACGTTCACCGGCAGTTTTTCGCTGCGCGAACCAAACATCTGCCGCTGGAACCACGTCACCTGCGCCTGCAGGTTCGCCAGCTCCGCCTTCAAGGCGAGGTTCTCGGCGTAGAGTTCTTCGGCCGGCGGCATCAGCGATTAGGCTGTTGATAATCAACCGCCTCCGTATCGCATATGTCAATACATTTTATCGCTCGTACCAGCCCTTTTTACACCCGTCCTTCAAGTCGATGCCGCTCAGTAGCATCGTCAACGCCGCTGGCTCCAGGTTGATCTTCGTCGTGTCCCGCGAGACCGGCCAGCTGAAGCGTCCCTTCTCCAGTCGCTTGGCCAGCACCCACACCCCGGAGCCATCCCAGAACAAGATCTTCAACCGGTCCCGGTCCTTATTGGTAAAGACAAACCATGAGCCAGTGAACGGATCCTCGCGCAGCTTTTCCGCCGCCAAAGTCCACAGCCCGTTAAACTGCTTGCGCATGTCCACCGGCTCGACTGCCAGGTAGACCCGCTGCGACGCCGCGATGTTCAGCACCGGCGCAAACGGCTCGCCGCCGTGATCACCCGTTCCACGTCAGCGCCCCGCACCACCACGCCGTCCGGCAGCACGATCTCGAGGGCCGCGCCGAACGCAGGACCCGGCAAACTCACTTCCGCAAACGTTGGCCGCGCGCTAGGCGAGCGTTTCGTCTCCTGGATCCATGAGACGAAGGTGGAGTACCTCACGCCTTCTCGCGCCGCAAAGGCCTTCTGCGTCAGCCCGCTCTCCCGGTACGCTCGCACCAAACCCTCCCGTTCATCCCGCGATCGTATCTGCCGCCCGCGGTCATCCCGCTTCGACTCGATCAACTCAGTCGTTATGGTTACCATTGCGACATCCTACTCGACCTTTCTCCACTCGCATAGGAGGACGCCAGCCGGACGCTTACGGCCCTTCACCGACTTGGCCAATACCGTCGTAGGGGCCGAGTCGGGAGCCTTCGTTGCTGCAGGATTCGGAGCGCCTTAAGGCCACCGAAACCGGATATGAACAGAAGGTAACCAAGGAAACGAAGAGTCGTTCTTCATCGAGGGCCTCTTCGTTCCCTTGGTTACCTTCTGTGATGCGGATTGGTTCTTGGGTTTGGTTGCGCTGTGACTGTTGCGTGCGGCAAATTCCTCGCGGTGCACTGCTAAGATCTCAATGAACGACCCGTGGCGGTCAGGCGGACCGTCTTGCTGCGCGTCAATTTCACGTTGAAATCGCGTCTCTTTCGGGACATTTTCGGGACATTATGCAGACCCTCACCATTACCAAGGCCCGCCAGAATTTGGGCGGATGGTTGAAACGCGCAGCCGCTGGGGAGGAAATCGGTGTGATTGTCGGGGACAAGGTGGTCGCCTTTCGCGCCGTGCAAATCATCGCCGCCGATTACGCGCAATCCGAATACGGAATTTCCGCTGTGGAGATGAAGGCCGCGTCAGATCGGATCGGATCTTCGACGCGCAACGCCGCTGCCGCCGGCGACGCGGTGGAGTACACGCCCGGCATGTTCTCCACCAAACGTGAAAATCCAGCTCACAAAACGATTTCTCGGTTGCGTCCGAAAGCTAAGCGCCGCTGACGCCTCGGCGGTTGATTCCGCGCTGGCGAATTTGCTTTCCACCTTTGGCCGCCCGCACGCGCACGCAGGCCACAGCGTCCGACCGTTGCACCCCCCTGTGTATGAGCTTCGGGTGACGCTCTCGCTGCGAGTTGTAGCTGTGCGCCATGGCGACCTTCTGCTGGTCGACTTCGTCGGCGATCACGGCGAGGTGTCTGATTATCTGAAGAATTCACGGTGATCGCAGTGGTTGGATTCCGCCGGTAGGTCAGAGCGCTTGCACGCGCTCTGGGAGATAGAGGGAGGACCCTGTCGATCCGGACGACACGGAGGCCGTCCCTCCGTTGCGGAAGTTTCGCGAGAACGAGTGTGATGTCCTCGGCGCCGCATTTGCCTCGTTGCGCCCTCCGCGTCCGTCGCGCGAGGCACTCCGCCTTGGGGCCCCTTCGATCAACCGGCGCGAACAATGCGCTCGCGCGAATCGAAACAGACCTCACCGCGGGCGACCTCGTGGAAACGTCGCTCACTTGGCCGGATGTAGTGGCTCTCGCAGAGACACTCAGCGCCAGGCACACAACAACCTTGGGGATCCGCTCACTGGACCTTTTGCAGATCGCTTCTGCAGGCAGCATTTAGGCAAAGAGATTTCTGACATGGACGGTCGCCAACTTGCCTTTGCTCGGGATGCCGGAATTCCAGCCGACAAAATTTAGTGGGCCTCCTTGAACGAATTAATTAAGCGCGCAGTCGCAACTATCCCATCGAAGAAGAGGGCTCCGTCTCAAGTTCGGGAGTTGCTTTTTTGGTGCGCTCGGTAAGACGGTAAGACGTGGAAACAACACTTTCATCGAAAGGCCAGATCGTGCTGCCGCGCGAGATTAGGCAAAAATTGGGTCTCCGCGCCGGCACTAAATTCTCCCCACGCATCGTCAACGGCTCCGTCGTCCTTACTCCAAAAACTCCTCCGGTCGGAAAGCCGCGCCTAATCCGCGACTCGACCACCGGACTAACGGTCACGAAGGCCCCTGAAAATGGGGTGACGATTACGAGCCAAGCTGTCCGCGCAATTCTTGCCGATTTCCCGTGAAGCACCTCCTCGACATCAACACTCTGATCGCTCTTGGGCATACAGCGCATGCTCTACATGCGAGAGCGATTGCGTGGTATCAAACCTTGTCGTCCGCCCAAGACACGCTCTACACGTGCGCGATCACCGAGTTGGGATTCGTGCGCGTCGCCGCCCAAGCTGGACTGCAACCGGACGTGGCGTCAGCGCGCAAGGCTCTCGCGGCCCTCAAGGCGTCCAGTTCCATCCCGTTCGAGATATTGAGCGACGCGCTCGGCGCAGATCGCCTGCCCTCGTTCGCAAAGACGCCTTTGAAACTCACCGATGGCCATCTCCTGGAACTTGCTCGCGAAAATCGCGCACAACTCGCCACCCTCGATAAAGGCATCCCTGGCGCCTTGGTCTTGCGATGAAATCGCGCAACCCGCGGAGATCGAGATAAGGGGTCAAACTTTGTGGTTTGTGATTTTCGCGTGTGCGACTGGTTCAGCATCCGGCACTATCTGACCCGGACTCCAGGCATACCTTGGCGGTGGCCAATCAATGGTGACTGGGCTCGCTTGGTAGCTTGGTACTCTTAATGACGGGATCGGACCGACAAAGCGGCAATGCCTTGCCCGCAAAGTAAAATACCCGAGATCGACGGCGACTTTCCGAGAAGTCTTTTCGACGTCAGAGGACGGACCGTGGAAAGCTTCGGTCTAGCCGTTCGAGGTCGTGATCATCGCACAAGGCAAGGATCGGATTCCGGAGGAAGGGACATGCGCCAACATAGATTTTGCCTCGCGCAAAGGGCGCAACGATCGCAGTGGTTGAATTCCGCCGGTAGTAGGTGAGCGCACTTGTGCGCGCTCTGAGAGATCGAGGGAAATTCCTGTCGATCCGGACGACACGGAGGTCGTCCCTCCGTTGCGGAAATTTCGCGGAGAATGAGTTCGGTGTCGTCGGCGCCGCATTGCCTCGTTGCGCCCTCCGCGTCCGTTGCGCGAGGCACTCCGCCTTGGGGCCTTGTCCGCTCAACCGGAGCGCGAAAGCCTCACGCTACGGTCGCAAAGAACGCGACGTCCCAGACGTATTTCGTAAATGTAGAGACTCTGCCGAAACGGATGGAGCGAATTCCTGGACCCATCAGTGAACTTGCGGTCTTGGCGGACTTGGCGTGAGGAAATCATGCGCCCGAGTTCAGGTTAGCTTTGGGGCCGGTAAGCCGGATTCTGTTCTGCGCCTTGCGGCGCTTCAGTCGTCATTTCTCTCGGTCAGTCTTGCGACCGGCCGTCCGCCACTGCCCGCTTGCGCGGACGCGGCGGGATGCGGCATACCCGTGACTATTGGGCGGGCCACCCAGTCACCTATTTTGCCTTGCACCGGAAGGGGTTTTTCATGCCGCCCCCATCACTGGTGGCGCGGTGGGCTCTTACCCCACCTTTTCACCCTTACCCTCGATCCCCGCTTTCGCGGGCACCAATGGCGGTATGTTCTCTGTGACACTGTCCGTCGCCACGCTTTGAAGCGTGGCGCCCGCACTTGCTCTGCAGCTCGTGCGGCATCCTGCCCTGCGGTGTCCGGACTTTCCTCTCCGAACTTCTAAAACGGGCGCGGCGTTACCCGCACCTTGGGATCAAAGAACTCGGAGCGACGACCAGGCCCCAAAGCTAAG
>JBDSSD010000109.1:0-55666 GCA_039928945.1 Opitutus sp. | reverse complement strand
GCTCGGTTTCGTTCCTCGAACATCGCCGATACCGGTCCGCTGTAATAGCGACCATCTTCGAGCTGCTCGGCGTAGGTCTGCTCAGGCGGCTCAAACGGAAGAGAGTCATAGTAAGCGCGCTTTTCCGGCGAAGGTTCCGTCGCCTTCGTGATCCGTTTGTCATACTCACGAGCAATTTTCCCCACTTCCTCCCTCGTAAACCCGGGTTCATCGAAACCCAGTTGGTGATTTGGCTTCATCATCCAGCGCATGAAACTTTCATCGCCTTCTTCATAACCGTGGCCGGTGTCATTCCTCAGGCGCCCATATTTTTTAAGCCCCTCCTTGAATCGCGCCGCCTCATCCTGGGCGTTTTTTTGATGCTGGAATAGGCCGATCGAATCCTGTTCGGCCTTGAGCTCTGCAATCCGAGGATCGTGCGGATGATGCTTTACCCAGTTCGCAATCGTTTCCTGTTCACGGTCCAGCTCCGTATTAGACATGACCGCCACATTGACGCTTCCACGCAATGACCGCGGTTCCTCTTCCGTGTTGAACGGGTCGGTTGACAACGGCTGACGCGCAACATGAGGAGCGCTCGCGCCCAACACGTCGATCGCACCCGGTCCGCTCATGAATGCCGACTCCGCTGCGCCGGCTTCGTGCTCAAGTGTACACGATTCACCAAATACCGGCTCCGCGCTACCGCCGCGCGTCTGCTGGACGACATGCGCCATTTCGTGCGCAAGCAATCGTTCCCCCGCAGGTTCATCCAGCGCGTCCTCCCCTTCGCCAAACACAATGTGCGGCCCCACCGTGTAGGCGCGCGCCTCCACCGCGTCCGCCGACGCTGCTGCTTCCGGTCCGGAGTGAATGCGGACCGCGCTAAAATCGTGGCCGAAACGCGATTCCATCGTCGCTTGCGTATCTGGTTCCAGCGGACGACCCGGCGTTTGAATTTCACTTTGCACCCTCGTCGGCGCTGCGAAGGATCGTTCGGCCCCGTCGCCTTGGAACGGAGAAGCGCCCACATGATTGCGTGGAATCGAGGCCGAAGGCGTTACCCCGATGGGCAATCCGATCGAGTGCGATGACATCACAGTGTCCCCCTTTCCGCGGTCGAGCGCGGTTCCTGCCTCAGGGCATGACCCACGCTCCCATTTAGTGCCTGCGCAATCTGGCGTCCGACCTCAGCCGTGCCGAGGTTGGCGATCGTGAAACTGCCGGCGTTCAGTTGGTCAATTTGGATCTTAGCTCCCGGTGCGGCTCCCACCTGTTGGTTCTCCAGCAGCGAAATCAGCTCGCGTTCGATCGCATCCGCAATTCGGTGACGGTCCGCGGGGTTGAACCCGTCGAGCACGAGTTCATCGATCTGAAGATGGATGGGCCCGCGATTCATAACCATCCCCCCGTTTCGCTGTCCGTCAGTGGCTTCTCCAATTTGTCGTATTCGGTCCGCGCCGCCTGCAGCAGATGGGTCATCCGCACCGAGGTGTTTTCATCGGCCGCACGAAACGCCGCGTTCAACGCGATATTGCGGATATTGCCGCCGGTGACGTTCAGTTTCGCCAGCCGCGACACTTCCAATCCTTCCGTCGGCGTGGCCGAAGGAAACACGCGCCGCCAGATTTCCGCGCGCTCTTCCGGACTCGGAAAGGGAAACGACACCACGAATCGAATTCGCCGCAAAAACGCCGTATCCAGCGCTTGCTTCAGATTTGTCGTGAGAATCGCCAGGCCCCGGTACGCTTCCATCTGCTGCAGGAGGTAACTCACCTCGATGTTGGCGAAGCGGTCATGGCTATCCTTCACCTCACTGCGTTTACCGAACAGCGCATCGGCCTCATCAAAGAGCAGAATGGCCCCTGATCCTTCGGCCGACTCGAAGACGCGACGCAGGTTTTTCTCCGTCTCGCCAATGTACTTGCTGACGACCTGGCTCAGGTCGACGCGGTAAAGATCGAGTTGCAGGTCCGCGGCCAAAACTTCCGCGGCAAAGGTCTTTCCCGTGCCGCTGGCGCCGGAGAAAAGTGCGGTGATCCCCAATCCCCGCGTACCTTTTTCCGCGAATCCCCACGTCTGATACACCCGATAGCGGCCGCGTAGCTGCACCGCAATTTCCCGCAACGTCGCGATCTGCGGACTCGGCAGCACTAGGTCGTCCCACGTTGCCGACGCGTTGATCCGTTGGGCCAATCCTTCCAGGCGCGGACGCGTCTCGTCTCGACAAGCCGCCCAAATCGCCGTGTCCAGCGGCAACTCATCACGCCGCCGGGCCCGGACCTGATCGCCGACTCGGCGAAGGTGGCGGGCACCGAGATCGAAGTGACTGAGAACCGCATCGAGCGAGCCGTTCAGCTCAGCCCCCTCCGGTCCCAGCGCAGCTTCCCACAGAACTCGCTGCTCGTCTGGTTTCGGCCGATCAACGTCGATTCGTAGCATAGAACGATTCCCGGAGCGGACCGGTTCACGTATCGCCATCAAAACGACGCCGTTTACTTCCTCGGCAAACCGGCAGGCGGTTCGAATGGAATCCAGTGAATCGGCGTCGTTGCTTTCGATCAACAAAGCAGAATTCCCCAGCATCGACTCACGCTCCCAAAGTCGGGCCAGTTGTATCCTCTCCGCGGCGTGACCCGGCAACTCGTTCGCCCGCACCGCGCGCAATCCCAGGCCGAGTTGCGCACACGCCACCGCGGCGACCGCCCGCTTGTCCCCCTCCGCCCGACCGCAAAGCTGCACGACCGGCAGATTGCCTGGCACGGCCTGATTAAGCAGGCGCGTCACTTCATCTGCCGTCGTCTGCTGAGACGGAGCCAGTGGTTCGTCCAATCCGATGGATTGCAGTAATCCCCGCAACGACTCGTCCTCGCAGAACACACCCGTCAGATAGTGGAGTACGCGTTCTGCGATGCGGAGCGGAGCGACCGTGAGCGGTTCGTCCCTTCCGGAAGATTCGATCAATCGCCAACGCCGTAGCGACGACTCAGGCGACAACGCGCTCCAGTGCGCGTCCGGTAGCGCCGCCAGCGCCAGGCTGAAGGTGGGAAAATTCAGCGACGGACTGCCTTGTGCGCGCCCACAAAGCGAAGCAAAGCCGCTTTCCAACTCCACTCCCGCACAGAGCACGAGGATGCTTCGCTCAAAGTCCGTCAGGGAAAACCTCGTCGCGATTGTGGCCAACGCCGATGGTGGTAGCGATGCGTCTTCCGCACCGCTGTTTTCCGGTTCCACCGCCCCCGCTTTTTCGATGGATGAACTAGAATCGCGCGCCGCATGCCGTTCGAGCATCGCGCGCACGGCCGCGACTGCTTGCGACAGCTTTCGCTGATTCATTGTAAGCCACACTTCGTTCATCAGATGACCACCTGCGGGTTAATGAGCGCCTTAAACGTCGGGCTGGCCGGATTCAGATCGAGCAACGAGCTTTCCGCGCCGGCAACCTGCACGCGGACAAAATATTGACCCGGATCCAATCCAGAGACGGTGAAGTCCAGGACCGAGGCATCCACCGTGAGTGGCGCCTTCGCGAACGTGTAAGCCCGTCCGGTCGTCGCGTTGTTCAGCAACAGTACCGTCCGCTGCGTGGCCCGCGCCACGGGATCGACTGTCACGTTGAACGTTGCCCCCGGCGTGATCGCGGTGATGCGCGGATGGAGCACGAAGGCCGAAACATTCGAGTCAAATCCACTGTGCTCCGTGGGTGGTTTTCCAATCATCAGTTTCTGGACCACCTGCACACTGTTGATGCCCGCGCGGAGCGTTGCCGGCAGCACGACGCTGATCTCCTCGTCTTCAATCGAGGCCGGAGTGACTTCGTCGCCGCTCAGACGCAGGCGAGTGACATCTCCGCGCAGCTGTCGGCCCCGGATCTTCAACGTCGCACCCGCCAGAATCGGAAGCTGCGGTCCGAGGATCGATTCCACCTCCTCGACCGTGGGTGAACGAAACGGGAGCACGGTGAGCGTTCTCTCCCGAACGGGAAGCGGAACTCGAGGAACGTCGTCCGCTTCGATTGACACGACGCCCGCCTGGTACGCGATTGAGAGTGAGTACGGTGTCTGGAAGAACACGGACCAAAGTTTCGACAGTTCCTCGAGCGAGAGCGCCGCCGGGGTCAGGCGCACGACCTCTTCGTCGTCGGCAAGATTCGACCCCGCGAGAAACGTGAACGCCGCGTCGCCGAGCATATCCCGAATATTGCGCCGGGTGATATGCGGGCGCGCGTTCAGCGTACGCGCCACGCCGCCGAGCAGACGTTGCGGCTCCAGCTCCGCTTCGTTCCCGTAAAAGCTGATCAGGTAGTGCAAATCCAATGACGCGCGTGGACGCGCCACGACCGTGGTGTTGCTGCCGCGCGTCGGAAGCACCTCGTTGCGCAGGGCGGTGTTCGGCGTGACCTGATAAAGGAAAATATTTACTCCAGCCGCCGTGGCCACGCCCACCATGGCGTCGGGGCGCAAGGTCGTTACTTTCACGCCCGGCACGTCGACGTTGAGCGCATCCTGCAGCGTACGTCGAAGCGTGGCGGTCACGGTAGCGATGGAGCGCGCGGTCCCCATAGGATCAGTCTCGCTGCTGGCGTAGATAGTCTTCGAGCGAGAGGCGTTTCGCCTGCAGTTCGGTTCTCGCCGGTCGCGCGTTTTCCGTTCGTTGAATGGCCCGAACTTCAACGCGGCCGATCGAAACGTGTATCGTCGGCGCGGGCGCAGTTTCAGGGCGAGTCGAGCTTACCCGCGACGGGCCGGTGGCCGCACGAGACCCAATCGCCTGAGCTGCGTGAATAGAGAAACGAGCCGGATTCTCCCGCGTTCCCTCTTGTGCGGCGGCGATCCTCGTCGATCCGCTACGCGCGTGCACGCGGCTCGCTGTATTCACTTCCGGCATCGGCTTGTTACCGTTAGCCGAATCGGGGGATTGAGTTTGGACGTGTCGCTCTCCGGTCGAACCCGACAAATTCGCGACCACATCCGATGGAACGTTTGGGACGCGCAGTCCCGCCGGTGACGGTGTGACCGGAAGAAACTCCGCCGAAACGCCCCGTCCTCGATCGTCCTGGTCGACGAGTCGTGGAGTTTCGCCGAACCAAAATCCGCTGGCGGCCACTCGCGGCTCAAACCGCGATGGCAGCCGAGGAGCGATGACGGGGGTTTGACCCAGCGTGCGCGCCGCGAGTGATGTGAGAAAATCGTTCATGTGCCAATGAGGTCGAGATAGCGCGACCGTCGCTGCGGACTGAGCGCGAGGACGTCCGCCTCGGTCCAGCCATAGGCGGTGGCCAAGTGATGGACCTCGCCGAGCAAGCGCTCTGCCCAGGCGTCCAATTCGGTCCACAGAAATTCCACAATATCGAAGGTCTCCGACCAGGCATGCGCACAAGCCGGACATTTCAAATCGAGCTGGAGGTTGGCCTGCGGATCTCTCTCTGCCATCGCCTCGACAATTCGTTGGATCGCAGATTCCGGAATCCGCGCGATCCCAGCCGCCGCCGACTCGCCATCAATTGTGACGACGCATCGATCCAGCAAGACGTCGCGCATCGCTGCAACATCGGAAGCGCGCGCCGCAAAACCGAGATCGCCCAGATTCGGAGTCCGCACCCGCACCGCATAGTCTGGGCCGTCGAGCGTGCTTTCGCGCGCGCCGGCCTCCTCAACCCGAAACAGTGCGACCTCGGTCGTCAGGTCGACCGACTCCGCGCACACGGGGCAACGGCTGCGACCCACGAGCTGAGATCCGAAAATCGCCTCGCGCAGATCCAGCAAACATCGGTCACGCTGTCCGACGGTCATCAAGTCAAGCTCCTCAGGCGTGAGGGCCGGAATGGACGCGGAGACCATGGCCCGCGCCCATTCCCAGCGCGGCTGCGCCAGTCCTGCCTCCCATCGTTCGAGAAGCTCGGTTGCGGGCAATGCACGCATGGAATTTTCCCGCTACGCCGCCGGTTCGGTGAAGGTCGGTTCGGCTGGTTCGGTCACGTTGACGTCACGCTCCCAGCCCTCGTTCTCCAATTTCAGATGTGCAATCGCCACGGCGTTCGCGTTCGCATCCAAATCAGGCAACGCCTGAAACTCCGAGACCCAGCAGCGGAATACTTTGTAGCTCAGCACGAGTTGCCCGGCTTCGTTGTACAGGTCTAGAATCAGATCCTTGCGGAAGTCCTTGAGCGAAATTTCCGCGCCCAGGCCGCTGCCGAAATTCCAGACCTTGTTCGCCCACTTTTCGAACTCGGTGTCGTGAGTCACTCCGCGCTCCAACGTGATTGCCTCAAACTCGGTTCGCCCGGGCGATTTACGCGTGCTGCTCGGATCGCCGCCTTCGCGGTGCTTCACGACTTCGGTGGTGCGCTTGAGGGCACCGACCTTGCTGACGCCGGCGACGTATCGGCCATCCCACTTCACGCGAAATTTGAAGTTTTTGTAGGGATCGAACCGCTGGGTGTTGACAGAGAATTGAGCCATGGCGGGTGTCCTCAGGTTTCGATTTGTCCGGCGAGCTGTTGCAGTTTGATGATGACAAACTCCGCGGGTTTAAGCGGCGCGAATCCCACCACGATGTTGACGATGCCGGAGTTGATGTCCGTCTGGGTGGTCGTCTCGGAGTCACATTTCACCAGATACGCGTCGCGCGGCGACGTACCTTGAAACGCGCCCTGACGGAAAAGCGTGTGCATGAACGCACCGACGTTCAGTCGGATCTGCGCCCACAGTGGCTCGTCATTGGGTTCGAAGACAACCCACTGCGTACCCCGATAAAGACTTTCCTCGATGAAGAGCGCGGTGCGTCGAACAGGAATGTATTTCCATTCCGACGCCTGCGCGTCGGCGCCCACCAACGTACGCGCGCCCCAGCTGACGTTGCCGTAAACGGGAAATCGGCGAAGGCAGTTAATCGCTTTCGGATTCAAGGTGCCGTTTTCCGCGTCGGTCAGCGTGGTTTCGAGCGCCTGCACGCCGCGCAATGTCGCTTCGGTGCCGGCCGGCGCTTTCCACACGCCGCGCTCCGTGTCCGTCCGCGCGTAGAGTCCTGCGAGCAGTCCACTCGGCGCGATCACGCGTGGCCGAAAATCGTTCAACGGATCCGCGATGGAAGGTCGCGGAAAATAAGTCGCGGCGTTTTTGTGCCGCAGGGTCGCGTTCACGTCGAGCCAGGTTTTGACCTCGCTCACCTCGTCCCGCACGGCGTCTTTCTGTGGGATATCGAGAATATAGAACGCGCGCCGCACTTCACAGTACGCCGCTGCCTTTGACGCGACATCGGCCGCCTGTGCGTCCGGAAGACTCACCGTATCAGGAATGCAGAGAAGGTTGAAGAGATCGACTGCGTCGAGCCGGTAGAGACCCGTTTTCGCGAGAGGATCACCGGCAATGTCCGCGGCCGTCGGCGGATTGCCATTGGCGCCTTTCACTTGGGCTGCGCCCGGTAAAGCTTGTGACGCCTTAGCAAGGCCGCCGGCGGAATACTGACGAACGTTCCCGCTGTCCGCCGTGAAGCCGAGTTTTGTGGCCAACGCGTCGGCCGGCGTAAATTCGATGAGATCGTCAGCGGCTGACGTGGCATCATTTCCCGCACTCACGTGCAGGTATTGCTGCGTCGAGGCGCTACCGAGAAGATTCACCGTCGCGTTCTTCAACTTTCCATCCAGTGGACGGAGCGCGGCCGTCATGGCCGCGGCCAGACCTGCCAGCGTTGTCGGCAGGGGCGCTTTCAAAACGAGTGGAGCGGCCAAGGCGACGCCGTTGAGACTCACCTTCATCCCATCGTTCGCGACGACGGCCCCAAGATCAGCAGGCGTGAGCTTCTTGCTAACGGTACCGGAATGCGCGGGTCGCTGGCCCGGCGTCAGAGGACTCTCGTAGTCGAGCTGCACGAGTTTCGACCCGTTGTTCACCACTTTCTTCGCGTCGTTCGACTTACTGGGATCGATGATGAGGTTTCGGAATACTTCTACCTTGCCCGGCACCAGCTGGCCGCCGGACGTCACCATCTCCGCGACCGTGAGGTTGAAGCTCTGGGTGGGCGTGGGCGTGTCGTAGTCCACGACCAGGCGAACGTTATTGCTCCACTCGCCCTCGCTCGCGGCCACCACTTTGACGAGCGGATTGGCTGAGCTGGTCAGCGCCTTGAGCGAGATTGCCGCCGCGGTCGAACTGCCGACCGCGGATGTTCGCACGACCCACGCTTCGGCGCCTCCGTTGAGGAAAAATTGCTGAACCGCGTAGCTCACCTCGCACTCGAAATCCAGCCCACCGAACTCGCGCATGAAATCACTGAAATTGAAACACTGAATCGCGACCTGGGTGGAGCCGCGTTTTAAAAATCCGACGAATGCGGCCACGGAGGTCGAGACGGCCGCGATGGTGCGAACGCCGCTGGGAACTTCTTCAATGTAGACGCCGGGATAGGTGAGCGCGCTGGGCATGGGCTTTCTTCAGGTTGAAAACAACGCGACGAAACCTTGGGCTGCTATGCTCAAGCGACGGCGAGTCGTAATTGATCAGGACAAACAACGCTCGCGACGGGACTGGCTAAATACTTACAGAACGCGCAGGCCCGAAACGCGGAAATGAACAACCGCCAAAGGGCTGTACCGATCGGCCAATGAGGCGCCGACGAGCCCGGACCAAAGAAAAGAAACCGCGGTGACGAAATGAAATGCCAACAGGTTCATCCTCGGCGGAGATCACCAAATGACGGGCTCCTTCCTGCAACTCGATTTCGACGGCAATTCCGTGAAACATCGATCGGGGATCCCCCTATGTCGCGGAGCGAGGACGCTGAATCTACTCCGTGGTTCTACTTCTGATACGTTCCGGGGAGAAGCCCAGACCGTCGCGAATAGCAACGTAGAGTCGAGCCGGTAACGTGACACACGCACCAAGGTTTCGGTGAAGCAGCGAGCGTTCGGCGAACCGTGCGCGCCGAGAACTCGTCTCATCGAAGCTCACATCAACCGCCGATGAATGACCTTATTTCACTGTATAAGACCCGGTATAGGAGGGGGATTAAATCCGGCTTCGCCCTAACTACTTTAAATCATTGCTGGTGCCTGGGACAGGACGAGCCTGCACATCTTTCGATAAAGGCTTCTAAGACAGGTTAATCGAAAGCCTCTCAATTTCGCCCATGTTTTCTGAACCTATTTCACCTCTCACAAGAGTTCTAAGATTTAAATTCCAAGATAGCTAAACAAGCCCATTACGCCCTCATTCTTGAGTTCGCGGTATAGGAGTATGCTACCGAGGGTGCCGAGGAATTCTTGAGCACGGGCTCTCAGTCTTGTTGCGCGCCGGGAGGGCTGCTAGTCGGGTGAGCTGTTGGCTGGGATGTACCGGTCTGCTAATGGCGCTGGATTCGTAGGTGGTTACGAAGAGCGATGCGCACGTCGCTTCATGCCGACGTATGGGCCGAATGCTCAGGTGCAGGGCGCGCGGCGCCTGCGTAAATCCACGTACCCGGCGCGCTTCAGATACAGGCTCTCCAAGCTGCGATCGTCGCCGGCGTGGCCAACGTCACAGACAAGACTTCACCAACGTAATCCGCGTCCCCGTAAATTCCGGCTGCATGAGCGTGGCCGCGCCCTTGTGCTGTTCCGGCTGTAGCGGTTCGCCATTCATTCAGACATGACGCTCCCGTAGAGACCTCCCGAACCTCGCAAACCTGCCGCTGCCCGATTTAAAGATCTCCGGGCCCAGTTTCTCCGAGTAGCTTTGCAAGTGTGGCCCCAAGTTTTTTGAACTGGAGCGAGTTGAGAACGGCATCAGCCCCGGCTTTGAGCGCCGCCTCCTCAATGTGCGGATTTCCACTTATCATTACGATCGGCATGTGGCCGACGTTCGACCGTATCCATAATATGAGTTCGATTCCCGTTACAGGACTCATATTGTTGTCCGTAACCACGGCATCAAACGGATTCACTTTGATGAGCTCTATCGCTGCCGCCCCTGAGTCGCATTGTGTTATCCGAGCGCTGGGGAAACGTAGCAGCAGGTGATGAGCAAGGAGGATGCGTTTAAGATCACCGTCGTCTACCACGAGAATCTTGAGTAGTGAGTTCACGTCCCGAATCAGCACAGCACTACCTAACCTAAAACTGCCGGATATGTTGATTTTTAGCCCATGATGCCGTGAAGCGCGAGTCAAACGGGTTATTGTTAATAACTTGCGACTTCCTTGTGACTAACTCAAGGGGGCCTTTGCGTTCAAATCTTGGAGTTTTACCCGAGATATAAACGGGAACTCTGAATAAGGACTATTCGAGTTTCTGGAATGGCGGCGAGGGCGAAAGCCCGGGCAGCTTTCGCGATCGCACGTCCTCTGCTTCGTCATCCGGTTTCACGTCGTACTCGAAAACTAATTTTTCATCTGCCGCGTTAAGTCGACCAACATATCAGACACGTGGCCCGCGCTCGGGCCGTCGGATTTCACGGCAGCTAGAAGCCCGAGTTTCAGGGCGGCCACAAGTGCAGCGACACTTCCAAGATTTCCCTGAGAAGGATTACCATCAGGATCGTCGCGCCGCGGGAGCCGAATAGAAACCACCCGGAGTTTCCGGTCATGTCCAGAAACTCACCAGACGATTGCGCGCCTTGATTGGCGTCGTGCTCGTTGAGGTGCGTAGAGCTCATGTTCCGATTCTCCGAAAAGCAATTATGGCGCGAATGTGCCGAAGTTCGCCGTCTCGAGGCCCATGTTCCTCCACATGGTGCGGACGATGGCGAACGAAAGACCGCTGATCATCGCGCCGGCGCCGGCCCATTTCGCGATCGGTTGCCGCCCCATCATCATTGCTACTCCGGCGGCCACGATGCCGACTGCTGCCAGGGTGCCACTCCCCCTGGGCATGCACCAGCGAAGGAATTGTCAGAGTGGCCAAGAAGATCAGCGCGATCGTGCGCCAGTTATTCTCCGCTCTGCGGCCAACTTTCAGAATACAAAGAGCGAACGCCAGATACGGCATCATGAGGATTAGGGTGTCACGGTAATCTCCGCTTTGCCGAATCCCGCGGAGCCGTCCTGTCGTTTTTTCCAACGACAGTTTGGTTTCACGGGCCTGAGTAAATTTCTCCGAAGTTGCACCGTAACGGAGAGGTCCTACCGAAAATTCGGTAGATTAATTTTCTGGCGTCGGAGCAGCCATCGAACGCCACGGCCGGATGCTCCCTTTGGTCGATTCTATTAGCACTGCCCGCCTCTGGCATTCCCTATTATACGCCGGTCAAGGTCGTACGCTGCGCGTCTCCACCACGCGCATACCCTTCGCTTCCCCCTCGATTGCTGCTGCGCATAGGCCTCGGCGCTCCGTCAGCACTTTAACTTTCAGCGTGTGCGGGAATCGCCCTCAGCGAGCAAACGTCGATCAGGTGCATATCCGCACACACGACCGAATCCGCTGAGACGCATCTAACATGCGCGTATACGAAGCAAAGCTTACCTATAAAGCCACCCTGTTTGAAGTTGGCGACAGGTCTCTCAATCCACGACGCGGTTTACGCCTACCCGTCAGTCGAATTTCTTCGCTCATAGCCGCGTTTCCACGCCGCTCGCGCACGGCAGCGAAACGCTCCATTTCCGCCAACACGATTTTGACTGATTCGACGAAGGCCTCGCGCACACGCACGTCGCCACCAACCAGCGCCAGCACGCTCACGTCCTTTGGCGCGGACAGTTGAATATCGAGAACGCGACACGGTTCGCATGGTCGCGTTGTGTCAGCGGCTCGTCCGAGATCGGATGCCGATTTTGACGCAGTGCTTCGAACGGCTTGTCAGTCACGGCACCTTCGAGACCGAGCGCCTTCGCGCCTTCTCCGATCCATTCGCCCTGGACCTCCTTCTCGCCCTCCGACTAGTAATTGTTTTTGCGGAGGTGATGCGAAAGGTAGGTGGACCCGTTTCGAATAATGCCGACCGTGATCATGCGATAACGAGGGTTGAGCCGCGTCGGTCCTTCAACGGCGCGCGCCTCCCGATTCTGCGGTAGTTCACCTACCGCAATCGGTGTAGGCGCCGGCGCGTTTTCGCGGCGGTTTTCTGACATCGCTGGCTTCGATAAGCCGGCAGAGTGGGCGTGAGTCTCCCGAGCTTTTTTTGTAACAGACGCAAGGCCCTAAGGACTTCGGGATTCGTCAGAACTCGGCAAAAGCGCGGGCGATTCAATTCCTGGCGCCTACCCTTTTTTCGGTAGGCGCACCTCGTCGCGCGATCTGCGCGGTTCGTGTCTTTTCGTCGGGACGAAGATCATGAAAGAACTCCCCCCACCTCAGGTTTTAGTCCACCAATGGCTCGAAAATCCGCACGCGATCACGGTCGCTACCTTCGCGATTGCCACCCTTTTCCTCGGCATCGCGGGTTGGTTTATTCATAGGAATCTGCGCCACAACGAACCCGGATCGCGCGCGCCGCTCACGCTTCCGTTCGCTCTGATCATTTCGGCAGCGGGCCTATTCGGCGCGAATCGTCTGCCGTCTTCGTTCGGGATGATCGCGGGAACCATCGTCTGTGCTCTCTGTGGCCTGCTTTTCTACTACGCGGACCATCGCCGCTATGTGCGCGATCCGGCCGGGAGGATCGTCGCGGATCGGTGGCAAGTCGTGCTTGCGTTCGCCGGTTTCCGCTGGACCCGCGACAAGGCGAACCGGCACTTTTTCCTCTCGAGTGACACCGGTTCCGGCAAGACTTCGAGGTCTCATGGACGCGCTCATTTCCGCAATCCCACACTCGGCGGAGTCATCACGGCACACAAGGGGCGACGAGTAGTTTTACCTCGAATGGCTCGCCAAGAAATACGGGCGCAAGAAAGACATCATTCTTTTGCGCCCTCGCTTGGTCGGTGAAATCGATACCCCTCGAAATAGGACCAACCTTCCCGGTCACGCTCAGTTCCCGTTCACGACCCGCGCCCGCTTGCTCGTGGACACGGCGGCGGCACTGAATCCGAAGGACGAAAAGAGCTTATTAGAGATCGGCCGTCCCGAACGCCAAGGTGAAACAGATGGGCCCGGTGGATCACAACCGCACGAAGCACGAGGTCAAAGTATTCATCGAATCGGTCGATGTGACAGAGGTGAAAGCCATCATTGAACGCTCGGATAGACGTCGCGCTTTGCAGGAAGAACGAGACGCCAACGCGCCTGCCGAAAGAACCAAGCGTTCGAAGTCGTGGGTTGCCGTTTCATCACTGCGGCGATGGCCACTTTCCAGTCGGCGGACTTGGCGGGATTGTTTCGATCTGACGTTAGAGCTGATCTGCCAGGTTGGACACTTTCGGCACAATGTCGTAGAACTCGGCGGCTTCCTCTTTACTCATTCGGTTGAAGTAGTGCGCGCGGATCATCGATTCCGAATTCCCAAACTGACAGGCTGCATCGGCAAAGGAGCCGTGGAGGGAAACATGAGCGGAGATGGCAGTGTGGCGCAGCCCATCGTGTGGGATCTGGAATCTGTCGCGAATTAACTGATACGTCAGGTGGCGTTCCGGGCAGATTGACCTTGGCGTAACTTCGTACCGTCGTAGCCATTGCTCCACGTTCAACGGGACCATGGTCTGCCGTGACCGCCGGTCTTTTGAAATCTCTGCGGTGACGTGAAGTACTCCGTTACAGAAGTATTTTCCCAAGCCATCGCGCGCGACGCACTCCGCCAATTTGGCCAGCTCCCCACTCTTCCGGTCCGGTCGAATCCCGAGAAACAAGGCGAGGACAAAGCTCACGCACCATTCTGGATACTGTTCCTCAAGAAACAGCATGAGTTCACGGGCTCTCTTGACGTCGAGTCGTTCCGGCAGTGCGCGGATGATCTTGTGCTGCGGAACTGGCGCGACCGGATTTTCAGTGATCCAAGAACGTGGTCGGCCGGCGCACCAAGCAAAGAGCGTGAACAGGTCCGCGCGGTAATTATTCCAGCTCTTCTTTTTCAAGTCCCCCTTTCCGCGGAGCCACTTCAACACCATTTCGGTCGTGACGTCGGTGATCGAAACGTTGTCACCAACGTGTTGAAGAAATTGCTCGTTCGTTGTTCGCAGACTTTGGTGTCGCCGGGTCCCCACAAACGGCTCCCGCTCCCGCAGAAAATCGTGAAGCGCACCTTTGATGGAACGGGACTCTTGCGGCACGGCTGGAGCACTCCGAAACACGTGACGCGCAGCATCGATCAGCGTGTGGCCGCTGTTGCGCAGCATCTCCACGGCAGCTTCGGCTTGGGCGAGTTCAGCCTGGGTAAGGCGGGTGATTTTTGGCCGGAGGGCGGCCGCCGTCTGCATTCGCTCGTGCTCCCAGAGCGCCTGCGTCGACATAGCATCCTCGAGGTTCATGAAATGCCTCTTGCGCTGCTTCCCCTTCACCCGGGTCGTTCCCATGACTCGATAGCTAACCGATCCGTTGGGATTCCGGACGGGGGTGATCGTGATGGGCTTTGATCGTAGCGCCACGAGTCCACCGTGCCCAGTCCCTCCCTCGCCTCCCACTTCCGGCGCGTCCCGAATTTGCGGTAGGTGCTCTGCCGGGATTTTGGTACGAGCTCGCTTTTCGAGCGGAGCTTCAACCGGCTGCGCAATTGAATAGTTAAAGTATTCACTGGCGCCTGGAGCTGCGCCTTGAGACCCCGACGCTTCCGAATTAAGCCGTTTTTTACGAGCAACTTCCGGTGCCGCAGAAAGTGGTGGTAGGATCTGGATTCGAACCAGAGAAGGCGTAAGCCAGGAGATTTACAGTCTCCCCTCGTTGGCCACTTGAGTATCCTACCAAAAAAACAGAATGCGGAAATTCTCGACTCACGGGAGTAACGGCAAGGCTTTTTTCACCCGGGCCGCCGCAGGGTTGAAGAAAAGATGAGATTGCGGCGGCGTGTGGTGGCTTGACACCACTTTCGAGAAGGGTCGGAAGACGGCCGAGTCCGGGCCGCGCCTATAGCGCTCGTTCAACCCACGGACCGATGCGTCAAGCCGCATCTCCCCAAAAGCGGTGTCGAGCCACCGCACTCCATGTCCGATCGGCCACCGCAACGCAGCCCTTGCCACGCAGTGATCAGCCCTTTGTCTGGATCCGTGCATGTTTGATCTCCCGCGAGATTTCGTGGAGCAGTTTCTCGACCGGGGATTGCTCGCCGTGGTGTTCTCACTCGCGGGGTTCCTGCTCGCCTTCTTCCTCGTCGCCCGACTCATGAGCGAGAAGCGGGCCCCGGCCAACACGTTCGCCTGGCTGTTGGCCATTGTGCTGCTGCCTCACGTCGGTGTGCCCCTTTTCCTTCTATTTGGCGGGCGCAAGCTCCGGCGTCTCGCCGAACGAAAATCGCGCCTTCTACCCCAGCTGCCTTCGGGGCCGACCAGCCCAGCCGCCTTCCGCGATACTCCGGTCGCTCACACCGTCATGGCCAGCGGCGCCGCTGCCCCCGTCGCGGCAAATGCCCTCGAATTACTCACCACCGGAGAGGCAGCCTTCGCGGCACTCGAACGGAGTATTCGCGGCGCCAGGCAATCGATCCACATCACGACCTTTATCCTCGGTCGCGACGATACGGGCAAGCGGCTGGTCCGCTTGTTGTGCGAACGGGCCCGGGCAGGCGTCAAGGTGCGCCTGTTGCTCGATGCCGTCGGCTGCATGTTCGTCAATCGCGGCTTCGTCCTGCCAATCAAGGAAGCCGGCGGTGAGGTCGTTTTCTTCATGCCCGTGCTGCCGTTCACGTCGCGCGGCTCCGCCAATCTCCGCAATCACCGAAAAATCGCGATCATCGATCAATGCTCGGCGATCATCGGCGGACACAACCTCGCGCGGGACTACATGGGACCGACGCCGTTCCGCAAACGTTTCGCCGATTTCGGTACGCTCATTCACGGTCCCGCGGCCGCCCTGTTGAACGAGATTTTTATCGCGGACTGGTGCTTCGCCAGCCGGCAATCGGCCGATGTGCTCCACGCCGAGATCGCGACCGAAGCCGTCTTGAAACCTCGTGGGACGAGCGAACTGCAAGTGGTGGCAAGTGGACCCGACGTGCCGGGTGACCCACTCTACGAGGGCATCCTCGCGATGATCCAGGAGGCCAAGGAAAGCATCTGGATCGTGACCCCCTACTTTCTGCCCGACGAAGTTTTGCTGCGTTCCTTGATGGTCAAAGCCCACGCCGGTTGCGCGATCACCCTGATCGTACCGGCGCGCTCCAACCATCCCATTACCGACCTCGCCCGACGACACTACATCCGCGAGCTCCGCAAGTCCGGAGCCAAAGTCTGGTTTTTCCAACCCGGCATGATGCATAGCAAAGCCACGATCGTGGATGACCGGATTGCACTGTTCGGCTCGGCCAATTTCGACCCGCGGAGCTTGTTTGTGAACTTCGAGGTCGGGGTCTTCGTATACTCGGTCGACGACGTTCGCGCGATCAAGCAGTGGGCGGAGGCCCTCGTGAAACTCTGCCGGGAACCGAAGGTCGAATCCAAGAAGCGGAGACGCATTTTGGGCAATATCCTGGAAGATGTGAGCCGGCTGCTTGCACCGTTGCTTTGAACGGTTGCACGGAGCACAAAAAAGGCGGCCGGTAGGGCCGCCTCGAACTGATCAGCATTGAGCCGGATCAGGCGCGGGCGCCGATCCGCTCCAGCAGCGCCAGGGCCTGCTCCACTTCACGACGAATCTCGGCAAGGGCCGCTCGAGCGTCGTCGATTTGATGGGATGCGCGCTCGATCTGATGGGAAGCCTTCTCGGTATACTCGGCTTTCAGCGCGCCAGCTTTCTCGGAATATTGTGATTTCAAGTTCGCCCAGCGCTCGCCGAGCTGATGAAGCTTCGCGTCCGATGCCTGCAAGAGTTCACGCACCCGGGCGTTCATTTGCGCGGGCCGGCCCGCAAGCTGAGCATTCAAACGGCGCCGCGTGTCAGCGAGCTGGGACAAGAGAATCTTTTCCTCCGGCACACGGCGGAGGTCGCGAACTAAATGTAGTTTCTCCAGCGTCCAGATGGACCATTTCGTGGGATCCCACTGCCACCATTTCACGCCATTGCGGTAGTCGTGCTGAAACTCGTGGTGATAGTTATGGTAGCCTTCGCCAAACGTGAAGATCGCCATCAGCCAGCTATCCCGCGCACTGCAGCGATCAGAGTACGGCTGGCGCCCAACTGTGTGGCAAAGGGAGTTGATGAAAAAAGTCATGTGCTGCACGACGGTCATTCGCGCGACGCCGCCCAGTAAAAAACCGCCCAACGCACCGAGCCAGCCGGAGTGCAGGAAGCCGAGCGCGGCCGGGAGAACAAACCCAATTCCGAGGGCCAGTGGCAGGTAGAAACGGTCCTGCCACATCACGAGGGCATCTTTGCGAAGATCAGCGACATTATCCAGCGGCGGCTCTGGATCCAATTTGAAGAGGATCCATCCAATATGTGCGTGCCAAAAGCCCTTGGAAAT
This sequence comes from Opitutus sp., assembly GCA_039928945.1. Taxonomy (GTDB): domain Bacteria; phylum Verrucomicrobiota; class Verrucomicrobiia; order Opitutales; family Opitutaceae; genus Opitutus. The sequence goes on along the minus strand of JBDSSD010000109.1, from coordinate 38,294 downwards.
GTCGTAGGGGTCGTCGTCGTGGTCCACGTGCTTGTGGTGACGACGATGATCCGAAACCCACGCCAACGCGGTGTTCTCAAACGCCGCCGCACCAAACATCAACGTCAGGAGGCGGACGGGCCAGAGGGCTTGAAACGACATGTGAGCGAAAAGCCGGTGGTAGCCCAGCGTGATGCTCAAGCCGGTAGCGACGACGAAGGCCAGGAACATCGACACCTGAAACGTATCAACACCGTAGTGCCAGAGATACACCGGTACTGCAGTGCACGTAATGATAAACGTCCCGATGAGGAAAGAGCTGTTGGTCCAATTGATCCGGGTAGACGGAATTCGAAACGGCATATGATAGCACTGACACTGGCACGAGATTGAATCCATGCCAGCCGAATCTCGGGAATTTATCCCCGAAAATCCGCGTATTAGCGCAACGCCATCAACCCTGCGTCAGTTTGAATTCCACCGACTCGCGCAACGCCTCCCATGACGCGTCGATAATATTGTCGCTGACCCCGACCGTGCCCCAGATTCGCTTCCCATCGCCGCTTTCAATGAGAACGCGGGTGCGCGAGCCGGCGCCCTGGTTGGACTCGAGAATCCGAACCTTGTAGTCCCGCAACGACATCTCTCGAAGATTCGGATACGCTTTCTGCAACGCCAGCCGGAGCGCCTTGTCGAGCGCGCCGATCGGCCCGGACTCTTCCGCAACGGTGTGAACCGATTCGCCGTTCACTTTCAATTTCACGGTCGCCTCGGACCAGAGTTCTCCATCGTGCCGCTCGATGATCACGCGGTAGTTCTCGACCTCAAAAAACGTCTTCTGCTGTCCAAGTGACTTGGCGACAAGCAGCTTGAACGATGCATCGGCGGCCTCGTACTCGTAGCCGCGGAACTCCCGGTCCTTGAGTTCCTCGATCAGGCCTTTCATCTCCGGCCGTTTTTCATCCAGTTCCAGCCCCATTTCCCGGGCTTTCAGCGCCAAGCTGCTGCGTCCCGCCATGTCCGAGACGAGCACCCGCGTCCGATTGCCCACCAGCGCAGGATCGATGTGTTCGTAGCTCCGCGCCACCTTCTGCGCGGCATTGGCGTGCAAGCCACCTTTGTGCGCAAACGCCGAGTGACCCACAAACGGCGACTTCGGATCGGGGCGCAAATTGGCCAGTTCGTCAAAAAACAGGGAGAGATCCCGGACTTCGGCGAGATGCGGCGCACAATGCGCCGTGCGGCCCATTTTCAGAATCAGATTGGGCAGGATGGTAATCAGGTTGGCATTTCCAACCCGCTCGCCATAGCCGTTCATCGTGCCCTGCACCAACGTAGCACCGGCATCAATACCGGCGAGCGAAACGGCCACGCCCAAGCCGCTGTCGTTGTGGCAATGCACACCCACTTTGTCTCCGCCGAACCGCGCGACAGCGGCGGCAACGATTCTCGTGACTTCGGGCACCAACTTGCCGCCGTTCGTTTCGCAGAGCGAAAGGTTGCTGGCGCCCCCACGTGCCGCCGCATCCAACGTCCGCAAGGCATAATCCGGGTTGTCGAGATACCCGTCGAAAAAATGTTCGGCATCGTAGATGACTTCTCGTCCCTGCGAAACGAGATAGCGCACGCTGTCCTCAATCATCGCCAGGTTTTCCTCTGCCGTCGTGCGCAAGATCTCGGTCACGTGCAGCAACCACGTCTTCCCCACAATCGTTAAAACCGGCATTTCGCTGTCCAACAGGGTGCGAAGCTGCAAATCGTCCTCAGGCCGTACCCCTGCGCGCCGGGTGGATCCAAACGCCGCCAATTTCGCATGCGTCAGCTTCAGTTTTTTCGCCTCTGCGAAAAACGAGATGTCGCGCGGGTTCGACCCGGGGAATCCCCCTTCGATGTAGTCGACGCCAAACTGATCGAGCTTCTGCGCAATCAGCAATTTGTCCGTAACGGAAAAGCTGATCCCCTCGCCCTGCGTTCCATCACGAAGGGTCGTATCGTAAATCTTGACGGCGGTGCTCATGCGGAGAGTCCACGTTTGCGTCCGATGCCACGAGTGGCAAGGGAGCTTTTCGATCGGCGACGTTTCGCGCCTGGCAATCGCCACGAATCTCATCGTTCATTTGCCAGTTCGTCCTGATGAGACGCGTTGCGGGATGTTAGTTCGCGCCGGCCTTATCGTATGGTTGATCTGCTTACCCGCGCTCTGGGCCGAATCAGCGCAGTCAGCGGGTCCGCCCCTCAAGCTTCCGCTGGGACTGACGCCGTTTCCATCGACTGTTCACTACGCACGCCAGCGTGACGTTCCGATCAGCGGAATGCCTTTGAACGACCCGTTGGCGAAAGCCGCGGTTGGCGACGAGGTGACCGCGCTGGTCGAATTTCACGGCCACGCTCAATCCCGGCAGTGGCTGGTGAACGTCAAAATCAGTGCCTTGCGTGAAAATGAATCGTCCACCCAGGCGCATCCTCCATTCGTGCTGTTCACCTCGACCGGCCGTCGACTCGAATACCCCTACGAGCCCGTTGCGCTCGCTTTTCGGACGTTCGGCCCGTTCCCGCCCATCATGCAGAACCCTCCTCCGCAGGCAGGAGAGAAACATGCTCGCGCGGTCCTGAACCGGGCATTTCTGGCTCTCGGGCTGGACCGCGCGTACCAAACCGGGCTTCGACTAAAAGAAATCGCGAAGGCCACAGATCCGAAAACGCGCACGGAGTTCTCCTTCGGCAGCGATCCACCACCGATTCAAATCCGCAGGAAGAGCCTTCCCCACGGTGCCGACGGGATGACGTTCGCCGAGGAGTACGCGTTCGCCGGCATGCTGCCGGCTCTGCTTGCGTACTTCGCCGTCGCGCAGAATTCACCGGGATTGCAGGATATTCTGACCGAAATCGTGGACGCGCGGGCATTGGCCTGGTCGTTCTTGCGCCACGGTGGACGGATGGAACCACACTTCAAAAACCACACCTTAGGCATCGCTCCGATTGAGGGCGAACCTTGGGGACTGCAGAACCGGCCCGTCTTCCGTTTTCCGTTTGAACTTTCACTCAACGGGCGCCCCACCTTGAACTGCGCGATGGCCGTTACCTCCGCGACGACGCGATGACGAACCATGCGCAGACAGTCGTTTCGATTTGCCCGAAAGACCTAAACCGCACACGCCTCGATGAACGCACGGATTGCGGCGGAGCTCGCCTTGAGGCGGTACTTCACAATCGGCCTCGACTTTAGCTCTTCAAGACTTGGATCGGTTGGCTCAATTCCGATGGCGGAACGGATCGTTTCGGGAAACTTGGCGGGACTTGCCGTCGCCAGCACGATGTTCACGCGCTCAGGATCGTGCTCTTTGAACGCACAAGCCGTATGCGGATCGACCACGTACCCGAAATCGCGGTACACCCGCGCGATGATTCCAGGGATCTCTCCGTCGGTGCACCGCGAGGCCGAGAACGTGGCTCGATCGAAGGATTCGAATCGATAGCCGCCCGCCGTCCGAAACGTCTGCATCACTTCACGCACGCGGGCCGCGTCCGAGCCAACGCTATAATAAAGGAAGCGCTCGAAGTTCGACGCCACCTGAATGTCCATCGACGGAGCGAGGCTGGGCAGGACCGGGCTCACGCGATAGTCGCCCGTCGTGAACAGGCGGTAGATGATGTCGTTTTGATTCGTCGCGACCTTGAAGCCACGAATCGGCACGCCCATCTGTTGGAGCAGCCAACCGGCGAGGACATTCCCAAAATTCCCAGTCGGCACAACGAACTCAACGTTGTCGCGTTCGCCCGCGGAAATCCGGAGCCACGCGTAAAGGTAATAAACACATTGCGCGAGAACTCGGGCGAGATTGATCGAGTTAACCGCCGACAGCCGGTGCTTCAGGCGAAAAGTCTGATCACCGAAAATTTCCTTCAGCGATGCCTGCGCATCATCAAACGTTCCGTCGACCGCCAGCGCGAAAACGTTGTTTGCGCCCGTGCACGCCATTTGACGCTCCTGGAGCGGAGAGACCCGTCCGTCCGGATATAAGATGAAGATCGCGGTGCCTGGTTTGCCCAACAGACCATGGATCGCGGCGGCGCCCGTATCGCCCGACGTCGCGCCAAGCACATTGATGGTTTCGCGCCGAACCTCGCACTGATGCTCATACAGGTTCCCGAGCAGCTGCAGCGCAAAATCCTTGAAGGCGAGGGTTGGCCCGTGAAACAGCTCCAGCACATGCAAACGCGAGGACAGCTGTCGCATCGGTGCAATCTCCGGGCGCGAGAAGGATGTGTACGATTTCGCCACGAGCGAGCGCAACACTCCCGGATCAAGATCATCCGCGAACACGCGGAGAAACTCGAAACAAAGATCCGGATACGCCAGACCCTCGAATCGAGGGAGATCCTTGGAAAAGTCCGGCAGCTTCTCCGGCAGGTAAAGTCCGCCGTCAGGTGCGAGTCCCGTGGCGACTGCCTCGGAAAATCTCACGGGCTGGGATTGTCCGCGCGTCGATACGTACTTCATCTGCTGCGTTCGTTTTGCTGTTTCGCTCCTGCCGTCCGCGTTGTTAGACGGCGCGAACGTGCGCTACTTTCGCTGAGCCAAACCCGTTAGAGATTGTCCAACTCGAACGCGCTGTGGGCGACGCGAGCCGCCTCGTCCGCCTTTTCACGCGAGATCACCACGGAGATTTTGATTTCCGAGGTGCTGATCAGCTCGAGGTTGATGTTCACGTTGGCCAAAGCTTGGAACAGCTTGGCCGCCACTCCGCTGTGCGTGCGCATGCCAACGCCGACCACCGAAAGCTTCGCGATGTTCTCGTCTACGGCGACATCGCCGCCGATTTCCTTCAACACCGGACCAAGCGCTTTCAGCGTTTTCGCCGTCTCCGTTTGCGGAACCGTGAACGTCAGATTCGCGACGCCCTGACGACCCACGTTCTGGACGATCATGTCCACATTGACGTGAGCGTTCGCCAACGCGTTGAAGACCCGGGCCGCCGAGCCGGGTTTGTCGGCGATATTGCTCACCAAAACTTTTGCCTGATCCTTATCAACGGCGACGCCGCGGACGACGACCTTCTCCATGTAGACGACTTCCTGTTTCACAATAGTTCCTGGGTTGGTGTTAAAGGAGGAGCGGACTTCAAAGACCACGTTGTACTTCGCCGCAAATTCAACCGAACGCGACTGCATCACCTTGCTGCCGAGGGACGCGAGTTCGAGCATCTCGTCGTAGCTGATCTCTTGAAGCTTCTTTGCCGTTTTAACCACGCGGGGATCGGCGGTATATACGCCGTCAACGTCCGTGTAGATCTCGCACTTGTCCGCCTGGATCGCCGCCGCCAGGGCAATCGCCGTCAAATCAGAGCCGCCGCGGCCAAGCGTCGTGATCTGCCCTTCATCGTTAATGCCCTGAAAGCCCGCTACGATAATCACCTTCCCCGCTGCGAGATCCTTCTCCAGCGGCTTCGCGTTGATCGTTTTGATTTTCGCCTTCGTATGAACTTCGTCGGTGAAAATTCCCGCTTGCGCCCCCGTGTAGCTGATGGCGTCCACGCCGATGCCGTGCAACGCCATCGCGGTGAGCGCGATGGTTTCCTGCTCACCGATTGAAAGCAGCTGGTCCATCTCTCGCTCGCTCGGATTCTCGCAGACCGCTTTGGCGCGCGCAATCAGCTCATTGGTCACGCCGGCCCGGGCCGAGACGACCACAACAAGTTCGTTGCCTTGGTCGCGCACCGCTTTGATGCGGGCAGCGACATTTTTGATGCGATCGGTGTCACCGACAGAGGTGCCACCATATTTTTGGACGATGCGTGCCATGACAAAAGATTACTCGCCGAAATCGCCAATGCGGAGGAGTAGCGGCTCATCCAACACGACCGGCAATTTCTTCAGGTGCGAGATCGTCGCCTGAATCGCCTTTTCATTGCTGTCGTGCGTGGTCAGCACCAGTGACGCGGCGTCGGGTCGATCGGCGCGGTTTTGAATCACACTCGCGATACTGACCTGCTGATCGGCCATTGCGGTCGCAACGCGCGCCAACACTCCCGGACGATCCTTCACGGTCAGTCGCAGATAATAACGGCCGTGAATCCGCTCGGGCGGGGCAAGTCGGCACGTGCCACCCGCTCGTGCCACGGGAACTTCCTTTCGGGCCGTCACAAACGCTCGTCGATCATTTTTTAATAGGAGCACCGCATCTGCGATATCGCTGATCACCGCGCTTGAGGTGGCGTCCTGACCGGCGCCGCGACCAATATACAAGGTCGTGCCGACCACGTCGCCGCGAACGGAGACCGCGTTGAACACGCCGCTCACATTCGCGACCACATGGCTTTCTGGCAGCAACGTGGGATGAACGCGGACGCTGAGTTCGTTGTGCTCGAAGTCGCGAGAAATGATGGCAAGCAACTTGATGCCGTATCCGAACGCCGCGGCGTGCCGAAAATCCGCCGGTGTCAACCGACCAATCCCCTCAACCACCATCTTGTTGGTGGGCACCCAAACGCCGTGCGCGAGATAGGCGAGCACCGCCGCCTTGTGGGCCGCGTCCCAACCTTCCACATCCAGCGACTCGTCCGCCTCCGCGTATCCGAGTGCTTTCGCTTCCGCGAGTACGTTGGCGTAAGGCGTGTCATGCTCCTCCATCTGAGTGAGGATATAATTACACGTCCCGTTCAGGATCCCGTAGATCAGCGGAAATCGATTCGCGACCAATCCTTCGCGTAGGGCCTTGATGATGGGAATGCCGCCCGCGACGCTCGCTTCAAAGAGGAAGTGTCCCCCATGCCGCCGCGCTTTCTCAAAAATTTCCGCACCATGCTTGCAGATGAGTGCCTTGTTCGCCGAAACCACCACTTTCCCGAGCGACAACGCAGCGAGGGTCACTTCCCGGGCCGTATCCGTGCCGCCGATCAACTCGCACACAATGTCGATCGTCGGATCCGTGGCGATCCCCAGAGCGTCAGCCGTCAGCTTTCCGGGACCCACCCGGACGCCCCGTTTCTTCTCGAGATCACGCACCGATGCACGTGCCAGCTCGAGTCGGACTCCCAGACGCGACTCGAGATCAGCCCGAGCCCGTTCGAAATGCTTCCACACGCCCTGCCCCACCGTGCCCAGCCCACAAATGCCGATCCGAATAACGCGTGGAGGACTCATGATTTGGGAGCGACCGTCTTGCGGACAAATTTGTTTTCGGTCCCGTTAAGCAAGCGCTTGATGTTGGTCAGGTGTCGTAAGATCACGAACGCCGAGACCAACGCCGCGAGGCCCAACAATAACGGCGGCAAATGAAGCGCGTAGGCGGCGACGACCAACACGACCGCTGCAGCCAGCGACGAAAGCGAGACGTAGCGTGAAAGATAAAACACGACAGCCCACGTGGACGCGGCGATCACGATGGCAAGCGGCATCAGGATCAAAAGCCCTCCAACCGACGTCGCCACGCCCTTTCCCCCGCGAAACTTCGTGAAACAGGAGAAGCTATGACCCAACAGTGCTCCCACCAATCCCGCGACGCCCATTTGGGTAAACGTGCTTCCTTCAACCCGACCCACGCTCGCGAACCCAAGATCACTGAAGTCGTAGCTGGTGCCGTTGCCAAAAATCGCGATCAACGCCCAAGCCGCCGCCGCCGCGCCTTTGAGTGCGTCGAGGAGAAAAACGAGATTGCCTGGGCCGGCCCCGAGCACCCGCCGCACATTGGTCGCACCCGGATTTCGGCTACCCACCTCGAAAATGTTTACGCCTTTTGCACGGGCCACGAGGTAACCAAAAGGCAACGAGCCGAGCAGGTACCCGATGACGAGGGCGATGAGTGAAGGCAGCAACATGAAGAAGGACGCGCTATCTCTAACGCGTCCTACACCACGATTCGAAGCTCAAAAAGAGCGATAGCGGATAATCGCAACACGTTCCGCGCCGGGCCGAACAGCTCATAGCTGTACGAACTTCGCCTGCTTGATGGCCGGGTGACTCTTAATCACGCTCCGCGCCTTCTCGCTCGGTTCCGTATCCACCCGCACCACCATGTAGGCAGTGCCGCCGGGCGTAAGCCGGCTCAGCGACATATCGGCAATATTGACTTTGTCCTGGCCCAGCAGGGTGCCGACGTCACCCACCATCCCGGGTTGGTCAAGATTCTCGAGGACAAGCAGCTTACCTTCAGCGGCGACCTCCACCTCACGACCATTGATCCCGACAATACGCGGCTGATTCGCCTTACCCGCGAGCGTTCCCGCGGCCGAGAATACCGCGTTGTTCGTTCCCACCGCTTCCACGAGGATCAACTCCGTGTAGCCTGAGTCGCTGTTCGACTTCACAACTTCGAGCTTCACCCCGAGACGCTCGAGCAACGTTGGCGCATTTACGAAGTTCACCCCTTCGCCGCTGATGCGCCGCAAGTAGCCGCGCTGGATCGAACGCGTGATCGCGTTCGCATCGAGATCGACAATTTTGCCCCAATACGTGATCCGGAGTGCAGAAATCTGCGAGGGTGCGATCTGTTGCACCAGCGTGCCCAACTTGGCGCCGAGATCCAAATACGGTCCGAGAATCTTCACCGTTGCTGCATCGAGCGACGGGACATTCACCGCATTGCGGATCACGCCACCGTTGAGCACATCGGCAATCTGCTCCGCGATCTCGATTCCAACCGACTCCTGCGCCTCGGCCGTCGAGGCGCCCAAGTGCGGCGTCAGAACGACATTCGGGAGCGTGCGAAATTCGCTCTCCTTCGCCAGTGGCTCATCTTCGTAAACGTCCAGGCCAGCCGCCGCGACTTTGCCCGACTTAAGCGCCGCCAACAAAGCCGTTTCCTTGATGATTCCGCCACGTGCACAGTTGAAGATCCGGAGGCCTTTTTTGCATTTCTCGAACGCGGCCTCGTCGATCATGTAATGCGTATCGTCAGTCAGAGGCATGTGCACGGTGATGTAGTCTGACTGAGCGAGAAGCTCGTCCAACGCGACTGACTCGATCTGCATCGCCTTTGCGCGGCTGGGCGCAAGGTACGGATCATAGGCTAGCACGCGCATGCCGAACGCCTGGGCGCGCTTCGCCACCTCCGAACCGATTCGACCGAGGCCAACAATCCCCAGTGTCTTACGAAAGAGCTCAATGCCGGAGAAACTCTTCCGGTCCCACTGACCAGCTCGCATCGATGCAGCAGCCTGCGGCACCGGCCGTGCGCCGCACAAGAGATGCGTAAATGTGAGTTCCGCCGTGGCGATCGTGTTGCCCGAGGGCGTATTCATCACGATGACGCCCCGCTCGGTGGCGGCTTCAACATCCACATTGTCTACGCCGACACCCGCCCGGCCGACGACCTTGAGCAGCGGAGCCGCCGCAAAGACCTCGGCTGTGATCTTGGTTTCCGAACGCACGGCAATGGCGTGCACGTCCTTCACCAATTCGAGCACTTTTTCCGGCGTGGAGCCGTAAGCCTCGATGACTTCAATGCCGGGCTGCTGACGCAGGTAGGCGACGCCTTTGGGTGAGATCTTGTCAGCAACGAGGACTTTCATGGGAGAAAATACTTCCGAGGGAAAAGTCGTCGCCCCGCCCTAGCAAGGAAAACGTTCCAGTATGACGGAACGTTCGGGACGCGCTTTTCTCGCGTTTCAAAGTAATTTGGGTTCAATGGTTAGGGCGCTTTTCAGGTGACGCGTTTTTCGTCGCGTCCTTTTTGGGGTACGACCCGTCTTACTGGACAGCTTACTTCCCTTTTTGATTCTCATGCATTTTCACGATCGCGCGTCTCCGTCTTTCAAGAGCTGCACCCGTTCATCTGCCGACCAACGCTGGATCCATCTGCGAGCGACGGGAGCCCTCGTGTTCGTCGCCCTTCTCGCCACGTCATGTTCTGAGAAACCCAAGGACGCGAGACGCGGCGCTGGCGGTCCAGCACCAGTACATGTCGCGTCGGTTGAACGAAAACCACTGCCGCTGACCTTGGACTCGATCGGCGCGGTCGAGCCGAGTCGTACCGTCTCAGTGCGCTCACAGGTGACCGGAACGTTGCAAAAAATCGCGTTTCGCGAAGGCCAGGACGTCAAAACCGGCGATCTGCTGTTTCAGATCGATCCGCGTCCGTTTCAAAACGCGCTTCAGTCGTCCCAAGCCGATTTGCAGCGGGCGAAGGTGCAACTCGACAACGCCCGGTCTCAATCCGCGCGGTACAGCTCGCTCAACTCCGAATCAGCCATATCGAAAGAACAGTTCCAGTCGGTCGAAGACAGCGCTCGCACCGCCGCTGCCCAAGTTCTTTCGGGCGAGGCAGCGGTAGCGAATGCGCAGCTCCAACTCGACTACTGTTCCATTCGTGCTCCGATCGACGGCCGCACCGGAAGTTTCGGCGCGCACGAAGGAGATTTGATCAGTTCAGGGAACGCGACGCCACTGATCGTTATCAATCAGCTGAGTCCGACTTACGTGAGCTTCAGCGTTCCTCAACAATACTTGGGTTCCCTGTCTCGCTATCAAGCCGCTGGTCCCGTGCTGGTCACTGCGATCCCGCCTGGTCCCGACGCGGTTCGGGAAGAGGGTGAGCTTTCGTTCATCGACAACGCGGTCGATACGACCACCGGAACCGTCCGACTGAAGGCTACGTTTCCGAACACCGCACACAATCTTTGGCCAGGCCAGTTCGCCACGATCCGCCTGACTCTTGCCACTCCGGAAGTCATTTCGATTCCTTCCGCCGCCGTACAGAGCGATCAGCAAGGTCAACACGTCTTTGTTGTGAAGCAGGATAAGACCGCTGAGTTCCGTCCCATCACAATCGAGCGGACGAGTGGCGGCGAAACGGTCGTGAGCAAAGGCCTCAACGAAGGGGAAATCGTCGTGACCGATGGCCAGCTGCGCGTCGTTCCGGGCAAACCGGTAGAAATCAAAACTGACGCAGCCGCGCGCCACACCGAAGCCGCGCTCGGTCCCGGTCCGGCGACGAAGACACCATGAACATACCGGAGTTTTTCATCCGTCGTCCGGTGATGACGACCTTGGTCACGGCCGCGATCACGATCTTCGGTATCGTCGCTTATCGTTCTCTGCCCGTCAGCGATCTGCCGAATGTCGATTTCCCCACGATTACGATCTCCGCCAACCTCCCCGGAGCGAGCCCCGAAACAATGGCCTCGGCGGTGGCGACGCCGCTGGAACAGCAACTTTCGACGATCGCCGGCATCGATACGATGACGTCGACCAGTTCGCTGGGCAGCACGAACATCACCCTGCAGTTCAATCTTAATCGCTCTCTCGATGGCGCTGCCCTGGATGTTCAGTCCGCCATTTCGGCGGTGCAGCGTCGCTTGCCGCAGGACATGCCGAGTCCGCCGTCTTTTCGAAAATCCAATCCGGCCGATGATCCGATCCTTCTGATCGCCCTGAGTTCGCCGACCCTTCCGCTGTCGGACGTCGACGAATACGCTGAAACGCAGCTGGCGCAGCGCATTTCAACCGTGAGTGGCGTTGCCCAGGTGCTCGTCTTCGGTTCGCAAAAATACGCGGTGCGCGCGAAACTCGATCCGCGCGCGCTCGCGTCTCGTGGCATCGGCATTGACGAGGTCCAGGCCTCCTTGAGCGCAAGTAACGTCAACTTACCCGTCGGCAATCTCGACGGACGGAACAAGGCGCTGACTCTGCAAGCGAGTGGCCAGCTGAAAAACGCGGACGAGTTCCGCCGGATGATCGTCACCTATCGGAACGGGACGGCGGTGCGCCTGGGCGATCTCGGCCGGGTCATTGATAGTGTGCAGACCGACAAGGCGGCAGGCTGGTTCAATGATGCCCGATCCATCGTTCTAGCGATCCAGCGTCAGCCCGGAACGAATACGATCGAGGTGGTGAATGGAGTTAAAGCGCTGCTTCCAGCCTTCCAGGAACAGCTGCCTGCGTCGGTCAAACTCGACATCCTGATCGACCGCTCAAATGCGATTCGCGAATCGGTCGCGGACGTAAAGTTCACGCTGGTTCTCGCCATCATTCTCGTGGTCCTGGTGATCTTCCTCTTTTTGCGATCGGTCGCCGCCACCGTGATACCGAGCATCGCAATGCCCATCGCCATTGTCGGCACGTTCGCCGTCATGTACCTGGCCGGCTTCAGCGTGGATAATCTCTCCCTTCTCGCACTGACGTTGTCCGTCGGCTTCGTGGTCGACGACGCCATTGTGATGCTCGAAAACATCGTACGTCACATCGAGCTCGGCGAACCTGTGATGCAAGCGTCACTCAAAGGTTCGCGTGAAATCGGGTTCACGATCATCTCCATGACGATCTCGCTCGTCGCGGTCTTCATCCCGGTCCTCTTCATGGGTGGAGTCTTGGGTCGATTGCTGCACGAGTTTGCCGTGACGATCAGTGCAGCCATCCTGGTTTCTGGAGTCATTTCGCTCACGCTCACCCCGATGCTGTGCAGCCGGTTCCTGCGACCGCACCAGCCCAATCACAAGCATGGGCGATTTTACGAGCGAACGGAGCGAATTTTCCAAGGCACGGTCGGGCTCTATGAACGAACCCTCCGCGTGTCCCTCCGCCATCGGTTCATCGTTCTCTCGGTTGCCCTGCTCATGATCGTACTGACCGTAGGCGCACTGATGCTGGTGCCGAAAGGCTTCATCCCAACCGATGACACCGGTCGGTTGAGCGTAACGGTCGAGACGGCCCAGGACGCCTCATTCGACGCCGTGACCCGGTACCAGCTCGCTGCGGCGGAAATCGTCCGGAAGAACCGGTACGTTGCCGCGTTCTCCTCTTCGATCAATCAGGGGAGCTACGGTCGCTTCAACGTTCGCCTGGTGGATCGAAAGGAGCGACCTCCTGCCGCTCAGGTCGCGCAAATGCTCCGGACGGAACTGGCCGGCGTTCCCGGCATTCGCGCGATTCCGCAAGTGCCGCCCACCATTCGAATCGGTGGACGACAGTCCTCGTCCGTCTATCAATTTACTCTCTATGGAACCGATCTGCAGCAGCTTTACCAAGTGGCTCCAGAGTTTCAGGAAAAAATTCGCGCGCTGCCCGGTGTGATCGATGTCACGTCCGATCTCTTGATCACCAGTCCGCAACTGATGATCGATATCGACCGCGACAAAGCCGCCCGCCTCGGCATCACTCCGCAACAAATCGAAAATGGACTCTACGGAGCATTCGGATCCAGACAGGTCTCAACGATCTACACGCCAACCAATCAGTATTTCGTGATCATGGAGTTGGACGATCGCTTCCAGCGAGACCAGCGCTCTCTCTCGCTGCTGTATTTGAGAAACAATGTCGGCAAACTGATTCCACTGGAGGCGGTCTCGCGGCTCAAGTCCACGGTCGGTCCACTCTCCGTTGCCCATTTGGGCCAGCTGCCTGCGGTCACGATTTCCTTCAATCTCGGAGCCGATGTGTCTCTCAGTGCCGTCACGGGCGCGATCGAGAAGCTGGCGGAATCAGAGTTGCCGGTGGGCGTAAGTTCCGCATTCCAAGGCACGGCAGCTGCGTTCACGAGTTCACTCCAAGGACTCGGGCTTTTGCTCCTGGTCGCCGTGCTCGTCATCTATCTGGTGCTCGGAATTCTCTACGAAGATTTTGTTCACCCGATCACGATTCTCTCCGGCTTGCCGGCCGCGACGTTTGGTGCGCTCGTCACTTTGCTGATCTTTCACCAAGAGCTGAACATTTATGGGTACGTCGGCCTGATTATGCTCATCGGCATCGTCAAAAAGAACGCCATCATGATGATCGACTTCGCACTCGAAGCCCAACGGCACCGCGGGCGTTCGGCCGAAGACGCGATTTACGAGGCCTGTGTGGTGCGTTTTCGTCCCATCATGATGACCTCGCTTGCCGCCCTCGCGGGCACTTTGCCGATTGCGCTCGGTTGGGGCGCCGGTGCCGAGTCGCGGCGATCGCTCGGACTCGCAGTCGTTGGCGGCCTTCTCGTTTCGCAGTTGCTTACGCTGTACATCACCCCGGTTTTTTACCTCTACATGGAGCGGTTTACCAAAAAGCTGACGCCGAAACCGGTACCAGAGTTCGTCGATGAAGTGCCCGTCGAAGCCTAACTACGCTCAGATGTCTCGGTTCCACCTGATCGATCTCGCGATGCTCTTGGACCAAAACCGAAGTTCTGTTGATCGTTTCGATCCAGATCAGCGATAGTCTGCGCACCAGCATGTGGATCGTTCGTCTCGCCCTCCGTCGTCCATACACGTTCACCGTGGTGGCGCTGTTGATCGTGATTTTGGGCGCCGTGACGGTTCAGCGCATGGCCAAGGATATCTTTCCCGCCATCGATATTCCCGTGGTGAGCGTGCTGTGGTCGTACAATGGGCTGACGCCAGAGGAAATGGAAAAGCGCATTGTGACGATCAGCGAGCGGTCAATGACGACGACCGTGAACGACATCGAACACATCGAGTCGCAGTCGCTGGCGGGCATCGGCGTGATCAAGGTGTTCTTCCAGCCGGGCGCCAGCATCGATGCCGCCGTGGCTCAGGTCACCGCCATCAATCAAACGGTGGTGCGCGTGATGCCGCCGGGAACAACACCCCCGTTGGTGATCCGCTACAGCGCGTCCAACGTTCCGATTCTCCAACTCGGCCTCGGCAGCCCCACGCTGACCGAGCAGGCCCTGTATGATATTGGGCTGAATTTTCTGCGCATTCAGCTCGCGACCGTTCAGGGCGCATCCGTTCCACTGCCTATTGGCGGCAAAGTTCGGCAGATCCAGGTGGATTTAAATCCCGAGGCACTGCAGGCCAAGGGACTGACTCCGTCCGACGTCAGCAACGCGATCAACGCCCAAAATCTCACCTTACCCTCCGGTACCGCCAAGATCGGCGATCGTGAATATGGCGTGCTCTTGAATAGCAGCCCGGATGTCGTCGCCGGCCTCGGTGATCTTCCCATCAAACGGACAAACGGAACGACAGTTTACGTTCGTGACGTCGCTCAAGTCCGCGATGGTTTTGCGCCGCAAACCAACATCGTCCGCCAAAACGGCACGCGAGGCGCGTTGATGACGATCTTGAAAAGCGGGAACGCGTCGACGCTGGATATCATTGCTCGCGTCAAGGCGGTGCTTCCTCGCATCCGCTCGCAATTGCCACCGGAACTGGAACTGCACCCGCAGTTCGACCAATCACTGTTCGTCCGCGCGGCGCTCACCGCCGTGCTGCAAGAGGGCGCGTTGGCTGCGGCGCTCACCGCCGCCATGATCCTGCTCTTTCTTGGCACATGGCGAAACACCCTCGTCGTTGCACTTTCGATCCCTCTCTCGATTTTTTGTTCGATCCTTTGCCTCGCCGCCTTCGGCCAGACGATCAACGCGATGACGCTCGGCGGACTCGCCCTTGCCGTCGGCATTCTCGTGGACGATGCCACGGTAACGATTGAAAATATTGACCGGAATTTAGGCCTGAAAAAATCGCTCGTGCAGTCGATCCTCGACGGCGCTGAGCAGATCGCGATGCCCGCCTTTGTGTCCACGCTGTGCATCTGCATTGTGTTTGTACCGATTTTTTTCCTCGAGGGCACAGCCAAGTACCTCTTCAGCCCTCTCGCGATGGCCGTCATCTTCGCGATGCTCGCGTCCTACCTGCTTTCGCGGACCGTCGTACCGACCTTCGTTCATTTTCTTCTGCAGGGTCAGCCCATTTTCCATGATACTGTGGACGGTCACATCGACACGTCAGGGCCGAAAGGTGATGTGTTTTGGCGGATCCACCAGCGGTTCAATCGCCACTTCGAGCGCTTCAGGGCCAGCTATACGCGTGGACTCGACTGGAGTTTATCCCACGGAAAACTGATTGTGATCGGCACGTTTGTGTTCGTCGCCCTGACCGCTGGCCTCCTTCCGTTCCTCGGCCGCGATTTTTTTCCGACCGTCGATGCCGGCCAGTTCAGGTTGCATGTCCGGGCACCCGCAGGAACGCGTATCGAAGAAACGGAACGGGTTTTCACGCGAGTGGAAAATGTAATCCGCGAGGTCGTGCCGGCTGACGAACTTGTGACCGTGCTCGATAATATTGGATTACCCAATGGTGGCTTGAATCTCGCCTTCAGCGATTCGGCCACGATCAGTGCGGCCGACGGCGAGATACTGGTTTCGCTGAATCCGGAAAAACATGGATCGACCTGGGACTACGTTCGCAAACTGCGAACTCGTTTGAATCACGATTTTCCCGACTACACGTTTTTCACCCAGCCGTCGGATATCGTCGGACAAATTCTAAACTTTGGACTGCCCGCGCCAATTGACGTCCAAATTGCCGGCCGCGAACGCTTCACCAACTACAAGATCGCGCAGCAGATCGCCGCGCGCATGGAGAAGATTCCAGGCGCCGTCGACGTGCACGTTCACCAGATCATCAACGCGCCCGCCTTGAAGGTGAATGTCGACCGCGATCGCGCAGGTCAGCTCGGACTCACGCAGCGCGACGTGGCGAGCAACCTGTTGATTTCGCTCTCGGGTTCCGCACAGTCCGCGCCGAATTTTTGGCTCAGCCCGCAAAACGGTGTGCAGTACGCGGTCGCGACGCAGACACCGCAGTTTCTGATCAACTCCCTGGAGTCGCTGCAGGCCACCCCGATTTCTCCCGCCACAGGTTTGGGTGGGCCACAACTGCTCGGCAACGTCGCGACGCTCGAACGTACGACCCAGCAATCGGTCGTCGGACATTATAACATTCAACCAATCTACGATGTGTTCGCCAACGTGGATGGTCGCGATCTCGGCGGCGTCGCCGACGAGGTCGAGAAACTGATCAAAGAATTCGAACCGTCGCTGCCACGCGGCAGTTTCATCACGCTGCGCGGACAGGTGCAGAGCATGAACTCGTCGTTCTTCAGCCTCGGGATCGGCGTGCTCTTCGCGATCGTTTTGGTCTACCTCTTGATGGTGGTCAATTTCCAGTCCTGGCTCGACCCGTTCATCATCATCATGGCCTTGACGGGCGCACTCGCCGGAATCGTCTGGGCTCTCTTTCTGACGCAAACGACGCTGAACGTACCGTCATTGATGGGCGCAATCATGAGTGTGGGCGTGGCCACCGCGAACTCGATTTTGCTTGTGACGTTCGCGAACGACCAGCGGAAGGAAGGCAAAGACGCCCGCGCCGCGGCTCTGGAAGCCGGACACACGCGATTGCGACCGGTGCTCATGACTGCACTCGCCATGATCATCGGAATGCTGCCCATGTCGCTGGGCCTCGGCGAAGGCGGTGAGCAAAACGCCCCGCTCGGGCGCGCGGTCATCGGCGGTCTGCTGCTCGCTACGATTGCCACTTTGTTCCTGGTCCCGGTGGTCTACGCTCGATTGCGCCGGAAAGCCGCGCATCGACCTGAAGAGACGCTCGAAGAAGAACTCAAGGAGGCTCATCTGCCTCAAGCGCTTTGACCAGCGTCCGCACAATCGTCGCATGCCTATGAAGTCCGCGTCCCGTCCGTTGTGGTTTGTTTTGATCGCCGCTGGCGTGGTCGCGGTGGTGTACATCTTCGGGGTGGCGCCGCGGATTCGCGCCCGCTCGCAGCTCGCCGAACATAGCCGCGCCGCCAGCCGTCCCTCCGTGAGCATTATCGCCGCCGCGCCGGCGCCGCTCGCGACCGAGCTACTGTTGCCGGCAAGTCTTCAGCCAATTCAAGAGGCTTCGATTTACGCGCGGACCGATGGATATATCGCACGCTTGCTGGTTGATCTCGGTGATCAGGTGAAATCCGGGCAGCCGCTCGCGATCATTGAAGGTCCCGAAGTTGATCAGGCTCTGAACCAATCGCGGGCCGCACTCGAGCAGGCGCGCGCCAATCTCGAGCTCGCGCGCAGCAGTGCGACGCGTTGGACGGATTTGGGCACGCAGAACGCCGTACCCCAGCAGGAGATCGACGAGAAACAAGCCGCGTTCGCCGCCCGCAAGGCCGACGTCGCCGCAGCGGAGGCGAACGTCTCGCGTCTCTCCCAGCTCAAAGCGTATCAGACCATCACCGCGCCGTTCGACGGAGCCATCTCCGCCCGCAATGTTGATGTCGGGGCCCTCATCACCGCCGGCAGCAGCGGTCGCGAGCTGTTCCGTCTCGCCCAGACCGGAACGCTTCGTGTTTACGTCAACATCCCGCAAACGTACTTCCGCTCACTCCACCCTGGATTGGAGGTGGACGTGTTGCTCAACGAATTCCCTGGCCGGGTTTTTCCAGGAAAGGTCGCACGCCTCGCCGGGGCGCTTGACGCGGTGACGCGAACGCTTGTGGCCGAAATTCAAATACCAAACGAACAGGGCGAAATCCTCGCCGGCATGTTTGGTCAGGTGCGGCTCCGGCTGCGGGCCAGCACTCCGCCGCTCGTGATTCCTTCCAACGCCGTCATCCTAGGTACGGCTGGACCAACGGTCGCGATCGTCGATCCAGCGGATAAAATCCTTTTAAGGAAAGTGAAGGTTGGGCGCGATTTTGGCACTCAGGTTGAGATCGCTGAAGGACTCGCGGCCGGCGATCACGTCGTGACCAACCCCAGTGACACTCTCAGCGAAGGGCTGCTCGTCGAACCGCTTGCGCCACCGGCCCCCACCCCGAAATAGCTCGCGGTTCGATTTCGAACCTCGGGCTTGTTGGGTTTTCCGCGCAACGACGGGGTTTGCGCTTAAGCTCGAAACCGTTTCGATCGGGCATGGCTCAATCGTTGTCCCGGTTTTTCTTTGTTGCCCTCGCCTTTTCCGCCGCTGCGCTTGCGGCACCGGAAAAATGGAAGAACGACATCGATGCGTTTGTCGCCGCAGATGCCGCGCATCCGCCCCAGCAGAACGCCGTCGTGTTTGTGGGCAGTTCATCGATCGTGAAGTGGAAGTCGCTCACTCAAGACTTTCCCGGCATCAGTCTGATCAATCGAGGATTTGGCGGTTCTGAACTCGCCGACAGCGCCGCCTATGTCGGCAACATTGTCATCCCGTACCACCCTCGTGCCGTCGTGCTCTACGCAGGTGATAATGATATCGCGGCCGGCAAATCGCCGGAGGCCGTGCTGGCGGATTTCCGAGTCTTTCGGGAAAAGATTCACAGCGCGCTGCCCTCAACGCAGATTTTTTATCTCTCGATCAAGTACAGTCCGTCGCGCGCGAAGTTTCAGGACGCGATGCGACGAACCAATGAGCTGATCGCAGCGGATTGCGCGGCCGCGAATCATTGTACGTTCGTGGACGTGAATTCGACCATGCTGGACGCCAATGGCCAGGCCCGCCCGGAACTCTTCGAGCCCGACCAGTTGCACATGAAGCCGTCGTCGTATGCCTTGTGGGTGAAGAAGCTCGCGCCCCTTCTCCAGCCATGACCTCCAGCGTCGCGCGACTTAAGCAGCAGATTCAGTTCATCGCTGAAGTCGACAAGCTGAAGGATATTTTCCGCCAGACGATCAACACACAGAGCGGCCGCGCTGAAAACGACGCCGAGCATTCCTGGCATCTCTGTCTCTGTGTGGTGGTGCTGGCCGAACACGCGAATACACCTACGTTGGATGTGCTTCGCGTGCTGAAGATGGTGATCATTCACGACCTCGTTGAAATCGACGCGGGCGATACGTTCGCCTACGACACGGCCGCAATGGTCGGTCAGCACGAGCGCGAGGCGATTGCCGCGGACCGCATCTTCGGGCTGCTTCCGCCGGACCAAGCCAATGAGTTCCGGAAACTTTGGGACGAGTTCGAGGAAAAACAGACTGCCGAAGCGCGCTTCGCCGCAGCCGTCGACCGGTTTCAACCGATGCTTCTCAACTGTCTAACGCAGGGATCCGCGTGGAGTCGCCATGCGATCACCCACGATCGGGTCGTCGCTCGCAATCGGCACATCGCAGACGGGTCGGTTGAGCTATGGCGCTTCGCTGAGCAAATGCTCTCTGAGCTGGTGGCGGCCGGGCACCTGCCGCCGAAAGCCGCGCAGTGACGCCCGGCACGCAATCGGTTCAGCTCAAGTCGCGGATCGAACCGAACTCCGGATCGAAAAGTCGACGGTACGTCCGGACAATCATGCCGTCGGTCAGGCCAGCGAGGTAGTCGCAGATTTGCCGAGCTTTGCCGGCTTGCGTGGTTTCGGCATTCATCAATTTGCCCACGCGGACCGGCAGGATATTGATCACCCGCGGACCTTTTTCGACGTAGTTTTCCCAAGCCGATCGCCACAAATCAAACAGCACGCGGCGAGCCTTGTGCTCGATTTGCTGGAGCTGCGGACTTTCGAAAATGATGTCGTTGGCGAGCTTTTTGAAAAACTGCGCTTCACCTTCGGCCGAGGCGGCAACCACGAGCTCGTACCGGTAGCGGTTTGTTTTCTCGGCCATGAAATTGTCGCGCGTGCGCAAGCGGCACGCGGTGATGAACGTTCCGATTTTTTGCGAGAACACGCTTTCAAGCCGATCGGCGTGAATCGCGTCAAACAACTCATCGAGCAGTTGCTGGCGCGGCGCATCGATCGCCTCGCCCGCCGCCCAGCTCTCGATTTTTTCCCGCGTCAGAAAGCCCGCTTTCACGCCATCGACGATGTCGTTGAGCGAATAAGCTGCATCGTCGGCCCAATCCATCACCTGACACTCGATACTTTTAAACGCATTCAGCTTTTCCCCCTGCAGCAGCTCGCTCGGGATGTCGGAGCCGAGCACGAACTCGCGCTCTGCCACTTGCGGATCGTAGAGAAAATGGTTCGGCGGTGGCGTGGAGAATTCTGAGAACAACTTTTTGTATTTCAGAACGCCATCGAGTAACGCCCGCGTCGGCTGCATGCCCCGCACGCTTGTTTCATTCTGGATCATCGTCTTGGTCAGGAGGTGTAACGTTTGAGCGTTACCCTCAAACCCTCCCCATTTGATCATCAGCTCCTGCAGCGTCCGTTCACCGGAATGCCCGAAGGGCGGATGTCCGAGATCGTGCGCCAGGCACACGCCCTCCACCAAATCACCATCAATGAAGAAGTCGCTCTTCAGCAGCCCGCCCTGGGTTTGCAGATAATGGCAGATCGATCGGCCGATCTGTGCGACTTCGATCGAGTGCGTGAGCCGTGTCCGATAGAAATCGTATTCGCCGGAAAGAAACACCTGTGTCTTCGACTGAAGTTTTCGAAACGCCTGCGCATGGATGATGCGGTCGCGGTCGATCTGGAACGCGCTGCGATAATCGGTCTTACGCTCGCCTTCATAGGTCTCGACGTCGAAAGCAGTGTAGAAGCGGTTCGCCATGGAATCGCTTCGACAGCACATTCAAGCGGCGCACGATGCAAACTCATATGGGTCGGGTCACCTTTGAGACGACAATTGGACGGTGTGCGGTTTCCTGGTCAGTCGCCGGGCTGACGGGGTTTGAGCTACCGGAAACGGACCCTCGTCCTAACGACGATACAATCGCCTTACCCGAGGTCGGAGTTTTGATCGAGCGGGTCCGGCGACACCTCACGGGAGACCTTCAGGACTTTTCGAACGAGCGTTATGATTTCGCGGAAATTCCAGCGTTTAACGTCGCAGTGCTTACGGCGACGCTCGCAATCAAAGCGGGCCAAACCCGGAGCTACGGCGACGTGGCTCGAGCGACGGGTCAGCCGATCGGAGTCAGTCGGGCCGTCGGAACGGCACTGGGAGCTAATCGGTGGCCGCTGCTGATCCCCTGCCATCGCGTCGTATCCGCGAATGGGAGCATGACGGGTTTTTCAGGACCAGGTGGGATCAAAACAAAATTGCGCCTCCTGGCCATCGAAGGTGCGCAACTTTTTGCCGAATAGGCGGAGCTCGACGGCCCGTTGCGCTGCGGTCGCGCTCGGCTGCTCGACACGCTTTCCACGCGCACGTACGGTCGCCAGATGCAAACCATGCGTGCGATCGCCAAGCTCCGCGCCGGCCCTGGACTCGAGTTGACGGAGGTACCGATTCCGAAACCCGGCATCAATGACGTTCTGATTCGCGTCAAGAAGACGTCCATCTGCGGCACGGATATCCATATCTACAATTGGGACTCGTGGGCCCAAGCGACCATCAAGCCACCAATGGTGATCGGCCATGAATTTGTCGGCGTCATTGAGGAAGTGGGTGCGAATGTTCACGGCTTCCGACGCGGCGATCTAGTGGACGGCGAAGGCCACATTGTGTGCGGCATCTGTCGCAACTGCCTCGCAGGCCGCCGCCATCTCTGCAAAGACACGAAAGGCGTGGGGGTAAACCGTGATGGGGCATTCGCGGAGTTTCTGTGTATCCCCGCCAGCAATGCCGTGCATGTCGACCCGACAATCCCGTTGGACGTACTCTCGTGTTTTGATCCGCTGGGAAACGCGACGCACACCGCGCTGCAATACGACCTTGTCGGTGAAGACGTGCTCATCACGGGCGCAGGACCCATCGGCTGCATGGCCGTCGCCATCGCACGTCAGGCCGGCGCCCGAAAAGTCGTCGTCACTGACATCAATGCCGACCGCCTCGCGCTGGCCACCACGATGGGAGCAACGCGGGTGGTCGACGTTTCACGCGAGAAGCTCGCGGACGTGCAGAAGGAAGTCGGCATGAAAGAAGGCTTCGACGTCGGACTGGAGATGTCCGGCAGTCCTCGCGCCTTGAATGACATGATCGACAACATGGCGCACGGCGGCCGCATCGCGCTACTCGGCATCATGCCTGACAAGGCTCCGGTCGACTGGAACAAGGTGGTTTTCAACATGCTGACAATCCGCGGAATTTACGGACGTGAGATGTATGAAACGTGGTACAAGATGACCGCGCTGATTCAAAGCGGACTCGATATCTCGCCCGTGATCACGCACCGGTTCCACTACACCGAGTTTCAGCACGCATTCGATTTGATGCGCTCCGGCAAGAGCGGAAAGATTATCCTCAACTGGGATGCGAGCTGAGCTGTCTTAACCCGACAGTTTGATCCACGCGCCGGCCGCCATCGCGATACTCGACGAGAGTAAGGTGCCGATGAGGACGTACTCGGCGAACCCGCGGTTCTCGAGTTCCTTGAACCGCGTGAAGCCCTTGGCCGCCAGGGTGAATCCAATTGCGCCAAACTGCCCCCCGAGCACGAAAGCATAAATCAACGTCCGCTCGAGCAACCCGATCACGCGTCCGCGATTGTATTCGCCGGCGTCAATCCCCGCATTAACCAGCGTAAAGTTCGCGCCCGGTTTAATCTGCAGGCGTCCCAACAGCCATCGAACCAGCAGATTCGCTTCGTTCGCCGCGAGTAGGAATCCCAGAAGTGTTTTCAAGCCACGCGCGCTCAAGACGCGCCGGAGCTCCATCCCCAAAGCGCTCCATGATTCGATCCAGTCGCCACACGCGATGATCTCTGGCCGGAATCGCATGCCCGCCGCTTTCGAAAACCAGATACTCAGGACGACCAGGTGAAGAACACCGAAAAGCAGACGGCCCCCGTTGCGGTCGTGTGTTCTCCGATCCCAGTAACCGGCGGTCAAGTTGAGCGCCACAATCGTCAGCCCGGCACCGATCAGAAACGGGTGCGGTTCGAACAGCGAAAGCGCCAGGACCTCAATCAGGCCCTTGATCAACCAGCTTCGCCAGCTCACCGCCTCATCCGACAGCAGGAGGCGGAGCCGTAACAGCAGCACCAAATCAGCGAAGAAAACAAATTCAGTCGTCATTAATTTCGCATCGCTTGATTCAGCGCGCGTTCCAACTCCTGACAAATTCCGACCACATCGTCCAGCGCCGCTGCCCGGATATTCTTGTAGACGGCCACTCGTGAGATCTGCAGCCCGGCTTCGATTTCCTTCACCGATCGACCTCGCAACAAACCCGACACAATCAGGAGTCGATTGCGGCTCCAACCCGCCACCTGGTGTGAAAGCAGATTCAATACGTGATCAGCCATGCCCCAGTCAGGCATGGAAGCGCCAGCAATGCGCAGCAATCGCTTGTCCGCTTTCAACGCCGTCAAGGCCGCTCGAGCGTCGTGAAACGCGGGACCATCCATACCCAGGGCCTGCTCCGGATTGATCTTCGTGGTCAGTTCCCCAACCCCAATCGCGAATCGCGCTCGAACCGGATGAATGTCCGCCATGATGGTAAAGACATCGGCGAATAAGAAGTCTGACTTCCGGTACACCGCCTGAAATTCATCGCCAAGCGTGATCGTGTACGGCGACGCCAAATCCCGGGCTCCCGCCGTGATCTTTTGCAGCGCCTTCTCCAGACGGCGCTGGAAAGCCGCGCGCTGCCCCAAATTCCGCGAAGCAACAATATCGGCAATGAGGGCTATGACTCGCATGGCGGTTTAGTTAACCGAAAAGGTTTATTATTCAAGATTAAACCATTACGGTTCATTTTTTTTATTGTTGACCGTTTTGGTTGATAGCTTCGACCTCGGCGTGGACTCCCGAGCGGACGAGTGTAGCGTAGGCCTCATGACCGACAATTTCCTTGGCCACCTGCGTCAAACCCTCTCGGGCATTGAGACCAGCGGACTCTTCAAACGCGAGCGGATCATCAGCACGCCACAAGGGCCGCACGTCCGAACGACCGACGGCAAACCCGTGCTCAACTTCTGCGCCAACAACTATCTTGGGCTGGCCGATCATCCGCAAATCCGCGCCGCGGCGCATGCCGCTCTCGACCGGTGGGGCTATGGTCTCTCCTCGGTCCGCTTCATTTGTGGCACTCAGGAAATCCACCGGGTACTTGAAACGAAACTCAGTTCCTTTTTGGGCACGGAGGAAACCATCCTTTATTCCTCCTGCTTCGACGCCAACGGAGGCGTGTTCGAAACGCTGCTCTCAGCGGAAGATGCCGTGATCAGCGACGAACTTAACCACGCTTCGATCATCGACGGCATTCGCCTCTGCAAGGCCCAGCGTCACCGATACCGGAACAACGATATGGCGGATTTGGAATCGAAGTTGAAGGAGGCGGACATTGCCCGCGCGCGATTCAAAATGATCGTCACGGACGGCGTGTTTTCGATGGACGGAACCATCGCGGACCTACGGGGTATTTGCGATCTGGCCGACCGGTACGGCGCGCTCGTCCTTGTCGACGACAGCCATGCGGTGGGCTTTCTCGGAAAAACGGGTCGCGGGACACCCGAGCACTGCGGCGTCGGTGAGCGCGTGGACATACTGACCGGTACGTTGGGCAAGGCACTGGGTGGGGCGAGCGGTGGCTATGTGAGCGCCAAGAAAGAAGTCGTTGATCTGCTTCGCCAACGCTCCCGACCCTATCTCTTTTCCAATACGCTAGCCCCCGTGATTGCAGCCGCGTCAGTAGCGGCACTCGAGCTGATCTCGGACTCTACCGCGCTGCGGGATCAGCTCGAAGTGAACACGCGCATGTTCCGTGCTGGCCTCGAACAGGCCGGTCTGTCGCTCCGCCCGGGCACCCACCCGATCGTGCCCGTCATGTTGGGCGATGCTGCGCTCGCGCAGAAATTCTCCGCCCGGATGTTGGAGAAAGGAATTTACGTGGTCGGGTTCTTCTACCCTGTCGTCCCGCAGGGCACCGCGCGCATTCGCACCCAAGTCAGCGCGGCACACACGGAGGCGGACTTGGACACGGCCATTCAGGCATTCGCCGAGACGGCACGCGAACTCGGGCTTTGAAGATGGATTCTTCGCTTCGCACGCAGGCTGAAATCGTCATTGTCTCCGCATGACGTTGACCAAGGACACGGTGCGAGAGCTCGAACAATCCGCTCGAACTGCCGCAAAAGCGGCGTACAGCCCGTACTCGAAGTTCCCGGTTGGTGCAGCAGTCCTGGCGGAATCCGGCAAAATTTTTTCGGGGTGCAACGTCGAGAACGCGTCCTTCGGACTCTGTAATTGTGCGGAACGGACCGCGGTGTTCAACGCGGTCAGCGCCGGCGAACGACGCATCCGCGCCATTGTGGTTTACACGCCGACCAGCACAGCGACTGCACCTTGTGGAGCGTGCCGGCAGGTGCTCAATGAATTTGGCGGAGAGGCTTTGGTCATCAGCGTCTGCGACGGAGACTCGAGAATTGAAACGTCGCTTGCACAACTTCTTCCCGCCGCGTTTGGACCGAATGATCTGATTCCCGGCCGCTAATTTTTGCGCGCCCGAACGTCTGGCGGTTCCAGCCAATCGCGGGCTTACCGGAGCTCAGCAAGAAACGAGCGGACGGTCTCAACGTACGAATCGCCGGCCCATCTCCGGACGTCATTATGTCCGGCAAATTGAATCCAAAGCCGTCGCTTGATCACCGCGGCCGAAGCCCCCTCGAGGCCTTCGCCATGATAAAACGGGATCGTGTGATCATCACGCCCGTGGATCAGCAACGTGGGACAACCGATGCCCCGGATCTTCCGCACATTGTTGAATCGGTCCCCGAGTAGCACGGGCCAGTGAGTGACGACGCGGTAAACACTCATAAACGCACTTTCTAAAATCAACCCCGCAAACCGGTGGTGGCTCGCCAATTCCACGGCCGGGCCGCTACCGAGTGAACGACCAAACAAAACGAGGAGTTCGGATGCGACGCCATGCTCTCGCAAATAATCAAATCCCTCTGCGGTCGACGCGTTCAGCGAACTCTCGCTCGGTGAGCCTTCGCTCGTCGCATATCCAGGATATTCGAGAGCAAACACCGAAAAGCCCAAATCCCTCAGTTCGATCAGCCGTGGCATGACGTCGTCGAGGGATTCCGCGTTGCCATGAAAATACCAAAGGGTGAAACGCGCCTGCGTATTTCGTAGATGCACGGCCCCGACTTTGGTCCCGTCTGACATCTTCAGATAAAATGTTCCGGGCGCCTCGGCTCGTGACGCGTAGTCGGGCAGGAAGATGATTCGATTTGAGACAATCCACGCCGTGAGCGACGCCGCCCCATACACGACTACCAGCAGGATCGTCATTTTCCCCCAATACCGGCGCTCCACTCGGTTTAGCACCGGGATCGATTATTCCCGCGAAAAGAAATCCCTCACGGTCGCCACCACCTGTGCCAGCGGCACCTCAAATTCTGAACGAGTCGCCATATCGCGCACCTTGAGTACGCCTTTGGCGAGTTCATCGGCGCCGTAGATCAGTGTCAGCTTCGCGCCTGCATCCGCCGCGAGCTTGAATTGCTTTCCAAAAGCGACGTTAGGCAATGGATACTCCACTTTAAATCCCGCTGCGCGGAGCGCATTGATGTCATTGAAAGCGGCCCGCCGCTCCACGTCTCCCCCGACGACACAATAGACATCCACCGACTGAACAAACGTGGGCATCAAGCCGCGCGCTTCGAGCAAAAGCGCCAAGGTCACGTCTCCAATCGCAAACCCCACCGCCGGCAACTCAGGGCCGCCTAGTTTCGCCACGAGATCATTGTAGCGTCCCCCACCAGCGATAGCCCGAAGTTCACCTTTTCGGTCGAACGCCTCGAAAACGAATCCCGTGTAATAAGCGAGGCCGCGGACGACACCTAAATCGACTTGGACGTACTGCGAAAGCCCCATGGCATCGAGGCCGCCAAGAACTTTGCGCCAATCGGCCAACCGGGCCGACAGCTTTTCTCCTGCTATGCCACCCAACGTGTTTTCTAAAACGGCGAGCGTTTCAATTTTCAGGAACGCCAGGATCTTCGCTTTCAGTTCCTCGCCGATCGGTCCAAACTCCGTCGAGTAGGCAGCGAAGGCATCATCTCCCGCCTTCTCGTACTTATCGACCGCGGTTAAGATCGACCGGATCCGGGGTTCATCCAAGCCGAGCGCTTCCAAATAGAAGAACCACAGGTTCCGGTCACTTAACCGGACAAAAAAATCTTCGTGGGTCAGACCGAACGCACGCAAACACTGGATCAAAAGGCTGAGCAGCTCGATTTCCGCTTCCGGACCGGGCTCCGCAAAAAGGTCCGCGTTGAACTGAAAAAATGCGCGCTCGCGTCCCTTTTGAGCGCGCTCGTAGCGATAGTACTCGGCGATGCTAAACCATTTGATCGGCCGCTTTAATGCATTCGCCTTTGCGCCGACCATTCGGCACACGGTGGGCGTCATCTCAGGTCGAAGCGCAACCTCACGCCCCCCTTTATCGGTAAAGCTAAAGAGCTGAGCTTCGATTTCGGCGCCCGATTTCGCCCGGTACAAGTCCAGCGGTTCCAAAACCGGTGCATCGTACTCCGAAAACCCGAAGTTGACGGCCGTTTGACGCCACAACCGGAAAATATGGCTCCGGCGCGCCATCGCATCGGGATAGAATTCGCGGAAGCCGGGGAGAGACTGAAACGTAGCCATCAGTCCCAAAATGGGGAACGTGAGACTGACAGCGCGATCCTAAATTACCAAACTGCGGAGAGGACGCCGCAGCTGGCTGGCTGGGGTCTTAGAGCTTCGTCAGGTCGATCTTCTTCAGCTGCTGCTTAAGAATCTTCCCGGACTTGAATTTCACCACAGCGCGTTGCGGAATCACAACTTCAGCTTCTGGCTTGTTGGGATTGCGGCCAACCCGAGCTTTCCGCACTTGCACTTCCAACACTCCGAAATTGCGCAACTCAACATTTCGCCCCTCCGCCAAAGCCTTCTGGATGATGTCCAGCGTCAGCTGTACAGACTCCACGACTTGTTTCTGCGGAAATCCCGTCTTCTTATAGATTTCCAAGACAATCTCGCGTTTGGTCAGATTGGTGGACATAAGTATTTTTCCTTTATAATTTTATCTAGGTTAACGAGCCTAAATGATTTTCACTTCCCGAATTGCGTCAACTGATATGCTGACATTTCCGGTTGATTAGGGAGATCCCTTATGCGCCATTTTGCAACCATCCGATGCCAGATCCTGTTGCAGTAAATTCAATGTTCGGGCGGATCGCGTCGCGGTACGATGTCGCGAATCGACTTCTGAGTGGCGGGATTGACGTATGGTGGCGGCACCGGCTGGTGCGCGCGGTCGCAGAAACCCGCCCTCAGCGTATCCTCGATCTTGCCACAGGCAGCGGCGACGTGGCTTTCGCGCTCAGCAAACGGGTGAGAACCGCGACTTCCATCATCGGCATGGATTTTTGCCAGCCCATGCTCGATGAGGCGATTCGCAAGCAGGCCCACGATAGCCATCGTGAGGTCCGGAAAATTGAGTTCCGTCCCGGAGACGGACTGGCTCTCCCCCTCTCGGACCAGAGTTTTGAAGCGGTCACCATCTCGTTTGGCCTGCGAAACATGTCCGATAGACGTCGCTCGTTGACGGAGATGCGGCGGGTCCTCACCCCAGGCGGTACACTCTTCGTCCTGGAATTTTCCCAGCCAGCGCGATGGTTTCGTCCCCTGTACCTCTTTTATCTTCGACGCATTCTGCCCGCCTTCGCCGGAGTGGTAACCGGAGACCGAAGTGCGTACGAGTATCTCAATGACACGATCGAACAGTTTCCCGGTCGCGATGCCTTGTCCCGGGAAATAGCAGCCGCTGGATTTTCGACAGTTACTTCTACCGGAATGACGGCAGGCATTGTCGCGCTCCATCGCGCGATACGGTAAATGTCAGACGCCTTCGGACGCGCCTCCGCAGTGCGGAATCCCGGCGTCTCTGATTCAGCTGAAGGATTTACCGCAACCGCAGGTGCTGGTGGCGTTTGGGTTCTTGATTTCGAATCCCTTGCCGTGAAGACCGTCGTCGAAATCGATCACCGAGCCGCTCAAATAAGCGAGACTCGCCTGATCGAGCAACATCGCGACTCCTTCGCTCTCCAGCTGCGAATCGTCTGGCTTCGGCTCGTCGAACGACATGCCGTACTGAAAACCTGAGCACCCGCCGGATTCCACGAAAACTCTGAGCTTTTTCTCTGGCGAATTCTGCTCGGCTTGCATCGCACGAACGCGGTCTGCGGCGCGGCTGGAGAGTGTAATCATACTCTCAACGTAAATTGCAGGACGGCTCTGTCAATTACTCGACCGAACTCTTGTAGCAATTATCGGGCCGATTTCAGATTGAGAACTTGCCAGCCTCCGGGCCGGCCTGTTTTCTCCAGCCCATCGTGCCGGCCATCAAACACGTTTTTAATGAGATCCACTACGAAATGGTTCGTAAGATCGCAGATGGCGGCATGGGCGTGGTCTACGAAGCAGAGCAATTGGGCGCTGGACGTTTTCGAAAGGTCGTTGCCGTAAAATTGATCCGTGAAGAGTTCTCCGCCATCGAGGAGTTCCAGCGCAATTTCATTGGTGAAGCCCGGCTCGTGGCCGATTTGATCCACACCAACATCGTTCAGACTTATCACCTGGGCCAGGTGGGTGGCCAGTACTTCATGGTGATGGAGTTTGTTCGGGGGGTAAATCTCGAGCAGTTCATCGATAAACATCGAGCTTTGGGACGCCCGGTGCCGGCCGATCTTGCCGCCTTCATCGTATCACGCATCGCCCGTGGTCTCGCGTACGCCCATCAGAAGCTCGACCGGGAAGGTCGGCACCTGAACATCGTTCATCGCGATATCGGCCCGAAGAATATCCTGATGGCGTTTGAGGGGGACGTGAAGTTGACCGACTTCGGCATCGCGAAGGCGCTCGACCTGATGTACAACGAGGAAGGCAAGGTTATCGCGGGCAAAGACGAATACCTCTCCCCTGAGCAAGCCAGTTATGCGGTGACGGACGCGCGCGCCGATCTGTTCCCCCTCGGTATCGTGCTCACCGAGCTGCTGCTCGGGCGAAACATCTTTCGCGCGGCCGACCGTGCCCAAACGCGGCGCAACATCCTCACGCTTCCGATCCCACGTTTCTCCACGCTGCGCACCGACATCGATCCGAAGCTCGAAGCCATTCTGCAACGCTGCCTCTTGCGAGATCGCGACAAACGATACCAAAACGCTTCCGAAATACTGACCGATCTCGAACTATATCTCTATAGCGATCGCTATGGTCCAACGAATGAGAAGTTGGGCGTTTACCTCAAAGAGGTGTTCGGAGCTCCAACCCCCACGAATGTTCCTGCTGCGCCTCAAACCATCTACGCCTCCCCGCCCCTGAGAGGATAACGTCAGATCCTACGAACCGAATCCATGAGCGGGCCCTCTTTCAGCCACGATCTTCGCCAGCGTCAGACTCAATCCCTCGTTCTCGCGCCGCAGCTCCGGCAGTCACTGAAAATTCTTCAGGTGGCCGCCCTCGACCTGCGCTCCGTCATTCAGGAGGAATTGCAGGCGAATCCGACGCTCGAGGAGCTCCCGATGGACGGAGAAAGCGTCGACAAGCCCACTGAAACGGAGGGAGTCGAAGGCGAAACGTCCAACAGCGAATCCGATGACGGCAACGCTTCTGCGCCGGAGGATTCTACGGCACGTGAAGAGATGGATTTCACCAAGCAGTTCGAGATCCTAGGCAAACTCGATGAAGACTGGCGTGACCACATGGCAAACGCTGGGGGAGCTCAGTCCTACACCGCCGAAGACGCCGAAAAGCGTCAGCATTTTTTCGATTCACTCGTCAGCGAAACGTCACTGCAGGAGCATTTGATGCAGCAAGTCGTCCTCGACGACCTGGCGCCTCCGGTTTTGGAAGCGCTCAAGCAGTTGATCGGCAACCTCGACGATCGCGGCTACCTCGCTCAAACGCCGTCCGACGTCGCGCTCCAAACCAGCCTGCCTTACGACACCGTTTTGGAGGCGCTTAAGCTGCTGCAATCCTTCGATCCGCCCGGCATTGGCAGCCAAACGCTGGCGGAATGTCTGCTCGCGCAACTTCTCGCCAAAGCTCGCGGAGACACCCTCGCGGCTCGGATGTTGAAAGATCATTTCGAGTTGCTGTCGCGCCGCCGGATTCCGGAGCTGTCGCGTAAACTCGGTGCGGCGGCTGACGATGTGCAGGCTGCGATCGAGGAGATTGGCAAACTCGACCCCGCGCCCGGACGCCGGTTTGCCGAGGATAATAACCGGATCGTGGTGCCGGACGTCGTCGTCGAAAAAGACGGGGACGAATGGAAGATTCACCTGAACAGCGACTACATCCCTCGTCTTCGCCTTTCGAGCACCTATCGCGAGCTGATTGCCAAGGGAACGCTGTCCAAGGAGGAACGTGACTACCTCCGTGAGCGCATGCGCTCCGGCAAGTTCCTCATCGATTCCATCGAGCAGCGGCAACGAACGATTGAGCGAATCACTCGGGAAATCATCAAGGCACAGACCGCCTTCTTCGAGTTGGGCGTTTCGCAGCTGCGACCTCTGACCATGACGCAGATCGCCGATATCGTGGGCGTTCACGAGACAACGGTCAGTCGTGCCATCGCCAACAAGTACATGAAAACGCCTCATGGCGTATTTGATTTCAAATACTTCTTCACGACGGGATATCAGGCGGATAGCGGAGCGTCCGTTTCCAACACCAGCGTCAAAGAAATGCTGGCCGATCTCGTCTCGATTGAGGACAAGGCGGCGCCGCTGAGTGACCAGGAACTCGTGGCGAAGTTGGGCGAGAAAGGTCTGACCCTCGCCCGCCGCACTGTGGCGAAGTACCGCGAGGAGCTGGGAATTCTCCCCAGCAATCTTCGGCGGGACTACAAATAGCTCGCGCTCAGTGCACTTCGGCCAGCGGCGCGTTAGGCGCGACTCGCAGGTCAAGACCGGACGCGCGATCGCAACCGGCAGCGTCGATCCACGCGGCAAACGCAATCATGCCGGCATTGTCTCCCGTGTGATGAGATTGCGCGGCGAGGAAAGGAATTCCCTCCGCCTGAGCCGCGCGCTCAAGTCGCTCGCGAAGTGAGCGGTTGTTCGCGACCCCGCCCGACAATCCCAGGCTCCGATACGTCCCGTTGCCCAAGCGCAAAGCGGCTTTGGTTTTGCGGTGTAACGCGTCCAACACCGCGCCCTGATAGCTCGCGCACAGATCCGCGCGACGTTCCTGAACCTCCATGGGCGTCATCTTTTCAATCTGATAGCGCAGGCTGGTCTTCACCCCGGAGAAACTAAAATCAAGTTCATCTTTGCGCCCAATTCCCCGGGGAAACTCATACGCCGTGTCTCGTCCTTCGCGCGCGAGCTTTTCCACGAGCGGCCCGCCGGGATAACCGAGCCCCAAAAGTTTTGCCCCTTTGTCGAGCGCCTCGCCGGCGGCATCATCCCGCGTCGACGATAGGACCGCAATTTCATGGTCAGCGCCAACCGTGAACAGAATCGTGTTCCCGCCCGAAACGATCAGCCCAAGATGTGGCAGCGCGCCGGCCAGCCGTTCACTGAATCCTCCGGGATCCGCCGCATGCACGGCAATGAAAGGCGACCACGCATGGCCTCGAAGGTGATTCACCCCGACCACCGGCCGAGCCAAGGCGAGAGAAAGCGACTTTGCCGCCGCTACCCCGATCGCCAGGCACGCCGCCAGACCGGGGCCTTGTGTCACCGCGATCTCGGTGACCTCGGAAAACTCAGGTGACGCCTTCGCCTTTGCCAGGAGTGGACCGAAATTGCGGAGGTGCTCGCGGGTGGCCAGATCAGGCACGACGCCGCCGTATTGCTGCTGCAACGCAATCTGGCTGTGGATCCATTCGCCCGTGAGGCCTCGCGCAGGATCGAACAACGCGATCGCCGTCTCATCGCAGGAGCTCTCCAACGCCAAAATCATGCCGGCGCTCAATGGACGGCCACGGCTTCTTCGCGACGCTCGAGCAACTTAACTCCCCGCAAAACGTCGAGTGCGGCCTGGAGCTGGCGATCCTCGATCGGCATGAAGCCAAAACGCTCGTTGAACTCTGCGGGATCGATCACATCCGGTCGCGTTTGTTGGACCCGCAGCTTGCTGTCCTCATCCGCCGTCATGACCACCTCCACATGCGGCGTGATGCCTTTCTCGTGGATGCTCACTCCGCCGGGGGTAAAGTAACGGGCCGTGGTGAGGCGAAGACCTTCACCATTTTTCAGCTCGAAGATCGACTGGACGGACCCCTTGCCGAACGAACGCTCCCCGATGACCACAGCGCGCTTGGTGTCTTTGAGCGCGCCCGTGACGACCTCAGCGGCACTCGCCGTGCCCGCGTTGATCAGAACGGCCAAGGGCAGCGAAAGCGGCTCTCCGTCTGACTCGGCGCGGAGATCTTCAGAGTCAGATGCTTTGCGTCCGCGGGTGTAGACGATCAATTCGCCTTTCTTGAAGAACGGCTCAGCCACTTCGACCGCCGCTTCGAGCAACCCTCCGGGATTGTTTCGCAGATCCAGAATCAAGCTGTCGATGCCCTGCGCGACCAGCTGTTCGAGAGCACGATTGAACTCTGCGCCCGTGTGATCCGAAAACTCGCTCAGCAGGATGTACCCAGTTCGATCTGACAGGACGCGGACAGAGCGGACACTTTCCAATTTAATGAGCTCACGCTGCAGCGTCAGCTTGAACTGTTTGTTCGTGCTGGGACGGAGAAGCTCAACCGTAACCTTGGTGTGGGGTTTGCCTCTCAGGCGCTCAATGACCCCGTCCATCGAATCGCTTTTATCCACGGCTTTGCCATCAACGCCCAATATTTCGTCCCCGCGCAGGATCCCGGCGCGCTCGCTCGGTGAGTTGGCGATCGGCGCAATCACGAGCACGTGACCTTTTCGGAGCTCAACCTGGATTCCAATACCGCTGAAGTCGCCGCTCAGCTGTTCCTCCAGCTCGGTGTAATCCTTAGGCTCGAGAAATTCGGAGTGAGGATCGAGCGATTCGACCATTCCGTGGAGAGCCGTTTTGGCGAGCTTGTCGTACGTCGCACTGCTCGAGTCCACGTAGTTCTGATTCACCATCTGCAGCACCTCACGAAGGTAGTCAGACGTACGATTCAGGTCCCGGTTCGGAAACAGGCCCCAGGCATGGGATACCCGCGCAGCGCCCACGGTCATGACGAAGCCGAGCACCCCTCCCGTTGCGAGGATTAGAATCCGTTTGAACATCTCGTGGACAGTGTGCATCCGGTTCGGTTTGTAAATGGGTTCGTCGAGACTCACGGCCGCCTCCAGCGACGCGGTGCCGAGCTCGAAGGAAAGAAAACGCATGCCCGAATCCTCCCCCATCTCCGACGAGTTCCGGGCCGTCTTCCTCGCGGCAAGCGATTCGAATCAGACGCTCTCGTTCGAGCGATTCATGGCGTTGGCATTGTACGATCCGAACGTTGGCTATTATCGGAAAGAGCGCCAACGGATCGGGTATGGCGGAAATACTGACTTTTATACCGCCACGACCAGCGGAACGTTACTCGGTGAACTTGTCGTCGCTGCCTGTGCCACCCTGTTGGGCGACGCCGATCCAGCCGAGTACACGTTTGTTGAAGCCGGAGCGGAAACGAATGAGGGGGTTTTGAAGGGCGTCACCCACCCGTTTCGCTCAGCGCGTACCTGCCGAATCGGCGAACCGTTGGAAATTTCCGGTCGCTGCGTGGTGTTTTCCAACGAGTTGTTCGACGCGCAACCGTTTCGGCGGTTCGTCGGGAGAAATGACAACTGGCGTGAGATCGGCGTGCGATTGCAGGGCGACACCCTGAGTGAGGTCGAGTTACCCACAATCGCTCCGGACTACCTTCCGTGTCCCTCTTCTGAGGGCTACACGATCGATGCGCCGCACGCGGCAGCCATTCTCGCTGAGCGCATTGCTGCACAGCCATGGACGGGATTGTTCGTGGCTTGTGATTACGGCAAGTCGTGGGACGAAATCGAGCATGCGTGCCCGGCAGGTACAGCGAGGTCCTATTTCCGTCATACTCAGTCAAACGACTTGTTAGCCCGGCCCGGTAATCAGGATCTCACCTGTCACATCTGTTGGGACTGGATGAAGGCCGCTTTGACCCGCCACAGTTTCGTGTCTTCCAAAGTGGAGTCGCAAGAATCGTTCTTCGTTCGCCATGCAGGACCGTTCATCGCCGCGCTGACCGCCGCCGAAGCGGCGCGCTACAGCCAGCGGAAAGCTGCATTGCTCCAGCTCTTGCACCCCGCGCATCTGGGGCAAAAGTTTCAGGTGCTGCATGCGATGAGATCCACTTTGCCGCCGAATCATTGATCAAAGTAGTCCCGGCATAAGTCGGAAAAATGCCCTTGCTTCGGGTTCGGCTGATCCTTTAATCCGACCCTTTAACCAACTCGAAACCACCATGGCCAGAATCTGTGCAATCACCGGTCGCCGTCCCGTCAAAGGATCGATCATCAACCGCAAGGGTCAGTCAAAGAAGAGCGGCGGCATCGGCACGCACGTGACGAGCATCACGAAGCGTAAGTTCCGACCAAATCTTCAGCGCATCCGCGTCAAGCTGCCGAACGGTGGCACGAAGCGCATGTTGGTCTCCGTCAAGGCGATCAAGGCTGGCCTCGTTCAGAAGGCCTAAGCTACGAGCTCTCATGCTAAGCCCGCGCTATCACGCGGGCTTTTTTGTGCCCAGATTGCGCGACCGAAAGAAGGAACCGGATAGGACGTCCCACCTCACTCCCTCACCCCGGTGATTCCACCTCTGCCTCATTCGCCGCTTGGCGCCCAAGCCAGCTTCACGCTCGGAGGCTCTGCCACGGAACAAGGCTTCGTTTTCGGCGATGTCTCCTCCGGTCCGCAAGAGGTTTTCGTCGGCTGCCGCGCCAGCATCACTGCTCCGTGGAGTCTGCTGCCCTTTTATTCGCCCGCGCCGGGACGACCTGAACCGCTCTCCAAAGGGCGTTTCGGTCGATTCCTCGCCGCTGCTGGAGACAAATGGATGATTGGACCACTCGTGTTAAAACTCTGCAGTCCGTTTGAGATTTCGAACGCAGTGCAGGACGAACGATTTTGGTACGCGCCAGTGGTCTGCGGCTATCTCGAGTACGACAATAGCCACAATGACGAGACCGCTGAAGTTGTCTTCGGAGTGAGCGGCGAAGCCCCGGCTCGTGGAGCAAACTCGGCCTCAGGCTTCGACTTTGACGGAACTCATGGTTTTGCCACGGCGTCGACCGCCGAAGTCCGCGCCGCTCGTACCGGTGACGTGGTCAGCTCCGATGCAGGTCCCGTTTCGGCCCTGCTCTTCACGGTGCCCGCGGCGTCGAAACGCATTTTCCCACTCGTCCTCGGTTTTTTTCACCCCGGATTCTTCTACACCGAATTATTTTCCGGCCTTCGCGACGTCCTTGATTTCGGACTTTTAAATCATGCTCAGTACCTCGCATGCGCAGACGCACTCGACGCAGAATTTATGCGCAGTCAGGCGCCATTCGATCAAAAGACCTCTGGCGCGCACGCTTTGAGATCCTGGCTCGCGACTTCCCGGCGGCTCGCTGGCCAACCGGCTTTGGATGTCGACCCGCTACGCGCGCTCTGGCGAAGCCTCGTTGCGCCGAATTGAACCTAGAGCGCGCGAAACACGATCGCAGCGTTTTGTCCGCCGAATCCCAGATTGTTGCTCAGCACACTCCGAACCTTGGTCGCTCGCGCCTCGTTCGGGACATAATCCAAATCACACTCTGGATCCGGGTCATGCAGATTGATCGTTGGCGCGATCATTCCGCTCTCGATCGTTTTGACCGAAATGATGGATTCGATTCCGCCGGCGGCCCCCAGCAAATGCCCGGTCATCGACTTGGTTGAACTGATCGCAACTTTTCGCGCATGATCACCGAACACTTTCTTGATCGCGAGCGTTTCGAACTTGTCGTTGTACGGCGTGCTCGTCCCATGCGCGTTGATGTAGTCGACATCCGTCGGCGCCAGACGCGCGCTCGTGAGCGCTCGTTTCATTGCCATTGAGAGCCCTTTCCCTTCCGGATCCGGCTGAGTGATGTGAAACGCGTCGCAGGTCGCCGCATACCCCGCGAGTTCACAATAAATCCGTGCCCCTCGCGCCTGAGCGTGCTCCAGCGACTCCAAAACGAGGATACCAGAACCCTCACCCATGATGAAGCCGTCGCGACCGCGGTCGAACGGCCGGCTGGCGGTTTGCGGCGAATCGTTCCGCGTGCTCATCGCTTTCATGGAGCAAAAGCTCGCATAGGCGAAGGGTGTGATCGCCGCCTCGCTGCCACCGGCGACCATCACGTCTGCGTCTCCACGTCGAATTGTGTGAGCGGCTTCGCCAATAGCGTGAGTTCCGGTCGCACACGCCGAGACCAAGCCAAAGTTCGGACCGCGTGCGCCGATCTCGATCGCCAGCAGCCCCGAACACATGTTGCCGATCAGTGATGGAATCGTGAATGGCGAAACTTTGCGCGGTCCACGCTCCGCGAGCACCTTAAGCTGCGACTCATAGGTGTACATTCCACCGATCCCGGAACCAATCATCACCCCGACGCGATCCCCGTCCTCGCGATTGAAGTCCAGTCCTGAATCCTGCACCGCTTGCTTCGCCGCCACAAAACCGAAGTGAGTATAACGATCGTTGCGACGCGCTTCCTTGGGATCCATGTGCTGCGCAGCTTCCCAATCGCGGACTTCAGCACCAATCTGACAGGCAAACTCACTCGGATCGAACAGGGTTACGCGTTGCACACCGC
>JBDSSD010000108.1:0-10251 GCA_039928945.1 Opitutus sp. | reverse complement strand
GCTCCGCGATTCACCGCTCCACCCATGATCCGTCCAGCCACAGAAGATGACGCGGCGGCCATCGCTGCCATCTACAATCACTACGTTCTAAAAACGATCATCACGTTTGAAGAGGACGCCGTCGCCGACGCCGAGATGGCCAGTCGCATCCGGGAAACGATTCCGTCACTTCCCTGGCTGGTGTTCGAAGAACACGGCGAGGTCACCGGTTATGCGTACGCCAGCAAGTGGAAGAGCCGGTGTGCGTATCGCTACTCCGCCGAAAGTACGGTCTACCTCCGCGCGGATTGCACGCGCCGCGGCTCGGGCCAGTTATTGTACGCTGAATTGCTCCGCCAATTACGGCAACGAGGCTTGCACAGTGTGATTGGAGGCATCGCCCTCCCCAACGCCGGAAGCCAGCGGCTGCATGAAAAGATGGGCTTCAAGAAAGTCGCGCACTTCGAGCAGGTCGGCCGGAAATTCGACCGATGGATCGACGTCGGCTACTGGGAACTTATATTCCCTGATTCGCCCACGTGCCGCGGCAACTCGTTAGTCGCACTTCAATGCCACCACCCCGCGCTCAACGATCCTTGAGCAAATCCCGCAACGCAGCGTCGAGCGCTTCGACCCGGATCGGCTTCGTCAGGTGCGCGACGAAGCCGGCCGCCCGCGACCGCTCGATATCATCGTCCATGCCGTAGCCGGTGAGCGCGATGCCGCGCAGACCGAAACGGCTGCGCAGTTCTGCCATCAGCGAAGAACCGTCGCCGTCCGGCAGGCCGACGTCAGAAATCACCAGATCGAACGCCGCCGTGCTCGCGCGCTGCAGAGCTTCGCTGACCGAGCCTGCAGTGGTCACGACGTACTTCCGCCGTCGGAGCAATCCTTCGACCGCATGACGCGTGGGCTCGTGATCTTCCACCAGAAGAATCCTGACGCCATCACGCGGCCCGTCGGACGCGGCGGGAGATTTGCCCGCACTCGCGCCGTTGATCGCCGGCGAATTCACCGCCACGTACAACGGCAGCGTCAGCGTGAAGGTTGCGCCGCGCGTGGGCCCTTCACTCGCCGCCTCGAGTTTGCCGTCATGCAACTCAATCAGGCGTCGGGCGATCGTGAGACCCAGGCCCAGTCCACCGAAACGATGCGAACCCACTTTCGCTCCGTGATCGCCTTGCTCAAACGCCTCGAAGATGCGGGACAATTCCTCTGGCCGCATCCCAATCCCGGTGTCACTCACCCGCACGGTCAAACATCCGCTGACTTCGTTGCTCGTCGCGAGCACCACGGAACCGCCATGCGGCGTAAACTTCGCCGCGTTCTTCAATAGATTCGTCACCACCTGCAACAGCCGTACCTCGTCGACCAATACGACGGCATTTCGCGCGCCCAATTTAACGTCGAGTGAGATATGCTTTTGCTCCGTTTCCGGCTCGACCGTCGCCACGGCGGCCAACAATACCGCGTGGAGATCGCGCGGCTCTTTGCGAACCGATACTTTTCCCCGCGTGATTGCCGTGAGATCAAGGAGATCATCGATCAGTCGCGCCTCCAGCTCGACATTCTTGCGAATGGTTTCAAAGGCCGTGCGGGTTTCAGGAGCAAGCGCCCCATCCAGCGCGGCCTCGCTCGCCAGCAACAAAACCGGATTGAGCGGCGTCCGGAGCTCATGCGAAAGAGCGGCCAGGAACTCATCCTTGGCCCGCGACGAGCGCACGGCATTTTCCCGCAATCTCACCTGCTCGTGCTCGGCTTCCTTTCGCGCCGTGATGTCGAGACTCACGCCCACCATCCTCTGCGGCGCACCGTCGCCACCCAGCGTGGTCTGACCTCGCATCAGGATCCAGTGGACGCTGCCGTCCGGCCAGATCGCTCGATGTTCCAAATCGAATTCACACCCGCGGGCGATCGAGCGCTCGAAATCCGCCTCCACCCGCGGGCGGTCGTCCGGATGCACCGCCGCCTTCAGATCATCATACGTGAACGTCGCCGTCGGTGCACGGCCGTAGATCATTCGACATTGCTCAGAGCTCGTAAGCGTGGACGCGGGAAACGATACTTCCCCGACTCCGAGGCGGCCGGTCGCGAGCGCCAGCCGTAGGCGCTGTTCGCTTTCCGCCAGCACCCGCACAATCCGGGACCGTTCAATTGATTCCCACGACCGGCTTGCCACCACCTGCACGGCTTCAACATCACTCGGCAGCCAAACTCGGACGGTCGTCTGATGCACGGCCATGGCCGCCACGAACCGCCCGGATTTCTTCAGCGGAACGCACACCACCGAGCGGATCTGCGTGGCTTGGTATGAACTTCGAACCGCTTCCGTCCGCGGATCCGTTTCCGAATCGGTGACCACGTACGATTCGCCCGCACGCATCAGTCGAAGACACTCCTCACCAAATTGACTGAACAAATAGCGTCCCACGATGCTGGGTACACCGCGGTTGAAATCGCCCGTGAGGTTAAAGGTATTTTCGTCCGCATCCACATCGGCGTACGCGCAGCGATTCACGCCGAGGTATTCAACCAGCAGCCGGGCCGCCGCGGCCGTAATCTCGTTTGGATCGTTGAGTGGCCGCAGCGCGTCGTCCAACGCCACCCGCAATCGATCCTGCGCCTCGATTCGCTTGTGCTCCGTGACGTCGCGCGTTGTGCCCGCCACTGCGTCCACGCGGCCGTCGGCGCCAAATACCGGGGTAAAGATGTAGTTGTAGATTCCCGAGATCCCGCTTTCGCCCCGGAACGGCACTTCGCCCTGAATGGGCTGACGCGTGGAGATCACCTGCGCGATTTCCCGCAGGTGCATCTCGGCGTGCCACGCTGGATAACCCAGCTGGCTGAACGTCTTGCCCACGACGTCCTCCAACGGCCTGCCATACAACGCGAGCAGCGGTCGGTTGGCGTAGAGAAATCTGCCCTCGAGATCGAACACGTAGGCAAAGTCGTTCGTAGCCGAAAGCACGGTCTCATGAATCGCGGTCAGCCGCCGCAAGCGGCGGGCGAACGCCTCGCGTTCGGCTTCAGCAATCTTCCGCCGCGTGATGTCCATCACCATGCCGAAGAAATTCACCACGCGGCCGGCCTCGTCCTTGATCATCCGGCCGCGACTGTTGATCCAGCGTTCCTTCCCGTTCGGCAGGACCACCCGATAATCTTCTTCGAAGTTTTCGCCGGATTCGACCGAACGGCGGACGCCCCGGACCGTGCGTTCACGATCGTCGGGATGAATCGCGCCAACAAATGTTTCGAGCGGCGCGACTTTCGAGCCATTGAGATTCAGCCCGAACAGGCTTTCGAGATTCGCGTCGCAATGAAGTTGATTCGCCACGACGTCCCATTCGTACGTACCGATCTCCGCGGCGAGCAGAGCTGAATCGAGCCGCTTGCGGACCGGAGCAAGCTCCGCTTCCGCTTTGACGCGCATGGTGATGTCGGTGCCCAGTGCGATGATGAACACGAGTTGACCTCGTTCGAGTACGGGGCTGAGGGAAAACTCCACCCAATGATCGGCGGTGTCGGCCGTACAATAGGGCAGGACGGCCTCAAATCGCCGGCCGCTCTGGCAACTCGTGATCGCTGACCGAAGCTGGGCCTGCACGTCCTTCGAACCGCGCCACCACGGCGTCTCCCAGAAATTTCTGCCGACCACCTGCTCGCGCGTGTAGCCACAGGCCTCCAGCGCGGTCCTTCCTGCATCCGTCACCACGCCGTCGGGTGAGAGCACCCCCGCATAAAACGGCGCCTGCTCGAAAAACGCTTCCAGCATGCCCGGCCGCCAGCGCGAGGAGTCTAAACCGGCGGGATGGGGAGCGGGAAACCCCGCGGCATTCGACACGGCGGTGGTGTCATCAGAAGGACCGTTCGGCATGGGCGCAGCTGCTAGACCCGTTTTTTTGGCATCGGTACCGCGTTTCCCCGATGCTGCGCCAAAATTTTACCCGACAAGCTGCAACACCGAGATTCTCACCTCGTGCCCGTTCGTGAATAACCGTGATGCAAATCCATCCTGCTGCGCTGGCAGCAAAAAGGTCCGTCCCCGGCAGAAACCGAACACCTTTATTGCTGGCCCGCGGCGGCGCGATTAGGCGCGACGACGTCCGACATTCTAAACTGCACCGGAATCCGCATCCGAGTGTTCACGGCGCGGCCGGCTTTCGTCCCCGGCAAGAATCGCCACGTACTCACGGCGGCCACACTAAGGTCAGAA
This sequence comes from Opitutus sp., assembly GCA_039928945.1. GTDB lineage: Bacteria > Verrucomicrobiota > Verrucomicrobiia > Opitutales > Opitutaceae > Opitutus. The sequence continues at coordinate 6,059 of JBDSSD010000108.1, read as the reverse complement.
AATCCCGGATGTGAGCTGCTCACGATTTTTGCGTCGCGAACCCGCCCGGTTGTATCCACCACAAATTCCACCAAGGTGTCGCCTTCGACCTTCGTTAACCGCAAGGCCGCTGGGTAAATCGGCCGGGCAATCTTCAGCGGACGCGGCGGGTGGTCCTGCGCATTGGCTTGGTCCGGTCTCCCCGCCAGGTGTTGCACATAACGATCATCGTACGGCACAGAAACAACAAAACGAAAAGCGTCCGCCAGGCCGCGACCTTCTTTCTCCAGCTCCAACACCTCCCGGGCCGCCGGCTCGCCCGCAGCCGCGGATTGTTGAAGCAGCTGGCGAGCCCGTGTCACCGCCTCGGCCGAAGGAACGGGACTCAACGCCATCAAATGAAAGCCCGCCCGATGAAAAGCCGCCGCACTATTTCCCGCATCGGCCGCGAGATCCAGCCATCGCAGCCCCACCTTGGCGCTTTCCGGATCGGTGCCGGGACGGAAAAACGTCGCCGCCATCGCCAGCATTCCCCGGCTGTAATCTTGCTCCGCCGAGAGCTGAAACCATTCACGGGCGACGCGGACGTCCTGAGGAAGTTTCACCGCTTTCAGGTGAATGGTGCCGACCCGGAGCTGCGCATCGGGCGTTTGGTTTGCGGCGGCCAGCTCCGCCCATTTCAACGCTTGGGTGGCATCCGCTCCAACGCCCACACCCGCGAAATACATGTCGGATAAAACTTGTTGAGCCGGCCTATACCCGGCTGTGGCTGCCTGCTCGATATGATGGACCGCCGTCACCGGATTACGCGCCACCCCCCAGCCTTCGAGATAAAGCAGCCCGAGTCGGAGGTTGGCTTCTTGCACACCCATCGCGATCGCCCGCTCATAATGGGTCCGCGCATCGTCGTAACTTTGGGGCACCGACTCGCCCGTTTCAGAAAGTGCGCCGAGCCTTAGTTCCGCCGCACCAACGCCTGAAGCCGCCAGCTTGGCATACAGAGCCACTGCCCGCCGGTCGCGACGCTCGTCATAGGCCAGAGCCAGTTCGAGCTGCTCATCGGCCGGGCCAGCTTCGTGCTCAAGCTCGCGCATTCGCGCATCGGACACGAGCGGGGCCACCGCCACCGTATCCGGATTCGCCCCGGTACCGGTTCCCTCGAGCCCGGCTGCGCGCCCGGTTCCTGCAAAACTGATCGAGGTCACGAGGAGAAACAGAGCCGTTGCAGGAGTTCTCATGGGGCGGTGCCCACGGTGACGGCGCGCTCTGCAATCGCAAGTTTGCGATGACGCGGTTGCCGCTCGGATGCGCGAGATCTTGCGCTTTGTTCGATCCGACAGAGCTTCCTCCTACCTCATGCCCTTGCCCCTATCACGTCTGCTGGCAGTCCTCGCCTGTCTCGCCACGGCACCCCTGACCAACGCCGCCGAAACTGTGATCAATCTCTGGCCCGAGGGTTTTCCCGGCGTGCACCCCGATGCCGGCCCGGAAACCGACGACGGCAAGGGACATTACACGCACATCCATCATCCCACGCTGGTCGTGTACGCCCCGCCACCGAGAACCGCGAATCGGACCGCGGTGATCTATGCGCCGGGTGGCGGCTACACCCGCGTGTCGTCGGGCGTGAACGGAGGAATCGTGACCGAGTGGCTGAATTCGCTCGGGATCACCGTCTTTATGCTCAAGTACCGCCACGCTGACTACGGTCACCCCGCTCCCCTGCAAGACGCGCTTCGGGCCGTGCGTTTGGTCCGGTCACGAGCGGCCGAATACGGCATCGATCCGGATCATCTTGGTTTTCTCGGCGGCTCAGCGGGCGGCCATCTCGCAGCGAGTGCCGGCACCCTCTACGATGCGCCGGAGGGACGCACCGGGGCTGCCTTGGACCCGATCAGCGCCCGACCCAATTTCCTCGTGCTGATTTTTTCGATGATTTCTCTGCGCGACGTTCGCCTGGATCGGGCGCACCCGCTGCTCGGTCCGCACCCAACTGAAGAAGCGAAGCATCACCTCTCCGTCGACGAACAAGTGACCAAGGACACGCCACCGACCTTTCTGGTCCATTCGGCCGAGGACAAAACCGTGCCGGTGGAGAACAGCCTCCTCTTCTACTCGGCCATGCGGCGCGCCGGCGCGCCGATCGAGATGCACCTCTACGCGAAGGGTCCTCACGGCGATGGCATGTCACCTGAGCTCGGTCCGATCGCGGAATGGCCCAAGCTCTGCGCGACCTGGATGCGGTTCAACGGATGGTTGCCGAAATCCAAGTAACCACGAAGAGCCTACGGTGCCCAATCGTCGTGGGAACGAAACAGGTTTTTACTTCAGTCCTTCTGATCGGCTTTGGCCAGCCGGGTGATCGCATCCAGGCTGAGTTCAACGTCACGGTCCGTCGTGGCCCAGCAGCAAACGCTGATGCGCATCGCGGATTTCCCCTGCCACACGGTTCCGCCGCACCAGCACGTTCCGTCCTGCTGGATCGCGGCAATGATCCGCTCGTTGCGCGCCGGACTGCCGAAACTCACCAGCACTTGGTTGAGCACCACCTCGTTCAGGATCTCACATCCGGCAGCGCGTAATCCTTCCGCAAAGCGCCGCGCCTGACGAGAGTTTCGCGAGATCATTTCCGCCACTCCACCGCGGCCGAGTGTTCGGAGGGCCGCCCAGACTTCAACGCCCCGCGCCCGGCGCGACAGCTCCGGCGTAAAGTTCGACGAATCTCGTGTGACGCTGCCGGGGAGATAAGCGGCGTGGATCGACATCGTATCCTGCAGAGCCTGACCGTTGCGCACGAAGGCGAGTCCCGAGTCGTACGGGACATTGAGCCATTTGTGCGCGTCCGTTGCCCAGGAGTCCGCCTGCTCGATCCCGGCAACGCGTCCGCTCAGGTCAGGTGCTGCCGCGGCCCACAATCCAAACGCTCCATCCACGTGCACCCACGCGTCATGCTTTTTGGCATACGCGATCACCTCGCGAATCGGATCGATCGCACCGGTATTAACATTGCCGGCCTGCAAGCACACGATGGTCGGTCCCGAGATGCGCGGCAGCGCGTCCGCCCTCATCCGGCCTTGATCGTCCACCGGAACGCGCAGCACCCGCTCGCGGCCGAGCCCCAGCATCCCGAGCGCCTTGGAAACCGTTGGATGCACCTCTTCTCCCACGACCACCGTGATGGCAGGCGCGCCGAACAGGCCTTCGCGCTCGACGTCCCAACCCATTTTTCCCAACAGCACATGCCGCGCGGCGGCGAGGGCGGTGAAATTCGCCATGGTTGCGCCGGTGACAAATGCGCCACCGCACTCAGCGGGTAAGTGCAAAACATCCAGCAGCCACTTCAGCGCGATGCGCTCGATCTCCACGGTGCTCGGGGTCACGCGAGCGAGTCCCGTATTTTGATCCCACGCGGTCGCGAGCCATTGCGCCGCCACGGTCACCGGTAATGCTCCGCCAATCACAAAGCCAAAGAAGCGCGGTCCGGACAGTGCCATCGTGGCGGGCGAACCAACCTCATCCAGCTCGCGAATCGTGTTTTCCGGCGAACTCGGTTCCTCCGGCAAGGGAATATCCCAGCGTGAAAGTTGGGCGACCGCGATTGGATCAGGGCGAACCGGTCGTGTGGCCAAGGCGTCGAGGTACTTTAAAGCGCGAGCCGCCGTTGCGGTGAGAAGTGGATCGTACATGGGGAAGAAGGACTCAGGAACGCTGCGCATTAAAACCTGGACGGGGAACACTGTCAGACGAAATCTCGCCCATCAGACGCTTCGAATAGCGCTTGAGCGCCGTTCGCCGACCCGCCAATCAATCTTCGCCCAAAGCCTCTAGTCGCTCCCCCTTCGAATGAAACTCCCCCGCCTCTTCCTGGTCGCGTCCAGCGGCTTCGTCCTGTTGGTCGCGTCCACCGCACCCTCGCTGCAAGCGAGCGAGGCCGACGAACCACTCTGGGCTTACGGTTTCACGACCCCTCCCGCGCCGGGAGAAAAAGCCGCGCTGCCCGGCCCGCCGTCCCACGCGTTGCGGCCAAACGAAGACGCCGCTGAACAGACGAGGAAGCGGCACATCGAAGGATCGGACGGCTCGTTTTCCCTCGTGGAAATCCGCAATGGCAACGAGGTCGTCGACTGGTTTCCCGCTGAACACCCGCCGCTCACGCCCGTCATGAAGCACGGCCCGTCCAGTCTCGGAACCGGCGCGTACGGCTGCGCCTTTTGCCACATGCCGAATGGTAAAGGCCGTCCCGAAAATGCGCCGGTCGCGGGCCTTCCTGCCGCTTATTTCATCCGCCAGATGCAGGACTTCAAAAACGGTTTGCGCGGCTCGGCCGAACCGCGCAAGGGCAACACGCTGCTCATGATCGCACTCGCCAAGGCGATGACCGATCAGGAAATCGCGGAGTCCGCGCAGTATTTTGCCGCGCTGTCGTGGAGTCCATGGATCCGCGTGGTGGAAACAGAGCGCGTGCCGCGGACCCGAATCTCCACCAACATGTTCATTCCGGTGGAAACGGAACGCACGGAATTGCTCAACGGCCGCATCATCGAAGTTCCGGAGAATCCCGATGAGACCGAACTCCTGCGCAATCCGCATTTGGGTTTCATTGCCTACGTACCGATCGGCAGCGTTCAACGCGGCGAAGCGTTGGTGCGCACGGGCGGCGCAACGGTCAGCGATGGAAAAGCCGTCCCGGGGAAAACCCTGGCCTGCGCGACGTGTCACGGGCCGGATTTGAAAGGCCTCGCCGAAGTGCCAGGCATTGCCGGCCGGTCGCCGAGCTACCTCGTCCGACAGCTCTACGATATTCAGCAGGGCACGCGCAAAGGCGCGCTCACCCCGCTGATGATGCCGGTCGTGGCCAATCTCCACGGCGACGATTTCGTCGCGATTGCCGCCTATATCAGTTCGCTGGCCCCGTGAGGCGAGCGAGAGCTCCACGTCAGAACCCGTTTCGCGTGTAACAACGAACTGATTACGTCGAACCCAGCCGAGCGGACCCATTCCGCCCGCGCCGGCGATGAATTTAGCCGCTCGTCGGATCGCTCAATGCGATCAGTCGGCGAAGGCGCATCCGGGTGATTCGAAGTTCGCGGCAGATCTCGAGGTGCGCTTCATCCAGGCCGCCGGGTGACTCGTCGCAGATCTCGATCGCTTTCTCCACCGCTCGCAGCATCGACCTGTAATCATCTATCTTCATCAGCGTTTCGACCCGCATCGAACTCGCCCGTGCGCTTCCCGGACCCCCTAGCGCGGGCATCGGTGAAACGCTCTCACATTTGTTCCGAACGAACGTCGGAAAGCGGCAAAACCTCACGCTATGGACGACCGGAAGTTTGAGCTAAATGGAATGCCTCGCTGAGTACGGTCGGCTGGCCAGGGGATGCAGGTGCAATCGTGAGCGATGGCGACCGACCAGAGACTTCACGAATCGCAATCCGCACTTCCGAACCAAACCGGGAGGCGGAATTACACCGTCGGAAAGCTTCCCGCAGCGGGAACCCAAGGTGGAGAGACGTGACTACCGGGCTGCCAGCTGTCCATCAACCACCCCTACTCCTATGATACCCATGAAAAACCGGACCGCTCTAATCCTCAGCTGCAGTCTCACGCTGTTTGCTCTGCCCGCCGCTTTCGCCGGAAAGGATGCCGCAAAAGACTTCGACCAGATGGACGCCAATCACGACGGCAAAATCTCGCGCGCCGAGCACGCGGCGGGTGCAAAAAAGATGTTTACCCAATGCGATGCGAACCACGACGGCGTGGTCACCGCCACGGAAATGGACGCCGCCCTCGCCGCTCAAGGTGAGAAGCCCGACAAGAACGACAAATCGTCCGCCGAGAAGATCCAGGTGATCGATCAAAATGGCGATAGAAAGCTCACGGCTGCCGAGCACGAAGCGGGCACCGAAAAGATGTTCGCCATGATGGACAAGGACGGCGACGGCTCACTGAGCAAGGCCGAGTGCGACGAAGGTCACAAAGCGCTCAAGAAAGATAAGTAGCCGGTCGGCGTAGCGCCCTCGTACGGCGCATAGTGAGTCTTAGCTGTGCGGGTGTTTGCCGAGCCGCGGTAGCGCGGGTCT
>JBDSSD010000107.1:0-70271 GCA_039928945.1 Opitutus sp. | reverse complement strand
CTCTCCGTACTCGACTAGGATCGTCGTTTTCGTACCCTAATCCCATGGCAAAATCCTCCCGCATGACGCTCTGCTCTTTTTGCGGAAAGTCGCAGGCGGAAGTGAAAAAGATCATCGCAGGTCCGGGAGTCTACATCTGCGATTCTTGCGTAAACGTCTGCAAGACCATCATCGATCGGGAAGTTAAGTCGCCTTCGGTCGAGCCGCGGGCGCCGGTTCGATTGATCAAACCGTCGGAGATCAAGCGGACGCTCGATGACTTTGTTATCGGCCAGGACCACGCCAAGAAGGTTTTATCGGTCGCGGTCTATAATCATTACAAGCGACTGATGTTCGATTCCGGTCAGTCCGGTAAGGACTCGATGGCACTTTCGCCGGAGTTCAACGATGTGGATGTCGAGAAGAGTAACATCCTTCTGGTGGGACCGACGGGTTCGGGAAAGACGCTGCTCGCCCGAACGCTGGCGAAGATCCTGGACGTGCCGTTCGCGATCTCCGACGCCACTACGCTCACCGAGGCGGGTTACGTCGGTGAGGACGTTGAAAATGTGGTGCTGCGCCTTCTGCAAAGCGCGAACTACGATGTTAAACGCGCCGAGTGTGGGATTATCTACATCGACGAGATCGACAAGATCGGTCGCAAGACGGAAAACGTGTCGATCACGCGGGACGTTTCCGGCGAGGGCGTGCAACAGGCGTTGCTGAAGATTCTGGAAGGTACGACGTGTAACGTTCCACCCCAAGGTGGTCGGAAGCACCCGAATCAGGAGTACGTGCAGATCAACACGTCGAATATTCTGTTCATTTGCGGCGGCGCATTCGTCGGCCTCGATAGCTTGGTCCAACGTCGCTTGGGCCAGCGAAGTTTGGGTTTCGCCTCGATTCGGGCCCAGCACGATCAGTCGATGAAGCCAGAAGAGATGATGAAGGCGCTGGCACCAGAAGATTTGATCCGGTTCGGGATGATCCCTGAATTCATCGGTCGGTTGCCGGTGGTTTCGGTGCTCGATCAGCTTTCCGTGGCCGATCTGGAGAAGGTGCTGCTGCGGACGAAGAACGCGTTGGTGAAGCAATACTCCAAGCTGTTTGCGATGGACGGCGTTCGCTTGCGTTTGACCCGAGATGCGATCGTTGCGATCGCCCAAAAAGCAGTGGAGCTGAAGACTGGTGCTCGCGCCCTTCGCTCGATCCTGGAGAATTTGATGCTCGAGGTGATGTACGACCTGCCACAACGCGACGACGTGAGTGAGGTTGTGATCGATGCTGGAGTGGTTGCAGGCCGCAAACGGCCGACCCTGCGCCGCATCGACAAGGGCGAAGCCAAGCAGGACGCGGCTTAATCGCGTCCGCGCGTTGATCGCGCAACGACAAGACTCGGTCGAGTTGAGCTCCCTTTAACGGTCTCTGCACTTCGCTGTGTTTCTCGGTTTGCAGCGTAGTCCAAGAGTCGCTTGCAACTCCGTCGAACGAGCAGAGTTTGGTTCGAGGCGACCGTCTCGTTGATTCTACCCCATACATCCCATGAAACAGTGTTTGGCCGTTCTTCTTTGCATGACTGCAATTAGCACAGGTGGCAGGGCGGCCGAATCCGCCAAGAGCGACGATCCGCGGATCGCGCGTTACGTCGAGCGGATCGAGGATGACCTGCGGAAAAATATTCTGCCCTATTGGATGACGCACTCGCGGGATCTTCAGCGCGGTGGTTTTTACGGTGAAGTGGACGATAAGTCGGGCACCAGCAAAGACGCGCCCCGGGGCGCGCTTTTAACTGCCCGCGTCCTCTGGACGTTTTCGGCGGCGTATCAGCGCTATCATGACCCCGCCTACCTCGAGATGGCGCGTTGGGCCTACGACGACATGCTCGCGCATTTCTGGGACAAGGAACACGGTGGTCTTTTCTGGCGAGTGAGCGCCGCAGGCGTTCCGCAGGATGCGAGAAAGGTCATCTACGTTCAGGCGTTCGGCATTTACAGCCTGGCAGAATTCCATCGCGCCACGGGAGAACGTGAGCCGCTCGATCGCGCGATTGCGATTTATCGCTCACTCGAAGACCACGCGCACGATCGGAAGAACTTGGGGTACTTCGAGGAATTCTCGCGTGACTGGAAAAAACTTCGCGACCGCGGGATGCAAGGCAGCGCCATGGGATCGCTCGATCAAAAGTCGCAGAACGTGCATCTCCACCTTCTGGAAGCGTACGCGAACCTCGTCCGCGTGTGGCCAGATCCTGAAGCGAAGAAGAACCTCCACGAGATTGCGGACGTGTTACTGACGCGTGTACTGGACTCCTCTAATCATCACTTGCGCCTCTTTCTCGAGGAGGACTGGTCGCCGCGTTCCGACACCATTTCGTATGGCCACGATATCGAGTTCAGCTGGCTGTTGATGGAAGCAGCCGAGATTCTAGGCGACGAGTCGCTTATCAATCGCGCGAAGAATGAGGCTGTGAAGATCGCCGAAGTCACCCTGAAGGAGGGCGTCGACCGGGATGGCGCCGTGCTGAACGAAGCGGATCCGCATGGGATCACGAATTCGAACAAAGATTGGTGGCCGCAAGCCGAGGCAACCGTCGGTTTCGTGAACGCGTTTCAACTTTCCGGGAAGCTGGAATATCTGGATGCCTCGCTGCGGAGCTGGGAGTTCATCGACCAACACCTCATCGACAAGAAAAACGGCGAATGGTTCGTCGGCGTATCGAAGGACGGCAAAGTCAGCTCGCGGGAGAAAATTGGATTTTGGAAATGTCCCTACCACAATGGTCGGGCCTGCATGGAAATGATCGAGCGGCTGCACGCCATCAGTAAGCACTGAAGAAGCGAGCGCTGATCGCGGCGCAGGCGGCTGACCTGCAAGCGTCAGTTTTCAAACAACGCCGACGGTTCCGACGGTTGCGCGATTAGGCGCACACTTCGCGCCCTCCGCGCTCTGGACGGAATTACCAGTGGGCGTAGTCGCCTTTTTGGAGATTCTTCGCGAACTGCATCAGGAGCTTCACGCAACGCTCCACGTCTTCCAGGTCCACGACCTCACTCGGCGTGTGCATGTAGCGCAAAGGAATGCTGACCAGTCCGGTCGCTACGCCGCCTCGGCCGGTCTGAATCGCCCGCGCATCCGTGCCGGTCGGACGCGGATCTGCCTCCAGCTGATACGGGATTTTCGTTTCCTTTGCGGCCGCGATCAATCGTTGGTAGATTTTCGGATTGATGTTCGCACCGCGACAAATGATCGGTCCGGCGCCAAGTTTAGTCTCACCGTATTTGCGGTTGTCGCAATCGGGGTGATCGGTCGCATGACCCACGTCGACGGCGACCGCGATGTGAGGATTGACGGAATAGGTCGAGGTGATGGCTCCACGCGTCCCGATCTCCTCCTGGGCAGTCGCCACAGCGACGACGCGCGCAGCGAGTTGCTTTCGCTCCTTGGCCAGTCGGATTAACGTCTCTCCCACGATGTAGGCACCGACCTTGTTGTCGAACGCACGGGCGGCGCCGATGCTGCCGTGAAACAACTCGAATTCGTGATCGTAAGTGGCCGCGTCGCCGATCGCCACCCGCTCGAGCGCTTCCTTTTTTGAGCGGGCACCGATGTCGATCCAGATCTCGTGTTTCTTCGGCACCTTCTTGCGATCTTCCTCGTCCATGAGGTGAATCGCGCGTTTGCCGGTCACTCCTTTGACGGGGCCGTGCTCGGTCTGGATAATGACGCGACGGCCCGAGATGACGCTCAAGTCGTGGCCGCCCACGGTGTCGAAATAGATGAACCCATCCTTGTTGATGTAGGTGATGAGCAGCCCGAGTTCATCCATGTGGCCGGCGAGCATCAGGACGGGGTCGCCTTTTTGATTAAGAGTCGCGATGCGATTACCCATTGCGTCGTTCGCGTACGTGTCGGCTGCGGGCTTTACGTAGTGATCGAACACGGTCTGGGCCTCCGACTCGTAGCCGGACGGGGAGCGCGCGTGGAGCAGTTCGCTAAGGAAAGGGGGGACGGAATACTTCGGCATGGTTTTAGTCTCGCGCCTGATGCGTAGGGCGCAAAGCGTTTTTGTGAATGACCATTTATCCCGCCATCGACATCAAAGGCGGCCGTTGTGTACGGCTCCTTCAAGGGCGCGCCGACCAGGAAACCGTTTACGCGGAAGATCCCGCGGAAGTCGCACGCCAATTTCAGGCGGCCGGTAGCACGTGGGTACATGTCGTGGACCTGGATGGGGCGTTCGAAGGTGAACCCAAAAATCTCTCGACGGTTAAGGCCATTGCTGCGCTCGGGATGAAGGTCCAGCTGGGCGGGGGCTTACGAACCCTCGCTGCCGTGGAACGGGCGCTCGGTTTTGGTGTAAGCCGTGTGGTGATCGGGACCCGTGCTGCGGAAAGTGAGTCGTTCATCGGCGAATTGGTGAAAACGTTCGGTCCGAAAATCGCCGTCGGCATCGACGCGAAAGACGGTCGGGTTGCGGTCAAGGGCTGGGTGGACACCACGAAACTCGACGCGCTCGCGTTCGCTCGTCGCATGGAAGCCGTTGGCGTCTCCACGCTCATTTATACGGACATCAGTACCGATGGGATGATGACGGGTCCGAACCTCGCCGCACAGGAAGGTCTGCTCCGTGCGGTCAAATGTCAGATTATCGCGAGCGGCGGAGTGAGCCGACGTGACGATGTCGTGAACCTGACGGCGTTGACCCTGCGGTACCCAAATCTAAATGGCGTCATCATTGGCAAGGCGATCTACGAGCAACGCGTCGACCTTGCTGATCTGCTCGCCATGGCGAAATAGCTAGGGATCGAGGTTGTGGTGGACAACCGACTCCGTCGCACCCGCGGCTCCGTTGATCTTTTCCGCGAGCTCCTCCAGCGGGTAGGTGATGATCTCCGCCAGCGTGGGATGGTACCACGGAGCTCGCAAGAGATCGAAGACCGTCGCACGCATTGCGAGAGGTCCGCTAAAGCAGTGGATGAGTTCCCCGGCGTCTTTCCCGACGATCTCCGCACCGAGAATTCGGCCGCGTTTCGGTTCGGCGATCACCTTCACGTAACCGTAGTTCGCGTCCATCAGGATCGACTTGCCGTGATCGTTGAACGGGTAGTGAGCGACCAAATACTGCGTCTTCTTCGCGTCCAGCTGCCGCTCCAGCAGACCAATCGTGGCCAACTGCGGATCAGTGAAAACAACGTTGAGCAACAAGCCGTAGTTCACCGGCTTGATCTTCTTGATCCCAGCCGCATGCCGGGCGGAGAGTTCGCCTTGTTGGATCGCGATGTGGACGATTTCGGCGGGCCCGGAACAATCGCCGGCGGCGTAGATGTGAGGAGCCGTGGATTGCTGCCAGCGATTGATTACAATCTGACCAGCGGTCCGGGTCTTCACTCCGGCGGCTTCCAGGTTGAGCGCTGACGTATTCGGCTCGCGACCGAGCGCGTTGAACAGGTGAGTCGCACGACGCGTGAGAACGTGCCCGTCATGCAGGAATTCGACGCTCACCCCGTCCGTCTCCTTCCGCACCTTCTGCAGATGAGTCCCCGCGAACAACTCAATGCCTTCGTCGCGTAACGCCTGCTGCACCACGGTCGAAGCGGCGCTCGAGTGATCCCGCAGGATGCTGATGCTCCGTTGTACGAGAATGACCTTGGAGCCGACGCGATTCAGGAATTGCGCGAGTTCGCACGCGACAATTCCACCCCCGAGCACGATCACGCTGTCAGGCACGTAATCGAGATCGAGAACGTCGTCACTCGTCCAAAACGGCGTGTCGGCGAGGCCGGGCACTGGAGGCACGCTCGGCTTTGAACCGGTCCCGATCAGAAAAAATCGCGAGCGCAACACGCGGCCGTTCGTCAGCTCGAGCGTATGGGAATCGATGAAGCGGCCATGCTCGCGAATCAGTTCGAACTTTCCATGCGTCAACCCCTGTACGCGATGATCCGCGAAATCCCCGATGATGCGTTTTTTCCGGGCATGGATCGCCGCCATGTCGGCTTCGGCGGAAGGGATCTTCAGGCCAAACGTTTTTCCTTTTTGAGCGAGATGCAGCACCTCCGCCATGTAGAGCAACGTCTTCGACGGCATGCATCCGCGGAGAATACACAGGCCGCCGAGATCCGGCGCGCCGTCGACTACGATGGTTTTCAATCCGAGCCCCTCGGCCGTTCGTGCTGCGTTGAACCCAGCACTGCCTCCACCCAAGACGAGGAAATCGCAGTCATATTTCATAGTGTGAGTCTGACCGAAGGAGTGGCGTGTTCGACGACTGCGCTCAAATCGGAGTGGGGCGATCCTTAACCGGCCGGCAGGGCTGGCCAACGCAGATCTTTCGCGCTGGCTGATCTCGAACCACGACCGACCGTGCGCCTATGACGCAGAGTTCGCCGATGCTCACGTTGGGCCCGACGAACACATCGGCGCCGATCCAGGCATTTTCCCCAATTACAATCGGACCCGTGACCAGCGGCATGTCCCACCGCATGAAGTCATGCGTACCCGCGCAGAGGTGACAGTTCTGGCTGACGTTCGCGCCGCGCTGCAGCGTAATGTGACCGAGATTGTAGATGATGACGTGTCGGCCCACCATCGATCGTGGAGCGAGGGTCAGTCGCCAGGGATAGGTGATCCGCACGGTCGGGAACACCACGACCTTGGAAGGTTCCGGGATGTTGGCGCCAAACAACCGCAGCAAACGCGTGCGGAACGTATGCCACGGTCGCGGGCTCCAGCGAAAAACCGTCGCCTGCACGAACGCCCAGAACCATCGCAGGAGGACCTCGCGACGCGGGTCTGGCGTCACGCAATTTTGTCCGAGGTACGCGGGCTCAGGCATGCAGGGCGGATTACCAGCGCAACGACCGCCGTTGTTCAATGTCGAAAGCCTGGATCCCTTGCTTGTCTCTCATGGCCCAGCGTAAACAGCTCCCGCCTGAACGCAAAGTCCGGAGCGCGAACCAAGTGGGAGCCGCAAACGTCCGTGGGCCGGCGTGCGTTTCAGCGCCGTGCTGGTCGGCCCACGATGGAGAGAAACTCGTCGTACTCGCGGATGTAGTCGGCCTCATCGAAACCTGCGCTCGCGAGCACCAGAATCACGCAGTCGTACGAAAACGCCGACATGGTGTGCCACAAGAAGGTGCCGAGGAGGACGCCGCACCCGGGATCGTTCATCAGCACCCGCTGGCGGGTCTCGCCGTCATCGAGATGGAGCGTGAACGAGCCGTTGATGCAAAAAATCGCCTGCTGGAGGGCGCGATGCGCGTGTTTGCCGCGGACCGCCTTTTGGTTCGCCAGGGTGTTGATGAAATACACCCGCTTGATGTCGAACGGCACCTGCTTGCCGGCTTCAGCGATGAAAAGATTTCCGTCGGGTAAATCCTTGAAAAATTTCAGCGGTAGGAGCCCGGAGTTTTTAACGCGGAGTTGCAGCTTTTTGTTCATCAGATCGGATTCAAGCGCAGATCGAGGCGGCAACCTCGCGCGCTTTCTCCGGGGAGAAAAGTTTTTCAACCAGCAACAATCCGAACTCGACCGCGGTGCCCGCTCCACGCGAGGTCAGCAGGTTTCCGTCCACCACCACGCGTTCGTTGGCAAGGATGGCAGTCAACTCGCCGGCAACACTGAAGTGCGCCGTGTAGCGACGGCCCGCCAGCAGCCCGGCGTCGTGCAAAACGGTCGGTGCAGCACAGATCGCCGCCAGCCAACCACCCGCTGCATGCTGACTCAGCACCCGGGCACGCACGCGCGGATCGGCTCGCAGATGCTTCGTTCCGGGGCCGCCAGGAAGAAAGACACAATCGAACGGTTTCCCTTCCACCGCAGTGAGGGTCGTGGTTGCGTGCATGGTCATGCCGCATTTTCCCGTCACGTGAATGCCTTCTTCGAGCGCGGCCACCACCACTTCCGCTCCGGCGCGTCGCAGTAAATCGATCGGCGCAGTCGCCTCGATTTCCTCAAATCCCTCCGCGAGGAGTGTCAACACCGTGGGCATGCGTGAAAGGAAACATCAACCTTCGGGGATGAACACTTTTTTTTGCAGCTTGGTCGCGGGTGCGCCAGTCGCGATCCCGCATCGACTTCGGCGCTCGAGCGAGCAGATGTTGGTTCGCCCGAATTCCTGAGCGGCCGATGCGTCATGCGGCAGCCGTCCTCGATTCCGTTGTAAAACTTCGAATGAACTCTCTTCGCGACCAACAGCTCATCGTGTTTGGCTGTGGCTACGTGGGCAGCGTCGTGGCGGCCCAAGCGCAGGACCGGGGCATGAAGGTCGGGGTGTTGACCCGAAATCCACAGAAGGCGGCCGCGTTGCGAGCGCAAGGGCTGGAGGTGGTCGTCGCTGACCTGGCGTCCGATGAATGGCATCATTCGTTTTCGGGCGACGTCGATTTTGTTCTGAATGCGGTCAGTTCCGGAGGTGGCGGACTCGAAGGCTATCGTCGAAGCTACGTGGCGGGGATGCAGTCGATCCTCCGCTGGGCGAGTACGAGCGCGCATATCGGCACGCTGGTTTATACGAGTAGCACGTCCGTTTATCCCCAGGACGGTGGCGTGGTGGTGAACGAAGTGGCGTCAACGCAGGGCGCCGGCGAGCTGCCCCGTGTGCTGCTCGAAGCCGAGAATCTCTTGCGCGACTTCGTGAGTCATCCATTGAGCAAAAACGCTCTGGCGCGGATGTTTATCCTTCGGCTCGCCGGTATTTACGGACCGGATCGGGAGCATTTGGTCGAGCAAGTTCGTCGCGGCACGGTTTCGGGAAAAACAGAGAACCGCCTCAACCTGGCGCATCGCGATGATATCGCGGCCGCGATTTGGTCCGCGTTCAACGCTGGTCCTGCCATCGAGGACGGCATCTTTAATGTCGCCGATGACGGTGCGGCGGCAAAAGGAGAGATCGTAAACTGGCTGGCGGCGGAAATCGGAGTACCCGCCCCGGTTTTCACCGGCGCGCCCGTGGCGGGACGCCGCGCAATCACGCCGGATCGCATCATCGACAACGCCAAACTAAAGGCCGTGCTTGGCTGGAAGCCGCAGTACCCGACTTTCCGCGAAGGGTACAAAAATAGGGTGGCGCTGGATTCGGAATAGCGGTTAACCCAACACTCTCGAACAGCGAAACTCCCACCCTTAAACCCTCTTTCATTATGGCCGGCGTAGGCAAACTGCTCAAACAAGCTCAGAAAATGCAGCGCGGAATCGAAGCGCTTCAAACCCAGCTCGAAGCCAAGGAAATCGATGTGACGAGCGGTGGTGGCGCCGTAAAGATCAAGGTCAACGGCGCGGGCAAGTTTCTGTCGCTCAGCCTCGATCCGGAATTCCTCAAGGAAGACGCCAAGCTCGTGTCGGACACGGTGCTGTCGGCGGTACAAGACGCCGCCAAGCAGGCGAAAGAATACAACGATGCCGAGATGCAAAAAGTGACGTCCGCGTTTCAAGTGCCGGGCTTCATGTGATGGTTTTGATTTCGGGCTGACCGCAACCGAGGACTCGATGGCTTCTGCGTTCGAAAAGCTCCAGCAGCACCTGAAGCAACTTCCCGGTTTGGGCTATCGTTCTTCCGAGCGGATCGCGCTTCATCTTCTCGTCGAGAAACCGGAGCGCTTGCCCACGCTTGTCGCAGCGCTGGAGGAAGCGGCGCGGACCGTTCGCCGGTGTACGCGCTGCGGTAATCTCGCCGAGGGTGAATTGTGCGCGATCTGCGCGGACGAACGTCGCAATCAATCAATCGTCTGCGTCGTCGAACACGTGCCCGATCTCGTGGCGATCGAGCGGAGTGGCGCCTACCGTGGCGTGTACCATGTGTTGCATGGCAAACTTTCACCCCTGCACGGCGTGGCGCCGGAGGATTTGAATTTTGCCTCGCTGTTCTCGCGCGTTTCCGCCGGCGAAATCACGGAGCTCATTCTCGCGCTGTCCAACGACGTCGAAGGGGAAGCGACGTGTCATTATTTGACGGAGCAACTGCGGGCGCACGGACCGACCGTAAAGACGACGCGCATTGGTTTTGGCCTGCCGAGTGGGGGAGGCGTATTGTACGCGGACTCCGTGACCTTGAAGAGCGCCTTGGAAGCACGGCGAGATTATCAGTAGGTGAGCGCGGTCTCGTATGAAGCCGGACCTCTCCGGATGAACGGTGGGCGCGGCCGATTACGCGCCACGCGTTGGATGACGCATCCGATCGCCGCCGCGGTGCTGCTCGGTGTATTTGTGGCGTTGATGCTCGGCAGTGTGCGCGACACCAGCCTGACGTTTGACGAACTGGCGCACGCTGCCGGCGGGAAAGCCATCGTGGCGGCGCGCGACTTTAGATTGCAGCCGGAGAACGGAGTGCTGCCGCAAGCACTGGCTGGTATGGCCCTGCAGAGCTACGCGTTCCCGAGTGCTGATTCGGAAGCATGGCGAAACGCGGATGTCTGGGGTGCGGGCTTCGCCTGGTTCTTCGAGTCAAACCACGATGCGCAACGGATGACGTTTCTTGCTCGAGCGGCCTGTGCGGAATTGGCTCTGGCGCTGGGCGTCGTCGTGTGGGCGTGGTCCCGACGCCTGTTTGGGCCGCTTGGCGGGATGATCTCGCTGGTCCTGTACGTGCTGTCACCGACCGTGCTGGCGAACGGTCCGCTGATCACCTCGGACGTCGCCGCAGCTCTTTTTTTCACGACGAGTGTCTGGACGATCTGGGAACTCGGGCACCGGCTGAGCTTCGGCCGCGTTTTGGTGTGTGGCGTTTCCCTGTCGGCGTTGTTCCTTTCGAAGATGTCGGCCGTGCTGATCGTGCCGGTCGCGGCGGCGTTGGTCCCCGTTTTTATCTTTCGGGGGCGTCCCTTGGAAATTGGGCTCGGCTCGACGACGCGACACTACGCCGGGAAGGCACCGCGCGTGTTGGCCTTCGGAGTTGCAGCGCTCCTGGTTTCAATCGTGGTCGTGCTCGGAGTGTGGATGGGCTACGGGTTTCGGTACTCCGCTTTCGGATCGGATCGAGTGCCGGGCACGTTCGCTCTGCCGTGGGAATATGTGCTGGAAAAGCCGAGTCCGGCGACACTGATGGCGGAGGCCGGTTTGTCGCCGGAGCAACGCGCCCGGGCCGGGCAGCTCTTGTTCGAGCACGGCGCAGTTGAACCTTTCTGGAACAACTCAGCCGTGGCCGGGATGAATGCGGTGCGGGGCGAGGTGCTAACGTCTGAGCAGCGGGCGACGTACGATCAGACCCTCGCTCGGCCGAGCGAGAAGCTTTCGTTTCGCGTCCTCGAGTTTTTGCGCGCGAGGAAGTTGATGCCCGAGGCGTGGATTTACGGAAACGCCTTCGTGCTCCAACTCTCAAATGCACGTTCGGCGTTTTTGAATGGCGAAGTCAACGACCGCGGCTGGTGGTGGTTTTTTCCCTACACCTTTCTCATCAAGTCTCCGCTCGCTTGTTTCGTTCTCCTCGGTTGCGCGCTGATCGCAGCGACTCTCCGTGGAGACAAGAGCGGCTCATCGTCGACTCGATGGCGCGCCGCAAGAAACGCCGCGATGCAAACGGCTCCATTGTGGATTTTTACTCTGGTGGATGGGGCGGTCGCTATTCGGAGCCATTTGAACATCGGCCATCGGCATCTGCTTCCGATCTATCCGATGTTGTTCGTTTTCTGTGGCATGACGACTCGGCTGTGGGAGCACGAGTGGACCGTTTCGCCGAGTCGCGCCGACGGGAGGAGCCGCTGGTTGCGCGGGCTAAAGTCCTTGGTCGCGGTTTGCTTCGTGGGATTGGTCGTCGAGGTGGCGTGGCGGTATCCGCACTATCTCGCGTACTTCAACGGCATCGTTTCACCGCGCGACGCGTATCGGCACGTCGTGGACAGCTCTCTGGATTGGGGACAGGACTTGCCCGCGGTCCGCCGTTTTATCGACCGTCGCCCAACAGACGGCCCGTTCTATTTCTCGTACTTTGGCTCGGCGAGTCCGGAGGCCTACGGAATCTCCGCCCGGCCACTCTACTCGTACTTGGGATTGCATCAGCGCAGGACGCCCGACTTTGCGGTCTTGCGATTGCCGGCTGATTCGGTCGAGACGCAAGTAAATGATTTTCTGCAGCGGCGCCCCGACTATGAGATTGTCCAGTCGGGTCGCGACGGCCGAGATGTAGTGACCGCATTGATTCGGAAACCGCAGGCGCTCCGGTGGGAGCCCGGCACCTATCTTGTAAGCGCGACGATGCTGCAAATGGTGCACGGCGAGACGCCTGATGCGCCGCGCGGAAAATGGAGTCCGGCTGACGAGCGCACGTATCGAACGCTTTTGACGACGGTTCAGCCTTTGCTCGCCGACGACCCGGCGGCCCGCCTGGACGCTTTGGTGCGCGTGCCCAGCTCGGAGTGGGCGGGAATGCTCGCCCGCTTCGAGCACTATCGATTCGCACGTTTGGCCGCTTACTTACGCGCTCGAGAGCCGGACGACCTGATCAACACTACCGTGTTGGTGTACCGGCTGACCGCAGCGGATCTCGTCCACGCCCTGGAAGATCCGATCCCGTGACGTCACGGTCGGCGCAGCACGATAATCGCCGACGAGCTCTATTGATTCGCTGTATTCGTGATTGCCGCCGGCGAAAAATCCTCTTGGTTCAACCGGTTTTCCGCGGGCGTAGTATAACGGCTATCACGTGTGCTTCCCAAGCATGAAACGAGGGTTCGACTCCCTCCGCCCGCACCATGTAAAATGTTCTAGAGTAGCGACTTAATATCGGTATTCGAAGAAACCCTGCAAAAGTATGGTGCTCTCTCAGCCTCTTTTTTGCCGGGTCCGGAACCACTGGACGCGGTGATCCGCACCAAAGAACTCCAGCGACGCGTCCGCCGGCCGCCGGATTTTGAAGTAGATTCGAAAGCGTTGATCGCGTTTGCGAAACATCTCGCGAGTTCCCCCGCGACTATTTTGCAGAAGCTGACGGAAGTGGCGGTCGAAATGCTGATCGCTGGATCGGCCGGAGTGAGTTTGTTGCACAAACAGACAGGAGATTTTTACTGGCCGGCGATTGCCGGCGCGTGGCGACCGAATATCGGGGGCGGCACGCCGCGGAATTTCGGCCCGTGTGGCTCGGTGCTGGATCGGGATTCCGTTGTCCTGTTTGCCCACCCCGAACGCCATTTCCCGTATCTCCTCGCCGCCTCGCCGGCGATTGAAGAGGCATTGCTCACACCATTGTCTACGCGGAGCACCGCGGGATGTTGAGCGAGGTGAAGGACCACACCGATCGTCCGATCGTGTGCGCCCTACAGTTGGACGTCGGGGTAGTATTTTTTCAAGCAGGTCGGACACAGACCGTGGGAAAACGTCGCCTGTGTTCTTTCCGAAACATATTGCTCAACTGAATACCAGTTCCCCTGCGCATCGCGAATATTTTTACACCCGGCGCAGATCGGGAGGAGCCCTCGCAACGTTCGGACTTCTGCTAAAGCTTCGTCTCTTTCTTTAACCGTCCGGATCAGGATTGCCTCCCGTTGTTTCATCGCGGTGACATCCGCGACATGGGCGGTAAAACCGCAGACCGTTCCGTCGACGATGTCCGGAGTGTACGTCGCGATGCTCTCGCGAAACTCTCCGTTGGGCAGTGGTATCTGGCGCTCGAAAACCTGCCGCTGTCCGGCTAACGCTCCCCGAATATAGGGTAGATTTTGCTCATAGAGCGATCCCAACAGATTCTTCATTGAGATTCCCTCCATTTCCTCCGAACTCCGTCCAAACCATTCGAGATAGGCCGAGTAGGCAAAGACACAAATCTCCTTTGCGTTCCAATACGCCACCATCGCGGAAATGTGGTTCACGATGCGTAAGACGAAAAAATCAGGAAGGGAAATGAGAGTGTCAGATTCGTTTTTGCTTTCGCTTCCGACGCGCACGCCGGCTAAGATAAATGACGAGCAATGTCAGTTACGCGAATATGCCGCCCAACGAAGGGGGCTATCGTCCAGCGCAGGGCAAAAGCCGTTGGTGGGGGCGGTGGACGGGCTCGCTCGCTGAAGCGCAAGAGGCCGATCGGGCCAAGGTAGAGCTAAGTTGCGGAACAAGCACACGCCGCAGAACGCTTCAATATCACGGCGGGAAATGCGTTCGAGCGCGACCTCCAGCTCGGCAAACGATGCATCGCGTTCGTTCGGATCGAGCGCGGGCGAGGCAGCCTGCGCGACCAGCAGTGCGTCCTGCATCACCTGTGCGGCGGCGGCGAAATAGTGGAGGAACGGGTTGAGGCTATACGGGCAGGAAACCGGGTGAGGGTCGTGTCGCCGTATATTGCGGTCTGATTCGGTCGACTAATCTTCAAGCGCGGTGAAAATTTCTTCTAACGTGCTGTCGAACAGGTGAACCAAAGCGTCAGGCAGTGCGAGCGGCGATGTGATCGGCTTCGCGCGAAGGATTTCGTCCCATTGCGCGCGGATGGAAAAGCGACGACATCGAAGTTCGTGCAAGAGGGATGCGTGCATGGGGTACTGTGCCTCGTGGTGGGCTGGATTGCTCCGCGCTCGTTGTTAAGGTTGGCGCGGGATTTGTTGCGCGGATATTGTGTGCTATTCGCTGATCTTTTGGGTTCGCCTCAACGGAGAGCCGCTTTTGAGAGCAATGAACACCGGTGGCAGCATAGCCTCTGGGCCCGCCAAGGACGTCGCGGTGCGATATCTCTGCCTCCGACGTCTCTCACCGTCTCTGAGGAGAACTCTGACGGCGCTGTCAGAGAATTTTCGGGCTCCCTTAACTTGGATCGCCACGGCCCCGACTCTCGGAACCTCCTCATGTACTCGATGAAAGCGAACCTTCCGCAGTCCGCATCCCCAAGAGAGCAATTACTCTCGGGCGGTCACCTGTCGAAACGACGTTCTACGACGGAGGCACCGCACCGGCTTGCGCAACAAAACTCGAACCCGCTTCAGTCGGTAGAGGAGCAGCAGAGGGACAAAGTCCGACGCCCTGCGGTGGGATGGACGGCGTAAGGAATCCCTTTAACGGCAATATAAGCTTACGCCCGATTGCTATGCCCAAGAATCGCCGATAAACTCGGGCGTCATGCGTGCACGAACCCTGCTTGCGCCCGAGGGCTTCGACGTCAGCCACCCCACTCATCATTTGTTTGTGCGCCTCGAAAAATCTCAGCTTTTTCGCGAGTATCGATCTGCCTTTCAGACGGCGACGGGGCTGCCACTCGTTCTGCGAGCCGTGGGATCGTTTCAGGTGCCACTTGCGGGCTCGACGCACATGAACCCGTTTTGTGCCCTCATGGCGTCCCGCAGCAAGAGCTGCTCGGAATGTCTGCAATTCCAACAGCGGGTTGAGGAGGAGGCCATTGGCGCGACCAAGACACTCGAATGCTTTGCGGGTTTGAACGAGTCGGTCGTTCCGGTACGTATCGGGCAAACCATCGTCGCCTATCTGCAAACCGGGCAGGTGATGTTTCGCCCTCCCACCGAAAAGAAATTCCGCGCGGCGGTTGAGCAATTGGAGCGGTGGAATGCAGTGGGCGACGTGGTCGAACTCAAGGCCGCCTATTTTCAGACCCGCGTCCTCGCGCAGGCGAACTACGAGGCGATGCTACGCCTGCTGTCGAGCTTTGCCGGTCATCTTTCTCTGCTCAGCAATGAGCTCATGATTAAGGAAGCCATGAGTGAACCGATCGCGATCACCCGAGCGCGATCGTTCATCTCTGAGCACCTCGACGAATCACTTTCGCTGAGCGGCGTGGCGCACGCGGTCAGCATGAGCGCGTTCTATTTTTGCAAGGTTTTCAGGTCGACCGTTGGGGTAACGTTCACCGAGTATGTCTCGCGGACCCGCGTCGAGAAAACGAAGCAGCTGCTGCTGAATCCCAATACGCGAATCAGCGAGGCCGCCTTTGCCGCCGGATTTCAGTCCCTTTCTCAGTTCAACCGGATGTTTTCCCGCGTCACGGGAGGATCACCGACACATTATCGCGATCACCTGTGAAACGTCGGTGCCGAACTGCGCGTCCGTCGGCACCGCGTGATAAACGCCTCGATCGTTCCAACACGTGCAGCTCGCGGGTCAGCTTGATCTCCCGCTTTGTCGCAGGTTCACGTATCCAAAACCCAGCGGCGGGAGGAACTACGAGAGAACGCTAGCTGCCCGTTCACGCCTCTGACTCGCGTCGAGGGGTCAAAGGGGACCAGGCAACCGCGAGTGAAACGCGTTCGAGGGCGCCTTCGCACGAACAGACGTCCCGAACATGACACCACGTGCGAGGTGAGCGAAGGTCGACGTCTCTCGATCGCCGTTCCGGCTCACGCCCGGGTGGCGGCGCATTTCGACCAGGCGCGAGCCTTGGCGGCAGGTAAATCATCAGAGGGCCCCGCAAGCGCACAAGCACGCCATGCGTCGGGCTATCGACGAGAGTAGACCTAACAGCGCGTTTGCGGGAATTAGAGCCCGTGGGCGAAGATGGCCAGGATTCGCCCGCCACCGGAGTTGTCAGTTTGCCGCCAAGAAACGGGTGGGAACCGCCAATATCTGCCCAGCGCATGCACGCGAGATACGATAGGTTCTCGTGATCTCAACGGAGAAGTTCGGAAAAATAATTTCCGATGAATCAGTCATGATCACGCTCAACCAAGGACATTAATCATGAATGCAACCGTTGATCCGAAGCACTCTGAAAGCCGGTTATCAGAAACAGCACCGACGCTACGATTCCTCCGTGAGCTCTTCCCGCACTCCGCGACCACAAACGTAGGGTTCAAACTTTGGGACGGGACGAGGTGGCCCGATCTCGAGGAGCGTGCAGCCACCATCGTTTTGAATCATGCCGGGGCCGTGCAGGAGATGTTTGGGTTAGGCACCGAGAAAGGTTTGGCGGAGGCGTTCATCGCGGATCATTTCGATATCGAGGGCAGTGTAGAGGCCGCTTGCGAATTGGCCGATGCGCTCGAGGACGGAGGTGAGGGGGATTGGTGGCTGACCGCCAAACGGCTGTTCCACTTGCGACGCGCGAGTGTTGCTGCTCACCCCCGCACATGGACTCGGCAAGGAACGTTCGCGTCACGCCGACACTCGAGGGCGCGTGATCGTCGAGCGATTGCGTTCCATTACGACATTTCCAATGACTTCTTCGGACTGTGGCTTGATCTCCGCATGCAGTATTCGTGTGCGTATTTCGAAGACGGCGCTCGCTCGCTCGAGATGGCGCAGACAGCGAAGCTGCATTACATCTGCCGGAAGCTACGGCTTCGACCTGGCATGCGGCTGCTCGATATCGGCTGCGGCTGGGGTGGTCTGGCTATTCACGCCGCACGCGAATACGGAGTGCAGGTAATCGGTGTGACGTTGAGCGAGGCGCAGGCGGAGCTTGCGTCGCAGCGCGTAGCTCATGCCGGGCTTTCCTCCCAAGTGCAGATTCGACTCGCAGACTATCGCGACTTGGATCCACGGGAACCGTTCGATGCGATTACAAGCATCGGCATGGCCGAACACTTGGGCGCGGAAAATTTGACCGGCTATTTTGCAAAAACGTTCGAGATCTTGAATCCAGGCGGGACATTTTTGAATCACGCGATTGGCGAGGGGGTGCGAGCGAGTGCGACTCGCGGCCGCACGTTCATGCAGGATTACGTTTTCCCGGATACCGATCTTCAGCGGATACCCGCGGTCCTTTCCGCGGCGGAGGCGGCCGGGTTCGAAATCCGCGACGTCGAGAACCTGCGTGAACATTATGCCCTGACACTGCGTCACTGGGTGCACCGGCTGGAAGAGACCCACGATGCCGCACTGAAATTCGTGGATGAAGCCACTTACCGAATCTGGCGTCTTTACCTGGCTGGATCAGCGCATGGCTTCGAACGTGGTCGCCTCGCGATCTATCAGACTCTGCTCTCGAAGGCAGATGCTCTCGGTGATGCTCATTTACCACTGGCCCGACGCGACTGGTACGACGAGCGTTGAGCAGGCAAGGTCGACGCGAAGCCAAGTAAGGCGGTGGATTACTCAATTTCTGCGGAGCTGCAATGGAGGACGAGACTATGGTGGGGGGCGATGAAAACGATCCTTCCTCTCACGTTCCTTTCGCGTATCCGCGTCTCATCAGGCGCAAGCTGGCGACGAAGGTTTGATGTCCCAATCCCATGAAAACGATTCTGGCAGCGATTGATTTCTCTCCCGTGACGAAATGCGTCGTGGCAGAAGCGGTCGCTCTGGCGACGCAGCTCCGGCGCGCAACTGATTCTGCTTAACATTACGACACCCGAAACCCTCGCGCGCGACCATGCAGCGCTCGAAAGGCTGTTGAGCGGACTCGAACCTGTACAGAGAGAGTATGGGCGCCACGACAGCCCAACGATTCGCGGTGCCTCGCTTCAAGTGATTGGCGAAGCGGTGGACGTGATTCTTCAGCAGGCTGCGATTTGTGGTGCCGATTTTATCCTCGTCGGCTCGCATGGGCATTCGGCGTTTTTCGAGAAGCTTGTTGGTGGGACCGCCGCGGGGGTGATTCGAGGGGCGAAGTGTCCAGTCATGATCATTCCGTCACCCACGGCTCGTGAAGAGCTCGTTCGGCGAAAACACGTCTTCGCGGCGCCCACACCGGAAGGCGAACGCGGGGTGGTGGCCACCGTCCCGTTCTCAGAGAACGGGGCCCACACGGACGTCGTCCTAGGCTAGCGCACCGTTTATGATCGTGCTGGCAACCGTGAACCGGCTCGCCCGTGCACATGGTTCGAGGCCGCTCGTCTATCGCTAGTGTGAGCTCAGGGATGGGCGGTTTGGTTTTGGCCGTGCGGTTGGCTTTGGAGTCCAACGTGGACCGTTCGCCACGTGGACGAGTGAATGGTAATTCCCGCTGATCGTGCAGGTCACGTTGATCCCACTCGTCATCGGTTCAGTGCCCCCGATCGAGCGTTACGCCCCGTTTGCGGTCCTCTAGCAATCGCTGCGCATCTTCTGCCAAGTCGTGCGGAGGCCCGCCCGGGTTCCCGCGCTACTTTGCCGCAAGAGAGCAGATCTCATCCCAGTCATGAACACCATCCTCGCAGCGATTGATTATTCCCGCATCAGCCGCCAGGTGCTCGCGACCGCGGTTGAATTGGCCCGTGGCGCAGGCGATCGCGTGGTGGTGATGAATGTCGTGCAACCGCCGACGCTCGTGACGGATGTGTCGCCGCTCGTTGGAGAGGTGCTTCAGTTTACCGCAGAGATTGAGCGAGCTTCACGCATTCATTTGCGGCGTATCCAGAAACGTCTGTCTTCCCGGGGTATTTCTGTCCACACGATCTGCCACCAAGGCTTTCCCGTTGTGCATATCCTTGCGCAAGCCGAGGAGCTCGGTGCGCGTTACATCGTGCTCGGGTCGCATGGGCATAACGCGTTCTATGATCTGGTCGCGGGAAGCACCGCGAGCGGCGTACTGAAACGCGCGACCTGTCCGGTTGTGGTGGTACCAGCAGTCCCGGCGAAGCCGAAGCGGTCCAGGCGCCGCTCGAAGACACGCCACTGAAATAGTTGCGCCCGCCTCGACCTGTTATGAATGCGACCCTCCTAAATTATCCAGCAGCGCTCGACGCGGATCCGTTTCAGCACGGCTCGAAAACTGCGGTTGCGCCCATCGATGGCGTTGCGATTCACGCTGAATTGTTCCTGCCTCCAGACGCGCACGGACTTGCGATTGTAATTCTCGCGCACGACGGGATCTCCGAGCCGGAGCAGGTCGATCGGGTGGCTCGCGCCATGGCGGTTCAAGGTGTGGCCACGTTGGCGCTGGCGCTGTTCACGCAAACGGAGACAGACCGGGCCGCGCGGATGGAGCAGGGGAGTTTCGAACTGGACCTTTCGACCCACCGCTTGCTCCAGGCGACAAGCTGGGCGCTCCGCCAGCCGCGAACACGGGAGTTGGGTATTGGATTTTTAAGCACCGGCTGGCAGGCTTCGGCCGCTTTCATCGCTGCGGCTCAACTGGGCTATGCGGTTGAGGCGGTCGTGTCGTGCGCCGGCCGGCCCGATCTGGCGGGCAATTTGCTGGCGCGGGTGACCGCGCCCACCCTCCTGATCGTGGGGGACAGTGACGGGGAGTTATTAGCCATCAACAGCCGGGCCTACAAGTTCCTCGCCGCTCCGAAGCAGTTTATAGTTATGCCCGGAAAGGCGCACCTGTTGGCCGAGGTCGACACCTTCGAGCCCATCCTTGACTCATCCGCACGGTGGTTCAGCACGCATTTGAAACCCATCTTGCGAACCTGAACTTGGTCCGAAGGAGGTCGGCATTTTGAAATGAAAGCTTCGTTGAAAATCGTAGGCGTGCCGATACGAGTTCACGGGTCGTAACGTTCAAAGAATCCTTGCCCAACCTATCGTTAGACAACGAACCAACATGGAGCGTGACGGTGTCGCGAGGGCGAGGCATCGCTGCGAAAAAAACATGAAGCCAAAAATTCCTCCTCAAACGAACTCGGTGAATAAACCGCAACTGAAACGGTCCATCCCTCCGCGTGGCATTGACCAACGGGCGTTCGCCGGGCTCAGCGACGCCCGCCCGCTCATCGCCGAGTCTGGCGCACGGCAGCGCATCCGAGCGCGACGGCCAGACAAATGAGAAGCCATGTTCCGCCCGCGCCTGCAATCTGGCGCAGGCGAGGTGCGAGCGACGTGCGCGCGGCAGCTGCTCCGTTCGGCAAACGGTTGTCGTGGTTTTTTTATCCGATCGCTGACGATGCGGTTTTATGCCGCCTCGAGGTGCCTGATCAGCATGAGCCGAACAGCATTCTTGGCGGCTCCGATCATCTTCCGAGCCGGGCTGGTTGAGTGGCGTCCACTGGCTGCGGAGGCCCACGCGATCACGCCCTGCGGGAAAGCGTGACCCGTTCGAACAGACCTGGGCTCTCGCGACCATGCTGTATGGTCGGACATACGCCCCGTTTTGGAATGAGCGAGTCAACGAATGGATGCCTTGCTGGCGCCAATGGATGATTGAGGAATGCCAAGATATGCGACGCAGGTCAGGTGGCGCAGGCGTAGCTTGGAATGCCAATAAGCGGCATCTCGTTATGAAAACGCAAACATCCCCACGTAGTAAACTGCCGGAACGTTCCAGCAAAACAGGTGACTCGCGGTCAGTCGCCATTCCTGCCGCGAAAGCCTCCACCACTGCCCGGCTCAAAGTCAACCCGCCGGCGACACGTCCCCTGATCGACCGGTCTCGCCTCCCGGGTGAGGTCACTCTTCCACGCGTCCGCTTGGGTTACTTCAAGCACGAAGCCCAGAAGGCATACGTGGTGGGATCGTTCAACGGATGGAACCTGCAAGCGACGCCAATGCATCGCGATCAATTCGGCGATTGGTCCGTCGAATTGGAACTGCCGCCCGGCGAACATCACTACCGGTTCTTCGTTGATGGAGTGTGGCAGGACGACCCCACGGCCAAGCAGACGGCGCTCAATGCGTTTGGCGGTTTCGATGCAATCATAGCCGTAGAATAGCGATCGTGTCTTCAGTTGATTCCACGCCTTCGAATCGAAACACCATGAACGCCAAACTCTCGCTTTGTCTGGTGTGCGTTGGCCTCGTCGTGACGGGCTGCGATCGACTGGAGTCGGGCCGCGGCCTTCGCTTGCCGAAGGGCAGTGCAGAAAATGGCAAGAACGTGTTTGTCGCGCTGAACTGCACGCAATGTCACACCGTAACCGGAGTCGACTTGCCCAAGCCGACCGTCGCACCCGAGTTCGTCGTCGATCTCGGCGGAAAGGCACCCCGGGTACGCTCGGTGGGCGATTTGATGACGGCGATCATTCATCCAACCCAAACCGTATCATTCAAGATGAGACGTCCGGTTGCCGGCGCTCCCGGCAAGGAGATGCCGACGGTGAATGATGTGATGACGGTTTCGCAGCTGGTCGATCTGGTGAGGTTTCTCCAACCGCGGTACTTCGAGATGGCGCCTCCGATCGACTGGTCCTACTCGCTTTAGATCCATGCGCTAGCGCCGAGATGGCAGCACTGAGGCGGCGATCGCGTCCGATATAGAATCGACTGCTTGCTCGATCCGTGGAGTCCGGTACCTGCGCGAGCGAGGTACCAATGGCGTCAAAAACTGCGCACAGACGGCCAATCGCCGCAGCAGCCGTATTTCTTTTCGACGGTAGCTGGAAAGGTCGGCGAGGCCGGAGCCGCGGACGGCGCCGGCGCAGTCGCGCGATTTGAGCAGCCTGCCCGAACGGAGGCCTGCGGCCGTCAGGTGAAAAACGGACGGTGCAATCCCCACGCTCACGCTGGTTGTCTTCCGGTCGCTCCAGGAAATTAGGTGGAGGCGACGAGTTCCTTAGCCTTGCGCGTCTTCTGAGCGTCGGTGATCGCAGGCACAATCACAACGGGACATTTTGCGCGCTTGAGCACGCCATGCGTTGTGCTGCCAACCAGCAGATCATAGAATGCTGTGTGCCCGTGCGAGCCCATGACAATGTAGTTGGCACGGCAGGCGTCGGCTTGCTCAAGAATTTGCGCCACGGGTGAACCGGCGACCTGGAGAGTGGTTAATGCTGCGAGGTCCTTTTTCACTTTGCCCTCAATTGTTTTAAGCTGCCGGCGTGCGTTCTTCGCGCCGGCGGCCGCGAGTTCGGCGAAGTTGATGAGGCCCGCATATTCGGTTTCGACCATCGGAGGTTGGACCACGCTGAGCAGCACGACGCGACCCTTAAGCGATCGCGCGAGGGAGACGGCTTCGTGAACGACCGCGTCGCTGACGCGCGAGAAGTCGATCGGGACAAGAATGGTTTTCATGTCCGGAATATAGTCCTGAGCGCCGGGAATGACCCGCGCAGCCGTTGCGAACGACTGCGTAAATATTGCCCGCATACATTCGCTGACCGCGACCCAGAGCCGCCCTTTCGGCCAAAAACCGGGCGGTATACGACAAGATATGCCCAGCGGGATCAGGCGGCTGGGTTACCTTTCAGCCGAACCCAATAACAAAACTCAAAAATCAAAACCGGAGGATTCCATCATGCTCAAACCCTACAATGTCGAATACAGCTTTCAGTTTCGAAAGCATTCTCCGCCGCCGCATCATGATTTCTATGCGGACGACGTGGTCGAGGTGGAAGCATTTGTGCAAGACCTGCTCGCCAATGGAATGGGGATTCACGCAATTAAGCATGACGGACGAGAGCTCGCCAAAACGGAATTCGATCGGATCGTGAAAGTCGCAGCGAGCGAAGTCGCGGCCAAGCTGATCTGCGCCTCGCTCCATATCAAGTCGGACGAAGAGCGATTCCGCTTTGGGTTTGCCGCATAAATCCGGATACGAAGCTGTAAACGCGAAGCGCACCGCCTCCCTCGTCCGTCAGCGACGCGGCGACGGAGCCCTTCTGCGATTGGAAGCAGAGCAACCGTCTATTGCCGGACCTAACTTTTAAACCGTCGGATCTCTCCGCTCATGGCGAATGGTCCGGCGTGCAACAACACAAGGACTAATATGAATGCGGAAAGTACCAAAACAACGAAGACGCCGGACGACGTCTTGAACGAACTGCGCGCGCTCGTGAGCGAGGCGGAAAGAATCATCGGGCAGTCCCCGGAGGGAAGTTGCCACTACGATGCCGCACTCGCGGCGTTGCGCGAACGCTTTGAAGCCGCGCAGGAACGTTTGTCGACGGTCTATCAAGGGACGAAGCGCAAGGTAGTCGACAGTGCGAAATACGCCGACGAGACCATCCGCGATAATCCGTATCAGTCGCTGGCGATTGCGCTGGGCATCGGACTCGTCACCGGGGTCATCATCGGCCGGCGGTCAAACTCGGTGTGACCATGAAGATCACCACCGCAGCGCGTCATTCGGTTTGATGGAGGGGTCGCGTGCACTGGCCGATGGGCTGGTCTCGAGTGTGGAGGACCGGGTGGCGCTGATCGGGATGGAATTGGAAGAAGAAAAACGGCAGCTGATTCAAAATCTGATTTGGATCGGCGCCGCCTTTATTCTGAGCGCGATGACGCCGGCCATGGCCAGCGTCCTTTTCGTCTATGTCTTTTAGACAGCGGTCCCTTTGCTATCATGTTCGGATTGAGTCGCCTGTACGCGGCGCTGGCGCTGTCTGCATTGTTCGGATTGCGGCGGATGCTGAGGCGTCAACCGCGGGCTTTCGCACGATCTCTCGATAAAAAGTTGGACGACCGTCGGGGCATTCAAAACGCTGTAAGCGGCCCCCGCGGGTCAAATTGAGTCTTCACGGCGGCCAAGAGCGGGGCGCGGTGAGGTCGTTTCGAAGGACGTTGGGCCGGGAGTCGCGCCGCCTCGTTTTTTCGAGCGTATGCTGAATCAGCCGCTCCGGCCGGCGCGCCGACAATTGGTGCGTAGCGTTTCTCCGAAAGTGCAGAGCGCGCCGCCGCATCCTGTGGGATTAATGGGCTCAACCAATTCAACGCCATGAACCAATATATCCGATGGTTCTCGGAAATCGGTCTCTCCGATATTCCGAGTGTTGGGGGCAAAAACGCGTCGCTGGGCGAACTTTTTCGCGAGCTAACACCCCATGGCATTCGGGTTCCGGACGGGTTTGCGGTGACGGCAGATGCGTATCGCGCCTTCCTGTCCGCGACGCAGCTCGATCGCACGATCGAGACGCAACTCGACGGCCTCGACGTCCGTGATATCAATGAGCTGCGTCGTCGGGGCGCGATGATCCGACACGCCATCCTCGCCGCGGAATTTCCCGCGGATCTGATCGCACAGATCACGAGCGCCTATGCGCAATTAAACGGCCCAAAAACGGAGAATACCTCGGTCGCGGTGCGCAGCAGCGCCACCGCGGAGGATCTACCGGATGCCAGTTTCGCTGGGCAACAGGAAACGTACCTCAATGTTCAGGGCACGTACGCTCTGCTGGATTCGTGCAAGCGATGCTTCGCTTCTCTCTTCAAAGATCGCGCGATCTCCTATCGCGTCGACAAGGGTTTCGATCATTTCAAGGTCGCGCTCTCCGTTGGCGTGCAACGCATGGTGCGCTCCGATCTAGGCACCGCAGGAGTGATGTTCACCATCGACACCGAGACCGGCTTCCGGGATGCGATCCTGATCAACGCAGCCTACGGTTTGGGCGAAACCGTCGTACAGGGGACGGTGACTCCCGACGAATACTGCGTTTTCAAACCGACGCTGAAGCTGGGCGCAAAACCAATTCTACAAAAGCGCATCGGGACGAAGGAGTACAAACTCATCTTCGATCTCGGTGGCGGCAAAATGGTGAAAAACGTGCCGGTCGCGTCAGGTGACCGCGCCCGCTTCGCCGTCAACGACGAGGATATCCTCACGCTGGCGCGATGGGCCTGTCGTATCGAAGACCATTATACCATGCGTCGCGGCCAGCCCACTCCGCTGGACATCGAGTGGGCGAAAGATGGCCTGACCGGCGAGTTGTTCATCCTCCAGGCGCGCCCCGAGACGGTCCAGTCCCGGCGAAGCTACGATGTCATGGAGACATTTACCCTGCGCGGCCGCAGTCGTGTTCTGGTCAAGGGTCGGAGTGTGGGTGAAAAGATCGCATCCGGCCCGGTCCGGGTGATTCAGAGCGCGCAGCACTTGGATCAATTTCGAGCGGGCGAGATTCTCGTCACGGACAAGACCGATCCGGATTGGGAACCCATCATGAAGAAAGCGGCTGCCATTGTCACGAACCGCGGGGGGCGGACGTGTCACGCTGCAATTGTCAGTCGCGAACTGGGCGTGCCGGCGATCGTGGGTACGGAGAATGGGACGCATCAACTTCGTGACGGCGACATCGTGACCGTTTCCTGCGCGGAAGGTGACACGGGTTTTGTTTACGAGGGTAAGTTGGGTTTCGACGTCCTGCGCACGAATCTCAAAACCCTTGGCCGCCCCCGGACGAAAGTGATGATGAATGTCGGCAACCCGGACGAGGCTTTCGCGCTGTCGTTCATTCCGAACGACGGCGTCGGACTCGCCCGCGAGGAATTTATCACCACCACTTTCATCAAGGTGCATCCGCTGGCGTTGCTCAATTACGACAAGCTACCGGACGGTGATGACCGGCGGAAGATCGACGAGCTCACGGCGGGATACCCGAACAAGCCGGAGTTTTTCGTTGAGAAGCTGGCGCAGGGGACGGCGATGATTGCCGCCGCATTCTATCCGAAGCCGGTCATTCTCCGTCTCAGCGATTTCAAAACCAATGAATATGCGAATTTGATCGGCGGGAAGCCCTACGAACCACTGGAAGAGAATCCGATGATCGGATTCCGGGGCGCGTCGCGCTACTACCATCCGCGTTATCGGGACGCCTTCGCGCTCGAGTGCCGCGCAATCAAGAAGGTCCGCGAGGAAATGGGGCTGACCAACCTCAAGGTGATGATTCCCTTCTGTCGCACGGTCGAGGAAGGCCATCGCGTGCAGATGGAAATGGCGAAGCACGGCCTCGCGCGCGGCGTGAACGGACTGGAAGTTTACATGATGTGCGAAATTCCGAGCAACGTCATCCTCGCGGAAGAGTTCGCGGAAATCTTCGACGGTTTCAGCATCGGCTCCAACGACCTGACGCAGCTTATCCTGGGGGTGGATCGCGATTCCGAAATCGTGGCGCCGATCTTTGACGAACGAAATCCGGCGGTGAAGAAAATGATCGCGCAGGCCATCGCCGCGTGCCGGGCGCGTGGGCGTAAGATTGGCATCTGCGGGCAGGCGCCGAGCGATTATCCGGAGTTTGCCGAATTCCTGGTCGAGCATGGCATCGACAGCATCTCCCTCAACCCCGACACCGTCCTGAAAACCACGAGGGCGATTCTGGCGAAGGAGGCGGCGTTGACACTGGAGGAAACCCATGAATTCGAAGAAACGAGCCATTCTGTTGGCGTCTGATTTTTCGCCCCAGGCAAACGATGCGGCGACCGTTGCGGTGAAGCTTGCGTTGCGGCGCGGCGAGAGCTTGCAACTGGTCCATGTGACCGACTCGCCCCGAGCGAGCGAGCGGTCGATCCTAAGCGATCGCTTGGAGGTCGAAACCGAGCGGCTGAAAAAACTCGGCGTCGTAGTGGAGTCGCTGTTGCTGGATGACGGCAAAGATTTGGAGGCGCTGGTCGCACACATTCGCACGGAGCAGCCCAGTTTGGTGGTGGTCGGTTGCGGCCTGAAGGGGCCGCTGGACCGTTGGGCGCTGGGCAGTTTTTCCGAGCGTCTCGCGGAGTCGTCGCCCGTGCCGACGTTGGTGGTGCGCCATCCGAGCGCGTTTGATTCTTGGGATTGGACGAAGTCACCGTTGAGCGTCCTGCTCGCGCTCGATTTTTATACCTCGTCGGACGTCGTGCTGCGCTGGGCGAAGCAATTTCGAGTCGCTGGACCGTGCGACTTCACCGCCTGCCACGTGAACTGGCGATTGCCGACAACGGAGGAATCGACGACCGGCGTGCGGCCGTTCAACTTGGACGCCGTGCAGCATCGTCTGGAGCGCGATCTGCGCAAGAAGGTGCGCGATCAGATCGGTGACGAATCGATCGATGTCGTCGTCCGGCCGTATTTCGGAGACCCCGGCCCCGGCCTGGTCG
Organism: Opitutus sp.; assembly: GCA_039928945.1. Taxonomy (GTDB): domain Bacteria; phylum Verrucomicrobiota; class Verrucomicrobiia; order Opitutales; family Opitutaceae; genus Opitutus. The sequence continues at coordinate 42,791 of JBDSSD010000107.1, read as the reverse complement.
AGATCGCGCAGAAGAAGAATGTGCAACTCATCGCGATCGGCACCCACCAGCGTCATGGACTGCACCGTCTCGCCCAGTTCTCGGTCTCGCGGGAGGTCCTGCAACAGTCGGAGATAAACGTCATTTGCGTCCCGGTTTTATCTACGTTCGATGCACGCGAAGCGCACATTCCTGATTTCCATCGCGTCTTGGTGGCGACAGACTTTTCCGAGCTGGGAAATACGGCGATCCCATATGCCTGTGCCGCATGCTGCATTGGCGGTTTGGTCAAGATCGTCCATGTGGCGCCGTCGCGGCCTCCCACCAATCGGCGTGCGGGCACGGCCTGGGCCTGCGATCTGCGCGAGCAACTTCAGGCGTTGGTTCCGAACGAAACGGGTGCGCGTTGCCAGCCGCCGGTGGTCGAGGTGCTCGAGGGTAGCGACGTCGCCGAGGCGATTTGCCGCGAGGCGGACCACTTCGGAGCCGACGTGGTGTGCCTGGCCTCGCACGGTTTGGGGGCTTCGCGCGCGCTGCACGGCTCGGTTACGAAGGCGGTGCTGAAGCGACTGCGCCGTCCGCTCCTGGTCGTTCGGCGTCCCGATGAATGAGTCAACACGATCTCGATGAAACGGCCAACACGGCGCATTGTATGCGCAACGGATTTTTCGGAGAATGCCTGCCTCGCGGCAGATGTGGCGGCGGCGATCGCGCGGCGTTTGCGCGGTACGCTCGTGCTGGTCCACGTCACCGACGAGGCTCACGTTTTTGGCGAAAGCACCAAGGATTTCCGACTCGCGATGCAGCGCGCGAAAGCGCTCCTGCGGCAGGAAGCGGAGCGACTGCGTTCCGGCGATCTTCTGCTGGAGGAAATCCTGCTCCACGGGCAATCGGCCGAACTTGCGGTCGGAGAGATGCTGGCGAAGAACCCTCCGCTATTGGTGGTGGTTTCGTCGGTGAGCAAAACGGCGTTCGATCGGTGGACGCTCGGGAGTGTGTCGGAGCACATCGCGCAGCACGCTCCGGTACCGACACTCGTGGTGCGCGCTCCGGGTCGACTGCTTGGCTGGACTCAACACGTGCAGACTCTGAAGGTGGTCGTGGCGGCCGACTTTACGGTCAGCTCGGACGCGGCGCTCGCGTTTGTGAAAGTACTCCGGAAAATTGGCGCATGCGCCGTGACGGTCGTGCACATCAATTGGCCGCCGAATGAAGTGCGGTGGTCACCCGGCTCCGGCCTCGCGCTCACGTCAAATCCGCCGCGAGTTCGCCGGCATCTGCTCCGCAAATTGCGCAATAAAATCGACGAAATCGTCGGGGGCGCGATCGAGATGCGACTCGAACCCAACTGGGGGCGTCCGGATGCGGCGTTCGTTCATCTGGCGGCCGAGGCCGAGGCTGATCTGATCGTCGTCGGTGCGCATCAGCGTCACGGGATGAAGCGCCTGACGAATGTTTCAATTTCTCGCGGCGTGCTTCGGCATGCTGCGATGAGCGTGGCGTGTGTGCCCGTGTCCGTGGCATTAGCGCATGGGGTTGGTCGACATCCGCGCGTGGAACGTGTGCTGGTGGCTTCGGACCTGTCGGCATCAGGGGATCAAGCGGTGCCATGGGCCTACGCCGCAGTGGCGGCCGGGGGGACGGTGCAGCTCCTTCATGTCGTTGAGCCTTGGGTACCGCCGAACCCTCTGCTGGCGGGATATGACCCAAAGCGGGCGACGAAAACGGCGCATCTACGATGCCTCGCGGATGCACGAAAGAAGCTTGCGGCGTTGGTGCCGGCATAGGCGGCCGAGGCCGAAATTTCAACGGAAGTGGAAGTAATGGAGAATCGCGACCCCGCCAGGGCGATAGGCATCGCCGCCCGACGCTTTGAGCCTGACGTGATTTGCCTGGCGACGGCAGAACGGCCCGAGTTCGCCAAGGCGTTGATCGGGTCTGTGGTGCGTGATGTCATCCAACAAAATACCCAACCGGTGCTGTTGGTGCGGCCGGAAGAACCATGAGAGGTCTCGATGAGAATCAATCCACTCAACCTCGGGAGCGTCGCGACGGGGAAGCAAAGCGCCAACGGTTCAGTCGATCATAAGCTGCGGCGCGCGCTGTTGGGACGTTTCCGTCGTGGCCCCGCCGCTTCCTTGCAGGCGAAGCGGGAGGAGGATGTCTGGCATCAGCTGCACGGGGACGAGGCCCTCCGGTTGCTGGACGTTGATCCGCGCAACGGATTGTCGAGCGATGAAGCGATTCGGCGGCACACGAAATACGGTTTCAACGTCATCACGCCGCGTCGCCCGATGCATCCTTGGTGGAGATTCGTGCGGCAGTTCAACCAGCCCTTGGTGTACCTGCTGTTGGTCGCCGTCGTGGTGACGGCCGGACTGCGGGAGTGGGTGGATGCGGGAGTGATTTTTGGCGTGGTGCTCATGAATGCAGTGGTGGGGTTTCTGCAGGAAGCGAAAGCGGCGAATGCGATTGAAGCCTTGTCTCGAATGATCACGTCGGTGGTGACGGTACGCCGCGACGGTCATCCTCGGAGGATCACCACGCGGGAACTGGTGCCCGGCGATATCGTACTGCTGGAACCGGGCGATCGGGTCGGCGCGGACTTGCGACTCTTGCGAGTGCGTGAATTGCATCTCGATGAATCAGCGCTGACGGGAGAATCCGTGCCGGTGCCGAAGCACCCCGATGCGTTGGCGTTGGAAACCGTGTTGGCGGACCGGAGGAACCTTGCTTTTGCCAGCACACTCGTGACGAGCGGCCATGGCGAAGGCGTCGTTTGGGCGACGGGAGATCGCACCGAAACCGGCCGCATCGCATGGCTCATTGCGGAAGCGGTCGATCTGACCACGCCGCTGACAAGGAAGATTGCGCGGCTCAGCACTATTTTGCTTTGGACGATCATGGTCTTTGCGGCGGTGACTTTTGCCGTCGGACTCGCTCGCGGGCGGCCGGCGGTGGAAGTGTTCATGGCGGCGGTTGCGCTGGCCGTTGGAGCAATCCCCGAGGGACTTCCGGCGGCGGTCACCATTGTTTTGGCGATCGGAGTATCGCGGATGGCACGGCGCGGAGCGGTGATTCGGAAGTTACCCGCGGTTGAAACTCTCGGCAGTACGACCGTCATCTGCTCGGACAAAACCGGCACACTTACGCAAAACCGAATGACGGTTCAGGAGGTGTTCGCCGGTCATGTTTTCTTCGACGCCACAACGACCGGTTACGAAACCAAAGGGGCGCATGACCAGTCGTCGCACGTCGAGGTGATGGAATATCCCGCGCTCGTGGAGTGCCTGCGTGCCGGTGTGTTGTGCAATGACTCGCGAATCACCCGTGAGGGGGATCGGTTGCACACCCATGGTGATCCGACGGAGTTGGCGATGCTGGTGGCCGGCGAGAAGGGCGGCCTCAGCTATTCGGATACGCATCGTGACTCGCCGCGTGTGGATGCCATTCCCTTTGACTCCGCCCACATGTTTCGGGCGACGCTGCACGATACTGGCGGAAAGCGCGTGATCTACAAAATCGGCGCGGTCGAGCGGGTGCTGGAACGCTGTGATTTTTCGCTCGATATGCACGGCATCCGCATTCCGGTCGATCGAAAGATGACGCATGACGTGATGGCTGGGATGGCTGCGCGCGGGCTGCGGGTGCTCGCGTGTGCCCGACGCGAAGTACAAAGCGATCACGCGAAGCTGGAGCACACTCACGTTGCGGAAGGACTCACCTTGCTCGGGTTGATTGGCATGATGGACCCACCGCGTCCCGCAGCGATTGAGGCGGTGCGGAAATGTCAGGAAGCCGGGATTGTGGTGAAGATGATCACGGGCGATCACTTGATCACCGCGCGCGTGATTGCCCGGCAGATAGGTCTGCGCGATCACGATCGAGCTCTGACCGGCCGGCAACTGGAGGAGATCTCGAACGAGGAGCTTCCGCTGGTCGCAAAAAAAACCGCGGTCTTTGCCCGCGTCGCGCCTGAACAAAAACTCCGTCTCGTCTGCGCCCTGCAATCGCTGGGCGGCATCGTCGCGATGACGGGAGATGGCGTGAACGACGCGCCCGCTCTGAAGCAGGCCAACATCGGTATTGCGATGGGCGTCTCGGGGACCGAGGTCGCGCGGAGCGCCGCCGACATGGTCCTGACCGACGACAATTTCGCGACGATCGAAGCCGCTGTGGAAGAAGGGCGCCGGATTTTCGACAATCTCACCAAGTTCATCGTCTGGACGCTCCCGACCAATGCCGGTGAAGCCAGTATTCTCGTCGCGGCCATTTTGCTGGGGACAACCCTCCCAGCGCTGCCTGTTCAGCTGCTTTGGGTGAATTTTACCACCTCGGTTCTGCTTGGGTTGATGCTCGTATTTGAAGCGAAAGAGCCCGGTCTGATGCAGCGCCTGCCACGCGACCCGCAGCGGCCGTTGCTCACGCTCACCCTGCTGATGCGCACAGGGCTGGTAACGCTGGTGATGCTCGTCGGCGCTTTCTGGCTGTTCAATTGGGAGACGAGTCGCGCTGGTGAAACCGTCGCGGCAGCGCGCACGGCGGTCATCAACGTGATCGTGATGGTCGAAACGGCGTATCTCTTCAACTGCCGCGGGCTCCATCGGCCGTGCTTCTCCAGCGGATTTTTCGCCAATCGTTGGGCATTTGGCGGTGCCTTCGCGATGGTGCTCGCACAACTCTTGTTTACCTACTCGCCGGTCATGAACCGGCTTTTCCACACGGCACCGATCGGCACGGACTCCTGGCTGAGGATTGCGGGAGTGGCAGCGGTTGTGTTCGCCGTCGTTGAGCTGGAGAAATGGATACGCCACGGCCATGGCCGGAATGCGTGCACGGTACCGGAGTGATGCCATGATTACCGATCTGCCAACGTCCCCCGCGATGCCGGCCTCCGCGAAAGTTGAGGTCAACCAGCGGGCGTTTTCCACGGAGCTTAACCAATTCGTCGAGCGATGGGGAGACCGGCCCGTGCGACTGACTGAGATACTCGAATCGATCCAGGGCCGGGGATATCATCTGTTGCTCCTGCTCATCGCGCTGCCCTTTGTCGGCCCGATTCCACTGCCCGGCTTTTCGATTCCCTTCGGCCTCGTTGTCTCGGTCCTGGGGCTGCGTCTGGTATTCGACCGCGGGCCGTGGCTTCCGCGGCGGCTGCTGCAGCGGGAAATTTCCACGACCGCGCTACGCCGACTCATCCGTGCGACGAGGCGAATCGTTCAAGGGATGGAATTCCTCGTGCGACCTCGCCTGGGATTTGTGCCGAACCATCAGGTGTTCTCCCGCATCGCCGGCGGCCTGATCACCGCGTCGGGCGGAATGCTGATGTTGCCGCTTCCTTTGCCGCTCAGCAATTCGCTCCCGGCGTGGACGGTGATTCTGCTTTCGATGGGCGCGCTGGGAAGGGACGGACTTTTCTTCTTTGCCGGTTGTGCCATGTTTTTGCTCTCGGTCGCGTTCTTTGCCTTCATCGCATTCGGTGGAGTGGAGGCATTCGAAGTCCTGCGATGGACGTTTCGAGGGCTAGGGTAAGACCATGCGTGCCCCAATCACATACTCAACCCCGGCCGAAAACGTGGAGTTTCTCGGCGCGAGTCAGCATGGCTTCGCGCCCTCTTTCGGATCGCGCACGGTCGCGGTCATGGTTGGGACGGTCGTCGGACCTGGTCGCAACAGACGCAGTTCCGCACGAATTCAGGGCAAGGGAGGCGCAACCTCATCGCAGATGGAGTTATGGAAATGAATCCACCTACTTTCCCGCATTCGAAGGCGGAGATTTCGGACAAGGTGGCACGTCCGGTGATGCCTCGCCGCATCCTCCATGGGGCGGTTTGGATCCTGCTGTATGTCGCGCTGGTGGCTTTTCCGGTGGTCGTCTTGCTTGCGGGCAGACTGCCAAAAGGCGGTGGGTATGGGTGGGACTTCGCGATGGCGTTGGGCTTTGGCGGTCTGGCGATGTTGGGGCTGCAGTCGGTTCTCACGGCGCGGTTCCGTCGGGCGACCGCTCCGTTTGGCATCGACATCATCTACTACTTTCACCGGTGGGCAGCGGTTGCGGGTGTCGGCTTGGTCCTGGCGCATTATTTGATCCTGAAGGTGCGCTACCCCGCGGCGCTCGGATCGATGGTCCCGTGGAGGGCGCCGTGGCCCATGACTGCGGGTCGTACGGCTCTCATCCTTTTCGCAATCCTTCTGATCAGCTCGCTTTGGCGAAAGACGTTCCGCCTCGAGTATGATCGCTGGCGGATCGTGCATGCCGTACTGGCGGTCGCCGCCGTCGTGCTGGCAATCGCCCACATCTGGGGCGTTAACTATTATACGGCCGCTGCGTGGAAAGGCGGCGTGTGGGGAGCCTATACCGCTCTATGGGTTCTCGTGGTCGGCTATGTGCGGTTGGCGCGTCCTCTGACGCTTCTCCGCCGGCCTTATAGCGTGGTGGATGTGCGGAAAGAGCGAGGGCGCTCGTGGACCGTCACGGTACGGCCCGAGGCCCATGGCGGGTTTCGCTTTCGGCCGGGGCAATTCGCCTGGCTGACGCTGCGCCAAAGTCCATTTAGCGCGAAAGAGCATCCCTTTTCGATTTCAAGCAGTGCGGAGTCCAGCGCCTTGCTTCAATTCACCATCAAGGAGCTCGGCGATTTTACCCGCACGATCGGCCAAGTGAAGGCGGGCGAACGGGCCTATGTCGATGGGCCGCACGGAGTCTTTACCACGGACTACTATCCCGACGCGCCGAGTCTCGTGTTCGTCGCCGGAGGAATCGGCATCGCGCCCATCATGAGTATCCTGCGGACCTTGGCCGATCGGGGTGACCCGCGTCCGATGCGACTGATCTACGGCAATCGCCGGTGGGACAACGTCGTGTTTCGCGAGGCGATCGACGAAATTGCATCCCGGATACACCTCAAAGTCGTGCATGTGTTGGAGGAACCTCCGACGGACTGGAAGGGGCTGCAGGGTGTTCTGAATGAATCGGTGATGCGGACGGCGCTGGCCGGATCGCTCGAAGGAACCGTGTTTTTCGTTTGCGGACCCAAACCGATGTCCGACTCCGTCCAGCGGACGCTTGGCAAACTCGGTGTCCCGATGCGTCAGGTGCACTGCGAGCTGTTCGATATGGCGTGAGAACTGAAGGAAAAGCTTAACCAAACCACGATCATGAGAGAAGTCATCGCACGATTGGTCTGTGTTTTCGCAGTCGGCGTGATTGTCGCTCTCTCTCACGTTTTTGCGGTCTGGCATAACCCGGGCGACCGTCAAACGCCGGTTCCGACCGTTGTCTCCGGGTCGAGCGACGCGACGCCGTCCGGTCCGGTGGTTGTTGGGCGTCGGATCTATGACGATCACGGTTGCGCGAGTTGCCACGCGATCGCCGGAGAGGGCAATCCTCGACATCCTCTTGACGGCGTCGGCTCGCGACTAAAGGCGACCGAGCTGCGTGAATGGATTACCGCCAGCGGCTCGACGGCGGACGATCTCGCCCCCTCGGTGGTCAGGCGGAAGCAAAGCTATCGCGAACTGGCACCGACGGAAATGGAGGCGCTCATCGCTTACCTCGGAAGTCTCAAATCCCCGCATTGATTCGCGGCGTACAATTCACAAAAGCCCAACATGGTCGCCGCGCTCAATGCCCTTGTTCCGAAGCCGAATCGGCACCTCCTGGGCCAGGGTTACGGACCCGGCTCCAAGGCGAGCCCGGCCCACCGCCAGCTGTTGGCCGACCACGCGACGAGTTCCCCCTCGAAATATCTCGGTCCCTCGACGGGCCCCTTACGAACGAACCTGAAGCCTCTCCATCATCCGTCTCGGATAATTCCTTCGCCGCCCGAATGGCGCGGCGTACTGAGCTACGCACTACAGGAGAGCCTGCGTCGGCACGAGCAGGCTCGCCGCGATTTCGTTCGCGAGGGGAAGGCGCACGACCTGCACGACTTCCGGGTGGAGACGCGTCGATTGCTTGCCCTGTCATCCTTGGCGTTCGAATCCGGTGCCAAAGGTTTCCGCGACACGCGTCGCTCGCTTAAGCGCTGCCTTCGTGACACGGCCGATTGCAGGGATATCGAGGTGCTACTTAGGCTCGTCAGTGATCTGCGGGAGGGCTTTCGGGCTGTCGGGAAATTTTTTCGCCGACTTCGGCGGAAGAAGTGTCGCGCGACGGACCGCGCGAAGCGACAACTGGACGAGCACAAGCGAAAGGTCTTCCGCGGCGTGCAAACCATGATCTCCGCCTTGTCCGATCCGACAAATGCCGACCCTTCTGGGACAGCGATGCGTACACTGCGCGGATCAGCGGGTGACGTAGCGCGATTAAATGTTTCCATTCGTCAGAGTGAAGAGCAGCTCCACCGAGCGCGGGTGAAGGTGAAACAATTGCGCTATATCATTGAGGCCAGTGGCGACATGCTCCGGGGAGCGAAACAACGGTTGGCGACTTTAGTCCGGGCCCAGCACGCGATGGGCGAGGTGCATGATCTGTCGGTGCTCCTTGCGCATTTGGACAAATTCACGGTAGACCGGCCGCAGGAGCGCCGCCGAATGCAGGAGGCACGGGCGTCAATCCTTGTCCGCCATCACTGGCGTCGAGCGAGGCTCGAGATCTGGCTGCCATCGATGGTCGAATCCTGGCAAGACGTGCGCGTGACCCAACGCAAGACTGGCAATATTTGCGCCTTAATAGCCAACGACTGCGGAGGGCGGTGGGGCAGGCAGGAGTAGCTTTGCCTGTGAAAACGATCCTGGCCGCGATTGATTTTTCTCCCGTGACACAGCGCGTGGTGACTGAAGCTTTGAATTTGGCGCGCGCGGCGCACGCGCGTGTCATCATCCTTAATGTGACAACTCCTCAGACGCTGGTCAAAGATTATGCGGAGCTTGAGGCGGTGCTGGAAGCCGCAGAAGCTCGACCCACTTTCTGGACAGGAGAGTTCCCAGTACCGGTTCGAGGAGATTCCCTCCAGATTATCGGCGAACCCGCCGAAGTGATTCTAGAACACGCTGCGAGTTGTTCCGCTGACTTTATTGTGATCGGCTCGCATGAGCATAGCACGCTTTTCAATCTGTTTATCGGCAGCACCGCGGCGGCTGTCATCCAGAGAGCGCCGTGTCCGGTCATGATCGTGCCCGCTGCGTCGCAAAAAGAGAAAAAGGAAAGTGCGCAGCCCATCCGGGCAAAGCGTTCCGAGGCCTGGTCGCGGCCCGTCGCGCGTAAAACATCGGTGTTCCAGCCCTAGGCGATGCGTCGTCGCGCCGACCGACCCATGGTTGAGTCGCAGGAACACCCGTCATGCTCGATACCTTCAGTCGGCTCGGCATCACCCTTGGACTGGGACTGCTCGTCGGCTTGCAGCGACAAAGGACCGATGCGCGTCTGGCCGGCATTCGGACGTTCCCATTGGTGGCGCTGCTTGGCGCCGTGTGCGGCTTACTCGCCCAGACCTTTGGTGCGTGGGTTCTGTTGGGCGGGATCGTGAGTCTTGCACTGGTGATCGCGGGTGCGAATCTCCCGCTGTTGCGCGCAGCCGAAGACTCTCCGGGCGTGACGACCGAGGCGGCGCTCCTGGTCATCTTCATGGTCGCGGCTTACCTGATGGTGGGCTCCGTGGCAGTCGCAATTGCGCTGTGTGGAGCGGTGGCTGTGCTGCTGCATTTGAAACCGCAGATGCATTCGCTCGCCGCGAAGATTGGCGATCGTGACTTCACGGCGATCATGCAGTTCACCCTGATTTCGCTCGTGATTCTGCCCGTGCTACCGGATCAGCCTTATGGGCCGTATCATGTGCTGAACCCTTTCCGGATATGGTTGATGGTCGTGCTCATCGTCGGAATTAGCCTGGGCGGCTACGTGGCTTACAGATGGGCGGGTAACCGGGCGGGAGCATGGGCGACTGGCGTACTGGGCGGTCTCATTTCCAGCACGGCCACGACGGTGAGTCTCGCGCGACGCAGCAAAGTGTCTTCGGAATCGCCGAAGCGCACGGCCTTTGTGATCCTGATTGCCTCCGCGGTCGTGTTTTTTCGTCTCGCGATCTTAGTGGGAGCGATGGAGCCGCGCTTCCTGAAAGCGATTGCCGCTCCGTTCGCCGTGATGGCATCCGTCTTGGGCGGTGTCGGCTGGTTAGGATTTGCTCCGCGCGCGAACGAACCTCCTTGGATCCCGGAACAAACCAACCCGACCGAACTCAAGCCCGCCATTCTCTTTGGTGTGCTCTTTGCGGTCGTGCTGCTTGCCGTGGCGGCGGCCAATGAGCGTTTCGGCCACGGCGGACTCTATGTGACGGCAGTGCTTTCCGGGCTAACCGACATGGACGCGATTACGCTGTCGGTGACGCGACTGGTCGGAACCGGAGAAGTGGAAACCGCCACGGCCTGGCGCTTCATCGTGGTGGCAGCGATGGCCAATCTCGTTTTCAAGGGCGGCACCGTGGCGGTACTCGGCGACCGCCGGCTGTTTCACTATGTCGCGACGGGCTTTGGCGCCAGTTTCCTGGCAGGACTTGCGTGGCTGATTTTTCGCCCGTGAAACGAAGAGTCCGGTGCGCGCAAGATGTGCGCATCGTCGGGCAAGGCTTGCGGAGCACGTGAACGGTTCGGGGCATACTGTGCACCGAGCCCGCCGTCCGGCTCGCGTTATGAATACCGTTCTCGCCGCCATCGATTTTTCTCCGGTTAGTCACGAAGTCGTTCGGACTGCGGTCGAGTTAAAGCGGGCCATTGCTGGTCGGATGGTCGTGCTGCACGTCGTGCAACCGCCCTTGATCGCGACGGACCTCGGGGCAGTGCTGGGAGAAGTCGTTCAACTCAACGCCGAAGTCGAACGGCATTCGCGTCGCCGTTTGCGGGACATCCAAAAGAGGCTGGCTCGTCGCGGCGAGACCGTGGAGACGGCGTGTTGCCAGGGTTCATCCGTCGTTCAGATCATCGCTCGAGCCGAGGAACTTGGTGCGCGTTACATCGTGCTTGGTTCGCATGGTCACACGGCATTCTACGATTTGGTGGCGGGCAGCACGACGAGCGGTGTCATGAAGCGTTCGCCGTGTCCCGTGGTCATCGTACCGGCCGCGCCGAAAAAAATCCGCCAGGAAAAATCCGCCGCGCGTCGCCATCGCCGGGAAAAGATAGTGCGCGAGCTGAGTTCCCCACGGAAGGCTGCCGATCGATGGGCGACAAAAACAGAGCCCACTGTACCAGGTCCTCGAATCGTTTCTAACCAATCAAAAAGCGGACGCCGGAGTTCCGGATAACGGCACGATGCTCACAGAAAGGCGCATATGGCTGCCAAACAAATCATCTTCCGGGAGGAGGTTCGCGCGAAGCTCCTGAGTGGAATCAACACGCTCGCACAGGCAGTGCGCGTGACGCTCGGACCCAAAGCGCGCACCGTAATCTTGGAGCGTGCGTTTGGCTCGCCCATTATCGTGAACTCCGGCGTCGTCGTCGCCCGGGAAATCGAGTTGAAAGACCATTTTGAGAACATGGGGGCGCAAATCGTTCGTGAGGTTGCGACTAAAACATCGGACATCGCCGGTGACGGCACCTCGACCGCGACGGTGCTCGCGCAAGGGATCGCGGTCGAAGGGATGAAGTATGTCGTGGCGGGCATGAACCCGATGGATTTGAAGCGCGGAATCGACAAAGCCGTCGAAGCAATCGTCGCCGAGTTGCGCAAGCTCGCGAAACCGTGCGTGGGAACGACTGAGATCGCGCAAGTGGCGACCATTTCCGCAAATTCGGACCGGGCGATTGGCGAGGTCATTGCCGCCGCCATGGAAAAGGTCGGCAAGGACGGCACCATCACAGTGGAGGAAGCCAAATCAATCGACACGACGCTCGACGTCGTTGAGGGCATGCAATTCGACAAGGGCTATCTCTCACCGTATTTCATCACGGAGCCGGAGGGCGCGACCGCGTTGCTCGAGGATGCCTATGTGCTGATACACGAGAAGCGTATTGCCAATTTGACGGACCTGCTTCCGCTCCTTCAGCTGATCGCGAAAGGCGGAAAACCGCTGCTCGTCATTGCCGAGGAAATCGAAGGCGAAGCCCTCGCGGCTCTCGTGGTGAACAAGCTTCGCGGCACGCTGCAAGTCTGCGCCGTCAAAGCACCAGGCTTTGGAGATCGGCGGAAGGCGATGCTGGAGGACATTGCGATACTGACGGGGGGCCGCTGCTTCACGGAGGATCTCGGCGTGAAACTCGAAAACGTGACGCTGGAGGATTTGGGCCGGGTGAAACGGGTGAAGGTGGATCGCGAGACCACGACGCTCATCGAAGGCGGCGGAAAATCGGCCGACATCCAAGGGCGGGTCCATCAGCTTCGTCACCAAATAGCGGAGACAACGTCCGACTACGATCGGGAAAAACTGCAGGAGCGTTTGGCCAAACTCGCCGGTGGCGTGGCGGTGGTAAAAGTAGGCGCGGCGACTGAAACGGAAATGAAAGAAAAGAAGGCGAGGGTGGAGGATGCCCTCCACGCGACGCATGCAGCCGTGGAAGAAGGTGTTCTTCCGGGCGGCGGAGTGGCCCTGTTGCGCGCCAGGGCGAAGCTACGCGACTTGCATGGCGACAACCCGGATCAAGATGCCGGGATCAAGATTGTGCTGCGAGCCGTGGAAGAGCCCTTGCGGCAGATCGTCGCCAACGCCGGTGCCGATCCTTCGGTTGTGCTCAATCGCGTCGTGGAAGGAGAGGGTAATTTTGGCTTCAATGCGCTGACCAACCAGTATGGCGACCTCGTGGCCATGGGCGTGCTGGATCCCTGCAAGGTCACCCGTATCGCGCTGCAAAACGCCGCGTCCATTGCGGGATTGGCCCTTACGACCGAATGCATGGTGGCTCAGGCCCCCGAGGAAAAGCGTTTCGGCGAGCCGCGCGCGTCCGACGATCTCACGTAAACGAAAGGAATTTCATGAACACCGCCGCCATGGAAGCGACTGCCATTGAACTCGCAGCTCCGGGGAAAGGGATCCTCGCGGTGGACGAAAGCGGTCCCACGATCGAAACGCGCTTCAAGAGTGTGGGCGTGGCGAGTACCCCGGAGACGCGGCGCGACTATCGCGAGATGCTGCTCGGCACTCAGGGCCTTGGCGCGTTCATCAGCGGGGTCATTCTTTATGACGAAACCCTCCGCCAACGAACATCGGAAGACGTTTCCTTCGTCGAATTGCTCGCGCGTCAAAGGATTTTTCCTGGAATCAAGGTGGACCGTGGCGCCAAGGCGCTGGCGGGTTTTCCGGGCGAGAAAATCACCGAAGGGCTCGATGGCTTGCGTGACCGGCTCGCGGAATATGCTGCGCTCGGGGCGCGCTTCACGAAATGGCGTGCCGTGCTGACGATCGGGTCGGAGATTCCGTCGCGGACTTGCGTGGAAGCAAACGTCGAGGCGCTGGCGCGCTTCGCCGCGTTGAGCCAGGAGGCGGGGCTGGTGCCGATTGTTGAGCCGGAGGTCCTGATGGATGGCCCACACACCTTGGAGCGTCACTATGAAGTGACTGCGGCGGTGTTGAGCGCTCTGTTTCGGGAACTCTTCGCGCACCGTGTGCATCTCGAAGCATTGCTGCTCAAGGTGAACATGGTGCTCGCAGGCACACTCTGCCCGTGGCAGGCCGGCGTCCACGAAGTGGCGGATGCCACATGGCGTTGCCTGCGACGCACCGTGCCGACGGCGGTGCCGGGGATCGTCTTTTTGTCCGGCGGCCAGACCGATATTCGCGCGACGGAGCACCTTAATGCTCTGAACCGAATTGACCAACGGCCGTGGCAGTTGAGTTTCTCGTTTGGACGGGCGCTTCAAGCGCCGGCGTTGAAGGTGTGGGCCGGGAGGAAAGAGAATATCGCTGAGGCCCAAGCGGCATTGCTCAAACGCGCGAGGTGTAACTCGGCCGCGCGCTTTGGCCGGTACTCGATCGAAATGGAGCAGCAGCCGGCAGATGGACTGCGGGCGCTCAGCCGGGCATTCGACAGTAGGCCCATGGTCTCGGAGATTGCGCGAGCTCATCCTCAATCTTCAAAAACGGAACCGTGAAAACGAACCAGGCGACAAAAGCAGCAAGAGTTCGCAGAGGCAAAGGCCAATGCTGCGCGTTCGACACCGGAGCAATTTTTGCGGGGCAAATACCAACGGCCGCGCTATTCCAATCACGCAGTGATGGTAAATTGCGGTTGTAACAGGAGGGCGTCATGGAAGTCATCGAAGCAATCTATCACCGACGGGCCGTGCGCAGCTATACGGAGGCACACGTCGCCCAGTTCACGATCGAAGAAATCATGGACGCCGCGGTCCAAGCGCCGAGCTCGTTGAATCAGCAACCTTGGGCCTTCGCGGTTTTTCAGGGAAAGGAACGGCTGGCGGACTATTCGCGTCGAGCCAAGGAGCATTTTCTTCTCACGCAACTCCCTCCGCTTGGTCTCCACGAGCGCGGCGACACGCTGACTGACCCGAACTACAATATCTTTTATAACGCGAACACCATCCTGGTCGTGCTGGCGCCACCGCGCGGTCACAATTCGGTTGAGGACTGCTGCCTCGCGGCGGAGAACGTTATGCTCGCTGCCCACGGGTTGGGGCTCGGCACGTGTCCAATCGGAATTGCGCGAGCGTGGCTGAACCTTCCCGAGGTGAAGGAGGAACTGGGCCTCCCGCCGGACTACAACGCTGTCTTTACTGTAACGCTGGGATATCCGGCGGCACAACCACCGCAGACTCATCGGAGGGCCCCGGCGATTGTCAGTTGGAAAAAATATCAGGACCCTCTGCATTCTTCCGACAATTTCGACCCACACCCGTTGGGATTATCCGCTCACTGCTCCATGCGATTGGGAGCTTCCCAACGCTCGGACGTGTTCGCATCAAACGCGGGTTTTGTTCACTGCGAACCAAATCCTTTTTAGCTTCTTCGATCAGCGGGATTCGCCCGGATGTCCCAAGACGTGGCGCGAACGAGCAACTTCATGTGACGTCATCCTCAACCCATTAGTTCTATCCGACCATGAACACCGAAAAAAAAGTGTCCCCGCCAAGTCGTGACCTGCCCGAGGACGAAATTCGTGACTACGCCTATCATCTGTACGAACAAAGCGGCTGTGCGTCCGGACATGACGAAGAAAACTGGCTCGAAGCCAAGGCATGTCTTGAAGCCAACATTCCGCGAGAGCGTACTCACCTGCGTCTGCATCGCCACCACCATCCCGATGATGCCGACATCGTGGAGATCTTCGCAATCCAGACGATCCGCGAACCGGTCCTGGTGGTCAGGTGAGTGAAGTCTTCCATCACAGCGTAGTCGCGTCAGCGAATCGTCCCGCATTGGAAGTAGCGGTTCAGAAATGGATGAGCTCGCTGCGGAAAGGGAGGCGAGCGAAGCCCAAACCGTGAGCCTGCAGAATTCTGATTGCGATTTCTCCAATCGCACCGGCGTCGCGGACGGCTGATCTGAGAGACCGAGCGGGTCTCGACCGGGCGTCTGAACGCGACTGAGGCGGAGAAATGTTCAGCGCCAGGGGAGTTTGGGTGAGGTTGGGAGCCTTCGGGCGGCGAAGAACTGAGCGGAGCTCCAATCCCGACCCAAGCGCTCCGAGAAGCCACGGGCTGGGTCGAAATTCTGCCACGTCGTGCCGCAGGAAAGTGGTGGAACGACGAAGGTCTGGATCAAGGGCCCGACGTCATAAACGGCAGGCAGCCTCTCTCCTTTTTTTGAATACGGTGATCGGCGAAGAAAATTATCCGCCAGGCCTTGATGACCGACCCAGGCTCGTTTCCTGTTTTTCAGCGGCCGTGCGGCAATAGCGAGTCCACGGCACGGCGCGCAACCGTTCTGGTAGAATTGCACGACCGGTTTCCTCACAGACGCCGTAGGTGCCGTCATGGATTCTCTGCAGCGCGCAATCCACCTCAAATAATCGACTGTCATCGTTGGCCAATTCGGCCCAAAGGAGATCACGGTCGAGCCGATCCTGAGTGGTGTCGACGACATCGACGCCGAGCATCTCGGACGGAGCGATGGCTTCCTTCGAGTGGTCTGCGTGGGATCGCATCAAGCGGTCGCGCAGATGGAGGAGTGTGCGATAGTGCCATTTCCATTCCGACGGAATGCGATCGGTGATGAGGGAGTTTGGAGTGTTGGCCTCCGGCGGGTTTGTTTTCGAGTGGGATGCAGCCTTCGGTTTGGGCGATGGCGCGACGGCGGCTGCCCGCGGATGGGGGTGGGGTTTCATGATAAGCACACTACCTCCAGTGGCGGCAGAGGGCTGTGCAGTCATTGGCATATAGTCGTCAGATCTTGTTCGCATGTGGCCCTTGGGTCCGGCTTCGACGCCAGAGTGCACACAACAAGCAATCGCCTGGAGTTCGGGTCCCGGCCCTAGGCGCTCTCTGAAGATACAAATGTGGAACTCAGGAAAGCTGAAACGAAAAAACCCTCCACGCAGTGACTGAACGGTGAGGTTGGGCGACCGCGCCGCCACGACAGGGCGCGAGGCCCTGCTGATCAATCTGTCCTCGCTTCGTTCACCTCGTCCGCCACTCGCTGGGGACCGCAGAGGATCACGCGGGCGACCCGACGTTTTCTTCTTTCGCAAAGGCATGCGACCGCGGCGCAAGATTTTCATTCGTTCTCCAATGGCGAGAGAGCAAGCGCCGGACCTCGGCATCCTCCACCTGCCGAAAATCCCGCTAGTATTCGCCCACGGAAGAAAAGTTCGGAGTCGTAATGATGGTTATGAGCGCGTCGACTTCGTGGCGGAGGGCTTTAACGGCTTGAGACGACGCCACCGGCGCGGCCACCACCACGACCTGAGGTCTTTTCGTTTTCACGGCCCGAACCGCAGCGCGCATCGTTGAACCGGTGGCAATGCCGTCATCGATCAGGATGACAATCTTTCCCGCTAGAACCGGCGCGGCGCGCGGGCCGCGATAAAGTTTTTCCCGTCGCGCCAACTCCGCTTGTTCCCGATTCATCACGGCCCTGACGGCCGCGGGTGAAATATTCAGCCCGGCAACCATTGTAATATCCACGAGCTCGATACCGCCGCTCGCGATTGCGCCCATCGCCACCTCCTCCTGACCAGGCACGCCGAGCTTTCGAACTACGAGCACATCCAGGGAAAGATGGAGTTTACGCGCCACCTCGTAACCCACGGGCACCCCGCCGCGGGGCAGCGCCAATACAATGGCGTGCGGATGATTCGAGAATTCGCGGAGCATGGGCGCAAGAATGCGACCGGCCTCGGTCCGATTGGGAAACGTTCCATTCATCGAAACCTCCAAAGAAAAGGCGTCGGAGGCCCTCAGGGCCGGCGGCGCCTCGCAGGCGTGGTGGTGGATTATTCCACTTTGATTTCGACGCTCTTGCCGACGGTGGACTTGGCATCTTTCGGCAGGTGCACGCGGAGAACGCCGTCCTTGAACTCTGCCGCGACTTTGTCGCCGAGCGTGCCCGGCGGCAGCGTGAAGCTGCGGGCGAAACTGCCATATTCGCACTCGATGCGGTGATAGCGTTTGTTCTTTTCCTCCTTCTCGTGGCGGCGTTCGCCCGAGATCATGAGGACGTTTTCTTCGACGGTGACTTTCACGTCCTCTCGTTTCATCTCGGGAAGCTCCGTCTTGATCAGGAATTCCTTGTCGTCTTCGACGATGTCGACGTTCGGTGTCCATTCCGCGAGGGTAAGATATTCTTCCTTGCCGTTGGTGGGCCGAACGGGCTCCCAATTCCAGAGGGAGGTCAGGCGTTTTTGGAGCTGATCCATTTCGTTGAACGGATTCCAGCGGGTAATTTGCGTATTCATGGTCGTGTGATTTTAATGTTTTTCGGACGGGATGTCCGAGTCGTTCACATTAGGACTGCGCTGTCGTTACGCTCCGCACCTGTTGACATTTCATGGGCGGAAATTGCCCAAGGACGATGGCCCGGGATCGTGCAGGTCACGCAGCGCCGAACCGGCGCGGCGATGAGGCGAACCGCGTCGCCATTCCGGTGGGTGAGGTGATTCTTCGGGGTGATCTCGCCGTTCCGCCGGGGGCACGCGGATTGGTCCTCTTTGCCCACGGCACCGGCAGGGCGGGCTCAATCGGCGCAACCATGCCGTGGGACGTGAACTGTGGTTAAGCGTGGTCTCGCCGATCCCTTCGAGGAACCGGGCGGGCTCGGAGACAGGCTCTCTGGCCGCTGACTGGTTCCAGCAGCACTTCAGGATCGAGCACCCATACTCAAACCGGCCGCGGGGTGCGCGTTGGCCCGCCCTTCGGCGAATGGCGATGCCATGCTCTGCAGCGTGACTTAAATCTAATGACGACGGGGTGGAGGCTCGGGATTTTCCGTGCTGCCGGGGTGCGCTTGCATCGGTGCCGCTGTCTCGCCCGCTCCTGCGATCGAAGCTTGAGCATGGACCAGCTTCACGCGCATCCGCGCGAGCCTGCGCAAGCCGAGCCACTCCTCACGGAGGGGCCACCAGTCGTAGAGATAAATCTCGAGCGGGCGCCACATGGCTACCCAACCAACAATCATCAGGCCTTCGTGAAGAATCGGGCCGGCCTGGTTGTGAATGAACTTGGTCGCCACTTCGCTCAGGAGCAGACAGCTGACAAGAAAAAGCAATCCGACCAGGAGTACGGTGTGGCCGCGGCGAAGGAGACGACGGAATTCCCGATGCTTCAGCTCGGCGCGCGCGGCGAAATAGTGCTGCACGGCCGATTCGGTTTCCGCGGCGCGCTGACTTTCGGGAGTTGTCCCCAGATGCACCACGAGCTCGAAGCTGTTGCTGCCATGAAGTTCGCGCGCCGAACTCACGATGAATTCCTCGGCGTCGTCATCCAGATCGCGGTCCAAAAACGGTGACGCGTCCATCGAGTTGAAGAGTTGGTTCAACTCGCGAAGCTTCAGGCTGATTCGCGCTGGGTGTGACGCACTCATGCTAGCATGATTTTAATTTCGCTGATTCTACCCCAAGGTTGGCTGATAGGCGACGCAACGCTTGGCCGTCTTTGCGCGGATTATCGCGACTTCGGCCATAGGAAAACCGTGGAAATAGGCTGATCGGGACCGAAGCGTTCGAACCGCGGATATCAAGGGTTGTCGCCGGTTATCGAGCGGCAAACCCCGGCTCTAAAGGCGGCAGCCCGGCGCCGAACTGGCCGGATGCAATAAATGCGGATCATTTTTCCGGCGATGCGGCGCACGAAACGACGCATTCAGCGATGTTACGACCGACAAGCCTGCCATCGGGCATGGAATGGGTCATCGTATGAACAATCGCAGCGTCGCCTATTTTTCGATGGAGATAGCGGTGCATTCCGCCATGCCGACGTACAGCGGTGGGCTTGGTATTCTGGCCGGCGATACCGTCAGATCGGCGGCGGATCTGCGCGTGCCGATGCTCGCGATCACGTTGCTCCATCGCAAAGGCTACCTCACCCAGAGCTTTGATCCCGGCGGCTGGCAGCGGGAGGCGCCCACCGAGTGGAGGGTGGAGGATTTCCTCGCCGAATTGCCCGAGCGCGCGAGCGTCCAGATCGAGGGCCGCTCCGTTCACGTGCGGGCCTGGCGTTATGAGGTAAAAGGCATTTCGGACTTTGTCGTGCCCGTCTACTTCCTCGACACGGATCTGCCTGAAAATTCGCCGTGGGATCGCACCCTGACGCATTACCTTTACGGTGGCGATGCCCACTACCGACTTTGCCAGGAAGTCGTGCTCGGCGTTGCGGGCGTGCGAATGGTCCGCGCCCTCGGTCATCACAGCGTGCGGCGGTTCCATTTGAACGAAGGCCACGCCAGCTTTCTGACCCTTGAGCTTCTCGACGAGGCCGCGCATGCGGCGGGCCGTCCGTTCCTCACCGCCGAGGATATCGAAGCCGTGAAGGAGCGATGCATCTTCACGACCCATACTCCGGTGCCGAGCGGCCATGACCAGTTCCCGATGGACCTCGTCGGCCAGGTCCTCGGCAAACAGCACGGATTCCTCAACGTCCGCGACGTATTCTGCACCGAGGTGGTGGATCGGATTCTGCAGCGGGAACCGGGGGCGGTCCTGCCAGAGGATATCTTCACGCAGGAGTATAAACTGAACCTGACTTATCTGGCGCTCAACCTCTGTCACTATGTCAACGGCGTCGCCCAGCGGCACGCCGAGGTTTCGCGTCGGATGTATCCAAAGTATCAGATCGATGCCATCACGAACGGGGTTCACGCCGCGACTTGGACGGTGCCGGCGTTCCAGGCGTTGTTCGACCGACACATTCCGGGCTGGCAGACGGACAACTTCAGTCTGCGGTATGCGCACAACTTGCCGGGGGACGAAGTGTGGGCGGCGCACCTCTCGGCGAAGCGGCTCTTGTTCGATCGCATTCGCGCCCAGAAAAACGTCCAGCTCGATCCGGACGTGCTGACGCTCGGATTCGCCCGCCGCATGACGCCGTACAAGCGGGCTGATTTGCTGTTGGCGGATGTGGGGCGGTTAAAGTCGATCGCGGCCAAAGCCGGCCGGCTGCAACTCATCTATGGCGGCAAAGCTCACTCCAACGATGAGGGTGGCAAGGAAATGATTCGGCATATCCTTCGAGCCGCGTCGTCCCTTCAGCCGGAAATCACTCTGGTTTTTCTTGAAAACTACGACATGAGCATAGCCAAGCTGCTCGTCGCTGGAGTGGATGTGTGGCTCAACACGCCTCTGCCGCCGCTGGAGGCATCAGGTACGAGTGGGATGAAAGCCGCCCTCAATGGCGTCCCGAGTTTTAGTATACTCGACGGATGGTGGCTGGAAGGCTGCATCGAAAGTGTGACCGGCTGGGCGATCGGCGAACGGACGTTGGACGCTCAACGACCAGACGAAACCCAAACGGCTACCGCTGCCGCCATGCTGTACGACAAACTCGAGCACGTGATCGCGCCGCTGTACTACGGCGACCGGGATGGCTTTGTCCGGATGATGCGACACACCATCGCGCTCAACGGATCATTCTTCAACACGCAGCGGATGGTGCAGCAATACGTCGTAAAGGCCTATTTCGAATAGGAGCCAATGAAGGACGCAGACCACAGACACGCTCCGTTTGCCACCTGTAACACGCCCTCTGACCGACCACAGTCCGAGGACGGGTTACCTCGCGGAAGCAACCCTTCTCAACTCCAGAGACCAGCGCACCGCATCTCTGCTGTTCGGCATGCGACCGTGATGTCTCGGCGCGTGAGACCAACGTTCGTCACGTGCTTGGTCCGCGAGCTCGGTCATGATCACACGGTCGGTGGCCTGTTGAAAAAGATATTTCTCCGTCCGTTCGCGGCGCCTTCGTTTGCCGGATTTTGGCGGCGGTGGAATCCAGCCTATCGATATATTCTTTTGTTCTACTTCTATGCGCCGCTCAGGCGATTGCTGCCTCGTTGGATGGCGAAATGGTTCACCTTTGTCCTGTGCGGTTTACTCCTGCACGATCTGCCTTTTCTGCATGGCTGGCAGTGGTTGCACGGGTGTCGGGGGTTCCCCGAAGGCGCGCTGTTGTTTGGCATCTTCGGTCTAGGTTCTTGGTTGAGCGAAGCAGCGCCTCTCGATTTGTCGCGCTGTTCGGCCGGCCTGCGCGTTTACGCCAATGTGGCCTGTCTGATCCTTTGCTTCGCGGTCTACATCGGACTGTGTGCGCTCTTTTCAAAATCCGCCTAACTAACCGGCATCTGAACCAAGCCGGCCGCAAGCAAGCATGACTCACCTTGAGCGCTACGCAGCCAAGCGCAGCACAAAGCGGTGGTGGCAAAAAGCGGCGAGGATTCGCCAATATCTGCAAGGACATGCCAGCGGAATCGTCCCACTGTTGTGACAAAAATTGCTATGAGCACAGTCCATCTTCACCTTATTCTGACGCACGTCCCAGTGCTCGGCACAGTTTTCGCAATTCTTCTGCTCGCCGTTGGCTTGCTCAAACGCAGCGACGAGCTGAAGAAGACGGCGTTTTGGATGTTGGCACTCTGCGCAGCCGTCGCCGTACCGGTTTTCTTGACCGGCGAACCGGCCGAAGACGCGGTCGAGCGACTTCCTGGAGTCAGCAAGGCGACGATTGAGACACATGAGAACGCTGCCAAGATTGCCTTTGGCGTCATTGTGTTCCTTGGTGTCGTTGCACTCGGTGGTCTGGCCTACCTCCGCAAACGTTTAGTTCCTCAGTGGCTCGCGGTTTCCATACTCACATTGGCAATAATCGCTGGCGGATTACTTGCATGGACCGCGAACCTCGGCGGCGAAGTGCGCCACACGGAAATCGTCGCGACGAAATCTTCTTGATTCCGGCAGAGCGTGGGCAGAGGAGCGATTAGGACGAGCGGTCGCACGGTCGACACAGAGCCCCGTTGATCTGTAGTCATGGTCTTCGCGGGTCCCGGCAACTCGGCGCTGCCAAGGCGTGACGCAAGAATGTCAATAAACGCGCAGGTTAAGCCCCAGCACTGTGGTAGCTTCCCAGTAGATCCACAGGCTGGCGCATGTAGAAGGGTCCGCCACCTGAGCCCGGAGGGCTGGCGATTCCTTTCGGTCCATTCGCCTCTGACCTGCGGATCAGTTTCTCAACTCCTAAACAGCCAAAGCCCTCCCCGTTATGAAAGCAAAAGTCAAAACCCCCTTGGGCGCGCCTTTGACGCCGACGGTTCAACCTACAGACGACGAAGTCCGCGATTATGCCTATCACCTGTACGTTCAGAGCGGGTGCGTGCCGGGACGTGACCTCGAAAATTGGCTCGATGCCCAGTCGTGCCTCGAGGCGAACATCCCCCAAGAGCAGTCGCACAAACGCTCTGCGCGCCATCGGCACCGGCCTGCAACTGCGTCCGCCGAGACGGTCCAACTTGTCGGCGTTGCGGGAAGTGACCTGGGTAACGGGGTCGTCGTGGACGAATTCATTCTCGTGCAGCCATTGATGACACCAAGACCCTGATCCGTCCCGCCTGGAGACCGCCTGGGTGCGAAGGGTTGTGCGCGTGACTCAAACGCCATGCATCCGTCCCCCTCATTGATTGTAGGGTTCACGTTGATCGGAATGACCCGTCTGATCGCATTGCTCGTTTGGTTTTCCGAACCACGGCGCAGCTCGAGTCGAACAAACCGCGAGTTGCTCGAACGAATCCGCCGCGAGGACGCGCTCAAGCAACGTGTGCAATCCGAGGCCGACGCCAGCATCGCGACGGTCGCGAGCGTCGATGCCGGCCGCGAATCAGAGCTGCATATCTTGGCGCCCACCAGTTGTGTAAAGTTCACCTGGCGCACAAAACAGGCGCGCATCCATCGGAATGGTACGCCAAATCGGAAGAACGTGAACACTCCCTCTTGCCTGAAGATACCGCCGCGTTGATTGCCTCCGCTCGCGAAGCGGGCATGATAAATCGTTCCGAATTATACCTCCCCATGAATCCGCGCCTGCTATTGTCCTTCATCGGACTGTCTTCGCTCGCGATCGGCGGAACCATCGAGTCCGCCAACATCAACGCCACCGCCAATCCCGACGTCCCACTTGCGGGCGAAGCCGAGATCCGACGCATCGAGGGGATCTTCGGCAGCGATCTGCCGACGACCGAACGTAAGGGCTCGGTGCGCTTGGTCGTGCATCCCCATTTAGGTGACCTCACGAATCGCGATTACATTCGCATCCTCACCGGCGTGCGCTGGGGCGCGACCGACCACACTGAGATTTTCGTCGGGGTGGAGCCATACCTTGATCATGGACTTAAGCACACGTCTGAAGGTAGCGGGATCGGCGATCTACGATTCGAAACCAAACACAGCTTCGGCCAGGAGTTGATTCCCGGCTACGAAAGCAGTGTCGGCTTGAATCTTTTCCTGCCCGTCGGACACCCGCCCGTGGGCATGACGAATGGCCGCAACGCTTATACGCCCTATTTTGTGACGGGAAAACGCCTCGCCTCACATCCAGGTCTCACGCTCTTCGTCGAGACCGGTTTCGAGCTGCTCCAAGAGACCTCGATCGCCGGCAGCTTCGAGCGCAATGACCTTCACTCCAGTTCGACCTTTGTCACGCCTGGACTCGTCTACACGCGCTATCCGTTTCACTACACGCTCGAGCTGACCTATGCGAACACCGCGCTGATCGGCCACGGCACGGATCAAGCGTTTACCGTGCGTCCAGGCATCGCTTGGGATCTCCCGCCGCGACTTCGCTTTCACGCGAAGGGCCGGGTCACGATCGCGGTCGGGCTCCACGTTACATTCGGACCCGACGGCACGAGCACCGGCGGCGGCGGAAAAATGCGCGCCGAGTTCAAAATCTCCGACTGGTTCGGCCACCGCGACCGTCAACCCGCGCCGTAACCGGCACCCATTTTTTTCGGCAAACCAATCAACCGGTACGCGTTGTCCGCCAAATCCTGCGCGGTCGTTAGGACGAATCACGTTAGATTCCCGCGTGCAGTTCTCGGAACTCGGCCGACGTCCATCGGAACGCGGACGGCGCGAGCACCTGCTGGTTCAAATGAAACCCCCTGCCTTCGTCGTGTTTGTGGTGGGCGCGTTGCTTTCGAGTGGATGCGAACTCATTTGGACGCCGCCACCGACGACGCTTTCAAGCGTTCCAACGCGCGGGGCCGTAGAGCGACCGGCAACAAACGATTTCTTCGACCGCCTTGTGATCTCTTGCGATCTTTGCCCGGGCGTTCCAGCAGCCCCATCACAACCTCGTTGCCGACGCCACCTGTTCCCTGCCGACGACGACCCTTGCGGGCCCGAACGTGGACGAAGCCAGTCCACACCACCGCTGGGCATCGTGGGCGCGCGAAGCTGGACGAACAGGGCGTTCATCGCGGCTGGCGGAATTGAATGCCGGGGCAAGAGCGAACTCGTCTTGGCGGCTGCCGGGTCCGGAGCCGATAAAACGTTTCCAACGCAAAGAGCGCGTGCAACGCTCCGGCCGTTAGTTCGTAGCCTTGTGGGAACTCTGTTGCGTGCTGATCCCTGCGTTGATTTCGGGAACGGATTGAAGATTCACACCTCCTGTTGGTATGACAAAGTATGACTGCGAAGTGGCGTAAGGTGGCGCAAACTGGTGTATCCGCCGAAATCATTTCTCCTCTGTAGCAGGTAAATCGATGAGGTTTCGACTCCCTCCGCCCCCACCATGCAGAACATCCGTTGAGCGGTTCCACCCATCGAATGCGGTGAATAGGGAAACTGTTCCGGCCATCGGCAGTTATTTTTCATCCGGCCCGGTAAACCCAGGCATTGCATGTGCCGCGACAACTGCTCAACGTCTGCCTTCGAAACCCCCATACTCCCATGAAATCACCAAAAATCCTCCTCTCCCTCGTCGTTGCTTTGTTCGCCACCAGTTTCGCGTTTGCCGCTGATGAAGCGAAGCAGGCCGGCTGCTGTCTCAAGGCCGAAAAGAAAGGCGAAGCGTGCGCGCACGAGTGCTGCGTTGCCGCAGCCAAAGAAGGCAAGAATTGCGCGAAGTGCGGCGGCGCCGGCGCAGTTGCAGCCAAGAAGTAACGTCTTCCCGGTTTAATCTTCAACCGCGGCGCTCTTTGAGCGCCGCGGTTTTTTTGCGGCCCGACGTCACGGACGTCCCCAATCAGACGTCCGCTTCGACGTGCTCGTGGCTCAAATTCCGCCAGCGACCTAGCACACGTTTGTACATGTCCGCCGGCGCAAGTCCGTGAGCCGCGCGCAACACTTCCACGTTGCTGCCGTGCTCCACAAAGCGATCAGGCCAGCCGATGCGTTCCACCGCGGTCGGACAATTCGCTTCCTGTAACACCTCCAGCACACCACTGCCGAACCCGCCAGCCAGCACGTGATCCTCCAGTGTCACAATCAACGGGATACAGGCAGCGTGACTGAGCAGGAGCGTGCGGTCCAGCGGCTTGACAAATCGCGCGTTCACCACACCGACCGAAAGATTTTCCTCGGTCTCGAGGCGCTCAGCGAGTTTCAAAGCATCCTGCACCATCGAACCGAGCGCCCAGAGCATGATATTCGATCCCTGGCGCAAGACCTCCGCCTGTCCGATCGAAAGCGTAGCCGGCACTGCTTTCAGTTTTACGCCAACGCCGGCTCCTCGTGGGTACCGGATGAAAGCTGGACTGCCGAGATGCAACGAGGTGTGCAGCATGTCCACCAACTCGTCCTCATCTTTCGGCTGCATCACCGTCGCGTTCGGCACGCAGCGCAGGTACGATAGATCGAACAATCCGTGGTGAGTCGGACCGTCGTTCGGTGACAGCCCGGCTCGATCCATGCAAAACGTCACGGGCAGGTTTTGCAGAGCAACGTCGTGAATGATCTGGTCGTAAGCGCGTTGAAGAAAGGTGGAGTAGATCGCGCACACGGGCTTGATGCCTTTCGTGGCGAGGCCCGCGGCAAACAACACGGCGTGTTCTTCGGCAATTCCCACGTCGAAGAACTGCCGCGGCACCGCGGTGGCCAGATGAGAAAGTCCGGTGCCACTCGGCATGGCGCCCGTGATGCCAACGATCGTTGAATCCTCCGCCGCGAAACGCGCGAGCGCCTGGCCAAACACGTCCTGATAATTCGGCGGTACCCCGGCGGATGATTTCGTGTTCTCACCCGTGACCGGATTGAACGGGCTCGCCCCGTGAAATTTTTCCGGATGATCAATCGCCGCTTCGAGCCCTTTACCTTTTTTCGTCAGCACGTGCACGAGCACGGGCACATCGCAGTGTTTCGCGAAGGCGAGATTCTTGGCGAGCGCGTCCAAGTCGTGGCCATCGACGGGGCCGAGGTATCGCAGGCCGAATTTTTCGAACAACGATGACTCGACGAAAAAGTCCTTCGTCTCGCGTTTCCATTTGAGGTAAACGCGATTCATTTCTGCGCCGACCGGGAAGCTCTTGAAAAATGACTCCACGTCGTGATGGAGCTTGTTGTAGGTCGGATTGGTGCTGAGCCGGTTCAGGTATTGAGAGATCGCACCAACGTTCTTGGCGATCGACCACTCGTTGTCGTTGAGAATGACGATCAGCCGCTTCGTGGAAGAAACGACGTTGTTGAGCGCTTCAAGCGTGATGCCGCAGGTGAATGCGGCATCTCCGCAAATCGCCACCACATGCTCCGAGGAGCCGCGGAGATCGCGAGCCGTTGCCATGCCAAGCGCGGCCGAGAGCGCGGTCCCGGCATGACCGGCACCAAAGGAATCATGGACGCTTTCCGCCCGATAAAGAAACCCGCTGGCTCCGTCGGTTTGCCGCAGTTTTCGGAAGAAATCGCCACCGCGTCCGGTCAGCAATTTGTGGACGTAACCTTGGTGGGCGACGTCGAAGACAAACTGATCCTCCGGCGTGTCGAAAATGCGATGGAGCGCGAGTGTCAGCTCAACGACTCCGAGATTAGGCCCGATGTGTCCGCCGTTTTTGGCGGTGACCGCAATCAGCTCATCGCGGATCTCCTGGGCCAGGGCCGGCAGTTCAGCGGCAGGCAACGCCTTTAGATCGGCCGGGCAGGTGATGGTGGGCAGCAGACGCGGCAACGGGGCAGCGGGGGAGTCGTTCATCAGCGGATGCAAGGACGTCGATGGGTGATCAGGCCTCGCTGGTGGTTTCAAACTTCGTGAAGGCGACTCCGTCTTTTTGCTTTTTGAGCAGCTCGATTTTCAATTCGGCGTCTTTCAACCGGGCTTCGCAGATCTTCAGCAGCTTGTTGCCTTCCTCGAATTTCGCCAGCAACTCCGCGAGCGGAACGTCGCCGGATTCCATCGCTTCTACGATGGTTTCGAGCTGAGTCAGGGCGCTCTCGAAGGAGGGTTTGTCGTCAGTGGCTTCCACAACCTAGACGATGTGGTGGGCCGAAGTCTTTTCAATCAAAACGTAGGCGCCGGAACAAAGCTGTCAGTCCAAGGAGTCGCCGACGCCACAGTGAACGGGAGGAAACCTGCCGGGTGTTGATCGGTTTCTGGAGGTCCGCGAGGGGTCCTCGTCGAGCAGCCTTAACCAGCTGGAACTCACGAGACTGGAAAGGAACGTCGCACTTTCCGGCATTCTTTTCTGTTGGCCAGATCAGGAAAGTCGCATGGATTCGACCGATGTTTTCCAGTGTGCTTTTGGTCACGGCGGCGTTGCTCGTACTGCGTCTGGTGGGAGAACTGGTGCTTTTGGCACTCAACCGCGCTGAGGTTCGACGTCACGCCGCCGCGCCGCCCCCAGCGGTTGCCGCCATCATGGACGCTGCAACTTATAGCAAGGCGGTCAATTACACCCTTGAGCGTTCGCGGTTTGGCGCGATCACGGGAGTGTTTGATACGTTAGTCCTGGCACTGGTGCTCTTTGGCGGCGTGTTGCCCACGCTGTTTGATCGCGTGATGAGCTGGGGTGCAGGCGATGCCGTTTGGACCCAGGCTCTCTTTATTCTGATTGCTGGCGTGTTGATCTCGATTCCGTCCCTTCCCTTCGAGTGGTGGGAGCAGTTCCGGGTCGAGGCGAAATTTGGTTTCAACCAGAGTACTCCGCGTTTGTGGATCACGGACAAAGTGAAAGGCATGCTCCTCATGTTCGGGATCGGGTTCCCGCTGCTGTGGGCCTTGCTTTCGCTCGTGCGGTGGGCGGGTCAAACGTGGTGGATCTGGGGCTTCGCGCTGGTTTTTGGATTTCAGCTGTTGATGCTGGTGCTCTACCCGAAGCTGATTTTGCCCCTGTTCAACAAGCTCACCCCGCTGCCGGAAGGCGATTTGCGCACCCGGTTGCTGGCGCTGGGCGATCGAACGGGCTTTCGAGCCCAGGCGATCCAAGTCATGGACGGCAGCAAACGCTCTGCGCACTCGAACGCCTTCTTCACGGGTTTCGGCCGCTTCCGCCGCATCGTGCTCTTCGATACTTTGATTGCCCAGCTCACGCCGGAGGAGTTGGAGGCGGTGCTCGCCCACGAGATTGGCCACTACCGCCGCGGGCATATTCCGAAGATGCTCATCATTTCCGCCGCCATGATGCTGGCTGGGTTCGCCGTGATTGCATGGCTGGCAGCGAGCCCGTGGTTCAACCAGGCGTTCGGCTTTCCGGTCGGCGAACTCGCGCCGGCTTTTCTGCTCTTTGGATTGTTGAGTGGACTGGTGACGTTCTGGTTTTCTCCGCTGACCAATTTGCTCTCGCGTAAACATGAGTACGAAGCCGACGCGTTCGCGCGGGAAGCGGTGGGCGGCGCGGTGCCGATGACGGGAGCCTTGCGGAAGCTGGCGCAGAAGAACCTCAGCAATTTGACGCCGCATCCCTGGTTCAGCGCGTTTTTCTATTCGCATCCGACATTGGTCGAGCGGGAGCGGGCTTTGCTGGCGAACGGCTGACGCGTGACAAATCGGCGGCGCCGCAAGCGAGCAGAGCGGGCGCTGAGCCACGAGCGCAGCGAGTTTTTCACGGCGGTTGCATCGGTGAGAGACGGGCGCGCGCGCTGGTACGGTCGCGGTTTCTTCGCCGCTGCCATCGGCATTCTGTTCTGCCTGTGGGTGACGAACGCCGGATTGGCCGAGTCGTTGACGGTCGCAACCTACAACGTGGAGAACTACGGGTCGTCAGATCGCATGACTGAGGCCGGATTCAGGAAGGACTACCCAAAGCCGGAGTCGGAAAAAGCGGCGCTTCGTCGAGTCATCCGACGCATGAACGTCGACGTTTTGATGGTGCAGGAGATGGGTGCCCGCAGCCATCTCGACGAACTCCAGCGCGACTTGAGTCATGACGGTTTGGACTATCCCCACGTCGCGTTGCTGTCGGGACCCGATGCGGACCGGCATGTGGCCGTGCTTTCGAAACGCGCGTTCACTTCGGTCAAATCGCACGTGGCGCTCGAGTTTTCGTACTTCGGCGCGAAGGAAAAAGTAAAACGGGGAATGCTGGAGATTGGGATCGCGACGTCAGCGGGTGAATT
The DNA here is from genome assembly GCA_039928945.1 of Opitutus sp. Classification (GTDB taxonomy): domain Bacteria; phylum Verrucomicrobiota; class Verrucomicrobiia; order Opitutales; family Opitutaceae; genus Opitutus. The sequence continues at coordinate 12,968 of JBDSSD010000107.1, read as the reverse complement.
GACGCTCTTTGGCGTGCACCTGAAGAGCCGGTTCACCGATCGTCCCGACGATCCGCGCTCGATGTTACGGCGGGAGGGAGAAGCGGTGGCGGTGCGCGATGCCGTTCTGACTCGGTTTCCGGAACCTGGCTCCGCTCGCTTCATGATCCTCGGTGACTTCAACGACGATAAGTCCAGCAAGACCATGGAGCGGCTCGCCCATCGTGGCGCCGTCCGACTCACCGACTTGCTGATGGTGGCTGATTCACACGGGGAGAGCTGGACTCATTTCTACAAAAAGGAGGACAGCTTCTCGCGAGTGGACCACGTCTTGGTCTCACCGGGACTGCAGAGCGCGATTGTCGATCACAAGGGAGTCATCGAAGATGGACCCGGTGTTCGCGAGGCCAGTGATCACCGCCCGGTCCGCGTCACCCTGGAGTTTTCGACCAAAAATAAGGCCGGTCTTGCGACCGGCCTCATCAAGTAGAGAACGAAAAGAAATTACCGGCCCGTGACAGTCACCGGAACGGTGATTTCGCCGGCGCCGAAGCCCTTCAGGAAGAGACTGCCGTTGCCGGGACGTCCGCCTTGGACGCTGACGGTGACGGTGGTCTGTCCCTGCGGAACGAGGACTTCCGGCATGATGACGCTGTCCGGAATGTCGGTGGTGAGATCAAGCAGCAGACCGCCGGCAGGCGCTGCATTGGGTACGGTGAACGTAAGATCCTGGCTCTGACCCGTACGCAGGCTGAGCGATGACGGATTGACCGACAGGGTGGTGCCGTCGATGCGGAACGTGCCCACGGGCGAGTTACCCGAGGTGCTTCCCAACATGACCTTATAGTTTCGGCCGGAGGGCAGGGCGGGGACGAAGAAGCTGAGCGCGTTGGGCGATTCGAAAACGGTGCGGGTGGGCGTGTTGTCGAAGTACAGCACGTCTTGCGGAGTGAACCCGCGGCCCAGCACGCTGATGCGAGCGCCCACGGGTCCGCGATTCACTTCGAGCGAGAGCACGTAACGGTGAACAATGTGGGCATGGGTGACGCCGGTGTAAGTCTCGGCCGACGTGATCGCGCCGTTGCCCTCAACGTCATACTTAACGAGGAAGTAGTACGCGATCTCTTCGCGACCTGCTGGCAGTTGGTAGTCGAACTCGAAAATGTTTTCGCCCATCGGGCTGAGGTTCATCGGGTAGTTCTGACCATCGATGACCAACCGTGGCTTCACGCTGCCCTTGACGATCGTGCTGCTCTTCGGCGTGACCCGCAGCGTAATCGTGTAGATTTGCGACGGGTTCTCTGGAAGCGATGCCGAGGTGAGATTTGTCACCACGATCCCCTGACAGCCGGCGAGCAGGAAGAAACCCAGCGCGATGCCGAGAGGGAGGAGGAATTTTCTCGCGAGAGAAATACGGTTGGTATGCATTGAGCTTTTTGAGAGTGAAAACCAGGCGGATTAAGGCGCGTTAGTAATGAGTCACCTCGCAACAGAGCAAGCCAAAGCTGAGGCGGTCTCACCCGTTGGCGTGTACGTGCACGTTCCGTTCTGCGCGTCGACGTGTGATTTCTGCGCGTTTTATCAGACCAAGCCGACCGCCGCACTCGTGAAAGGTTTCCTCAAAGGCGTGGCCGATGAAGCAGAACTTGTCCCGTGGTCTCGCCCGGTGAGCACGGTGTTCTGGGGTGGCGGCACACCGGGCCTGCTCGCGCCGGACCATTTGGCGCAACTCGCGGATATCGTCCGCGCGCGTTGTGGCGGAGTGCCGGAGGAATGGACCGTGGAAATGGCGCCGGCGTCGGTCACCTCGGAACGTCTGGCTGCGCTGCGTGATGCGGGCGTGACGAGAATCTCGATGGGAGTGCAGAGTTTCCAGCCGGCATTATTGGACGGACTAGGGCGGCAGCATACCACCGCCCAGGTGTATCGCGCGTACGAACGCGTGCGCGCGGCGGGATTCAAGAGCGTGAACCTGGACCTGATGTTCGCTTTGCCCGGCCAGACGGCGGACGAATGGTCCGCTGACGTGCGTGAGGCGCTGGCGCTCGCGCCGGATCATTTGTCGACGTACTGCCTGACTTTCGAGGAAGACACCGCCTTGTGGGTGAAACTTTCCCAAGGTCGGGTGAAGCTGGATGTCGAGCACGAGGCGCGACTGTACGAGGCCACGTGGGCGCAATTGAGGGCGGCAGGCTACGGCCAATACGAGGTTTCGAATTTTGCGCGGCCCGGTCATGAGTGCCGCCACAATTTGAATACGTGGCATATGAACGAGTGGATTGGTTTGGGGCCGTCGGCGGCTTCGCAGCATGCCGGGTGGCGGGGCGCCAACGTGTCGGATTTGGAGCGGTGGATCGCTGGACTCTCCCAAGGCCAACGCGTGACGGAGGACCGCGTAGCGCTCACTCCCGCGTTGCTGGCGGAAGACGCCTTGATCTTTGGGCTGCGCATGAACCAAGGCGTGGATGTCGCCGTTTGGCAGGGACGCTGTCCGGACGCGCCGTGGGCCGTCGTGAACGACGTGCTGGAGAGAATGGTTGCGGATGGCCTTGCGGTCCGTTCCGGGTCGCGGATCCAACTGACCGACCGCGGACGGCTGCTGGCGGATTCGGTCGGCGCTGAAATCATGGAAGCGTTCGCGGTCGAGCCGGTCACTTTATGAAGAAGCTTTGGCTGCTTTCCCTCGTGGTGGCGCTGTTTGCGCGGGCGGAACATCCGCTCGTGCTCCAGACCGATTTCGGCACGCGCGATGGCGCCGTGGCGGCGATGAAAGGCGTGGCTGCCGGAATCGATCCCAAGCTGCAGGTATACGATCTCTCGCACGAGAATACGCCGTTCAACGTCTGGGAAGGTGCTTATCGTTTGAAGCAGGCCGCACCGTATTGGCCGGCCGGAACGGTCTTCGTCTCCGTGATTGATCCGGGGGTCGGCACCGAGCGGAAATCCGTCGTGGTGCAAAGCAAGACCGGGCACTATTTCGTGGGCCCGGACAATGGCACGTGGACTTTTATCGCGGAGGAATTCGGTGTCGCGGCGGTCCGTGAGATCGATGAAACGAAGAATCGGCGGCAGGGTTCGGCCAAGTCGTACACGTTTCATGGACGCGATGTTTATGTGTATGTGGGCGCGAAGCTCGCGGCCGGCGCGCTGGCGTTTGAAGACGTGGGACCGGCCCTTGAACCCAAGGTCATCGAACTCGCGCATGAAAAGGCCCGGGTTGAAGCGGGGCATTTGATCGGTTCGGTTCCGTATCTCGATTTCAACTTCGGTAACGTTTGGACCGATCTCGATGGCGATCTCTTTGCGCAATTGAAACCGCAGTTTGGCGATCGCTTCCATGTGACAATCTCCCACGGCAAGGAAGTCGTTTATCAAGGCGACGTGCCCTATGCGCACACGTTTGGGGATGTGCCGGAACAGGCGCCACTCCTCTACCTGAACAGCTTGTTGAACGTCTCGTTCGCGCTCAATCAGGGCAGCTTCGGGCAACGGTACCAGATTGGGTGCGGGCCGGATTGGACCGTGAGGGTCGAAAAGGCGCGTCCGTGAAAATCGCGCTGACGGTGTTGCTCGTTGCCTTCGTTGCGACGGCTTGTACGCAAACGGCCATCGCGCCACCGAAGGCGACGGTCGCTCGATTTTTCCTCGAGTTGATTGATCAAACCGATGCCACGCTCGTGCTGCCGCGAAGCGAAACCAGGATCAACGTCGCCGCGAAGCCGGTGTTCACCGAGTACGACATTGCCGACGTCGAAGTCGCGCACGTGGAGCTTGGCCAATGCTTGTTGTTTCAACTTACGCCGGCGGCTGCACGGGACCTCAATCGGCTCAGCGCGGCGAACGCGGGCCGCCGACTCGTGCTGACGATTGATGGGCGGCCGATGGGCGCACGCCGGATCGATCGCACGTTCGACGAAGGCTCGCTGTTGGTCTTCGCTGAGGTGCCGGACGAGGAGCTGCCCGCGCTACAAAGTGCTTTGCGCAAAACTGCGCGGACGATGCAGGCATCGGCTCCGAAAAAATGATACCCACGCTGCCTGGGACGCCCAAACGCCGGCGAATTCTCGAGAGTTGGCGGACGCCGCTCGGGATGGCCGCAATGCTCCTCCTGCCGCTCGGAGCGGGCGCGGCGGGTCGCATCGAGATTGTATGGCCAACTCCGAGCCCGGCGTGGACCGACGGACGACCCGCTCGTGACTTCCTCCAACATGCTGGTTCCGGCGAACCTGAATCCGGAGGCTTCGGCGGCGTGCGCAGCAACGGGATACAGTTTCACGAGGGAATCGATATTCGCCCGATGACCCGTGACCGGCGCGGTGAGCCGAGTGATGACGTTTTCGCGGCGATGGCTGGAGTGGTTCGGCATGTGAGTACCAGCGCGGGTGACAGCAGCTATGGTCGGTACGTGGTGTTGGAACATCCGGATGTCGCGCCCGGGGTGTACACGCTCTATGCGCATCTGGCGCGAGTTGCGCCTGGCCTTCGAAGCGGCACGACCGTGACCGTCCGACAGATCCTCGGGACGATGGGCCATAGTTCAGGCGGATATACCATCCCGCGCGACCGCGCGCACCTGCACTTCGAAATTGGTCTCATGATGTCCCGTAACTTCCAGGCGTGGTACGACGCGAAAAAGTTTGGGAGCCGCAACGACCACGGACTTTGGAACGGGATGAATCTGATGGGCATCGATCCGCTCGATTTTCTCGAGCAGTGGCGCGCGCGGAAGGTGAACAATTTTGAGGAGTACTTCGCGCAGATGAAACCGGCGGTCCGCCTGCGGATGATCACCTCGCGGACGCCCGACTTCGTTTCGCGCTACCCGGCTTTGCTCAGCAAACCATTACCGGAGCATTTGGCCGGCTGGGAGATCACCTGCAACTGGACGGGATTGCCGTTCCGATGGACGCCGTTGACCGCAATGGAAACCATCGGCTTGTCCACCAACGAGCCGACGCTGGTCGACGTTGATGCAGGACTCGAACGCAAACAGCGCAGCAAGACGCTCGCGGTGATGCGCCGGGGAAAATGGACGCCCGGGCGCGACTTGGAAACGGTGCTCCAGCAGCTATTCGGCATGCGCTGAGCACTCGGTCGGGACTCTGCGGCAGCTTCGCCGACCGTTCGTGAATTAGAGCGGAGACTCGGACGACCGCGCCTTGGCCACCTCGACGGTCTCCGCGATGCCATCGCGAACTTCCTCGTCAGTAACAGGTGGAAAGTGATCGTACCACAGCCCGACGGCGTGGAACGGATCGGGGCGGAGTGGACAGATCAATTCGTCCACGAGCCCTTCGAGCACAGTGCAGGTTTCTGGAGCGCCGACCGGTATCGCCACCGTCAGAGATGCGGGGTTGAGCTGACGTAGCGCAAGGATCGCAACCCGGATCGTGTAACCCGTCGCAACTCCGTCGTCGACGAGTACGATCGCCTTGCCCGCGAGATCTCGTGCTGACCCGCCGCTGCGGTACAGGGTTTCGCGGCGTTGAAGCTCGAGCGTCTCCTTCGCGACCATCAGGTCGACGACGCGTTTCGGCAGACTCAACTCCGAGATCAGAGTGTCGTCGAGCAGTTGAACTCCACCGGTCGCGATGGCGCCCATGGCCGTTTCCGGAGAATCGGGCAGGCCGATCTTGCGCACGACGAAAACATCCATCGGCACTGACAAGGCTAAGGCGATGGGACGCGCGACCGGGACTCCACCGCGCGGCAGCGCGAGCACCAGGCCGTTCTCCGCGTAACGATGACGGTTCAGAAGCGAGGCGAGCACCTGTCCGGCGGCAGTGCGGTCTCGGTAGCCATTGGCAGGAGTCATAGAGGTGCGCGTTTTGCCTGAGTTGGCACTGCGCCTTTCACCATACCGTCTCCGCAGTCCGCCCGCCATGGGAGATGCCCCCATATCTAAAAACCGCCCGCTGACCTGTTTGGCGTCGATCCAGAGAAAGTCTTAGAAGATCAGCCACGGTTGCCTTGATTTCGGCGAGCCGCGAGTGAGCGTAGGTTGGCGTCATGAAGACAGTTCACGTCGTTGAGATGGTCGCACAAGGTGGGCGGGACGGAAAAGTGGAAGCCGCCGACGGTGGCTTTTCGGTTCAACTGTCGTCCGATCGCCAACCCGAAAGCGTAACGCCCGAGCACCTCTTCGCCGGCGCCTATGGAGCCTGTTTCCTGGGAGCGCTCAAGAACGCTGCCGACACGGCAAGCCTCCCGATCGAAGGCATGACGGTGGTCGCGCGCGCACACCTCGATGAAGATGACCGCGGAGGCTACCATCTGAACATGGGGCTGCGCGCAGTGATGCCGGGTGTGGAGGAAGCGGATGCGCGCCACGTGATGAACCTGGCGCATCAAACTTGTCCCTATTCGAAGGCGACGCGCGGGAACATCAACGTGGTTTTAGCGTTCGACTAAGCGGCGGTTTCTCCAGCGGATGAATGAGCACTACATTGTGACGGTCGATCGCGGTCACCTGCGGATTTACTCCGAAGGCAAGTCGGCGTCGCGTCGCCTGGAAGTGGTCGAGTCACTGGATTTTCCCACGCAGTCGGGGAGCACCGAGCGCGAAGTGGATGGCGCCGTCAACTGGAGTCCAAGACCTGACTCGGGTCTTATCGAGGATCTGAGACTCTCCGGCAAAGCCGAGCGGCGATGCAACGACGTGATGGCGGCAGAACTGGATTCGTTCCTGCAGAACCGCCCGGGCGCGAGTTGGGACCTCGCCGTGGCGCCCTCGCTGTTCAATTTGATTATCGACCGACTTTCCCCGGGAACGCGCCGGCGGTTGAAGCGAGCTCTCTCTCAAGCGCTCGCGAATCTGCGAGTCGACGAAGTCCGCGCCTTTTTCGCGACCGCCGGTTCGTGAAACGCGACTCCGTTTGGCTGATGTAGGGCGCATCCTCCGGACGCGCCGGATTGAGCGCCGCTAGGACGAGCGCGAGGTAACGCGCCGAACTCAGTCCACCGCAGTCGTGTTTTACCGCTCCAGCTTCTTCCGGCTTTTGTAGTCCTGCAGAAAAATACTGCCCACGAGGTAGAAAGCACCCGCGGCGGCGGCGAGGAAAAGCAGGATCGCAAGTCCCGGGTATCCGAAAAGTACGAACGGCGTTTGCACCCGCATCAACAGAGACGCGCCCACGATCAACGCGCCCAACACCACGCCACAGGTGATTCGGTTGGCGATTTTCTGCATGCCATCGAGCGCGACGTGTGCGTCGATCGATTTCACTTTCACCTCCAAGTCGCCGTTGATCACCGAGTCCATCATCCCGTTCAGCCGTCCCGGCAGGCTGCCGATGAAATCCTTCATCTCGAGCATGGATGAGAACGCGTTGCCTTGAGTCAGATCGCGACGCATCCGCTGCGACATCAGGTCCGCCACATTGCGGCGAATGGCCGCGTTGGGATCGAAGGTGGGATCCAGCGTGCGACCCACTTCATCCAACTGCAGCAACGTCTTGCCAAGCACGGTGAGCTCGCTCGGGACGTAGAGTCCGTTGTCGCGCGCGTGCTGGCCGACATTGAGCAAGGTTTGGCCGACGTTGAGCTGCTCCAGCCCTTGGTCGCGCCGAAGTGAAACGAGCTGGCTGATCTGCCGGGTGAACTCGGCGCCGTCGAAGCCCTCGAGTTTTTCGCTCATCCGGATGACCGTTTCGGCGGCGTCCTCGCCCCGGCCTTCGCTCACCGCGAGCAGAACCTTGAGCAAGGACTCCTGCATCCCGGGCGCCACATGCCCGACCTGACCCAAGTCGAGCAACGCGATGCGACCATCATCGGTGATGAAAACATTCCCCGGATGTGGATCGGCGTGAAAGACGCCGTCGACGAGAACCTGTTTCAGATAGGCTTTGAACAATTCCTCGACCAGCAGAGCGGCATCAACGTCGAGCCGTGCGAGAGGGCTGAAGGCGGTGACTTTTTTCCCTCGGACATACTCCATCGTGAGGACGGAACGCGAAGTGTAGTCGTTGATCGGCTGGGGTACCAGGATGCGGCGAAATTCCTGCAGGTTCGTGCCGACGGCCGTGAGATTTTGCGCTTCGACCAGGTAACTCAGCTCCTGCTGAATCGTGGTGCGAAATTCTTCGAGGATCGTGGTGAAACGGAAACGGCGACCAATGTCGGTATGTTGATCGAAAAACTCTGCGATCTCAGCCAGCACTTCAAAGTCTTCGGCGATCTGCGTGCGGATGTTCGGACGCTGCACCTTTACCACCACGGGCCGGCCATCGCGAAGCTCGGCGTAATGCACCTGACCGAGTGACGCGGCAGCGATCGGTTCGGCGTCGAAGCGGGAAAACGCCTTTGAAATGCGTACTCCCAGTTCGGATATGATGGTTTGCTCAACGTCGGCGAAAGGGAAGGGCTTCACGCGATCCTGCAGTCGAGCCAGTGCCTGCAGGTACACCTGCGGCAACAAGTCGGGCCGGCCGGCGAGCACCTGCCCGATCTTCACGTACGTCGGCCCCATCGCCTCGAGGTCATCCGCCAGCTGATCCGGCGTGGCGCTTCCCGTCGATGGCGGGATCGGTGCTGCGTCGGTCCCGAGCTCTTCCTGCGCCGCCATTTGCTGGGCCAGATCGGAACGTCCGTATTTCCAGAGTATCCCGGCGATTTCTTTGTAACGCTTGAGGTGAGCGGCGGACAGTTTCATGGGAGCGGAAGGGGAGGTGCCGGGTAACTGACCCATTGACACCAATTTGTCGCGGCGGTTCGAGAGGCGGTAGACGCGTGGGAATGAAAACAGCGCTCAAGTCTTCAGCCGAACCGTCAGCACTCCCCACCGGCAGGGCGTTCATAGGCCGCGATCGATTTCTTTGTCCGTCGAATTCGAAGATTCACTGCAACACCGCTTGCGGCCACCGCGGGCGGCAGCATCTTGCCCGATGTTCAACGCCGCGAAAGACGCTTTCACGAGCAAGGCTGCCCAGACGTACATCAACCAGCGGATCGCTCGTTACGGGCAGGTGAAGACGCTCAAGATCGACTCACGCAACAAGAGCATGGAGCTGAGTTGCCACCTGATTGGCGAACCGGCACCCATCGTCATTCGCGTCGAAAAGTATGCCGTGAGGGATGTCGGAGATAAAAAGATCCTGCGCGTGGGCCCCTGCGCGTGCAGCCGGCCATGGTTGCAGAATCTGTTGAATGATTTCGCGCAGAACCGGGAGGTCCCGGTGCCGTCATGGGCCGCGGCAGCGTTGTGACGACGAACTCGACCAGGACCGCCTGCAGTCGCTCTGAACCCAATCAGGATAACGGATACGGTCGGGCTCTGGCGCGTTGGCCCGCTCCGCTGCTTTTCCGAAACGTGAGTGCGTGGAGCGCGGGGGGGGGGAGCTATTTTACGTCCGGGAAGCGGTACGTCGTATTGAAGATCAACTGAATTTTCTTTGAGACGAAGACCCGCACTTTGATTTTTCCGGAGCGGGCGTCCGCTGGCACCGCCCGACCTTCGATCCGACGTTCGTCGCCGTCGGTGTTTTTTCCCCGGCCCTTGAACTCCACGACTTCGCCTCGTTCCAGTCGCGCCAGATCTTCATCCGCGATGTCGATCGACAGTTCTCCTTTCTCGCTTTCGAAAAAGTAGGGGAAGACTTTCGCGGCATACGTGGATGAATACGTGATGCCATGGCGCTGAAATGTCGGCATGGTCATCGAAACGCTGCCGATGTAGATCGAGGTTTTTGTCGGGGCAATGTCGACGCGTTGAAAACGCGCCAATGAGTTCGCGGCATTCCCGACGGTCAGCAGCGTTCCAAAAATCCCCAAACTCAGAAGGGCGTGACGAAAGCGGAGCATGGGCGGAATTTGGAACCACCCGCCCACTGCGCAAATGAGAAGTAGCGGCCCGGGAGGAACCCGGATGTGAATATATGTGACCGGCTGTGCGGTGCGGACCCTGTTTTCGCGTTGCGCGTTGGCTCGACCAACCGTCATCTCGTTCAACCATGGCTAAAAAGTCCTCGCACGCTACCTGGGGCGGCCGCTTCACCGCGGGTCCCGCCGAACTCATGCTGCAGTTCAGTGAGTCTGTGTCGTTCGACCGCCGCTTGGCGCCCTTCGATATTGCCGGGAGCAAGGCGCACTCGGCCATGCTGGCCAAGGTGGGTTTAATCACGGCCAAGGAGCGCGACGCCATTCACGCCGGTCTGGACGACGTGCTTGCGCAAATCACGGCCGGCAAGTTCACATGGGATACGAAGCTCGAGGATGTGCACATGAACATCGAGCAGGCGCTGACTCAGCGAGTGCCTGCGGCCGCGAAGTTGCACACGGCCCGCAGTCGGAACGATCAGGTGGCGACGGATATGCGGCTGTTTTTCAAACACGCGTGTCGCGTGCTGGCGGAGAAAATCGCCGGGGCGCAGCGCGCGCTGCTCACGCTCGCGGAGGCGAATCGCAAGGTGCTGATTCCGGGGTATACCCATTTGCAGCGGGCTCAGCCGGTGTTTCTCGCTCACCATCTTTTTGCCTGGCTCGAAATGCTGGAACGGGATCGCGCGCGGTTCGGCGACGTTGCCTCCCACGCCAATTGGTGCCCGTTGGGTTCAGGAGCGATTGCCGGTACGACGTTGCCGATCGATCGCGAGTTCACCGCGAAGGAACTAGGCTTTGTGGACGCGAAGGGTCGTCCGCAGGTGACGCAGAATTCCATGGATACCGTGGCTGACCGTGACCTCTTCATTGAGTTTGCGTCAGCGTGTGCGCTCTTCGGCGTGCACGTTTCGCGGATCGCCGAGGATTTGATCCTGTGGAGCAGCACGGAGTTCAAGTTCATCGAATTGCCGGATGCGTTCTGCACCGGCTCGTCGTTGATGCCGCAGAAGAAAAATCCGGACTCATGCGAACTGCTCCGCGGCAAGTCAGCCCGCCTGCAGGGCAATCTCCACACCCTGCTCACGCTCGCGAAAGGACTGCCGCTGACCTACAATCGCGATCTGCAGGAAGACAAGCCGCCCGTCTTCGACAGCTTTGACCAAACCGGATTGTGCGCGGACGTGCTCGCGGGAACGCTCGCCGGCACGACCGTGTATGCGGAACGCTGTGCTGCGGCCGTCGCGGATCCGGCGCTGCTCGCCACCGACCTCGCTGATTATCTCGTGCTCAAAGGCGTCGCATTCCGTGACGCCCATCACGCGGTAGGCGCGGTGGTGCGGCTCGCGGAAAAAAAATCCGTCGCGTTGGATCACCTCCCGACCGAGGCGGTGCAAGGCGTGCATCCGGCGTTTGGAGCGGATTGGGTGACGGTGTTCGACCTGCAACGTGCCCTCGCGAAACGAGTCGGCACGGGCATGCCGGGACCGGACCAGGTTGCGCGGCAGTTTGCGCGCTGGAAAAAGCTGCTCAAGTAACGGGACCGCGTTTTCGAACGCGGGCACATGCTGTCACTTTTCCCCACTGCCAGGACCGACCCCGAACTGGCGCCCTTTCGTGCGGGGTTGATATTCGGATTCTTTAACGCGCTCACGTGGCAGATCGGCATCGGCACGCCCATGGTGCTGTTTGCGGAGCGGCTGGGCGCGACGTCGTTCCAGGTCGGATTGGCCTATGCGTTCGTCTTCGTCCTGACGCCGGTGCAGGTGCTCGCGACGGCGCTGTTGCCGCGCTACGGCTTCAAGCGACTGTCGCTCGGCGGGTGGAGTGCGCGCAGCGTGTTTCTGGCGGTTCCGATCGGATTGGCGCTCCTCGCGCCGAACGTCGGGCAGCCCTGGATGGTAAATACTCTGATCTGGAGCGTGTTCTTTTTCTGCTTCTTTCGCTCGATTGGTGCAGCGGCGATGACGACCTGGTTCATCGGGATTCTGCCCCCGAGTGTGCGCGGCCGATATTTTGCGAGTGACCAGTTTTTGTCGGGAATTTCCGGGGTCGCCACACTGATCATTTGCTCCGCGCTTTTTGCGCTGCTGCCCATTTACGTCGCGCTGCTGGCCCAGTACGTCATCGCGCTCACCGGGTCCACGCTCAGCTACTACGCGCTGAAGCAATTGCCCGACATTGCGAAACCGGCGGCCACGAGCCTCGGCGCAATTTTGCGCGCCACTCCGCGGCACCTTTTCGCGCCGTCACCCTTTCGCCATTACGTGTGGCTGGCCGTGTGGTACCACGTGATCACGACGCCCATTCCGCCGTTTGCGGCGTATTACCTGAAAGTGAGCGCGCACCTGAGTGCCGGGAAAATCATGATGTTCGAGGTGCTCAGGTACTCCGGCGTGATTGTTGGGGCATGGCTGTTGCGGCGGCGAATCGACACAACGGGAGCGCGACCGTTTTTTTTGTTGTCACTGGCGCTCACCGCCATGGCCGCGGTTGCTTGGTGGCTTTATTTGCGGCATCTCTTCGAGGGCACGATTGCGCTGTTTGCGATCTACTTTGTCGTGGGTTTTGGGTGGGTTTGTTGGACGATTTCGAACCTGAACTACCTGCCGAAGATCGCTGCGGAAGCGGATCGCGCCTTGCTTGTTTCGATTTATGGGGCCGCGACGTTCTTCATCGGCGGTTGCGCGCCGATCTTGTGGGGACTCGTTTTGAAGAGCACCGGCCCGGATGGAGCGCCGACGATCGACGACACGGTCTTTCAGTGGTTCTTCGCCTTCGTGCTAGGCAGCGCCTGCGTGCTGTCGGTGCTGACCGCGCGGCTAGGGGAGGAGTCTAAACTGCCCGCGGGCCCGCTCATCATCAGCAATGTCCTGTTGAATCCGTTTCGCGCCGTGTCATACCTCATTGAGCTGGTCGACCTGCCACCGTTGCGCGCCGCGCCCGGCGCGGTTGAGAAGAAATCCGAGGAGCCGAAGGGGTAGGGCGAGTCCTCCGGATGAGCCTTCCGTGGTGTGTGCCGGCGGCTCGGCCGGAGGCCTCGCCCTACCTGTGTAGGTCTTCGCGCCGCATCCTACCGCATTGAGCTGGTCGACCAGCCACCGTTGGGCGCCACGCCCAGTGCGGCCGTGAAGAAATCCGAGCAATCCAAGGAGTGAATCGAAGGGGTAGGGCGA
>JBDSSD010000106.1:0-3171 GCA_039928945.1 Opitutus sp. | reverse complement strand
CTGCTCTTCCTTCTGGATACCGAGAACCACCGCGTCCAACTCCTGACCGACCTTGAGGAGTTCGGATGGCTTCGTGATGCGCTTCGTCCAGGACATCTCGGTGATGTGCACCAAGCCCTCGACGCCGGGTTCGATTTCGACGAACGCGCCGTAGGGCACGAGGTTGACGACCTTGCCGTGAACCTTCGCGCCGACGGGGAACTTGTGCTCGATCTCGTCCCAAGGATTCTTGGTGGTCTGCTTGAGACCGAGGGAAACGCGTTCTTTCTCGCGGTTCACTTCGATGATCATGACCTGCACTTCTTCACCCTGCTTGAGCATTTCGGAGGGGTGCGAAATACGGCCCCACGACATGTCGGTGATGTGCAGCAGGCCGTCCATGCCGTCGAGATCGATGAATGCACCGAAGTCGGTGATGTTCTTGACGACGCCCTTGCGGACCTGGCCTGGTTGGATCGACTCGAGGAGGTTGCGGCGCTTGTTCGTGCGCTGCTCTTCGATGAGTTCGCGGCGGGAAAGAACGATGTTCTTCCGCTCGAGATTGATTTTGAGAACCTTGAAGTCGTAGGTCTGGCCCACGTACTGATCGAGATTCTTGGGCGGCTGCACATCGATGTGCGAAGCCGGCATGAAAGCATCGACGCCGATCGAAACGATCAGGCCGCCTTTGACTTTGGCTTTGACGCGGCCTGCGGCCACGGAGCCTTCAGGAAACTTGGTGAGGATGTTATCCCAGTTCTTCTTTTGCTCGGCCAAGTCGAACGAGAGGATCGGCGCGCCGTCCTTGCCTTCGAGTTTTTGAACGAGGACCTCGATCGTGGAGCCGATTTGCAGCTCGCCGATATCGATGAATTCGTTGGCCGGGACCAAGCCTTCTGATTTACCGCCGATATCGACGACAACTTCATTCTGGCGGATTTCGGTGATAACACCTGGGACGATCGAGCCTTCCTTCAACTTATCGAAGGAGGACTGCTCGAGCAGCTCTTGCATGATGGAACTCATGTGCGGAAACCCGGTAAACGGACGCCTGCTCTAAAGCGTCAGCCCACCGGTGGTGACCTCGCGCGAGGCGAGATCGTGGGTTGACTGTTGTACTAACGGAAACGAACGGTGAGAGCACGCGGCGACACCGCTCGGACCAATAAGAACTGCCGCGAACGGTCAGAGTCCCAACCCCGGAGAGGCCCCGCAAGCTGAAATTACGGTATTTCAGCGCCCTTTGTGCCGCCGCCGACACCTCCGACCCGTAGGCCAGAGCGCTTGCGCGCGCTCCGACGGCGTCACCCGCATGCCGACAGGTAGGGCGAACCCTCCGGGTGAGCCGAGCTCGATGACGGCTCGTCGGGGACGACTCGCCCTACCGTACACAGGCTCGATCCGGCTGAGACGCTGCGCGCGCGCAAGCGCGCTGACCTACGCGGCAGAGCAGCAGCGACTAGGGCGTTTTCACCGGCTCAACGGTCGATCCCGTTCGATCTTTCAACGCCTGCTCGAGAGCGGCGAAAAACGAGCTGTAGAGACCGTGCTCACGAATCGGTAGATCGGTTGCACCGGCGAACGAGCTGCTCTCCTCCTGCTCCCGCAGAACCGCCGAAACGTCAGTTTTACCCGGCTCATAAGAGTGCAGCCGGATTTCGAGCGTGTACTGCCGCGCCTTGCCGAATGAATCGCCGGCCTGAAGCCGGCTGTGGCCGTTGAGGATGCCTTGGGCCTGCCCGGATCGCGAGATCTGGAAATCGAGTCTCCGCAACGCCGTTTGCGCCGCTTCGAACACCGCTCGTTGATCGCCCTCGAACGTTTGGGTTTTCGGTTGCGGCGCGTTGAAGCGATCCCGCATGCGATCAGGAAGAGCGCCGCCTGATTCACATCCCGAGACGGCGAATGTCAGTGAGGCGATGAGCACGATCAAAAGGCAACGCATGGAAGCAGTGGGTTAAGCGGGTTGCTGCTGTGACAGGCAATGCAACGTCCCGAGCCCCCAAATGAGATGATAACAGTCAATCGGGATAAGCTCACGGTTCGGGAAACATGCGGAGATCACTTCATTCGCTTCCGCGTCGCGTTTTGGTTGCCGAAAGTTGGGCACCAACACCGCTCCGTTGATCACCAGAAAATTCGCGTAGCTTGCCGGCACCTGCTGCTCGCGAAACGAAAACGGCTTTGGCATTGGCAAAGTCACAATCTCAAACGGTTTCCCTTTGCGCGTACGGAACGACTTCAAGCGCTCGAGGTTTTCCGCGAGCAACGTGTGGTTCGGGTCGCGCTTGTTTGTTTCCACGCAGGTGACGAATCCGTCCGCTTTGAAAAAACGGGTGATGTCATCGATGTGCCCGTCCGTGTCGTCACCGACGATCCCCTCGCCCACCCACAACACCTGCCGGACCCCGAGGTAATCTTTAAGATTCTGTTCGATTTGCTCCCGGGTCAGGTGCGGATTGCGATTTTTGTTCAGCAAGCACTGCTCGCTCGTGAGCAGCAGGCCTTTCCCATTTACGTCGATCGAGCCGCCTTCCAGCACCATGTCGTTCACAAAACGACGTAGCTTCAGTTTTCGCGCGATGCTCGGCGGAATCTTATTATCCAAGTCGTAAGGCGGATATTTGTCGCCCCAGGCATTGTACGCCCAATCGGTGATCGCGACTTCGCCCGTCGCGCGGTTCTTCACGAAGATGGGGCCATGATCCCGACACCACGCGTCGTTGGTCGGATGATCGTAGAACGTGACTTTCGCCATGTCGGCGCCGGCTTTCACGCAGAAGCGTTTCGCGCGCGCCTGCTGCGGTGCAGCGCAATTAATCCGCACTTCTTCGAATCGGCTGATCGCAGCCACTATCCCTGCGAATGCCGCCGGCACCGGCCGAAACTGGCCGGGCCACGACGCCCGGTTGTGCGGCCAGGAAAGCCAGACGGCGATCTGCGGCTCCCACTCGGCCGGCATTTGAAAACCAAGTTCAGCCGGCGACGGGTCAGTCGACGTTGATGCGTGGGCCTTGGGACGAGCTGATTTAGCAGTCACGGTTTTCGTCACGGACAAAAAGAAGGGTGTTTCAAAATAGAGGCAGGCACCGCGCCGCTGCGCTGCGCAGTGTCGGCCAGGGACGAACCCGAACTCGACGGACGGGCCTCAATCGATGAATCGCTTGGTGAGATTTTCGTACGCGTCGATCC
>JBDSSD010000105.1:0-61721 GCA_039928945.1 Opitutus sp. | reverse complement strand
TGGGCATCGCAGTGGAAGTCATTTCAAGACCTTAAGAACAACCCGCAAAATTGGGTATTAAGCGGGGCCACCGCTGCGAACCCCACGGCAGGCGAGGGTGCGAAGCTTCGCGATGTGCGAAATCGTTCGAAACATGCCCAGGAGACTGTGAGCGCAGTATATTTCCAAGGTGACCTGAGCTTTTTTAAACGACGCCTTAAAGTGACTACCGGCGTTCGAGCAGAGCAGACAAATGTCAAGGGCGAAGGTCCGCTTACTGACGCAAGCCTTGGCAAAGGTCTGTTGGTGAATTCACTGGCTTTCGTTCAAGCGACCGTGAAGGAGCGAGGAGCGCACAGCAAAAGGGAGTACCTGACGTTTTTCCCGGACATTAATGCGTCGTTTGACATTTTACCAAATTTGATCGCGCGCGCTGCGGTTTATACTTCGATCGGTCGTCCGGATTTCAATACATATATCTCAGGCTCCACGGTGCCAGATCTCGGCGACGTCCCGACACCCACAGGTCCATTTGTCACAGTGAGCAATCCGCTTATCAAGCCGTGGACGTCGATCACACAGTCGGCTTCACTCGAATATTATTTCCCCGGCGTCGGTCTTTTCTCGATCGATGGGTGGCACCGCCAGTATGAGAACTTCATTGTCTCCAGTGCAATTCCTTCGACGCCTGATCTCTTGGATGCAATCGGCGTTTCTCAAAGCTACTTAGGTTATTATGTATCTACCCAAAGGAACCTCCCCGAAGAAATGCTCTCGAGAGGATATAATCTTAGCTACAAGCAGGAGCTTAAATTTCTGCCGAGTTGGGCGCGTGGGGTGACGATCTTCGCAAATTACAGCCGGCAGAAATTCTATGGCCCAGGAGCCGCAGCGAGCAACATATTTGCCCCCGTCGCGCCTCATGTACTCGTTCCCTGGACCGCAAATTGGGGTGTCATGCTGCGTCGACCAAAATACGACATCCAAGCGAACTGGAACTACAAGACCCGCGCGCCAATGGGAACATTTGCCGCGACCAACAGCTACTTCTATTACACGGCCCGAACCTTCGTTGATATCACCGCCAACTACCGGCCGTTCAAGAAACTGCCTTTCGGCTTCTATGTCGCTGTCGCCAATCTGCGTGGGGAGAAAGAGCAGAGGCAGATGTGGATCGGCGCCAACGATGCAACACCCTTCGAAGCGCGGGAACGCCGAGAACTTTATTTCGGCCCGGTCTGGACGTTGGGCATTAAGGGGACCTTTTAGGCAGGATACCGTAATGGCCGACCGAACGCGAACAGCGTTGCGGCTGTCCGCATCATAAATTCGCACCCAATCCCATCAAATGGGGTGGGTGTTGCCTTTCCCGAGGAAACATTTCCTCCAATACACTGCCGGCGTGCCGCTGGAAATCTTAATTTGCCGAGACACAAGCGCAGACAAGGTAAGTGAGGCGCACGGCCACTGATGCCTGGCCTCGGTGCACCCCCAAATGATCCATTCGAACCAGGAGTTTTCTCAGCTCGACCCGTTCACGAAGTGCCGAGCTATCGACGTCATGTCGCGTCTTCAGGGTTTAGCCGCTCTGCTGCTGATTGTTTCAACTGGTTTCGCTCCGCTCGATGCCGCGGAAAATTTTGCGGCCGATCCGATACTTAAGCTGTCGGAGATTATCGTGCCCGCGCCGCTGGACCTGTTACCACCGGAATCTTGGCGTTACGCCGAGTTGGAAGGCTTCGAGATATTGTCCGATGAATCAGATCGCCGCACCGAGCAACTGGTGCGGGAGTTTTGGCGGTTTAATCAAGCGTTGAGCATTGCTTGGCCCGGCCTTCAGCCGCGGTCGGTCGTTCCCGTCTCGTTGATCTTTTGCGGCCGACACAACACGTTCGACGCCTTCGTGCCGGCTGCCGCCGTGGGCGGGGATTATGATACGGGACTCGCGAGTCTATATTTGAAAGACGACGAACGATCGGCTATCGTCATCGACCTCGCATCGAAGGTGCTCAACATCACCGACGCCGCGGCGTTGGATCCCGCTTCGGCGCGGACTGGCGCCAACATGGAAGGGTTTCGAGTGGATCACGACCAGCAGCTTTCGCGGGAGTACGTGCACTTCCTGCTTTCGCGAACGCAGCCGCGTTGCCCTGCCTGGCTGGAAGAAGGATTGGCGCAATTGATCATGGGCATGAAGTTCGACCGGAATTCCATTTCGTTCGCGAAGCTCGAAGATCCAAACCAACAATCTGTTGAGGCACACCAAGCCTCCGTAGTAGCTAAAGCCGAACGTTCATTAGGTAGTGAGGGCCTTCCTCCACCGCCTTCAGTGCCGGCCGAAGACCGTGGCTTCCAAGCCACGCTCCAAAATGCCCGGATCATGGGGATGGATGAAATGTTCGCGGTCGCCCGCGATTCCGAAACCGCGCACAAACCCCTAGGCAGCTTTTGGGCGAAGCAGTGCTACGCTTTCGTGCACCTTTGCCTATATGGCCGACATCCGCAGCGCCAAAAGGAATTTATCACTTTCCTGGAACGGGGAGCGGAAGTACCGATGAGTGAAGCGCTTTTCGAGGAGTGCTTCAAGATGAGCTACCGTCAGATGGAGATCGAGCTTCGCAATTACATCAACGACGCGGACTACAAATCGATCGAATGGAAAGCCCCCCGAGGCCTACCCGAACCGCCTAGGATCGACTTCCGCGAGGCTAACCCGGCTGAAATCGGATATATCAAAGGTGAAGCGCTGCGGATTGCAGGCCACTCAGACCTGGCGGAAAAGACATTTGTAGCACCATATGTGCGGGGTGAGCGCGACCCTCGCTTGCTCGCCTCGCTTGGGCTCTCGGAGCTTGCGGCGGGCCGCAACGCGCGGGCGGAGCAATTTCTGAGTGCCGCCACGTCAGCCAAGGTGGCGAGACCCCGCGCCTATCTCGGTCTCGCCCGGCTCAAGTTCGACGCCGGGTTGGCGAAGCCGGCCACACGAGACCAGCTAAGCGCCGGGCAAGTGGACGGCGTGTTGCGTCCTTTGTTCATCGCGCGCAGCCAAATTCCGCCTCTACCCGAAGTCTATGTGCTGATCGCCGAGACTTGGATACATAGTGCGGTGAAGCCAACTGCCGATAACTTGAAGGTGTTGATTGAGGGCGTGCGTCTGTTCCCCCGAGTGAGCGAATTGCTCTATCCAACTGCAAAACTTTACGCCAATGCGGGTCTCACTGGGACTGCAGATTCACTCGCTAAACAAGGGTTGAGGTTTGCGGAAGACGAGACCACAAAGTCCAAATTTGCAGCGCTTGCAGCAAGCTTGTCGTCTGTCGTGACGCCGCCCGGCTACAGCGAGGACTAGCTGGATAGTTGCCCGTTGGCGATCGCAGGCCCGTGTATCCGATTCCTCAAGTATCGCTACATGAGAGGCGGTCAGGCGATATCCAGCACTACGACCGAAAGGATTGCACCTGCTCTCCTTGGGCTCGTCGTATCGTGACGGTTCGGTTAACGTTCACAAAGCCAAACTTTGTCAGTGTCGGAAGGCGTTCGTTGAATCGGCCAGCAGTCACCCGTTGGAATTATCTACACCCACCGCCGCGAGCAACCCCGTTTGATCATTTCATCATGCGCGTTTGCCATGCCCACTTTAGCGCCCAGTCGGCAGTTCGTCGACCGAACACGCTCGTCTCAGCGCAACACAGCTTTCCCTTAACATTCCGCGTCGATTTCTGTGATCACACATCGCTTCGCTAGCCTAAGGCTGGTCCTCCTCGCAGCTGTTCCTGCCGCGTTCGCGGCTAACCCTCGCGGGGACTCGTTTGACGCCCGCCTGCTTTCACCTGCCGAATCGCGGAGCCTCTTTCACTTGCCACCGGGGTTCGAGATCCAACTGGTAGCGTCCGAGCCAGACATCCAGAAACCCATGAACATCGCGTTCGATACGGCAGGGCGGCTCTGGGTGACCGGGTCAACGCTCTATCCCTGGCCTGCGCGCCGCGATGCCGCCGGAGATCCGATCTCTACTTTCAAAAAGAACTGGGAAGACAATCCGGTGGCGTTCCGCGCCGCGGCTTCGCCGCCCCCCCCTCCGGAAGACGGCTTAGACACGATTCGCGTTCTCTCGGATTTCGATCCTGCGACCGGGCGGGCCCGTGAAGTGACCACGTTTGCCGATGGCTTGAATATTCCCATCGGCCTTATGCCTCTGCCCCGCGTCCCGGGCGCGCGGGGCGACAGCGTAATTGTATTCTCGATACCGTCCATTTGGCGGCTGACTGACACCGATGGTGATGGCCGGGCCGACCTGCGTGAAAAGCTCTACGACGGGTTTGGGTTCCGGGACACCCACGGCATGTCATCGAACTATTGTCTGTGGCTCGATGGTTGGATCTACGGTACACACGGTTTCAGCAACGTCAGCGAGGTGATCGATCGCCGGGGACGCGTCGTGAAGATCAGCAGCGGCAGCTCTTATCGATTTCGACCGGATGGCTCGCGATTCGAGGTCGTGAGCATCGGCCAGACCAATCCATTCGGCTTGGCTTTTGACTCGCGCGGGGACCTGTACACGGCGGATTCTCACTCCAAGCCGGTATACCTCATCATACCCGGTGGATACTACGAGGGCCTGGCCCGTGCGCATGACGGTCTTGGTTTTGCGCCGCCGATCACCCTTGATGATCACGGGTCCAGTGCGATCGCCGGAGTAGCGAACTACGCAGCGAAGCAGTTCCCCGCCGAATTCCGCGGCAACCTATTCAATGGGAATCCCGTCACCCGCCGCATCAACCGGGATCGGCTCGATTGGCGCGGCTCATCTCCCAACGCCCAGCGGGAGCCGGATTTTCTTACGACCGACGACCGCGCTTTTCGTCCCATCCAAGTCAAACTTGGACCTGACGGCGCGTTGTGGATCGCGGACTTCTACAACCCAATCATAGGTCACTATGAGGTTCCACTGACAGATCCGGCGCGAGACCACGGGCATGGGCGCATCTGGCGCATTGTGTGGCGGGGCATGGAAGGTGGCGCGACACCCGCCGTTCCGCCAAACCTAACGACACTAGATGAAGCTTCATTAGTCACCCGGCTTTCCGATTCGAATCTCACGGTACGCTCGCTCGCTGTCACGGAACTGCTCGCACGTCCCGCGGCGGCGAACGCGGTGCCGGCCCTCCGGCGTGCCGTCCAGCAACTGATTGCCGGATCGTCGGCGATCGATGATGAGACGACTGCCTTGCCTTTGCTGGTGGCACTTGAACGCCTGGGCCAGTGCGATGACTCCCTTTTGGCCTCAGCTTTACAACGACCGGGCAGCGATGTTGCTCTGGCGGCGCTCAGGGTTTGGGGCATGCGCGAGACTCTGCCGGCCAATGCCGCGTCAATCTTTGAAACTTTGGAAGCGAATTCCGCGCCCGGATATAACTGGCGAGCTATAGCCCAAGTGCTGTTCCGACTTCCTCAACCATGGGGTGGTCCGCTCCTACTCAGGATGTTGGAAAAATCTCCGGAAGCCGACTTCGAACTCAACTATGCGCTCCGACTGGCGCTTAAAGTCCACGCAACCACCGCTGATGCGGCGACGTTGGAAAAATGGGCCACGGACGACAGTGCGGCCGACCACCTCGCGGCCGTGTGTCTGGCTGTACCCACGCCCGCTGCCGCTGATTTTCTCCTGAGCTACCTGGAACGAACTAAGTTTTCCGTCACGCGCGCCGGCGAATTTGCCCGGCAAGCGGTGGCCAATCTCCCAGCTGAACAGTTCGACGCGGTGCTGCCGCTCATCCGCTCGCTTGCCGGCGCCCCTCGGTCGCAACGGCTTTCCCTTGCGGAAGGTCTGGCGATGGTGGCGGCCAAACCGGGACGGAACTTGCCCTCGGAAGCGGATACGTGGCTGCATAAAGAATTGACCACGGCAATCGACGATCCCGATGTCGTCGTGGCCTTGCGCGCGGTCAAAGCGATCACTCCATTGAACTGGCCTGAGAAAGCGGCCCCGTTGCGGCGCATGGCACTCACGCTTACGATCGACGACCCGACGCGGGTAGCGGCCCTTCGGGCGCTGGCTCCAGGCATCAGCTCGACGGAGAGCGCATTGATCGATGTCCTGAACAGCAAAAGCTCGACGGCGGTCCGCCGAGTGGCCGCTGATCTCCTCGGGACGGCCAACGCGAACCTAGCCGTTCGCGAATCGTTGGCCAAAGCTTTCATAGGTGCGCCTTCGGACATGGCGGTGGTTGTGGCAACCAGCTTAGCCCGTAGCGATGCCGGCGCTACGCAGCTTGTCGAGTTGGCATCGGCGGGCATGTTCAATCCAGCGTTGCTGCGGCAGCGCTATGTCGCAGCTGCAATCGAGAAACGCTCCTCCGACATTCGCGCGCGCGTCGAAAAGTTGACACAGAACCTGCCTGCCGAGGATGCGCGGTTGGACGCCGTGATCGCGCAGCGACTCGCGGCGTCGTCCAAGTATCAGCCTGACGCAAAGCGAGGCGCGTTGGTTTTTGCGGCGCAGTGCGCCGCGTGTCATCGTCTGCACGACCAAGGTGGGACGATCGGACCGAGCTTGGACGGTATCAGTTCGAGGTCGACGGCGCGACTGATAGAAGACATTCTTGACCCGAATCGCAACATCGATCCGGCGTTCCAGCTGACGACGATCACTCGGCGGAATGGAGAAACGAATACGGGCATGAATTTGCGCGAGGAAGGCGGCGAGTTGCTGCTCACGATACCGGGCACTGCGCAAACGATCGCGGTAGCCAAGGCGGACGTTGCGGAGACCTCGCGGTCCCCGCTGTCCCCTATGCCGGCTTCGTTCGAAACCGCCATCGCCGAGAAAGATTTCTTTGATTTGCTCGAATACCTTCACTCACCGACCGTCAAATAGCGGGGCTGACAGCTCCGGTGATATCCAGCGAGGCGTTACCTTTGGCCGTTTCCTATTGCCGTACTCAGCGAAGACGCTGATCGAGCTTATGGTTTGTTCGGGGCGAGGTTGACCCGACCGACAAACACAAAGAGTCCTTTTTTGTTTCCGACGGCGATCACCGGCCGGCTGGAATGACTCGGCGCTACGGTTACCTGGGTGCCAACACCGGAGTCTTCGTCGATCAAATGGGCGACATAGCTGACATCGCTGGCGTCGCCGCGCTGCAGTTGAAACCAATAGAGCACGGCGGGGCGTCCGTCGGACTCAGGGTCCGGTCCGCTCTTCCCATGCGCCCAAAAGCGCTTACCCGTCACGATGTCCATCAGCCCGTCGCCATCGATATCTGCAAGGGCTAGAGAATGCGGCTGCGTGAAACTCACGCCGTCAGCATTCGGCGTTGCTGTTGGATTCAGGATGAGATGTTGGCGAAATGAGATATCGCCGGCGTGCCTAACCTGCTCGTACCATGCCAACCCGTATCGGTGAGCATGGAGCGAAGTGATTACGTCGGGTAATCCGTCGCCATTGACATCGTAGACGAGCATCTGGGCTCCAGCTTCGGCGAAAGGAAACGCGTGGCGAACCCATGCGGGAGCGCCGCCAGGGGTAGACTGCTCCCACCAAGCGTCTTTCTCAATCAGGTCAACGCGGCCGTCGCCATTTAGGTCTCCCGCACCTAGCCCGTGCGTGAATTGATTAAACGCGTTCGGAAGGGGTGGAGCGGCCGGCGAAACCGCGTGGAAGCTCCAAGGCACGACCGGATTGTTCCAATCGCACTCGAGATACCCAAGCCGCCCGTGAGAGCAGCAGGTCAATTCAGGTTTCCCGTCGCCCGTGACGTCGACGAGGCCGGGAGATTCATTTCCCACTGATTCGTGGACGAGATGACGCGACCACGGGATATCTGCACCGCGTGGATTCTCGAACCACGAGGCGGCTTTGCCGGGAAAGTCGATTACGAGCACGTCTGTCCAGCCGTCACCGTTTATGTCGCAGGTGAACGTCAGGAAGTTGTCGGAGTATGCGTTTTTGATTCCGAGTGCTCCCTCGAACCCCGGGAATGTTTCGACAGTGCCATCAGCGCGTGCGCGCGTAAATCTAGCTGTCGCCGGCCAGATCTCATGCCG
Organism: Opitutus sp.; assembly: GCA_039928945.1. GTDB lineage: Bacteria > Verrucomicrobiota > Verrucomicrobiia > Opitutales > Opitutaceae > Opitutus. The sequence continues at coordinate 53,696 of JBDSSD010000105.1, read as the reverse complement.
CACTTTGAAACCAGGGCCTTGGTACCAAAACGGTCCCGAAACGACATCCACCTCGCCGTCGCGGTCGATGTCGTCGAGGGCTGCGCCCTCCGCCCAAAAATGATCGGTGATTTGGATTTTCAGGAACGACGGCACTTGAGCCACTACAGCGACTCGAGTGATAAGGACGAGGAATAGGACCGCCAATGAGGGGTAGTTCGTCAGCATTTTGCGAGGACGTCAGCTCTGCTGCCGCGATGAAATCGACCGGCAGACGGTCGTCCGACCAAGCTCGAGGAGACCGGCTTTTGCCAGTTCATCGGACGATAAGAAGTTAGGGGCATTCTGATGGAAAACGGTTGGGACCCGGCGGTAAATGGGGAAGCTGGGAACGAAGTCGGTGACCGATCAATGCTGCCAGACTCCGTTCCGGCGTTCGGCGCTGCTGGTGTTGGACCCGCGAGAGGCGCTTCAGCAAGTGTGGGTCGAGCGGTGGCGGTTAGTAGGAAATCATTTCGACCCGATGCGTCCTAAGCGATCGCTCGGCCGCCTCGATAATGCGCAAGCTATCGCGGGCTTGAGACAGAGTAGAGAGGGGCGGTTCGTCCAAGCCTATGCAACGATCCAAAAAATGCGCTGTTTCCCCCACGAAACCATCCTCGTAACACGGCAGACCCCATGCTGGACCGTCAGGGTGGTCGAATTGGGCTTCATTCCAGTCGTAACTAAACCCGCCCTTGGTGCCTAAGACTTTATATGCGACGCTCCACGGATGGTTCGTCGGATCGCTGGCGGCGAAGCTCGCCCATAGGTTCGCCACCGCCCTGTTCGGCATCTGGCACGTCATCATGACTTGGTCCTCACACCTGAGATCCTTATTGTGCAGGTTGCTGCTGGTGGCGACGACCGAGAGGGGCCGCCCGATCAGGTACAAAAGGGAATAGATGTGGTGGACGCAGACCGCTCGCAACACACCGCCGTAGCGCCGGACGAGAGCCTCGGAGTGAAGTATGTTGTAAAGCACCCAAACACTCGCGATTTCGCCGAGCTTACCCGCGTCAATCAGTCGTTTGCCGCGCGCGAGCGACGGGACGTAGATGTAGTTATGACCGGGCATGCAGACTCGATTGTGCGCGGTCGCGAGTGCCTCCAACTCGTCAATTTCGCTGACCTCCATCGCGACCGGCTTTTCAATCAGCACATGCCTTCCTGCGGCCAAGGCCTTCGCCGCCTGTCGAACATGCAGCTCCGTAGGTGTGAGCACGTAAACAGCGTCGACCGAGGAATCGTCGAGCAGTTCAGCCTCGGTGCGGTAGACTTTGCCGCCAAAGCGGCTGGTGATGTTCTGCGCGTTGCCTATGTCGGGATCGAAGACTCCCGCCAATGCGGCCTCACCATGCCGAGTAAGACCTCGTCCATGCATCTCCGCCGCGATGCCTGCGCCGAGAAACGCGATGCGGAAGCGTTTTTCACTCATGCCGGAAGCTTATAAAATTGAGCGGCATTGCCGCCAAAAAAGGCGGCAGAGGAGGATGTGTCCAGGTTGGGGCCGAGGACTTGCTCGACGGCGCCGATCACCTGATCGTAGCTTGCCGCGAGTGTGCACACTGGCCAATCGCTGCCGAACATGACCCGATTGGCACCGAAGACTGTCCAAGCATATTCGATACAGGGACGTAGGTCCTCAACTGTCCACTTGTTCCAATCCGCTTCCGTGACCAAACCGGAAATCTTGCAGCGCACAGTGGGATGCTCGTGCGCAATTCGGCCCATTAGGGTTTTCCAGGGCTGGAGCTGGCCCGACTTGATCGGCGGCTTCGATAGGTGGTCGATCGCCGACCGCAAGCCTGGATGGCGTTCCAGTGTTGTGCGCACGTGCGGCAGGTGCCGAGTGAACGTGAGAAACTCGAAAGGGAAGTCGGCCTCAGCGACAAGCGCAACGTGCGCTTGCACACGGTCACGAAGGATCCAGCGATCGTCGGCCAAGTCCTGCAACATCGGGCGCAGGCCGATGAATTTCGGGTTTCTGCGATAGCGCGCAAACAATTCCGGGAAGTGATCGCTATCGAGGTCGAGCCAGCCGACGACTCCGGCCGTTGTCGGTTCGTCCGCCGCGACAGTCAGCAGGTAGTCGGTTTCGGCCAATGTCTGGGCGGCTTGCACGAGCACCGTTTTGTCGATGCGGTGCTTGCGGAGGTGAGGCACAAGGTGCGGCGGAAGGAAATCGCGGCATAGCGGCTGGACCGCAGGAGACATCCAGTGGTAATCACCGCGATTGGTGCGCCAGTAGTGCTGGTGACTGTCGATCCTCATCTCCATTCCGCTTTGTACTTCTGGAGTTTGTCCAGGTCCCACGGGATGCCTAGACCGAGTTCCTCACTGGGCCGGAAATAACCATTTTCAAGTACGAGTGGCTTGCTGAGGATTGCATCAAGGGAAGGAATGTATTCAACGAACAGGCCGTTCGGGATCGCCGCGACCAATGGAAGATGCAGTTCCATCACAAAGTGAGGACTCACCTGCATATTATGGCATGAGGCAAGCGACGTGATCTTCAGCCACTCCGTGATGCCGCCGCAACGGCAGGCATCAGCCTGTATGATGGAGACTCCGTCGCAGGCGACGTAGTCTTTGAATTGTTGGCGGGTGTAGAGGGATTCGCCTACCGCGATGGGAATGGAAGTGTGGGCTTTCAGAGCCGTGTGGCCGGAGATATCCTCTGCGGGCAACGGCTCCTCGAACCAGAAGAGATTGAATTGCTCCCACATGGCGGCGCGCCGGATCGCCTCGGCTCGGGTGAAACGCTCGTTCGCGTCCACCATCAGCGTGCGTTGGGGGCCTAGCACTTCCCGGACGGCGGCGATCCGCTCGACGTCTTCGGATGCGTCGTCTTTTCCGACCTTGATCTTCGTGCCGCGGAAGCCGGCCTTTACGAGCTTGCGCGTTTCCTCGACGAGTTGATCAACCGTATGGTTGAGCCACCCGCCGTCAGTATTGTAGACCGGGACTTTGTCGCGAAATCCGCCCAGCAGCCGGTGGAGGGGCACTTTGGTCACCTTGGATTTGAGGTCCCAAAGCGCAATATCAACGGCGGCCACGGCAAGCACCGCGATCCCGCCCCGGCCCACCCAATCCAGCTTTCGCCACATGTGATACCAGAGCTGCTCGTGGTTGAGTGGATTCATTCCTTGGACGAGGTCATTGATACTATTCTCGACGATGGAGCAGATCTCCCTGGCTCCATGGGGAATGATGCTGTAAGTAAACCCAACCCCGTGGATACCTTCGTCCGTCTCCACATCGACGAAGATGAGGTCCATCTTGTTGAAGTGCCGGATGGCGTCGTGCATATCGCGATGCACTGGAATTTTATGAAGGCTTGCTCGGACTTTGGTGATTTTCATTGGTCGACTGAAGAGGTTGAAAAGGTACGGAGGCTTAAAGGAACGGGTATGCCCAAGTCCTTAGCACCGGGAGCTGAGGTGACGGCGTCAGGGCAGTAGCGATCGACCATTTGCATGCCTAGCGCGGCCCGACGAACGCGTTCTTGGCAAAGCTGGACATTGGTCGCCTCCCAGTGCTTTCCGGACGGATACACATCGGGGTGATTGCGCAGCCCGAATTTTATATAGACCGGAGAGAGGAGTCGGATGAGCTCGGGAATCTCATAGTGCCGGATGAAGCCGCCGAAGTTGTCTGGTACCTCGACGTAGAGGTCCAAGGGTATGTCCACCGCTTGCCGGATCGCGGATAATTTCGGCAGTGAGAGTGCCGTAGGTAAATTGTAAGTACTCGCCCCTAAATCCTGCATGATACGAACAGAGACCGGGTTGGACGCCATCATCTGCACGGAGCATTTGATAATGAAATCCTTCGGCAGGATGCCGTTCTCTTTCATTTTACGGGTTAACAACAGGAGACCTTCATCTCCGACGAGAGCGCTGCGCACGCCCAAGGAAGCGGCGCGTTTGAGGTCCTCGATGGCGTAGACCAGTTGGTCAATGCCCTCATGACGGATCCCAAGGGCTTTGCCGGCGACGGTCAGCGGCATGGCGCTGATGTCCCAAGTCCCGCGCGGCCCGACGAACAGGCTCAGCTCTACTTGGCGCTCGGCGCTCATCTGCACCATTTCCTGGATTTCAGCGTCGGTCAGCAGCATGATCCCGCTGCCTTGGGAAACGCGGTGCACGGTCAGCTTGTGCTTGTCGATTTCCTTGAACGTCGCAGCCAATGCCGCAGGCCCTTCAACGCTGGGCAGCTCCACGCGGTACTGGGCACCATCCGGGAAGCGCTTGTTTGACGAAGGCAGGTCGTACAGGTCGCAAGGCGGATAGCCGAGCGACGCCAAGAAATTTCTAGTTTCAGTCATAGTCTTGATGGCCGGGTCTGGTCAGTTTCTCGCAAAATCCCGTTCGATTTGCTCGAGGCTTTTTCCTTTCGTTTCCCGCACAAATTTCAGGACGAACACGAGGCAGACGAGGCACATGGAGCCATAGATGACGAACGAGTAGCCCCTCAAGTGGGTTAACAAGTAGGGGAAGGTCATCGAAACGACGAAGTTGGCTCCCCAGAGGGCGAAGGTGGCGACGGCAACCGCGTAGCTTCGCAGCCGATTCGGAAAGATTTCGGATAACAGCACAAAAACCACTGGGCCGAGGGAAAAGCCGAAGGCAGCGAGGTACCCCATAATGCATGCGAGCACGAAGTAGCCCTGCGCATGGCCGGTGATAAATGTCACAGAAAGCAGCGCCATCGCGATGCACATTCCGATGGAGCCAATGATCATCAAGGGCCGCCGACCCATCTTATCGACAAAGAACATCGCGACGACAGCGAAGGTCAGATTCACCATACCCATTAGTGCGGTCTGGAGCAGGGCCGATTCCGCGCCGAAGCCCGCGGACTTAAAAATCGCCGGAGCGTAATACATGATCACATTAATCCCCGTGACCTGTTGGAAAACGGCCAACAGGATGCCGATAACCAGCAGCTTGAACATCCGGCCCGTGAAGAGTTCCCTTAGTTGGCCTTGGTCTTCGCGGTCGATCGACGCTTCGATTTCCTTGAGTACCCGGTCTGCCTCCGCACTGCCGTTAACACGCGCCAGCACTTCGAGGGCCTCGTTGCTCTTTCGCTTCTCAGCGAGCCAGCGAGGGCTTTCCGGTACGAAAAAAAGGCAGACGAACAGCAGGAGCGCCGGGATCGCCATCACCCCGATCATCCAGCGCCAGTTGTTCGCACCGTCGAAGTCTCGGAGAAAATAATTCGAGTAAAAGGCCGCCGATTGTCCGAGGAAAATGGCAAATAGATTAATCGAGACCAGTTTTCCCCGGTGTCGGGACGGCGAAATCTCCGCAATATACATGGGAGCGACCATCGAAGCCGCGCCGACCGCTATCCCCGCAAGAACGCGATAAAATATGAAGTGATTATATTGCTGCGCAAAAGCGCAGCCGAGCGACGAACCGAAGAACACAAAGGCAGTGGAAATCAGGGCGCTTTTCCTGCCATACCGGTTGCTGAGCGGGCCGGCGATCAAGCACCCGATCATGCAACCAATGATAATACAGCTGACCGACCATCCCTTGCTAATCTCGGACAGATCGTAGACTCCGGGCGCGGAAATATACTCAATTACCCCAGAGATAACCGAGGTATCGAAACCGAAAAGAAAGCCGCCGGTGGCGGCCAGGAGGCAAATGCGGAGCAAGTAGAGTTGCATGCGGGTAGGTAACGGCGAAGAATGTCTCGGTACACAAAACGGGATGAGCGGCCGTGCGAGTCGGCGCGTCCTTCTGCGTCGACTATCACGCGGATCAGCCCAGCGCCGGGACTGTCATCGGGGCTGGTGGCACAGTACCCAGTAGTGGAACTCGTTGAGTTCTCCCTTGGTCGACGCGACGTGCCTGACCTCGATGTGAATCTTGGATTTCCCGCGAGTGAGTGTGGCCGGCAGTTCGAAATCTGAGTCCACCCAAGCCTGGTTCTCCGGCGCGGAGGTGTTGAAGACCACATGCCAGAGTCGGTCGACCTTGATGCCGTCAACATATACTTCCGCGGTCTGCACACCGTTGTCATGGCGCGACAGTAGGCGACGGAGTCGCACGCCTTCATTCTTAGGCACGACGTCGACTGTGAAGGCGCTGTGGCCGCTAAACGCCCGACCTTCCTCCCGGAAGGCGCCTTCTTCCACGTTTTTCTCGTAGCCGTCATAAGCGCTGCGGAGTGCGCCCTCCCAAGTTGGCCGCTCTACAGTGTACTCATGTGCCTTCTCCGATTCGGGCATGCCCACGTCGACCGCGTCGGTTTGCACCAAGCGAGGGAAAACTGAGACCTTGTAGTAATAGACAGTAACATCCGTTTCGCTATGTGTTTTAATCGGAGAGCGGGAATATTCGTAATTGATCTTAATCTGGTCCTCGAAGACGTAAGGATCGTTCAGGTAAAGCCGATACGCCCCTTGAATTCCATTGATCAGTGCGCCCCATATTGGCTGTTGGAAGCCCGCGCCGCCCCAGCCTTGGTTGTGGTCATCTTCGGCTCCGTCGCCATGGATCTGGGGAGTCCGGCTGCCGTCGAAATAGGCAAACTCGTCGCCGTCCCATGGGTAGCCCTCAGCATAGAAGCTGATCCCTGCAACGTGGCCATATCCCTGCTCGCGGAACACCGACGCGAACAAGCCATCGCCGACATCACGATCTTGCGTTTGCTTCGCATAGAAGTGGCCAGTCGCACCCGCGGGGTAGTTGAGCTGCGAAACTGGAGTCGTCTGGATGGCGGCGGTGATCGTCACCGCCTGCGACGTGCTGTTGATGAGTTCGATCTTAGCCGATGTCCAATACGGCATGGGCCAGTAAGAGTAAAAGGTCCCTTGGGATCCATCGAAGCCGTAGAAAAGGGTAGCAAGTTTCATGGCAACGATCTTTGAGCGGTCCGCGTAGTCCTTGGCTCCCCCGCCAAAGAATACCCCGATGGGCATGTCGACGGCGGACGGCGCGCCTCCACCCCATGGTCCCAGCCCTGCATCCCATGACATGCGGATTCGAACACCGAAAAACGCCTCTTCACTATAGGGAGACAAGCGTAACTTCATGCTGGCAATGGAGCCCTGACCTTTGGCATCGAGCAGCACTGCCGTCGCGCCGGGAAGAATAGCAATATTTAAGCTGCTCGACGAGTTCCCCGATGTTTGCTTCGGGTCGTCGCCAACATGACTCCACATTGTGCGAACTGCCTCGCTCGCGGGTTCATCCTTAGACCAGGAGGCCACTTGAGTCCCTTGGGGATAGAGCAAGTAAGTAAACTGATACCAACTGGACCCCCATCCTGGTCCTTTTTGACTAGCGATAGTTTTCCTAAAGTCCTCGTTCGGGACGAACGTAACTTTCAGCCGTTTTGAGAAGGGCAGTGGATAATACTGAATCGCAAACGCGGTTCCCTTGTGACTGACCGGTTCCAGATTCGTCGGCGTTAAATCTTTATAGCGCGTTTTGAGAGCCGCGGACGAATTTCTTAGGTACTCGACTTCGCCCTGCCTGAAATCCTTAAAACGATATTGAACGAACTCCTTGAAAGCCGAATCTTCAAAGCGACCCATGAATGAAAACGGGCTGTCAAACGGAGCATGCGTTCCTCCAAAAAAGTCATCGACCGGCAAATCTATCCGTGGCGTGGCTTCGTCATCGAAGTAGTACCTGATTCGAGAAGTGCCGGCCCCGAGCCGCGTCAGCCATAAATTGATCTGCTGCCGGTTCAAACTGCCCGGACCATACGCGTCAAAGATCACAAACTCGCCGTTGTTATCAACGTACTTCGTGAAACATCGGGAGAAATTCCCATCGTTGTTGCCGCCGGTGAGATCGTAGGAAGAAAATTGCAGCGTCTGAGTACCAGCGGGAAAAAGCAGCGGGAGGTACTCCGGGTGTGCCAGCACGCCCATGCCGACGGGGCGGACGAGCGTGGCGAGGCCGAGGTCACTTTGAGCCGACTCGTCGGGCGGGGCCATCCCCGCTGGCTTGACCAGCGCAGGGGCCGGCTGGCTGAAGCTCGTTGCACTGCCTAGCAACATTCCCAGCATGAACGCCCTGGGCGCGTTTCGGTTAGTTAGCGGAGCGATCGATGCAGTGGGATGGTCGCGGGGGATGACGGAATCGAAAGTGTGCATGTGCGGGAGTAGCGGCAACGGGTTGCGTGAAAATTCCCTTGGTGATAGGGGAGCTTACGCGCTGGCCACCAAGTACAGGACCAACCAGAAACCTGCGACCATCAGGAAGGAAACGGCACAACAGCTGAGAAATCCCAAAGTATCCGTGCGATCCCATTTAGTGAATTCCCAGTTGGATCGCGGCCAAAGTTTTCGATCGTCGAACCGCGTGGGGTTCGTCGTGGTCGCAAGGACTGCTTCATGTTCTTCCTCTGGCGTGGGTCCGACAGGGGTTTTTAATTTGCCGTAGAAGAGCCCAATTCGATCGGGAGCAGAGGGTCGGGTCAGGAGGCTGACGAAGATCAGCACAACGATAGGCGTGATGCCGTCCACGAGGAACTGGGCGGTCAGCAAGTCCGATGCACGGTATTTAGTGAGGTCGACGCCGGCTGCATCGAGCGCGAAGAGCTCGACGTTGAAGCGACCTTTGCCAGCGGGGGCGCTGCTCGGGTCGTTCGCCACGGACGGGCCGATCGAGTCGAAGAAGAGCGGCGGTCGTAACCCACCGGGACCCGGTATTTCGCTTGTTCGCAGCAGCGCCGGGCGGCTAGCAACGGCTGAAACTTGCACCCCCAACACTGGCACCAACAAGAGCACGACCGCGAAGGTTATCACGCAGGTCCACACTGCTGGGCCGGTGAGTCGTCGCCACCAGAACGTCAATGCGATCGCCGCGCCGAAAGGAACATTCATCACCAGCAGCAGTTTCAACGCTGAGGTGACGTTTACCAAGAGGTACGCCGCCGCGATTCCTAGGGCCAGCACGAGCGCGGCGGACAGCTTCACAACAACAAGGTTTTCTCCCTCACCCTTGGAGCGGTTTAAGCGAGGGTAGACATTACGCACCAGCAGTGCGGTGATCCACACTGAGCGTGTCGAAAGATAAGACATTTTTCCGGCCAAAACGCCTGCGACCATCAATCCAAGCAAACCAGCCGGCAAAAGGTCTCGTGACATGATTCCCCAAATCGAATCGGCATCAGAGACCGAGTGCGCGCCGCGGTAGAGCGCAACCGCGAGCAATCCGGTAAGGCCCCAAAGGATTATAACCATCCGTTTCGCGTAGGTGCCGGCAGTGCCGCCGAACCGGGCCGCATATTCGGTGCGGGCCGAGCCAGCGACTCCCATGAGCCCAATATCGGCATGGATCTGGACCAAGCTCACGAACAGGATGGCAGCGACAGCCCAAATTGAAAATGGGGATTGGTCGGCACCGCCGAAAAGCGAAAAGAACTCGGGTGGGATGTTTTCCCGTAACGCATGGAACCCGCCAATGGCGTGAATTCCGAAAGGCAGAAGTATCGCGGAGAAGATGACGATTAAGACTCCCTGCACCGCTTCATTCACGGCGATCGCCGAAAGGCCACCCGCGATGACGTACAAGCCTACAATGCCTGAAAACACGCAATAGAAGACCAACGGTCGCAACGGGGAAACTTCGGAAAAAAGCTGCCCGAGCGCCGCTTGGTCGCGGAGCCGCTGCAACTCCGCTTTAGGAGCCCCAATCAAGGCTGCGGCGCTATTTTCGCCTTCCAGTACCTTCCACCGGCGATAGTTGTCCACGCTGACCCGCTCAGTGACGGTATAGGTCGCCTCTGGCTTCACCCAGAGGGAGGTGATCAATTTATATCCGAGGAGATTGCCGAAGCCAATCAGAGCGATTGCCGTCGCGATCTGCCAGATGGCGTAGAATCTCCCGAGCTTTCGGTCGCCAAACCGATCTTCAAAGATTTCTCCCGTGGTGACCAAGCGAGTGCGTCGAAACCACACGAACATGAACCAATAGTAGGGGTTCATGAGCACGGTCTGGAACTGCAGCCACACACCGGAAATGCCGTTTTGGTAGACCAGGCTCGAAACGCTGACCGCCCCGCTGGAATCGGTCGCGCTGCCGAAATTCAGAAAGATTTGATAGACCCTACCCAACTTTCGTCCGGCGAGAAAGAAGCCATCATGGTTCTTCGTTCCCTTGCTGCTGAGGCGGCCGATAATCACGACTGCCAGCAGGTAGACGACCACGACCGCAATATCCACATAGCGAATGCCGGCGACAGGGTGGAGGAGGGAGAAGAAAATCATCGGTTGGGAACCGGCGCGGCGGCAGACGCGCGAGAAGGGAGGGGTTTGCTGGTGAATTCCGCGCGGCGGACTTCCGAAGTACGACAGCGTCGCCCCCCGACGATTGCGGCACAAACTTTCTTCTATTGAACGTTAAGGTTCGATTGGTCCGTTGAGCGCCGCTTCAGCGAAATTCCGGCGATCAGATGCTTTCCGAAACTTTAGCCGCGTAGCTGCCGAGGATGAATGGCAGGCCAAGAGTCTCACGGAAGGAGCAGGAACATAGCACCAGATAAGAACACCACACGCGTGCTTCCGACACACAAAGCCGGTTATGATGAAGCTTAAAGTGCGACCGCTTGGGTAGGGGCACATTCCCTCAACGAGGTTCCATCCACCCACTGGCTCTCGATCATTTCCACGCGCGGATTGGACGGAATCCCCACGTCCTTATTCATAATGCGATTTACTAGCAACTCTACTGCCCAACTGCCCATCAAGTGCTGGTTGACCTGCACGCCAGAGTAACCTGCACGGTCGAGGATCTGCCATCCAACGGCTACGCCCACGTCCCGACCCACCGCGATACCTTGCTTGCGCAGGATGGAGTTGAATTCCGGGAGGGCCTTATCGTAACCGTGCATCAGTACGATGGAGTCTGGACGGTGGCGTCCGAACCAGTGCGCAAATTCATTTCCGTCGAGCCGCTCCACGATGTGGGGTGGCACCGGTTGTTCAAACCCCAGACGGTGCCGGCACCAGCCGAAATAAGCACTCGTGCAGGCATGGCCGCTGCAATGGTCATCATTGGGCCCGATAAGCAGGCCGGGGCGCCGATACCCTAATTCGTAGAGCTTCTCCAAGATGGTCCAGGTATCGTTGAAGAAATGGGTGGTGACCCGATGCAGCGGCGTCCGGATGGTGAGACTAATCGTGACAATCGCGAATCGATCGAGATCAGTCGGAAATGCCTGTCCGTCGACTGGGCTGCTAAAACAGATCAGTCCTTGGATCCCGCGCGCCTCCAGAATGGAGCGGAACCGACGGTGGGTCATGCCGGGCGCTCGCAGCCAAAGCGATTCTAGCCGATAGCCGAGTTCCTCTGCTCGCGTTGTCATGCCTGAGTAGATCCGCGTGTGGTGGACGGAAGCTTCCCAGGGACGCGGCGTCGGGTGAAAGGACATGACGCCAATGCATCCGTCGGTGGCCTTATTTGGCGCGGCGGCCCGGATATGCGACATGAATTCGCCCAGCTTTGCATTCGGCCGGTAGTTGAGCGATTTCGCGATTTTCCGAACGCGGCGTCGCGTCTCCTCGGATACGTTCGGGCTGTCGTTGAGTGCCATCGATACCGCGCCAATGGAAATCCCGGCCAGTTCTGCGATACGACGCACGCCCATTCGTTAACGTTCACCGTAAAGCGTTTTGTCGGCAAGTAGATTTGATGAGTTACTTATCAGCCCGGGCGAAAAGCGCTCATTCAGTGTCCGGAAATATTCCGCCTCTTCTGCCTTTTTCCAGAAATACTATGCCTGCAGCCCTCTCAGCGCCGACCCTTCCACTCGTTTTATTCAAACTGGGAGAGGCCCCAGCCACTGTGGTCCTTGATGTTGATGTGCCGCCGTGTCTAATGCACGCCGTTTCCGATTTTGTGACCGACGCAAAGGAAGCGACCGGCATCGACCCCGCGATTTCGACCGGTGTCCCGTCGAGCGGGCTAGGGGCAGCCATCATGCCGATGGTGCTCGGACAAAGTGTGCTGCTCGATCAATTGGAAGCTTCGGGTCGGCTCCAATTCGCGGCACTTCGCGGATTGAGCGAATCGTTCCGGATCGTCGCCCTCGCTGCGCCGGTCGCGGGGGTTGGGCATGCGTTGCTTGTAGTTGGCAGTGATCCTAACGGGGCGATGTATGGTATGTATCAGTTAAGTGAGCACCTGTTTGGCACCGATCCCATGAAGTTCTGGAGCGACCACGTCCCCGCCCGCCGGGACAATGTGACTTGGGACGGGTCGGACCTCCAGGTGGGACCGCCGGCATTCCGCTATCGCGGCTTGTTCATTAACGACGAGGACAGCCTGATCGGTTGGAAGGGAAGCGAACCCGCCGATCAAGTGCTGGATGAGGAAGTATACGCTCGCATTCTGGAAACAATCTGTCGTCTAAAGGGTAACCTTATCGCCCCGGCGATGTTCGCGCGCTATATGACGCCCACGACCCGCCGGCTCGCGCACGATCGGGGCTTGTTTTATACCGCATCGCACCTGGAGATCCTGCTCACGAACCCTCAGAATTACTGGACGGATTTCTGCAAACGCACTTGGGGCCGTGAATTCCCGTACTCTTATACTTCCCACCCTGAAAAGCTGCGCACCTACTGGGCGGATGCAATTTCCCGCCACGAGGGGTACCGCAACATTTGGCCCGTAGGTTTGAAAGGCATCACGGACTTTGCGTTTTGGTTCAGTGACCCGACAGCACCCTCCACGATGGAGGACCGGGCCGAGGTTGTGAATAGCGCGCTGCATGACCAGCTGGCTCTGCTTACAGCGAAGGATGCAAACGCTGTCGCCACGTTAACGATGCGCGACGAAGTGCTGACGATGTATAATACCGGCAGAATCAAACTGGCCGACAATTTGATCCTGATTTGGGACGACGACGGCCACCGTGCCGTCATGCGCCAACTACCAAAATCCGGAACCCAGGGCCCAGCAGGTGACGGCGTATATTACCATCTCGCCTACTGTGATAATCCCCGCGTCCAGTGGGTCCCCCTTACCGTCATGCGCGATGAGTTCAAGCGAATCGTCGATGCTGGGGCCACGCGGTACGCTCTGTTCAACGTAGGAAACATCCGGGAGTTTGTGCTGCCGATTCGAGCAGCTATGCAGATGACTTGGGATATGAAGCCGTGGTACCAGGAGTCGGATCGGCCTGAGCGGTTCCTTGAGAATTGGAGCCGCTTCCATTTTGGATCGGAGGCTGCGGCCGAGATTGCCAAAGTATACTCGGACTACAATGCCTTGGAATATCCGTGCCGCCTGACCTCAATCGTGGAGGGCTTGATCTCGCACACGACAGCCATGGAGCTTAAGTTGCGAGCGCCAGCGCCCTATGATTACATCTGGAATCCGGTATCGGCTCTGGATTGGGTGAACCGCTCAGGTCGACCGGAACTTCTGAACTGGTATGCCCGGACCATGCGCTTCGGCCCGTTTCATCCCCGGTTGGGCGCGAAACTGAGCACAGAATATCTGGAGAAAACAGCTCCGCAATGGGAAGCGTTGCATGCGCGAGCGCTAGCGCTTACGCCCCGCGTCGCCACTTCGGGTCGCGCTTTTTTCAATGCCAATCTCCTGATGCAACTAGAAACGTCCCGCCAAGTGAATCGGTGGGCTGTGGCCTCGTTACACGGATTCGCCCTGTGTGCCCGCCGTGACTACGTCGCGGCCGCGACGGCATTCACCACCGCCGCCGAGTGCATGGAGACCATTTTCGCCATCCGCCAACCCAACTGCAAGGGGAAGTGGCAAAATTGGTACCGTGGCGAATATCACAACGTCTGGTCGACCTGCCCATGGGCGCTTAAGCCCGATTGGCATGCAAAGGATAGTCGCGCGCTCGCAAGTCTTGCACGTGTTCTGGCGGAGCGGGCTAACTTCGAACGTGCGTCCGCTGCTGAGCTACGAATCGAGGTTTCAAATACGATGAAAGGCACCTACACGTTCGTCCTTTCATCGGACGCCGTTACCCGTAGCAAGGTGATCCGGATCTTCCTTCTGGTTACTGATGTGGAGCGCGATGGAAAGGTCATCGTGATGCTCAACGACGCGAAGCTTCCGGATACGACGCTGCACGCCAAAGTATACCATGAGATCGTGAAGGAAAATCCACCTGGAGGTATTGTTGAATTCGAGCTCGACAAGGTGCTATTCCTCGAGGGCACCAATGTCATGCGTTTCGAGATGGGCGGAGGCGCCGCCGGCGATCGCTATTTGGTCGAGGACGTGCTCGTCGTGCCAATGCAATTATAAATCGGCTTTCGATTTCATGACTCCGCTTGGTCATATTCGGCCTATTCGTAGGTGAGTTTAGAACACACTGCGAAAATTCCGCGTTGCTCGTCGCGCGTCCAGGTTTTTTCGAACGAGTTTCCGCGTTGTCGACCGCAGTGAAAACCGATCGAGCAGGGCATGCGGATTCAGCCGCGAAGTGAGGAATACCCTCAGGGTTGCGAGCTCCATCGACTCGTACGTCGACGTTTTTCGAGTGTTAGCGATCTTGCAATAATAAGCTCGAGGGATCTCGTTCCCGACTAGCACCGCTCCTCAGCACGCCGGAATGCCCTTTGCGATGTTCCTATGGCGCGGGACTGCTGCAGCCAAGCCGCACCCAATGACGGACCCGAAGCGCCCTCACGCCGCGGGAGGTTAACGTTCAGAAACCTAGCCTTTGTCTGAATCGGGGCCCCTCGTCTATTCGGAACCAATACGTACGAGGTCGCTAAGGCCTCGTTTAGCCAAGCGAGACTATCACCGAATCCCGGTCCCATGACTTCGACCTCCCCCCTGCCCCTCATTCCCGCGCCGCGCGATCTCGCCAGTGACATCATGCGTCACCGGGTCGACGACCTGCTGTTCAATCCCCCGTGCGCCCAGAACGAGTGGGGGCACGTGCAATGTGCCAACAGCATCACTGCTTTTACTGCGCAGCAGTTCCCGCCACTGCTCGCGAACAGCATGACTGAAACGCCTTGGTGGCCCATCTTCATGCCCACGTGCGAGTGTTTTCTGGACGGGCGCCTGCTGGCGGCGAGACCCCGGCCGGCAGGCTTGATCGAATTCCAGTGGTTCCCGCACCAGGTTGAACGCCGCACCGAGGTGGAAAGTCTCAGCATTCGAACCGAGCTCTTTCTGCCGCCCCTGCGTCGCGTGGCGGCGATGCGGATCCAGATCCAAAACAACTCCGACCGACGCCGTACCGGCACAATTGGGTTTTCCCTCGTGGGAAATGTCGCGAAAGCGAACTTCAACATCAACGGCCGCCCCGGTTTTCTAGGTAGCGCTGCGGGCGGATACGCCGACGACCCGGACGCTTTGCCTCTCGCCGAACCGCTCTGCGAAACGGATAACGAGGCCATCGCGCTCCCCGAAGAGGGCGGCATTCTGTTCCGCGCCCGCCATAGCAACGGGTGGTGCATGCAGGGTTTTTCCCGCCGGCCAATCGCGACGCCGCAGAACCGCCAGGCCGAGTTTGAATACACCCTGGCGGCCGGCGCAACGGACACATTTTTCTTCGTGAGCGCCTTGGGCGAGGACCGCGAGTCGGCGCAGCACGACTGTCGCGACGTGCTCGCCAAATTTGACGCCATCCAAGAGGAAAATCATTCTCGGTGGGCCCAGCGGCTGACGAATGTCTACACGCCCGGCAACGCCGAGTACAGCGGCCACCTGCCGACGCTCGAGACGACCGACAAAGCCCTTTGGAAACTCTACCACATGGGAATGATGACGGCGCTCTTTTGTCGGACCGCTTCGCCCGCATCGGTATTCGGCCCCACTTATCTCGCCGTTCGTGGACAGCAGCGGCCGTCGCGGGTCTACATTTGGGATGCGTCGCTCGCCTCCCGTTGTTTGGCCCTGCTCGACCCTGTGGCCCTGCGCCGATTACTCGAGCAGTGGTTCCTGCAGCACCCCGACCGGCACATGGACTTGGACTTCGTAACAGGCAAATCCGTGGAAAACCACTACGCGACAAACCAGATGATGCTGGTGTACGCTGCTCAGAACTACCTGGAGGTTACGCAGGACTACGCTTGGCTGGACAGCAAGATCGGCAAGCAGACCGTGCTGGATCACCTCCTATCTGCGGCACTCTTCTGGAAAGGCAGGCAGGACCGGCAAGGTTGGGGTCTCGTTGACCATAGCGAAAGCGACCTGCTAGAAGTGGTCAGTACTTACCATGGAGTCGTCGCCGCGCTCCAGGCCGGCAACGTCTATGCAATGCGCTTCGTGGCTTCTTTGTATGACAAGCGTGGAAGGCATACGGATGCTGAGGACCTCCGCCTGCAAGCCAGCAGCCTCGCCAAGCGGACGATTGAGCACCTCTATGTAGAGGGATCTGGTGTTTGGCGTGCCGTCACGCGCGACGGCACCGCCCGAGAAGTGCGGCATTGTTATGACTACCTCACAGTGCTGGACCTCATGGCCGACGATTTGTCGGCGGAACAGCGAAAGGAAATGCTCGATTTTTTCTGGAGCGAATTGGCCGGGGAATGCTGGATCTACGCCCTGTCGCCTCGGGATCCCGATGCCGCGTGGAATCGCCGCGCCGACCATACGTGGTGCGGATCCTACCCGGGTTGGCCGGCTGTTTGCGCTGAGATTGCACTCCGTTTCGATCCGAGCGATCGGACCACACAGTGGGTCCGCAGTCTTGCTCGAAGTGCAAACCAAGGCCCCTTCGGCCAAGCTCACATGATGCCAGGGCCGTTTCCGGACGAAAGCGGCGGTGCGCAGAAGGCGCCCTTAGTGATGCCGCTCCTCGCTGAATGGGCGGCGCTCTCAGGCGCCCGGTTCACGGGTACTGTGATCGATGCAGTATTCGGGACGGTGTTCTCCGGCTCGGGCGCTGTGCAGCAAAAGAACTGTAGGGTGCACCATTTCGACCCCGGCGCGAAGCTTCATCACGTCTGGAAGGGGAACTCATCCTTCACTGTGTCTGCACACGGGGTGCAAACCGAAACGACCACTCTATGAGACTGAACCAAAAGATTGCGATCGTTACCGGTGCGGCAGATGGTATTGGGCTAGCGATCAGCGAGGCATTGTGCCGGCAAGGCGCGCGCGTAGTCATGAGCGACATCAACGACAAGAAGTGCTCGGTTGAGGCCGCGAGGATTTCTGGCCAAGGTCCGGGCCAAGCGATCGCGGGTCACTGCGATGTCGGTGTGACCGCCGACGTAGAAGCCATCGTATCGATGACGCTGGAAAGATTCAACCGCGTTGACGTGCTCGTAAACAACGCCGCCATTCCGTGCCTCATGTCGATTACCGAGATGAACGAGGAGAAATGGTCGCATGTCCTCGATCTTAATCTCACGAGTGTGTTTCGTACCACCAAGGCCGTTCTTCCATTCATGCTGAAAGCTGGCAGAGGTAGCATCGTCAACATTGCTTCTGTACAGGGACATGTCGGCTTCGACGGGTGGACAGCCTATGCGGCGGCCAAGGGAGGTATCATGGCGATGACCCGTCAGCTCGCCAACGAATACGGGACGCGCGGCGTTCGCGTCAACAGCGTGTCCCCCGGTGCGATTGCCACACCCATGAGCGATCAACGCGCAAGGAACGAATTTCCCGGCCGTGAGCAAGACTACTACCGGGAGGTCGCGCACCTTCACGCCATGGATCGCATTGGCCAGCCTTCGGAGGTCGCCGCAGCCGTAGCGTTTCTTGCTTCTGACGAGGCCTCGTTCATTACGGGGGTCGACTTGAAAGTGGATGGCGGGATGACGGTTTGCCCCCGGATCGAGCGAAAGTGATGCACGGGTTCGTTGAGATCTTCGTTCTGCGGCGGAAGAGCATCTTCGACGTTGGAAGGCGAAGAAATCCATAAAAAATTCCGTTGGCATCAATCCCTGTAAAACGATCCCACATTTTTCTCACGGCGCCTTGGAACTTAAATTTCAGCAGAGTTCCGCCGTAACTAGGATAGGCGATCAAACCGCGAGCGCTGCCGCCCACACACCCGCTTGCTCAAACGCGGGGAGCTTTTAGTGCTTATTGAGTCGGTCGGTGGATGCTTATGGCCGACTTTGATGAGTGAATAGGATCCAGACGACGTCGCGCTCCTCGAATACCGGTGCCGTGAAACACCGGCCCGTTTTTTTCCGTATCTTTCGCGCAGGTCGATTTGAAGATTTCGCCAGCAATCTTTGTTGGCCTTTCCGGTATCTATAATGTAGTTACATTTAGTGCTTCGGTTACCGGTGCCGTTCGGTGCGGACTGGTGGTGCGGCGCGAAATAGAGCATGCCCCGCGTGTGAGCCAGACGCTGGTGCCTTGCTCGATCCGCGGTGATGTGGGGCCGTCGCCTTGCGGTTTGCGACGCTATCGCGACGCGCGCGTTGGGGTCGATTCGGGTTAACGTTCAGGTAAGTAGCTTTTGTCCGCAGTTAGAGGTTTGAACTTAACTTTGCGCCGGTCACCCCGCTCATGATCCTTTCGCTTACCACTGCTTCGATCTTTTCAGATGGGCTCGATCATCCGGAGTGTGTCGCCGTGCATCCAATCGATGATTCCATCTGGGCGGGGGGCGAAGCCGGCCAAATATATCGCATTGCCCCAGAAGGCGGGTCGCCTGACGAAGTTGCTCGGACAGGAGGATTCGTGCTCGGAGTGGCCATCAGCCCGGATGGAAAATGGTTGGCTGCATGCGACCCGAAGGTCGGATGCATATGGCGACTCGATCTCGAATCGCGACAGCTCCGCGAGTTTGCCCGGGGTCCACGGATGCCGAACCACCTTGCCTTTACTCTTAGCGGAGACCTGTTTGTCAGCGACAGTGGAGCCTTTCGCGAAGTGTCGGGGAAAATTTACCGCTTCAATTCTGCAGGTTCAGGTCAGGTCTGGCACGCAGGCCCTTTCAATTTTGCGAATGGAGTGACGCTCGCGCCGGACGACTCGGCCCTTTACGTGGTCTGCACGTGGTTGCCGGGAGTCGAGCGTATTGCCATCAATCCGGATGGTACACCCGGGGTGCGCGAGGTATTTGCCCGCTTACCAGCGTCCTTACCTGATGGCCTGACGTTCGACGTGGACGGTGCCTTGCTCGTCTCGTGCTACACGCCCGCGCGCATTTGGCGCGTGCCGCCTGGCGGCGGGAATCCGGAAATCCTGATCGAGGACTGGGAAGCACACATGCTTTCCAATCCCACGAACATCGCGCGACGGGGCAAGGACCTCTTTGCTGCCAACTTGGGCCGCTGGCACTTGACGCGCATTGTCCTGCCGTAGGCTATGCGCTCGCCGCACGACTCGCGCGAGCCCGCAACGACACGGGCATACGGCGTCTCCGCATTGTACCTTTAACTCTCCAGATGAAAATTGCCTTGGTGCTCAATCCCTTCAACGAGGAAAACTTGCAGTTGGCCGCCCAACTCGGCGTGGACGAGATCGTGTACTATGACATGAATGGCATGCCCCCATCAGTCGAAGCGATTCTCGCTGTACGCGGGCGCGTAGAAAAACACGGCCTGAAGCTAAGTGTGATCGAGGGCGGCCCACGTATGGACCAGATCGTACTCGCGAAGGCTGGCCGCGATACCCAGATCGAGGAATTCAAACGAGCCCTCGGTGCCATGGGACAGGCGGGCGTCCATACCCTCTGCTATAACTTCATGCCGTGGAGCCTGCGGGTGGCCCGCACCAGCTACGCCGCCGCGGAGCGGGGTGGGGCGCTCACGAGCGAGTTTAATTTTTCGAACTTCGACAACCGGAAGCTTACACCGGACGGGACGACGAGCCCTGAGCAGATGTGGGAAAACCTCGAGTATTTTCTTCGACGGGTCGTTCCGGCGGCCGAAGCAGCGGAAGTGAATCTTGCGCTGCACCCAGACGATCCGCCGCTCACGCCCATGCGCGGGCTCGCGCGGATCTTCGGCAATGTCGAAGCGTTCGAACGGCTTATCGCCCTAGTGCCGAGCCCTGCCAACGGGATCACATTTTGCCAGGGATGTTTCGCCGAGATGGGCGCCGACATCCCTGCGGCCATTCGGCGCCTCGGACATCGTATCCATTTCGTGCATTTCCGAGACATCCGCGGAACGGCCGGACATTTCCACGAAAGTTTCCATGATAATGGGAATACCGATATGGCCGCGGCCATGCGAACCTACCAAGAAATCGGCTTCAAGGGCCCCATGCGGCCTGACCACGTGCCACTCCTAGTCGGTGAAGAAGGGCAGTACCTCGACAATTATTCCGGCTCCGGTGACCTCTCGCGAATTGGCCCTGCGACAGGCTATAGCATGAAAGGTCGCCTTTTTGCCGTCGGCTACATGCGTGGCCTGATGCATGCGATCCAATCCGTCCGTTAGTATCCAAAATCTCAATCATTATGTTTTCGCTCCAGCAGAAAAATGCATTGGTGACCGGAGCCGGCTCGGGAATTGGCCGGGCGATTGCCGAAACGTTTGCTGCCGCGCATGCTGACGTGTGGGTCGCTGACCGCGATGAATCAGCTGCTAAGCTCACAGTGGAGTTCATCCGTCGCGCCGGCGGTCGGGCAGAAGCGGTCGCTCTCGACGTAAGTGATGAGAGCGCGGCGTTAGCCCTCGCAACCCGGTTGCCCCAGCAAGACATCTTAGTGAACAACGCTGGCATCGGCCACGTGGGCAACCTCCTCTCGACGACCGCCGCAGACTTGGACCGCCTGCATGCGGTGAACGTGCGAGGAACCTTCAACCTTTGCCGAGCGTTTGTTCCCGGAATGATCGAAAGGAAACGTGGCAGCGTCATCAACCTCGCCTCGATCGGCGGCATCCTCGGGATCCGCGATCGGCTGGCATACTGCTCGTCCAAGTTCGCGGTCGTCGGGCTTACAAAGGCGCTGGCGCTGGACCACTCGCATACCGGCGTGCGATTCAATGCGATCTGTCCAGGCCGTGTCGAAACTCCCTTTGTAAAGCTTCGTATAGCGGAGTCGTCCATCCCGGAAAAAACCCGACGAGAAATGAGCGCTACGCAGCTCACCGGCCGCATGGCTGCCCCGGCCGAGATCGCTGCTTCCGCGCTTTATCTCGCCAGTGACGAATCAGCCATGGTCACAGGAAGCACTCTAACGATCGACGGGGGCTGGAGCGCTGGCAAATAAACCGACTTGTCTATGAAGATCTATCGATACCGTAATGAGAAAGGACACATTGCCTATGCCGACGGCCGGGCTGATGGGACTTTCGCCGAATTGGAAGGCGAGATGTTTGAAGGCCTCCGTGCTACCGGCCGACCTGTCAATGTCCAGACGGTGCTGGCACCCGTGGCTCCGACTCAGATTCTTGGCGTGGGGCTAAACTACCGTCGCCACGCAGTGGAAAGTGGAGCCAAGCTCGCTCCATTCCCGGTGCTGTTCGTTAAAGGTGTCAACACGGTGCAAGATCCGGAGGCCGCGATTGTGCTGCCGAGCAAACTCGCAAGCGCCGAGGTCGACTATGAGTGTGAACTCGCGGTGGTGATTGGCCGGGACTGCAAGAACGTCAGTCGTGACCGGGCTCTAAATTATGTATTGGGCTATACCTGTGCAAATGATGTCAGCGCTCGTGACTGGCAACTCCGGAACTGCGGAGGGCAGTGGTGCCGGGGTAAATTTTTCGACACTTTCTGTCCGCTCGGCCCGTGCCTAGTTACGACCGATGAAATCCCTGATCCGAATAATTTGACGATTTCGACGCGGCTGAACGGGACCGTTGTACAGGACTGGCGGACCAGCGACATGATTTACAGCGTGGCCGAACTCATCGAATTTCTCAGTGGTAGCACGACGCTGCCGGCAGGCACCGTTATTCTGACTGGCACGCCGCACGGCGTAGGGATGGCCGCCAAACCTCCCCGCTGGCTAGCTGCCGGGGACATCGTAGAAATTGTGATCGGTGGGATTGGCACACTACGCAATCGGGTAATAAATGAGGAAAAACGAATTGAGAGTGATTTCAGCTCAGCAGTTTTGGCATCTGCATAACAGTAGAGTCCTAACACCAATCTCGGTTCATCTATGATTCGCAAAGCTTTCCTCCTGCACGTCAATTCGGGAGCTGAACAGGAGTATGCCCGACGCCATCAGCCGATCTGGGACGAACTAGCCGCCACGTTGAAAGCCCATGGCGCACATAACTACTCCATATTCTTAGAATCTAACACGCGACAGCTGTTCGGGTACGTTGAGATTGAAGACGAGGTCCGCTGGGCTGCCATCGCGAAGACGGAAGTTTGCGTACGCTGGTGGAGATTTATGAGCGATATCATGCCATGTAATCCTGACTGCAGTCCGCTAGCGGGTGGATTGGACGAGGTTTTCCATCTGGAATGAAGATAGCCGGACACCGAAGTGGGCGCCCGATTTTATATTCTGAACACCGTTTTATGATCAAGCGCCACAAGAAGCTCCCGCCGAACGCGAGCGGCAGATCGATAAACCCGATAGCGGAGGATCGTGATGAGCCGTGCGGGATTCAACTCTCCGGTAAGTTGGAGTTCCGGTCGATGAGCACGCTTTCGAGCCGACTTCATAACATTGCCACTCGTTATGTCCGGAGCACTTCTTGACCCTACGTATTCAGCGTCGATTACCTGGATCGATCCGTCCAAGGGCGTTGCGATCGCGACAGCCCTAACTGGGATAAATCGAGATTACGGGCCCGAGATTCCCCAACCGCTGGAGAAAACATTATTAGCTGAGTTTCGATCCACGATGCGCGAACGGATCGAAGGGAGCGGCTTCGAACATGACGGGTATTCGGTAGAAAGCGGTTGTGGTACTTTATGCTTAAACCAAGACTCTGCTAACCAGCTATGGGTGGTGATCGGATTTAATGTGATCCTCAAAAAAGACGATTTCGATGCTTTCGGAGATCTGCTTCACGACTCGATTTTAAAAACTGCGATCAGTGCAAGATTACGCGCAGTGCTCCTTAATTACCTCGAGAAAAAAGGTGTTGGCCTTGAAGGCGTGGAGCTTCATGTCGAGGATCTGGAGCTCGGGTACCGGTGAGCTGAGACGACGTTCTGTACTGTTCGGACTCGCTTGTTTTGGAACTGACGTGTTGGGAATTGTCGCTAAACCGAATTCCGACGTTGAAGGTTAGGGTGACGTGATGAACTCGAGCTTGGACGAGAGTGCTGCAACTGCCCTCGTCATGTCATTCGGTCCGACCAAGAAGAATTAGCCAGCATGTGCCGTGTCCGAGGTGGCCACAGCGAGTTTGCCGGTGCGCTTGCCCAGTCGCGGCGCCGGACAACTGGTGTCGCTCCAGCAGCAGGACCGGTCTGCGTGGAACCACGCATTAGTCCGCGACGGTATCGCGCTAGTGGAATGCACGGAGTTATTCGACGCTGAGGACTTATGCGCTGCAAGCGGCGTTCGCCGCAGTCCACGCCTAGGCGCACGCCGTGGGCTGCCGACGTGGAATCCGGCTCCAAAATACTGTAGCAGAAAAACGGCTCGACCAAATCGGCTGACGATTCTTCCACAGCGTGTCGAAAACCGCCCCGGGGGATCGGCTAGCTGATGAACGGTGCCTAGATCCGGTCCCGCCAGCCAAGCCTCCGCCATGAAATACATCTGCCTCGGTTATATTGATTCCAACGCGTTCGCTTCCATCTTGGAAAACGAACAACATGCGATGATGGACCGCTGCTTCGCGTATGACGACCAGCTCCGCGCGAACGGTCACTTCACGGGAGGGGAAGCGCTGCAGCCGCCGAGCACGTCGATGACGCTGCAGTACGCGAATGGACAGGTCGTTGTTACCGACGGACCTTTGACGGAAACAAGGGAGCAGCTCCGCGGCATCATGATCCTCAAGGCGCGTGACCTGAATCACGCCGTCGATTTGATCTCGAGGCACCCGGAGCAAAGTTCGGCCCTTGGGAAATTCGTCCCGCTGCCGACCTCGGCGAGATGGTGCGGCAAAGCGAGGCGCGCCACGCGGTCGGGATATCGCGAACCTGATTCCGATCGATATGCGATTCAGAAGATCAATCCAACGACCTAGGCATTCCATCAATGCTTGATCCGGAAAAAACGCCCGCAAAAACCTTCCTTATGAAAATGAAACACGTGTCACTCCCAATGCTGTGGGCATCCGCCCTCCTTGGCTTAACCGCCGATGACCAAAATCTCCCTGCGAATGGTCGCACTGGTACAGATGAGCATTCGTACATGAACCCACCACACGAGCAATATGGGCGGTATGCCGCAGTGAACGGGTTGAATATGTACTATGAAATCCATGGCAGTGGCAGCCCGCTGGTATTGATTCATGGTGGAGGCTCCACGATTGAATCTACATTCGGTCGCGTCCTGCCGGAATTGGCCAAGATACATAAAGTGATCGCCGTGGAGTTGCAGGCTCACGGTCACACGTTGGATATTCAGCGCCCGTTGAGCTTTGAACAGGATGCTGATGACGTAGCTGCTTTGCTCGAGCAACTGCACATTGAAAAAACAGACATTATGGGATTTAGTAACGGGGGAACAACCGCCCTACAGATCGCCATTCGTCACGCAGGACTGGTGAACAGACTGGTGCTGGCCTCGGCAACCTACAAACGTGACGGCCTGCGGCCCGGTTTCTTCGAAGGTTTTCAGCAGGCTTCTCTTGAAAAGAGCATGCCTCAGTCCTTGAAGGAGGCGTATCTGAAAGCTAACCCAGATCCAAAAGGACTCCAAACAATGTTTGACCGAGACGTTGCCCGTATGGCGGACTTCCGGGACATCAGCGACACAGAAATGAAAGCCGTACTGGCCCCAAGCCTCATCTTAAACGGTGATGCTGACGTAGTGCGATCTGAACATGCACTGGAAATGTCGCGTCTGTTACCCCACGCTAAACTGGTCATTCTGCCCGGCGCGCACGGGGAATACATCGGAGAGATTTGTGCGGCGAACAAGAACAGCAAAATGCCGACTTTAGTGACCGCAATGATCGATGAATTCCTCAAGCGATGATCGTCCCATTTCTGCCGGACGAAAGACATGAGTGTGCTTGGCGGCGAGGCGCGGGTTATGGAGGTGTTTCACGGATCGGTGACAGTTGTGCTCAATAAACGATGCGCGAGGCGCGGAAAATTACGGCAGGCTGCGTCGCGAAAACATAGCGCGCCCACGCGCGAAATCCCCTTTGGAGCCTTGCTACGACTCACGGCGTACAGACGTGTGGAAGTAACCGTCATGCGGATACTCGCTGATTTCACTAATTAATGACGATCGTCCGCCGGGAAAGTTCATATCCAAGCGGTACGACTAGAACACCGATTAGCAAGGTGGCGACAAACGGTCGATAGTGTTTTTTTATCTGAAGGCGTGGATGGAGTGGCATACGGCACGCCTTGGCGCCGGCGGGACGCGGGTTACTGACCGAAAAATTGTTGGAAGCAAAAGAAGTGATCGCAGGCTACGTGAAATTGATGGTTCGCGACTTCACTGAAGCAATTTTGAGGGCGCAAGCGGGCACCCAAACCGTCGGATACGCTATATATGTCGGTGCGTTGCGCTCACGGACGACAATCACTTGGAGGTTACCTTTGGGGCTAAGCTGCAATGACGGCACTCCACCTGAACCCTGAGCATGGGTGGAATGGCGATTTGCTTGCGCTTGAAGAAGAGGATGAACGAACCGTGTCCGAGATTGTGCTGTAGCGCCGCATCACCCTTCCAAATCTGGATTACTAAGCTCGTTCGGCGGATGCGTCCAGCCGCCTAAATAAGATTCCGCCTGCCGCGAGCGTAGTTAACGTTTACCTTATTGTTGGTGGCCATTCATCACGAGCGGACATCTTCTACTAATCGCGTTCCCGACTCGAGAATCCGGACCAATGTGTCCGCTCGTTGCCGAGTTGTACGTCGTGCCCACCCCCTTTGCCTGCACAGCACGAGAGCTTACCCATAAATAGCACCCTATACCCTTCCCAAACCCGCAGTCAATGCAACCGGGCGGCTCCCATCGAGCGCAATTGTTCGTGTGAACGCGCCTTTTTCGACCCTTAGATTGGATTCACAAACTTTAAGATAATGAAAATATATAATGTTAGCACTCGCGCGGGGCGGTCTCGTCCTGCTTGGGCAGTGGCAGTCCGGCGCAACTTCGCCTCATTCCTCACGTTTATTGCTCTTGCGGGTGGTGCTGCAGTGTCGGCCCATGCCGCCACGTATTACATCGATCCCGCCGGCAACAATGCCAACGCGGGCACGAGCACGGCTTCCCCATGGTTCGACTTTACCAACGTGAACGCGACCACATTCGTGCCTGGTGACAAGATCCTCCTCAAACGCGGGGCAACTTGGAACCAACATTTCCAGCTGCACGGTTCCGGCACTTCATCAAACTTCATCGAAGTCGGTGCTTACGGCACGGGCAATCGTCCTAAAATTCAACGCAACGGGAACGTCGCTGACCGTTGCCTAACAACTTACGATGTCTCGTACGTGAAAATCTCAAGCCTCGAAGTAGCCGAAGGTGGTGCAGGAATAATCATTCATTACGACAAAAGCTACAATCACCAATCTGTATATATCGACGATATCGTGGCACATGGATTTGTTGGAATTAAGCGGAACTCAGTACATAACGCTGCCATTGACGACGCGTATTTGATACGGGGGACGAATGGATGGGAGGGTGTTCAAGGCACCGGCCATAGTCCTGATCCCGCCTTAGTGTCGTACTATTCACCAGACCACGTAGCATTTTCATACGGTATCGGTGTCACAGGTGCGTGGGATACTGCTCATAACAACACGACGATGCTCAATGATATTCGCATCACAAACTGTGAAGTGTATCAGTCGGGCTGCGGAATAGCCTTAGATTGGAACGACCATTCCAGCCGCGAAGGATATTTCCAGTCGCCACAAGATCCGAACTGGAATGGGCCAAAGAGCAAATGTACAAACGTGATTATCGATAATGCGTATATCCATGACATCCAGGCGCCATGGGTCTCGCTAACGGCACTATTTATGACGAGCGTGGATGGCCTGTCGGTAACGAACTCAAAGCTCTACAAGGGGGCGTACTACCAGAGTGGAGGGACGTCCCAGATGCATATCTATCTGGCTAGTGACGTTTTAATCGACAACCTTCAGGTGAGAACGAGCGTCAATCCTACTCCAACGACAACCGACCTATCAATCGGCGATCTCGGCGGTATCGACGGCCTGGAAATTCGCAATAGCACATTCGAGAATATCGCTGGTTACGGGTTTGGTCTACTGTATACGCCAACATGGACGCCTTCCTCAAACATAAACCTCAATATCCACGATAACACGTTCATCAATGTTTCGTACAAGAGGACGGGAGTGATGAATGTATTTAATTTGGGTGGTTCGCTCTCGAATACGCCAACCGGGACAATTCACGATAATCACGTTGATTTGGGGCCAGATGTTTCGTTTTATGGCGGTTACGCAAATTGGGGTGGAGTCTCGTTCTATAAAAACGACTCGGTGTGGAATATCTCGAGCGGTAATGACCTTGCTGTGAATAAGAGCGTTACCGCAAGTAGCTCTTATAGTTCTGTCTATCTCCCGTCAGAGGCCACCGATGGAGACGAATCGAGTCGCTGGGCGTCGGTGTATTCTGGGAGCACACAGTGGATTCAGGTGGATTTAGGAGCGGTCATGCCCATCAACGAAGTGAAAATTAAGTGGCAGGCGCCATCTTATGCGCTGAAGTACGAAATCCGTGTCTCAGCAGATGGTATTTCGTCAGAGACCGTGCGAAACAACGAATACGTGGAAGATAAAACAACGGGTACTGTTTATTATTTCCCAAGTTCAGCGACTACCGACGACCTTTTTACGACCCGATTCGCCCGGTATATCAAGGTCGAGATGACGAGAGGAAATGACGAGTATTTCAGTTCAAATCCTAACTTCTCGATCTACAGTTTGTCGGTTTTCAATAGCGAAAACGTTGCACAGGGTCGGACTGCGACCGCGAGCAGCACCACGACCGGAGCGTACTCAACCCCTGATAAAGGCAATGACGGCGACGACGCCTCTCGATGGACGTCAGGTTTCGGAAGTGGCAGTCGAACCTATACCGTAGATCTCGGCGTTCCTCGTTACGTTAACGAGGCAAAAATCAATTGGGGAGACTCCTTTGCCAAGGCCTATTCCGTGGCCGTTGCTCCCGATAACATTACCTACACGAATGTTGCGAGCCGGAGTGGGATCTCGTCACGCGGTGAAACGCGTGATCTATTCCCTCTGACTTCAGCTAGGTATGTGAAGGTCACGATGACCCAGGGTGTATCAGCAGATCCAGTGGATTACTCAATCGCAGAGCTGAGGGTGTTTGGCGCGAGGAGCCAATCACAAGACGTCAATGCAAGCGCAAGCAGTACTACGACGACAGTTGGTTACGACGTCCAACGGGCCGTTGACGCGAACGGCAACACCCGATGGTCTTCCGCCGTCAGTACCGGTCCTGCATCGTTTAAGGTAGACCTCGGCGGATCGTATAATTTCAATGAAGTCATCACGGCTTGGGATACCGCATACGCAAAGGACTACACGATCTCTACATCGACCGACGATTCTTCGTACAGCCTCGCCTACACGAGTCCCGGTGTCACCTCGGCGGGAACAACGTCCGACAAGTTCACAAACCGGACCGCTAGGTATGTTAGGCTCGATATGACGCAAGGCTATCGAGCTGACCCCACGAATTACTCGATCTATACGGTTCAAGTTCTAACGAACCTCGCGCGGACTGCTACCGTAACGGCAAGCTCGACCAACGCTACTTACCCTGTTGGCAATGCGGTGGACACGAGCGATTTAACAAGATGGTCGTCGACTGTTGCCGCCAGCCCGCAGTGGCTTAAGTTGGACCTGGGGGCGCCCAAGATTATCGACCGTGTCCTTGTTAAGTGGGAGACTGCTTACGGAAAGGACTATAATATCCAGGTGTCCAGCGACAATGTAATCTTCACGACGGTCGCGAGCAGAGTCGGAATTCAGAGCGCCGGAGTAACGGACGACAAATTGGCCACCCCGGTCTCGGCTCGATACGTAAAGATAAACCTGACCAAGGGCTATGTTGCCGATCCTGTGAATTATTCCTTATTCAACGTTAGCATTTACGGACCCCATCCGTAAACGAGGCGTCCGACGCTCGAATTGAGCGGAGCGGAATTGATAATGCGCGATGCGCCCCTTAAAGGCGCGTCGCTTTTTTTTGATTCGAGGACCCATTCTGGTCGATGTCACGAGGCAGCGAAGTCGTGCTGAGCACGCTCGGACTTGCGTGTTCTCAAGACGTCCTTCTCGCCCTGTGCCGGCGCTCTTGCGCTCTTGGCTCTGTCGTACGATCTAGCTAATGTCGGCGACAGGACGGATTTCCTATCGCCAATTTTCGCTCCTCAGCCGTGCCATCGTTGGTGGACCCACCATCATCCTAAATTCCGCAGTTGGAGTTCAGCTCTAGAGGTGAGCGGGAAACGGAATATGGGTCAAGGAGCGTGTTCTGGAACGACCGTTTTCACCTGTAGAGCAGTTGAACGAATCCACTCGTGGAGGCGCAGATATCCGTCGCGCAATTGTTTGTCCCAGCCGCCGCTGATCGAGACGTGGACTTCTATCTGGCGACCGGACTGGACGAGTCTGGCGGCGATCAACAAAAACCATCGTCGGCCGCGTTTGGTTTCTGTAGCTTGGTGCGGCATGACGAAGCGGACAAACAAGGTCCATAGCTTGTAAACCATCAGTAGGAGCCGGGCGGTCAGTTCGGTCGTGTCGCGCAACCAGGTGCAAAAGCGGCTGAAGCCCCACTGGCTTTGGAGTTCGTCAAAAGCGTTTTCGGTGTCGGCGCGTTGCCGGTGCAGCTCCTAGATGTGCCAGCAGGTCACCTCAGGCGGATTGGTCGTGCAGACGGCGAACTCGGGGTTTGTTTTACCGCAAAAGTCCTCGCAGCTGGTCGCCGACGCGACACATTGCAATGTGTGGGCGAAGATGACCTTCGGGCGGTGTTCCAGCCCGTGAGTTGGATGCGGCCCTCGAGCATCTCGCAGGCACCCAGCATCGCATATCGGAGAATTGATTCCCAGGTCGCGACGAATGACCGCACCGATCTCTACAGTCGTTAGTCCGAATACTGGACGAGCGTGGTGCTAACGTCGCCGACGATGACCTGCCCGAGAACCCCGGACCTTGTGTTTAACCTCGGTGAAGCTCGCGCTGTGGAGTTGTCCGGGCGAGAATGCAAGATGGCGCATGCCTGTTTACATCGACTCGCTGGCAGTACCCTCGGAATGGTTCGTCCTCCCAGAATTTATCAATGCATCTGCGACGGGTTGACTGAGCACTGTCTGGAACTCTTCAGAATTGTCGGTTGATTCAGGCCCGTATGCGTAAGCCTCCCAGAAATTCGATAATGGAGTATAACCTTTAGACCTCATCCAGTCGCTTAACTTCGACCAGGCTTCTCTTAAGCCGTCATACGGTCCCACGTAAGTCGCCTGAACAACATTACCTCCGAGAAGGACACCGGGATGAACCCTACCGGTAGGCTGTACCTGTTTGCTGACGGGCACACTAATCTCAAACTCGAAGACGTCGGAAACGAGACTACGATGATGGGAAAACCACGGCCCAACGGGTCCAGCGGTTTGCGCTCTTACCACGCTCATTAACTCCCGCATCGCTGGCTCCATAACGTTTCTGATTTGGTTACTTGGAACTACGAGTGGTATCACCGCAGTGAGTTGATCGGATGTTTGAACGAGTCGAGGGGGATTGAGCATATGGTGCCAAAAGTTTAAAGTTCGGTTGGATTTATTGGTCTGCCACCTTACCGACGATTGGGGTGCGCGAATACGGACAACGCCTACGGTTTCCACTAACCCGGCTCAAGTGTAAGCGTCCAGCCGGTTACACTCGTCGACAGGCGGAAGGTGCTGTAGAGTGAACGGATAGAAGCGACTGTGGCTGAGGTGGTTGACGACGGTGAAAAGCGGGACGGTTGTGGTCGCCTGCTGACGGCAGCAGCTCCTCGGACGGAAGCCGTGCGAGCGTACCGAGCAAGCGGGCTGACGATGACGGCGTTTGCGCGGCAGGAACGGATTAAGTATTCGACCTTTGCCGTAAGCGAAACCCTCAAGTCGTATCCAATCAAACGATTCACAGATCCAGGCGGGCCAGTCCGACGCCACGCTAACGGCGAAGGATTACACCGATGTGCCGGCGTTGGGACAGCATGCGGAAATCGCGAAGCTGTCGTTGATCGATGGATTATCGAATTCTCGGCGGGCGCTTTCGCGTCGCGCACCGAGGCCGCGGAATGGACTAAACTGACGTGATCAGGCAGAACAGTGGCCACATTTTCCCCGATTCGCGTTCGCCCAACACGTCCTCGCATGCACGCGAGTCGCGAAAGGCGCGCACGGTCGGGCGAACCACGGCAGCTCCATTACAGTCGCGTCATAGGAACAACCGAACAACCGACTTCGCCAAAGTGAATACAAAGGTCAACCTCGTCAACGCGCAGCCTTGTGCAATCTTTGGTTTGTACTTTCTATAACAAGACGATCCGCAATTTCTTCATTGAAATGTTGATACTGCTCGGGGCTCAATATAGAGCGCGCTTGTGAAAGCAATTGGTTATAGCGGTCAGATCTGCTTTCCAAACTTTCCTTCCCGGGTATTTTTGAATAGCCCGGAGCAGCGGAGTTGATGCGATCCAACGTACCCGCCAAAGCATCAATCTGTTCTGGACTCAATCGCGCCGCCTGCGAAAATGCTGAGTTTGAAATTTCTGCTATATCGAGTCGTTCGGTATAGGAACTATTATAATTTTTGTACTCCTCATAGCGGTTTCCAAGTAATTCTTTAATCTGACTCTCGATTCTAGCGTGTTCTTTGTCTGCCTCCTTCTGTAACTCATTTCTAGGAACGCTACCCGACACATCAGCTAGGGCGATATCCCTGCCCACAGACGCATAGTCCACAAGATATGCGAGCATTTTCTCTCTCTGCTCTGTAGGAAGGTTAAATCTACGAATAAGTTCAGCATATATCCGACGAACTCGGACGCGCGCCTCCCGCTGAGCAACGTCAATACCTGCCGGGGTTCTAAGAAAATTTCTTTAGGTCCCTGCATGGTCTCGTGCTGTTTCCCGTGCCGTCTGTTGGCGCTTTGCCAATTCATCATTTACCTTCGAAGCCGGAAGTTCCGTTGCAGCGGGAATAATTGTCGTTGGCAAAACAGCTGGAGCTACTGCAGCAACAGGCAATTCCGTGGACGGACGTTTGCCGGAACCAGATTTCCCAAAGAAATAGCCGGCTAAAATGCCAATGGTGCACAGAACGGCGTGAGATAATATCAAATGTTTCATTTCAAGATAGTGTCGTTAGTAAAATTTAGATTGGCTGGCCTCCGTATAATCGATCATTAATGCAAATAGTAGACCATACAAATGGCCGTTTTGTTAATCGCCACGCTACCGGCCGGTGATGTTCTGGTAGCGCACATAGGCTTGACGCAGCCAAAGTCTCTTTATCGAATAAATCTCGCAACTAAACAGTGTCAGTTAGTTTTTCGCAGAAGCCGCACTGATCGGCCTGATGGGGCAAGACCAAGTCATGTGATGGTTACTGCTACAAGCAGCTTGACCATACCTATCGACGTGTGGCGCGCTAGGACGCAGCCAAGCCAAGGTGTAATTATAAAATTCCCCACCACCCGTGGGTGGTATCCTACATACTACAGTGGCACTGACCAATATCTGATTAGTAAAGGTTACGATGTTATCGCTTTCGATTTCCAGCCAAAACTTCCCGGACAACCGGGTTGGGATCTCGCTATAACCGCAGATGACGTTACAGCTGCACTTGCGGTGATAAACTATGCCAGAATCACGCTCGGCGCTCGCCCAGATAAAATTGTGTTAAGCGGGGAAAGCAACGGGACACTCTTTGTCGCCAGGACTGCTGCGCGTATGGAATGTAAACTTGGCGGTATTGTTTTACAGGGCGTCGGCGGGCGAATGAAAGACCTGAACAATGTCCGGAACCATAAATTTAGCGTTGCATTGCTACAGGGAGAATATGATCGGCTTTCGCCACTCGAGGCCAAAGAAGCGGTCGAAATCATTTTTGGCGCTGACATATTTAAAAAACCCAATGGGCTTTGGGTCGGGCTTAAGAACGAAGGGCATGTGCCGAGACTACTTTTGTCCCGAGCTTCAATCGCTGCGGCCGCATACAGCGCCATCCGCGCGCCTTAGCATTTCCGTCTGCCTCGTGTTCGATTACGGACTCATTAGGGTTTCTGCCAACACTTGCTGCCCTTGCGATTCACTGAGTCAATCGAGGCCAATTACCTGCAGATTTGTTTGATCTATTAACCATGCGCTTCTTGACTCCATCCGTTATTGCGAAGACCGGAAATGGAAAATTGTTTATAGCTGCATAATTCTTGAAGATTTTCTTCGAAGGGGCCAAGGGTAGGGCCAAGGGTCCAAAGTTTTCTAGAAACTCTGCCGACTCCACGGATTTTCAGCAACGCAGTCATGGTCGAAGCCTAGCGAACGTTATTTTCGCGCATTGGCCGCCGGGAGTGTGGGGAGCAGGTCTCGAAAAACATGCCGTTCTGATGCGTTCACTTGGGCACAATTGCATCGCATGTTGAAACGCCAATCGTTGCACTTGCGTTTCGAAGCCAGTGCGGATGCCGGTGCTTGCTTCACTCTGCGAGCAGGCGAGGCACTGAGGCCAGCGCTGTTTCGAAATTCTGAATATCCAGATGAGTATAGCGTTTGTGGACGGCCGAATCGTGGCCGACATGTTTCTTGCGCAGCTCTTGGGGCACCCCTGCATTCGCCATTACGGATACGCATGTGTGCCGGAGGCTATGGAACCAAGGTCATAAAACCTTCGGCCCTTTCCATTAAAAACGTCTTTGTATTCGACTTTGGCTTCGTCCAGTAGCTTGCGGAACGTCGGCGACAAACCAAAAGCGCCGCCCGATTTTTTGTCACAAACGGAAGAGAAGCGTGGACGTGCCGGATTAAGCTTGTTGGTTTCATACGATGTAAGAATGCGCGGAGTTCGAGTGGCATTTAGCTCTCGGTTTTTTCGATGCCAGATCACGTCGTTCATTTGAGGACGGTGGGAAAGGCCTTACGCTCGAAGTCCACGTCCTGCCACCGATGGGTCGCGCAATCCTGAATACGAAGACAAAGATGGTATCCCAGCATGACCATCGACTGCCAAGTTTTGCAGAATTTCGACGTATACCTGCAGAAGCGCGGCAAGAGTTCGAGCCGGTTAAACGAACGATTTTTAGGGTTATGAACTTTCCCGAGCTTAAGGTAAGTGATGGGCCGACCAAAACTGGCTTTGGCTTGATTCCAAGAGCAGGCGCCTCCGAGAACTCATCGAAGATTTTTGTGGAGGAGACCGCGAACTGTCGCTCCGAGCAACACTCCGGCTTCTGCCATGGTTGATGCGTCTCTAGCAGGCACGGTCGTAAGATCCGACGGCAACCTTGGTTGACCTGCAGGTATGGGCATGGAAACACCTATTAATCCTTCCTTTGGTCGGCTCACGGACATTGCTGGCCTGCGCATCAGCGGGGTCTTCCCGAAAAACAATGAGCCGTCGATTCGCACCCTGCGAGAGTGGACGAAGCTTCGGCGAATACCGTTTCACCGTGTCGGACATTTCGTTTACTTCGATCCCGTCGAGGTCGCAAATCATATCCGCCACAATTTGAAAGTTCCAGCGCGAGGCTGAGGACCACGCTTTTTGTATCTCTCAGATGTCGTCTGACGGGCTGAGTTGGATACGGTGCGACACACGACGTGTCGCCCACACCGTGAGCATTATTTCGAGGGCCAAGCCCCAAAAAAATTCGATGGATTATCAAAGAAGGCCCCGATAGATAAGATTCTTCGACGGCCCTGCTACGGCCGATAAAGCCGCATCAATGAAGTAAAAAGGGCAACGAAACATCGACAAATGTTTCGTTGACCGTCGTGGGACATGCGTTCGGGTTTTGCCAAAACGAAGCGCTGATGCATGAAAAAGGATTACGCAATAACGGGGCACTGGTGGCGCGGAATGGGCGAGGTGATCAATATCGCCGAACGAATTTCCGCCTAGCATACGATGGGCGGCGGCAATCTTTTTCTTGACGTGCTGCACGTTGCCACGGCGCTGCACCTCGGCGCGGCCGAATTCCGCTAGTGTGATGCCAACCAGAGAAAGCTGGCCGCAGCGGAAGGGTTCGCGGCGAAACCATAGACTAGACACGAGCTATATGCGCTTTTTGCAACTGATGACATTCATGTATGTATGGCGGTCGATTTGTCCTAACATCGGCTGCCCGCCGTTGCATCGTGTCCAACTACTTGCTGGATGTCGAACGCCTAGGCAATTCCACTATTGGCCGAGCGCTCAGGCGCGCCGGGAGGAACTTCATAAATGTTGTCGGAAGCGGACACGCTATAAATTGTTTATTTCCAATACTACCGGCTGTAGTCGCTCGGCCGCAAGCGACGCCGCTCCCAACTAACAGATACGTCAATGCGAATCCCAAAGGTCATCGGTTGAAACGCCGCAATAGGTTCCGGCAAACAGACCAAACCCGAAACTCTCGCTAAATGAGATGGAAATTTGGGTCACGGCAGACCAGTCCCTCGCACCGGTAATTGCAATGGTGACAATAGGCGCAGTCAGCAAGGCTTGAGGTTGGCAGACCTCGTCGGGCTGGCTGTCGGCCAGTGGGAAATTAAAGTCCGCACTCGGGCCAAGACCCCCGAACGACACTCCAAGACCCACCTCGGGTACGAAAACACCGACAGCCGTATTACCTTTTCCGTCAACGGTGGATGAACCACCAGTCGATATGGTGCCACCGCCAGCCGTGAAAAAGCCCGCCATTGCGCCGGCGCCTAAGGAAACACCAACGGATGCGCGCCCGCCCACCGCCGACGTTGGGGCGGGGGTCGAAACCGGACCCAACTGTGGGAGTTCGAATTCGCCGCGATGGTCCTCAATCGGCTGTTGATCCGGAGCCTCCCCGCTGCCGCCACCGAACCGCAGGTCGGGTCCGATATTTGGTATCGATCCAACCGTAGAGCCTAAATCATTCGTTGCCTCCCAAGTTGAATCGAGAAACGCACCGATCGGCGCAACGGTAGTTGCCCATCCTGGGCCAGAGTCTCCACCAAAGTTATAGCCGGAGTCCCCCGAATCACCGGAGTCCCCCGAATCGTCTTCTCCGCTTCCTTCAGTATTTGACTCACTATCACCGCCCTCGTCACTCCCCTGGCCACCCTCACCGCCGTCCTGCTCGCGCGTATGTACCGGTGTCCGCGGATAAGGTTTGCTCATGTTGAAAAAGCCACAAAAAGGTCGATCTGCACGTTGGATAGATCGGCGGCATAGGCTTCTTCGGAAGATTTTGGAGACAGTGAGACCGTCCACTGGTAGTTTGCCTGAGCGTCGTTCCCAATAGGGCTGATATTGCGTAGCTGGGCTGAACCGACGATGTCGGGCGTTCGTGGACTCACTCGGGTCATCACTCGGCCGACATCGGTTTCCGGTGCATCTTGCTGCACTCGGGATAGCGTCGCTCCGCCGGCGTCACACACTAAGGCAAAGATAGGCGGAATAATTCTCCCACGCCAAACTCCTGCGATCGTGTCGGCGACTCCGCTGACAAAGACTGAAATACCTCGAAGGCGCGCTGCGCGCATGCCAGCGAGCAAAACGGGCTTAACATGGAAGCTAAGAGTGAGTTCGTGTCCATTGCGAGCGTTCAGGATGGCTGCGCTCCAAACTTGGGGGGTAACCAAATCCCGAATCGAAAGTGCTATTACGGCAGATTTCTCCGACGGAAGCGCACTCGAAATTATTCTTTGCACCTCCGAAAACCACGCAGCCAATGCTTCGATGTAAGAACCGTCCGCGTCTCTCCAACTGTAAGGCATGGGTAACGCCGGTGTTTGATAATCCCACGAAACACGGAGACCATCAGCGCAAACTTGCGCTTTTGCCACCATGTCCGCAAGGAGAGTCACGAAGCGCGCACGCGAACCTTTTAGCAGCGGAAGCGCATTGAGGGGGCCGTCGTCAGCGGTTACCGCAGCCTTCCGAAGATCCCTCATCAACTGTGAAAGCTCTTTTCGCTGCCGTAAAAAATCGGCATTTGCCTTGGACCAGTCGAAGGCTCTCTGTCGCGCGACCAGAGTTTCAATCGCGCTGTCATTTGTTCCGTTTGCGAGCGCTTCTTGGCTCTCGATCTGTGACACTGCATTACCCAACTCAACCGAGGCCAATTCACCAGTGACGACCTTAACACCGTTTATAAGCGATACGTTATGGGTGACCTGCGTCGGATCCGGAGGGGGACGTACGTCAAACTTGCCGGCCCCGAGGATTGGATCTTGAGCCCAACTAAGATTCTCACTCGCCATAATCGCCGCGGGATTGTCCAGAACCTCTTTCAAGACTTTGTAGAATGCCGGCGCCATACTCGCTTGGGCGAGCCACGCTCGATAGCTTACGAGCGTACCAATATTCTTATATGCCGGAATATCGTCGAAGGCCTTGATAGCTTTGGCAGCAGACGCAGCCCATTTCTCCTGAGCCGAAAGCTCACTTGCGGCTAGATCACGCGATAGTGTGAGGGAGCCCGCCGCGACTTCTTGGTCGCGGATGTCTTCGGAGCGGACCATTTCCTCCAAGGTCAATGTATCGTTGATGTATTTTGCATTCTGGGCTGCATACTCATTACGAAGCCGAAGCAGCTCCGGTAGCGAGAGTTTCAGCTCTCCGAAATAAATATCTGCCCATTGAACCTTAAGCGAACCAGCAGAAGCCGTGAGGGCAGCTTTCGTTAACTGAGGCTCTGCAGACAGATTCGCGTCGATTGGGCCGGGCGTTCCAGAACTTGTAAGCGGGAGAATCGAAGTCCCAAATATTTGGCGTGACGTCCGGCGAAGGGACTGTTTCGAAGCACGGTGAAGCGGTTTTGGCACTTTCACTTTGGACAGAGCCTTCTTGTGAACCGGAGATTTAGAGGGCATGGCGCGGAAGTGTATCTTTAGCCGAACTCATTGCGTCGAGAAGGGCAATGGTCGATTAAAATGCGATATCGATTCCGCCTAGGGCTCCTCGCAAATTCCAAGAGGCCCGACGTGCGCAGGAGGGGCAGGGAAGTTTTGCGATACTCACGGGGAGCATCACACCCAATCACGGATGCTTCGTGTCTCAGGGGTGTCGATACAATCGGAGCATTCTAGGTTGCCACAGGTTGCCATAAATCCTGTTTTTTGCTTCACTTTTCGGCATCTGAGTGTATTTTGATTCATGTTCTAATATATTAACAATCAATTAAGTCCGCGTTTCTAAGCGACTTAATTTCGCGAAGATCGTTTCGGTTCAAGTCCGGGCGGGGGCACCAGTTTTTTCAAGTTCGTCGAGGGGGCGGCCTAGTTCCCAGTCTGGTTGCCTGCGAAACACTTCTGTGGGCGCACCAATCCGGAGGGCGGATCGGCGGCCGAACTTTGTCGAAACATTTCAGCGTTGGACCGCGTCTCGACAAGCGGCCTCTCCACCGCCATTCGTTCACCATGCTTTGCTTCCGCACCTCCCGTTCTGTCCGGCGCTTCGCCCGCCGCGGTTTCACCTTGCTCGAAATCATGATCGCCCTGGCCATCCTCGGCCTCTTGGTCGGACTCAGCGTCTCAAATTTCTCGGGCGTGTTTGACGGAGCCCAAATTAAGACAGCGCATCTCTTTGTTAACGAGTCCATCAAGCTTCCGCTCACCAGCTATCGGATCCAGATGGGTGATTACCCGTCGACCGCTGAAGGGCTCCAGGCGTTGGTCACACCTCCCGCCGCACATGCGGATCAATGGCGTGGACCGTATCTGTCGGACACAAAACTGCCGGTCGATCCGTGGAAGGAACCGTATGTTTACCGCTATCCCGGCACGAAGAACAAAGCGTCCTACGATATCTTCTCGAAGGGTCCGGATAAAACCGAGGGCACCAAGGACGACATCGGAAACTGGTCGGAGGAGAAGTAACGAATGGGGATAGTCACGCGCACCCACTGGCGTGGGCGTCGAGCAGGCGCGGTGATACGCTGGAGCAGCAGCGAAGCCGGTCGCGATCGCACCGCTTTTACGCTGATTGAAATCCTGCTCGCCGTCGGGTTGATCGGCTTGCTGGCCGCCGCCATGGTCACGGTCGCGACGCATGTTGCGGACGGCAAACCACGGACGGCGCGTGACATCTTTTGGGAGGCCACGAGAACGGCCCGCCGCACCGCCTTGCAGTCGGAGACCGATGTTCGGCTGACCTACGACGCCAAAGAGAAGGCGTTCCTCGTTGATGCGGGCGGCAACGTGAAGAAATTCCCCGTCCCGGAAACGCGGGAACTCACGATCGACCTTTTGCAGGCGCAGACCAGCGGAGGATCCATCCTCATTGGCGGTCAATTGGTCGATACCCGGACGCTGGCCTCGGTGTCATTTTACTCCGACGGCACGTGCACCCCGTTCCGCATCCAGTTTCGAACTACGGGGCCGGCGCGGATTGAGTCGATCGATCCGTGGACCTGCGCTCCCGTCCTGCCGGATCCAAAGAAAACGTGATGCGGACTCGTGGTTTCACGCTGCTCGAAGTTTTGGTGGCCCTGATGGTGTTTGCCATGGCCGCGATCACGCTGGGCGCGACGTACGTGAATGTGCTCAACGCCTATCACGTGGTGAACCGCACCGATGCGCGCGCCGAGGAGGTGCGTTTTGCCCGAGCCCAGCTCATGCTGGAACCCGATCGCGCCAAGGCGGAACAGGGTGGGGATTACGAATTGACCACAGGCCGGGTGAGCTGGCGCGCGACAATCGAACCGACTGCCACGGCAGATGTGTTTGCCGTCACGTTCACCTGTGACGTCGCCGACCCAACGGCGAAAACGCCGCCGCGTCCGGTGACGCAGACGTTCATGTTGCTCCGGCCCACTTGGTCGCAGGGAATCGACACGACCAAGCTGCGCCAAAACGCGAAAGACCGAATAGTTGAACTGCGGAGGAAGTCGAAGTGAGATTTTCCGGCTCAACGATTCCCGCGCTGAAACCCAGAGCCGATCGACAGCGTGACCAAAACGGTTTCACGTTGTTGGAAATCCTGCTGGCGCTCTCGTTGGTCGGTCTCGTTTTGGTTTCGATGAACACGTTTGTGTTTTCGATGGGCGAGCTCTGGGGACGCAATGCGGACCTGCGCTTGTTCGATCAGCACGCGCGAGCCGTCACGCGCTACCTTGAACACGAGCTGCGCGCCGCGACGTTTCCGCCGGCGGGACGGGTGGGAGCCGATGCGATCACTGGTCAGGAAGTGCGGCCACAGAGCGGCATGTCGGAAAATCTACTCACCTTCGAATTGCCGGAGGGCAGTCGCTTGTTCACCTGGCCCGAGCGCCCGCTGCCCGAGGTGGTCTGTTCGTTGCAGGTGCGCGAGCGGGAAGGCCTGCTGCTGCTCTGGCACTCGCGACTGGAAAAACGTTTCACCGAGGATGCTCCGCGAGAAACGGTCATCAGTCCGCTCGTCTCGTCCATGACCTACGACTACTATGACGCTACCTTCAAGACCTGGAAAAACGAACCACAGCTAAAGCGCGACAACGACAACAAGATCGTGGCGCCCCAGCGATTGAGGCTCAAGTTCAGCTACGGAAAACTTGAGCGCGAGAACGTGATCGCGCTGCCCTCATTCCCGGAAGGTCTGCCGAATTTCTGAGCGTGAACCCGTCGCGACATATGCCCGTAGTTCGTCATCCTGTGCGTGGGTCGGTCCTCGTCATCGTTCTGGTGACGCTGATGTTTGCCACGTTTGCGCTCGTCGCCTTCGTCGAGAAAGCCGGCGATGATTTGATTGTCGAATCGCGTGAAGCCGCGGCAGTTCGGCTCCGGCAAGAGGCGTATTCTGCGCTCGAGGTGACACTCGGCGTGCTGGAGGACTTTCGGTTGGTGAACGGCGCCTTGAGAAGTCCCGCGGAAGGCTGGGCGGATCCTTTGGGATTCGCCGGGTGGGAACCTCAGAGCGGGCGGACGGTTGAAATCGTGTTTGAAGATGAAAGCGGAAAGCTCTCGTTGCCGCACGTGGACCTTGTGACGTTGCAGAAGCTCTTTCATGGCTGGGGGCTGGCGCAGGCCGATGCGGATCGGCTCGCTGACGCGATGCTTGCCTGGATGCGCAAGGACCATGTTTCGGCTTCGGCCCGTCAGCCGGATTATGAGCAAGGACCGTTGCCTTACGTCGCGCCGCAACGCTCGATGCGCACATATGCGGAACTCGCGGCGGTCGACTACGCCCGGGAGGTTTTCTTTGATGAGAAGGGTCGACCGAATGAACTCTGGCAGCGGTTCGTGTCGGCCATTTCGCTCCTGGACTTCAAGGAAACGAATCTAAACGGACTGAATGGACCCCTGTTAAATGACCTCGGGGTCATCGACATCTCGCAGCAAAAACAGCTCGACGACTTTCGGAGCGGCCGGGGTGCCCAGGCGCGCCAAGGACCGGGATTTTTCGAAACGCCGACGGATGCCGCTGGAATTCTGGGCGCGCAGACCCTGGCGGGGTACGGAACGCAGATCAGCGCGTTGCGGATCCATCTGACGGTCAAGGAAGGACGATCCACGTTCCGTCTGTCGGTGATGGTTGCGCCCGCGGCTGGAGGCGCCACGCTGGTCCAGGAGCCGGTGGCAAATTCCACCGCGACGGGGACGCAGACGGCCCCGACCGGAGGTGCCCCGAGCGCCAAAGGGACCAATTCAGAAGGCCAGGGGGCAGCGAAAAAACTCAACTATCCATTTACGCTCTTGGAAATTAGGGAGAATGCTGAGATTTCAGCTGTCTCCGCATCACCGACAAAGGCATGACCCTCCTCCGAACTTTTCGAGCCGGCCCGCCGCCGCTGAAGGTGATTCTCCTCCCAGATGGAGTGTTTTTCACCCGCACGATCACCATCGCCCAAGGCTCCACGGCGCTGGATGTGAACGCACAAGTCGAGCT
Source organism: Opitutus sp. (assembly GCA_039928945.1). Lineage (GTDB taxonomy): Bacteria > Verrucomicrobiota > Verrucomicrobiia > Opitutales > Opitutaceae > Opitutus. Next base: position 11,648 of record JBDSSD010000105.1, on the reverse strand, counting down.
CGCGCTCGAAACGCTTTCGCCGTTTCCGCCGGCTCAACTGTATCACGGGTTCTATTGGCCGCCCGGCGCTGAGTTCGCGCTCGTGTTCGCCGCGTATCGTCGACGCTTCACGAACGAACAGCTTGAGGGTTGGGAGAGTGCTGAGCTGGTGATGCCGACCTTTGCGGCTTTGCTCGGCGGTGACATTCGATCGGAGACGACTCTGATCATCCCGTCGGCCGAGGGATTGACCGCGCTCTATTTTGCCCAGTCGCCCGTGCCCACGAAGGTCGTTTTTCGCGCCATGCAACCGGACGCGATTGATGCGGACTGGACCCGGGCTCGCGAACAGCTCGCGACGGCGGTGCCGACCAATCGCGCGGTCGTGGTAAATGCGCCGCCCGTCGCGATCGCCGCACCCAACGACCGCGAAATTGCGTTTCAGGCGGAAGCTTTCACCTCCCGCTTACCACTTACTGTCAGCGCCGCGTTGGATGTGCGCGACAAGGACGCGCTCGCCGGACTGCGTCGGGCGCGTAATCGGGATCTCGCGTTATGGCGCGGGTTTCTCGCGCTTGTCGCGTTATTGTTTCTCCTCGCGGCCGGAGAGTTTCTTTTGCTGGCGGCGGCGGGCTGGTCTCGCACGCGGCTGACACAAATCACGGCGCAGCGACCCGTCGTTGAACGGATCATGCTCGCCCAGAGCGTGACGACGCGGATCAACGAGCTTTCGACCAAACGACTCCTGCCGTTCGAGATGATTCTGCAGGTAATGGGGCCAAAGCCCGAGAGCGTGACGTTTCTGCGTGCCTCCACCGTCGGTCTCTATGGCCTTAATGTAGAAGCGGAGAGCACCTCGCCCGCCGCTCCGTCGGCTTATCAGGCAGCGCTCAGTGCGTTGCCTGCCGTGGAAAAAGTCGAAGTGCGCGACCAACGGGCCCGCGATAACCTGCTCACCTTCACGCTGGCGGTGACCTTCCGGCCCGAAATCATCAAACCGGGAACGCCACAATGAGTGCCTTAAAGCGATTCTTTCTTAGCCGATTGTTACGCGAGAAGCTGATGTTGGTGCTCTTCGTCGCATTAGTCGCCATCGTGTGGCTCGTGAATTTCTCGTCCCGCACGTCCCGCAGTTGGCTCGAATACCGCACCACGCGCAATGAACTCGCTCAGCAGAAACAATGGCTGGCGAGTCGTGAAAGCATCGAGAACTCGGCCGTGCAGGCGGTGAAAAATCTCGATCCGGCGCAAACGCTGGATGACACCCGGCTCGTCGGTGAACTGCAGACGCTCGCTCGCGATCTGAATCTGAAGTTCCTCAACGATGCGCCCCAAACGGAGCGGACGGCCAACTTCGCCGTGCATACGGTGCAGGTCACCATTCCCCGGGGTGAGTGGGAAGTGCTGTATAACTTTTACGTAGCCGTGGCGCGTCGCTCCCCGTACATCGGGATCACGCAGTTCTCACTCGCGGCGGATCGAAGCAATCGCCAACTCCTGAATGCTTCGTTGAGGATTTCTTCCGTCGAAATTGTGCGTTGATCCGCGGCTCGCCGCGACCGCACGCAAAAGGATCGTCGCGCCAAATTCGCCCCGTTGTTCGGCCTCGCGGCGCGAGATTGCCGATGCGGCATTTGAATCTGACTAAAGTGTTACGGTTGGTCCCTTGAAAGGGCTCTCTCGTCACCGGATTTTGTGCGGTGAAGAGGGCGTCCGCCCGTGATTCTTCACCGTCCCAATCCGACCGATGTATCCATTTCTTGTGCGCCCGCGCTCGTCCGTTTCCCTCTTGAGGATCGGTGTCCTCGTCCTTGCGTGGTCACTCTTGCAAGTCCGGACGGCCCGGGCCGAGAACTTCGTTAGCTACAAGTACGCGGATTACCGCGAGTCCAACGACCGGATCACCGTGGAGTCCCACTATGGCCTGGTGGAGCAGGATCTCGGGGCGAGCATGCATTTGAAGTTGCTGGGCGTGATCGACGCGATTTCGGGGGCGACGCCGACCGGGCAGCCACCCGCGACGCCCGGCGGTCCGGTCCCCCTTTCAAATGTCACTGATCGGCGCAAAGCATGGAGCGCAGACCTGTCGCGGCAGTTTGCTCGTTTCAACGCGACGGCAGGTTTCGCCAACAGTCGCGAAAACGATTACGTGTCCAATGGGTGGTCGCTGAACACGCTCACGGATTTCAATCAGAAGAACACCACCTTGCAGTTGGGCGTCGCCGGAACGGACGACGACATCAAGGTCTTCTATCAAAGCGCGTGGGCGAAAAAACGAACGACCGATCTGATTGCGGGCGTGACGCAGTTGCTCAATCCGCTGACTTCCGTGACCTTCAATGTCGGCTACGGCCAGAGCACGGGATATCACGCCGATCCTTACCGCGTTATTCAACAACGGGTGGAAATCGCTCCGGGCGTTTTTCTCCCCCTGACGTTCGGCGAAAACCGGCCGGACGAACGCAACAAGTGGACTGCGCTGGCAATGGTAAACCGCGCGTTCCCCGCTGCCCACGGCGCCGCGGAAGCGAGTTACCGCCTGTACCACGACACCTTTGGCACGACCGCCCATACGATCGACTTGGCGTGGTTCCAGAAGCTGGGGTCGCAGGTCACGCTCCGACCCGGATTTCGTTTCTACGACCAGACAGCCGCTGACTTCTACCGCATCGATATTACGGGTACGAACTATGTGCCCACCGGCCGACCCGTGCCGGCTGGACCGTTCTATTCCGCTGACTACCGACTTTCCGCTTTTCGCAGTTACACGTACGGGCTGAAAGTCGTTTGGCTCATCAACTCGAACTGGCAGCTCGATGGCTCCATCGAGCGATACGAGATGCGCGGACAGGATTCCCGCACGTCGCCGTCCGTTTATCCTCAGGCCGCGATTGTAACAGCCGGCCTGCGTTTTTCCTGGTAAACGAGTCGTCATGCCCCTGGTCACTCAAACATTTCGTACGCAGGATCCTGTCAGCGTCGGCGCGCCGGGTGTTTTGCGACGGCTGGAATTCCACGCGATGGGAACACCGTGCGGCATTCAATACGTCTGCGATGACGAGGCGCGGGCGCAGGTCTTTGCGCGCGCGGCGCAATCCTGGGTGGAAGCCTTCGAGGCGAAATATTCGCGGTATCGGGACGATTCATTGATCAGTCGCATCAACGCTGCGGCGGGCCGCGAGTGGGTGCCGGTCGATCCTGACATGGAGCAGCTGTTGCGACTGTGTGATACGCTCCATTTCGTCACTCAGGGGATTTTGGACCCGACTGCGCTGCCCCTTTTGCGGCTGTGGAACTACAAGATCGATCATCCCGTGCTGCCGACGGAAGCCGAGGTCGTCGCCGGAAAAGCGCTTGTGGGTTGGTCGAAGGTCCAGCGTGCGCCCGGTAAAATCTTTCTGCCGCAGGTCGGCATGGCCTTGGACTTCGGCGGATTTGGCAAGGAGTACGCCGTCGATATCGTTGCGCAGATCGCGGTCGATCACGGCATCACGAACGTGCTCGTGGACTTTGGGCATGACTTGCGGGCGCTCGGCAAACCGCCGGGTCGTCCAGCCTGGCACATTGGTTTGGAAAATCCGAAACAGCCCGGTGTTTCGGCTGGCAGTGTGGCGCTGACGGGTTCGCGCGGCATCGCTTCGTCAGGCGATTACTTGCGTCGATTTACTTTCGGGGGAAAGCGCTACGGTCATATCGTCGATCCGCGCACCGGCCGTCCGGTGGCGAACGGCTGCGTTCAGGTGACCGCGATCTCCGGGACCTGTCTCCATGCCGGTGTGTTGTCGACGACCGCGTTCGTGCTGGGGGTGACGAAAGGGATTGAATTCATCCAGTCGTTTCCCGGCGCAGAGGGCATGATCATGACCGACGATGCGCGCGCTCAAACTCGGGGATTTTTCAATCATGTCGCCGCTGCTTAACTCCTCTGAAAGTTCCCGCCCTGCTCGGCGTCGTCTGCGCTGGATGAGCTGGCTGCTGAGTCTCGCCTGTGCGATCCCGCTCGCGCTGCACGCTCAAGTGGCACCCGGCGACGCGTTCCCCTCTCTCGCTGAGGCGGGATTGAGTGGCGGGTCTGTGCCTGAGACCGCCGGGCGGGTTGTGCTCGTGGATTTCTGGGCCTCGTGGTGTGCGCCCTGCCGGTCGTCGTTTCCGGCGTTCGCGCGGCTGAACACGGACTACTCGTCGCGTGGTTTGGTCATCGTCGCGGTGAGCATTGATGATAAACCAGCCGCCTATGCCGCATTCGTGAAAAAATGGCAGCCGCCTTTTGCAGCCTTGCTGGACGGTGAGCAAAAGTTGGTCAGGTCCGTCAAGGTGCCTACGATGCCCACGAGCTATCTGCTGGGCCGCGACGGCCGGGTTCGATTTGTGCACGCCGGATTTCACGGCAGCGCGACCGAGGAAGAATTGCGTCGCCACATCGATGCCGTACTCGCCGAAAAAACTTAATTTACGCATGAAAAACAGCCGCAACGTCCTTCTCATTTTCACTTTCAGCGTGCTGGTGCTCGCGGGCCTGTCCGGTTGTTCGACCGTCGTGGTGCAACCTTGGGAACGTGGTACGCTCGCCGATTATTCCATGCGACCAGATCGAGACCCGTTGGCGACGGCCGCGGCGGAGCACACCTACTTTTCTCGCGAGTCAGCGAACGGAGGCCGAGGAGTGGGTGGGAGCGGGTGCGGGTGCAACTGATCGCATTGACTGACGCCGCCGCGTCGCGTGGCCCGCTCCGGGAGGAGCGGGAGTTCTCGCCCAGCTTCTCTCTCGACGACAAAACGCCCATCCTCCGAATCCTCCCGCTGCTCCCGAGTCTGTGTGAAAACACCGCATTCCGATGTAGGCCAGCGCGCTTGCGCGCGCTCCGTAGTTCGCCGATTTTCGGAGCGCGCGCAAGCGCGCTAGCCTACGTGTCTGTCCGTTCGATCCTCCCGCTGCTCCCGCAGCGGGCCACGATATCCAGACCAGCGGGTCGGAGACTCGCTCCCACTTCGATCCTCGTTAACTTGGCTCTGGGCCGGCCGCGGGTTGACTCAACCGGCGATCTCGCTTCGCGTTCCCATCGTCGGCGGTGTCTTTCCGCAGCTTTCCAACTCTGACCCATGCGCATCCTGGTAGTTGAAGACGAAGCTCAGCTTGCAAGACATGTGGTGCGTGCACTTACGCGCCATGGTCACGTGGCGAGTGCCGTGCATGATGGAACGGAAGCGTTGCGCGTGGCGCTCGCCTCACCGCCCGATCTTGTGATTCTGGATTTGAACCTGCCGGGTCTGGATGGCCTCGGCGTCCTGGCGGGACTGCGACAGGGAAATTCGCCGGCGCGTGTGATCATCCTCACGGCTCGCGGCGAGGTGGAAAATCGCGTCAAAGGCTTGAAGGCCGGCGCCGACGATTATTTGGGCAAACCGTTTTCGCTGGATGAATTGGTGGCGCGTATCGAAGCACTGGGTCGACGCGCGGCGACACCGACGGCCGTGGATTTGCTGAAAGTCGCCGACCTGCAAATGGACGTGCAGCACCGGAAAGTCACTCGTGCGGGGAAGATCGTGAGCCTGTCGCCGCGGGAATTCGACGTGCTGCAAGTCCTGATGCAGGAGCCGGGACGGGTTTTTTCGCGAACGGAGTTGTGCGAACGCGTGTGGCAGCGTGATCACCAGTACGATACGCGCACGGTGGAAATTTTCATCGCGCGGCTCCGCAAGAAGGTGGATACCGGCTTTTCTGGACCGCTGATCCAGACATTGCGGTCCGTTGGTTATACGGTGCGGTCACCCGCCTGATTTTATGCAAACTTTCCGTGCATGGGCAGCGTGGTTGGGGGTGTCGCTACTTTCGGTGACCTCGGCGATCTGTGCCGAGGGAGTGATCGAAGGCCACGTGACCCTGCCGGCCGCGCGCTCGACTCCCGTGGTCAACAAGCGGTACGAAATCGTGAGCAAAGGTGGGGTCATCGCGACCAATCCTCCTCTGGCCGTCGTCTATCTCGAGGGCTCCTTTCCGAACTCGCCGCCGCCGCCGACCGTCCAACAACCGCAAAAGGACCTCGCCTTCGTCCCCGCGCTGCTCGCGGTGCAAGTAGGAACGCGCGTCGAATTCCCCAATCTCGACGATACCTACCACAACATTTTTTCGTACTCTGCGCCCAAACGTTTCGATCTTGGCCGCTATCGGCCAGAGGAACGCCCGATCCCGTCGCAGGTATTCGATGTGCCGGGTTTGGTGACGTTGCGGTGCGAAATTCACGAGCACATGCGCGGAGCGATCCTGGTGCTGGCGACGCCCTATTTCGTAGTGACGGATGAAGCTGGAAACTATCGGCTGTCGGGCATCCCGCCGGGTCGCTATGTTTTGAAGGCGTGGTTGAGCAGCAAAAAGACCTTGGAGCAGCCAGTGGAGGTGGGAGAGTCAAAGGTGCGTCTGGATTTCCCGTGATCGCGCCGTCGAGTCTGGAGTCGGTCGGAGCCGTTCGCTTTCGCACGCGGTTGCTGATCGCGATGATGTTGGTGGTCTCGGCGATCACGGCGGGTGTTCTGTACGTGACTCAGCGCAAGGCGGCGGAGGCTTACGAACAAGAGCTGCAACACGAGTTTCAGGCCGAGCTGGCGGCCGTGCATGGCGTGCAGGAGATCCGGCATGCGGCGTTGGTCGAACGTTGTCGCGCTCTGGTGCGACGACCGCGCATTCACGCCGCCCTGGAGGACAATGCGCTGGATCTGCTCTATCCGAGTGCGAAGGACGAATTGCGGGACGTCATGCTGCCGGACACAGATCCCACCAGTGAGCCTGCGCTGTACGGGCTGCATGCCGAATTTTATCGGTTCCTTGATCACGACGGCGCGGTTATCCGCGCTCCGAATACGGCTGAAGTGGGGGAGCTCAGTGCGGCCGAGGAAGCCCAGCTCGCGTTGCCCGGTGCACCGCTTCGCCCGCAGCTCGGATATTTGGTGCGACAAACGGCGGAGCGCGCGAACGCGATCACGGAGGTGTTCGCGATGCCGATCGTCTCAACTGAAACCGGCGAACCGATTGCTGCCATCGTGCTCGGATTCAAATCGGCGGTATTTCCCGGATCTCGGGACGCGAACGGAATCAAACGTGGCATGTGGCTGAACGGCCGGCTCCAACTCGACGCGGTCTCCCCCGCCGAATTCGCCGCGATCTCCACGGAACTGGCCGCCGCGATTCCGGGGAGTCAGGACAACGCCGCGCTGACGATGCGCCCCGTGGAAGGGGCACGCCACCTGCTCTTTTTCAAGCAGGTAAATCCCGGCTCGGCGTTCCCCGCCGCGTATGAGGTCTGCGTTTACTCGCTCGCCGAGCTGAGGGAACGCGAACAGCAACTTCGCTGGTCGGTGCTGTCGGTGGGCGCCGCGTTGCTGTTGGCGGCACTCGCGGTGAGTCATTTGATTTCCGGCCGGCTCTCGCGACCGGTGGAGAAACTCGCGGTTGATTCGGCCGAGCATCTGGCGCAGCGGGTGCAGGCAGAGGCGCGGCTCGAAGTAACGAACGAGGAACTGCAGCGGGCGGCGCGGTTTTCGGCCGACGCTTCGCATCAGCTCAAGACTCCGGTCACCGTCCTTCGCGCAGGTTTGGAAGAGTTGCTCACGCACGAGAAGCTTACGCCGGAGGAATGCCACGACATCTCGGCGCTGATTCATCAGACCCACCGGCTTTCGGGCGTGATTGAGGATTTGCTGTTGCTGTCGCGGATGGATGCAGGGCGCCTGAAAATCGAATTCCGTCGGGTGAATCTGACGCGGCTGATCGAGGCTGCACTTGATGACCTCAGTGCCCAACCTGGCGCGTTGGACTTGGAGGTCGAAAGTGATTTGCCGGGAGAAATGGAGGTTTCGGGTGAAGATCGGTATGTTGCCATGATCCTGCAAAACCTGCTGGAGAACGCCCGTAAGTATAATCGGCCCGGCGGCAAAATTCGCATCCGCGCCAAGTCAGAGGATCGGCATTTGTTGCTGTGCGTGGCCAACACCGGGCGTCCCATCGCGGCCGAGGCGCGTGAGCATATTTTTGAGCGGTTTCATCGCGGAAAGATGGGAGAGAACGTCCCCGGTTATGGACTTGGGCTTAATCTCGCGCGCGAACTCGCACGACTCCATGGTGGAGACTTGAAGCTGTTGCGATCTGACTCCGAATGGACCGAATTTGAGGTGCACTTCCTGACCGCGGTCGTTCGGCCCTCGGATCAAGAGGTGACCTCGTGAGATTATCCGGCGTTATCCTGGGCCTGGTTCTGTGCGCAGCGGTTGCAAGCGCCGCGGATGATCCGATCGATCAACTCGATGATCTGCTCACCTTTGGCTCGAGCGATGGCCGGATCCGGGGGCGGATCAGTGGGACGCTTGAGTTGGAAGGTTACGTTTTCCCGCAGCCGGCCCCCGCGTTGATCGATTCTTCAGGCGACGCGTTGTTCAATCCGCGGTTCACGACCTTCCTTGATTTGCAGCTCGGATCCTGGGTCTACGCGTTCGCCCAGGCTCGGGCCGATCGCGGATTTGACCCGGGTGACGAAAGTCCGCGGGCTCGACTGGATGAGTATGCGATCCGGTTCAGTCCGAGTCACGACGGCGCGATGAATCTGCAGATTGGAAAATTCGCCACGGTCGTGGGCAATTGGATCGCGCGACATGGTGCGTGGGACAATCCATTCGTGTCCGCGCCGCTGCCGTACGAGGAACTCACGGGAATGTGGGATCAGGTTGCCGTGCGATCGGCGACGATCTTGCGCGGGTGGGCGCATGTAGCTCCGCCCGCTTTGGCGGGTGTGCCCGCAGCAGATAAATACCTTCGGCTGCCGGTGATTTGGGGACCGAGTTATACGACCGGCGTGGCGATTTCGGGACGTTTGGGGCGGATCACTTATGCGGCAGAGGTGAAGAACGCCGCGCTGGCGTCGCGGCCCGAGTCGTGGCGTGCGGATGACAAGCAGTGGCGTCATCCGACCGTGAGCGGTCGAATCGGATTTGTGCCGAACCCGATGTGGAATCTTGGCGTCTCGGCAAGCGATGGCGTCTATTTGCAACCGCGAGCCCGGCCCACGATCGCCCCGGGTCTGAGTTTCGGGGACTTCCGGCAAACGGTGTTTGGCCAGGACCTCAGTTTTGCCTGGCATCATCTCCAGCTCTGGGCCGAGGTCTACGAGGCGAGGTTTGCGATTCCACGCGTTGGTAATGCGGATACGTTTTCCTATTACATTGAGGCAAAGTACAAATTCACCCCGCAGTGGTTTGGCGCCGTGCGGTGGAACGAGCAGCTCTACGGTCGAATCTCGAATGGCGCGGCCGGCAGCGTGCGCTGGGGATCGGATGTCTGGCGCGCTGACGTGGCCAGCGGCTATCGCTTCACGCCGCATCTGCAGTTGAAAGTTCAATACAGTCTGCAGCACGAGGAGGACGGCCCCCGCGATTTTGTTCACATTTTGTCCGCTCAGTTATCCCTGCGCTTCTAGGTCATTCGCGGTCGGAAGTAACGATCTTGTTACCGATGACACCTTGCCGGGTCCGGGCCGCGAATGATGGTTTGGGTGCAGGTGCAATGCTGCACCTCAACACCGCTTTTGCCGAGACCCATGAAAACGACTGCACTGATTAAACGCTATTTCCGTTGGTTGAACGTTCCCACGCTGTCCTTGCTCGCCTTGCTGCAGCGGACTCCGGTGGTTCAGGTCGCGACGACGGCTGAGGAGTTTGTCCTCAACTCGCCCATCGGCGCGTTGCTGAAATCCGCGGCTGCGACGCTCGCCTCGCTGGGTGCCATCAACTCACTCGTGGGTGCGACGCCATTGGTGCCGAGTATTGGGTCCGACTCGGGGACGTCCGTCGCCACGGGCACGGCGGTCTCAATTGGTTTTACCGTTTCGCCGACGCAAACGCCTATCGTTTCCTGGCAGATCGGTGGCACGGTACCGCCTGGCTTGGATTTCTCCGGTCGAACCACGCCGGGAATTGTGAATGTAGGCAGCCTCCTTCTGAGCGGAACTCCAACGGCGGCGGGCGCCTATCCCGTTACGATTCAGGCGTTCGACGCCTCGAACGCGGGCGGGTTTTCGTCGGCGATCTACACTTACACCATCACCGTCACCGGTGGAACGGCCGCCGCGCCGACGATCACAACTCAGCCGTCGTCGCAGACCGTTACCGTCGGATCGAGCGTAACGTTTTCCGTGGCGGCGACCGGGAGTCCGGCGCCGACTTTTCAGTGGCGTAAAGATACAACCAACATCGCAGGTGAAACGGGATCATCTCTCAGCCTGACAAACGTCCAAACGACAGCGGCCGGGACGTACACGGTCGTGGCGACGAATTCGGCCGGTTCGGTCACAAGTATCGGAGCCGTCTTGACGGTGAATGCAGCGCCCGCAGGCGCGCCGTCCGCGCCGACCAGTTTGGGAGGCTTTGCTTCCAGCGCGACCGAGGTGACGCTCTCCTGGCTTGCACCCAGCGGGGGCAACGCTGTCCAGGGCTACAAGGTCGAGCGCGCGACCGACAGCGCATTCGGTGCGGGCCTCACGGCGTTCAATCTTAGCACGCCGTCGACCTTCTATGTCGATACGAGCGCATCGGGCAACGTGACCTATTTTTACCGTGTGTCCTCCACGAACACCGGTGGTGCGTCGGCGCCGGCCACGGCGGTTCAGGTCAAGACCCCGGGGGCAACGGGCACCGGCGCGACCCGGTTTGCGAACATTGCCACCCGCGCCTCGTGCGGCACCGGCAACAATGTCACGATTGGCGGCTTCGTCGTTGCCGGTGGCGCAAAGAAAAAAGTATTGATCCGGGCGGTGGGACCCTCGTTGACGGCCCAGGGCATCAGCGCTGCGGAGGCATTGCTCGATCCGGTCATTGAGGTGCACAAAGGCGCACCCGTGATTGCGACGAACGATGACTGGGGAACGAATGCGAATGCCGCGGAAATTACGGCGACAGGTACTAGGATCGGAGCCGCCGCACTGCTGGGTTCCGACACGAAGTCGTCCGCGCTCCTCACCGAACTTGATCCCGGCGTTTATAGCTTCGTCGCGAGCGGCAAGGGCGGTACGTCTGGAGTGGTGTTGCTCGAGGTGTACGACGCAGACGATGTGGTTGGCGGATCCACGTTCTCGAACATTGCGACCCGCGCGTTTTCCACCACTGGCAATGGCGTGACTATTGGCGGCTTCGTGATCTCCGGCGGTGCGCCCAAGCAGGTGTTATTGCGGGCGATGGGTCCGACGCTCACCACGCAGGGTATCGGCGCGAGCGAAGTTTTGACCGACCCGACGATTGAACTTCACCAGGGTGCGCCGGTCATCGCGGTGAATGACAACTGGGGCGACAACTCGAATGTTGCCGCCATGAACACGACCGGTGCTCGCATCGGTGCCACGCCGTTCGACGCCAGCGACAGGAATTCATCCGCGATGCTGCTGAAATTACAGCCTGGCGTGTACAGCTTCATTGCTCGCGGCAAGACGTCACCGTCCGGCATCGTGCTGGTTGAGGTCTATGATGCGGATTGAGGTCAGGGTTGCGCCGGCTCCGCGCGCAGGCGCGGGGTTCGGCGTTCAGACGGGACGCGGATTGTTAATGAACCTTTGGGCGGGTGGCGCGGCGTCTTCGACCCGCGTTGTTTGCGTTTCGACGTCGCTAGTGGAACGCGGGTCGGAGACGCCGCGCTA
>JBDSSD010000104.1:0-3289 GCA_039928945.1 Opitutus sp. | reverse complement strand
CGGCGGCGAGGACCAGCGGGATGAGAGCAAGCCCCGCGGTGAGGGCAGTCATCGTGACCGGCACGAGTCGCTCCAACGAGCCGCGCACGATCATGTGCGCATCGAATTTCTCGCCCTCGTGCTCCATTAAATGGAGGTAGTGCGAGATCATCATGATCGTATTGCGCGACGCGATGCCCGCCAGCGTGATGAGGCCGACGAGGGTCGCGATCGACACCTTGCCGACCATGAAATACGTCAGGACTAGTGCGCCGATGAACGCGAGGGGGATGTTGAGCAGAATCTGCCCGACGATCATCCCGGAGCGGAAATGGGAATAGAGCAGCAGGAACACCATGCCGAAGGTGAAGACGGCGAGGATCGCGATGATCCGGGTGGCCTCCTGTTGGCTCTGGAACTGGCCCTCGTAGCTGATGAAGTAACCGGTTTCGAGATGCACTTTCTCGCCCAGAGTTTTCTGGATTTCGGTGACGACGGAGCCGAGGTCGCGGCCGGAGACATTGGCGGAAACCGCAATACGGCGCTGCACATCCTCGCGGTTGATAAGGTTCGGTCCCTTGCTCTCGCGCACATCGGCCACCAGTGAGAGCGGCACTTTGCCGCCGACCGGTGTGTCGATCAGGATGTCGCGAATGGCGGCAACGTTGGCGCGGGAGGATTCGTTCAACCGCACGACGAGATTGTAGGTGCGCTGTCCTTCCAAAATGTCGGCGACGATGCGACCATCCAGCGCGGTTTCGAGGGACTCGTTGAGCTGCCCCGCCTGCAAACCATAGGTCGCCGCTTTTTTGCGGTTCACCTGAATCTTCACCTGGTCGATCAAGACCTGTTTTTCCGTCTGCAAATCGACCAGGCCAGGAATGGCTTTCATCGCCGCTTCCGTCTCAGCCGCGTAAATTCGAAGCTTGTCGAGATCGGGGCCGAAAATCTTGACGGCAATCTGCGCGCGGACGCCGGACAGCAAATGGTCAAGGCGGTGTGAGATCGGCTGGCCGACGTTCATCACGATGCCGGGAATCTGCCCGAGCTTGGTGCGGATTTCAGAGAGAATGGTTTCGCGACTGCGCGCGGACTTTTTGAAGTCCACGTCGATTTCCGTGGAATGCACGCCTTCGGCGTGTTCATCCAATTCGGCACGGCCGGTGCGGCGGCCGGTGGAAATCACCTCGGGCACGCTCAACAGCAGGTTTTCCGCAATGGTGCCGATGCGGTTGGATTCCGCCAAGGACGTGCCGGGCGCGGATACGACGTTGATCGTGGAAGTGCCCTCGTTGAAATCCGGCAGGAAGAGTTTCCCCATGAGCGGATAGAGCGCGAACGACCCCGCGACGAGTAGGGTTGCGAGCACGATCACAATCCACGGGTGGCGCATCGCGGGACGTAAGAGCAGGCGTTCATCGAGCCATTTGAGCCCGCGCACGAGCCAGCCGTCCTTTTCGTCGCCCATGCGTTTCATCTTCGGCAAAAGATAAGACGCAAGCGCCGGAATGACGGTGAGCGACACGATGAACGACGCGATCATCGCCACGATGGTCGCAACGCCGATGGGGGCGAAGAGCCGGCCCTCGATGCCGCCGAGCGCGAAGAGCGGAATGAACACGAGAATGATGACGAGCGTCGCGTAGAGAATGGAATTTCTTACTTCTGACGAAGCGTCGGCGATGACGCGCAAAACCGGTCGCGGACTGGCCGCGTGACGATTCTCGCGGAGGCGACGGAAGACGTTTTCCACGTCAACGATGGCATCGTCCACCACCATGCCGATGGCGACCGCGAGTCCGCCGAGCGTCATCGTGTTAATCGTGATGTCGGCGAACTTGAAGTAGAGTCCCGTGACGACGAACGAGAGCGGGATGGCGGTGAGCGTGATCGCGGTCGTGCGGAAATTGAGCAGGAAAAGGAACAGGACGATGACGACCATGATGGCGCCGTCGCGGATGGCGTCCTCCACGTTGGTTATTGCCGCCTCGATAAAATGAGCCTGCTTGAACAGCTCATAAACTTTCACATCCGGCGGCAGGGTCTTTTCGATTTCCTTGAGCGCGACCTCGACTTGCCGCGTCAGGCTCACGGTATCGACGCCGGGCTGTTTCTGCACCGAGAGGATGACGGCGGCTTTGCCGTTCACTCCCGCGTCGCCGCGCATGACTTGACGACCAAACTGGACATTCGCCACATCGCTCAACCGCACGGGAATGCCGTTGCGCACGGTCACCACAGTGTTGGCAATGTCATCGAGCGATGTGGTGCGGCCGATGTTGCGGATGAGCGCTTCCTTGTTGGCGTTCTCGAGGAAACCACCGGAGGTGTTACTCTGAGCTTTGGTGGTCGCGCTTACCACGTCTTCAAGACTCACGCCGTAGGCCGCGAGTTTTTCCGGCAGCGGCAGCACTTGATATTGTTTCACGCCGCCACCGATAGGGATCACTTGAGAAACACCGGGTATGGTGAGCAGGCGCTGGCGGACGTTCCAGTCGGCGAGCGAACGGATATCCATTGGGGCGGTTGTCCCAGTGTCACTCTTCAAACCGATCAACATGATTTCTCCCATGATGGAGCTGATCGGCCCCATGACCGGCGTGACGCCGCGCGGGAGTTTTTCGGCGGCGAGCTGCAACCGCTCCTGGACGAGTTGGCGCGCGCGGTAGATGTCCATGCCCCAATCGAATTCAATGTAGAGGACCGAGAGGCCGACGCCCGCCGTCGAACGAACGCGCTTCACTCCGGGCGCGCCGTTGAGGGCGGTTTCCATCGGCAGGTTGACCAGCGTCTCGACTTCCTCAGGCGCGAGGCCGCCGGCCTCCGTGAGGATGTTCACGGTGGGCCGGTTGAGATCGGGAAACACGTCCACCGGCAGCTTCAGAATGACGAAGCCGCCGTAGATGAGCAGCAGCGCGCTGGCCGCCAGCACGAAGAGGCGGTTGCGCAGGGAAAATTCAATGAGCCGGTTGAGCATGACGGGCGCGTCGCTTAGTGGCTATCGACCGGCTTCGCGGCCTCAGGCGTCGGTTTCCCATGATCGTCCGTCACCGTTTTTTTGGGCGCGGGCGGAACGTATTGGAGCTGATAGTTGCCGACGGTGACGACATTCGCGCCGGGCAGAACTCCCTCGACGATTTCGACGTAGCGATCATCACGCTGGCCTACGACCACGGGTGTCCGCGTGTAGGTGTGCGGGTCTTTGTCCGACTGCACGAAGACGAATAAATTGCCCGCTTCACCGAGCACGGCGGAGAGGGGCGCGGCGATGACGGAGTCGGCTTCGGCGGTCACGATGTTAAGCGTAGCC
>JBDSSD010000103.1:0-40927 GCA_039928945.1 Opitutus sp. | reverse complement strand
GGGAAGGGTTCGGGTTAAAAACTGCGCTCGACAGTAGGCCCGGAGGGATTGCGGGGTCTGGATCGAGCGCGGCTGATCACTCTTCGAAATGGGGATACTGCTCGGGCGGAGTGCCGTCGGTCGCGACGACTTTCTTGAAGGGCCGTTTGGCGGACGATTCCGTGATCGCGGTGCAGGTGACGAGAAAGAACCAGTCGTCGCCGTAGTCGAAGTGGAAAATCATTTTCCGGCGCGGACGAAAGACGGCGGAAAGGCGAGTTTTCTTTACGCCGGGATCTTCGGCGTCCTCTCCGATGTCGGCAAAGAGCGTATAGCATTCCTTGCTGCGATATGGATTTTTGAGGTTGTCGCAGAATTGGAAAGCGTGGTCGAAATCGAACCCGATGCTCCTGATGATAAATTGGGCAAACTCGTACAGCGAAGAGTCGCCGCCGACCGCGAGTTCGGTGGAGAAATCGTCGTATTTGATTTTGAAGTGAAATTCTTTCATGAGGGGAGAGGGCGTCGGATTAGGTGACCGGCGCAAACAGCCAAGCCCGAAGCGGGCGGAGTTGCCGAGGGCGAAGTCAAGGCATTCATCGGAAGCCGGTGGCTTGACAAAAAGTCGTCGAATGGAGGGGGGATGACCGTTATTGTTTCCTGGTCTTAATGAGAGTATGGAATCCCATCTCTTTCGCGGGTGGTTCCGGGGGTGGAACCAACAGGGGCTTGATCTTGCTGAACAAGGTCCGCAACGCGGCGTCGTGGGAGAGCAGCTCCTTCTCGATCTTGCTCAGGCGTGCTTCCAGCGTGGCGTTGGTCAGAAGTTCGCGGCGCAACCGTACAAAGGCGCGGACAACATACGTGCTCATCGCGATGGCACGATCGCTGTTCAGCAGCGTCGCTGCCATGATCGCGCCGTGTTCTGTAAATACCCAGGGAAGGTATTTTCGGTGCTGTCCCGGGCCGGTTGCGGTTAAGGTCACAATTTGTGACCTTAAAGCTGCCCATTCTTCCTGACTCAGTTGGAAGGCGAAATCTCGCGGGAAACGATGCGCGTTGCGCTTGATTGCCTGATTGAAAACCTTCGTTTCCACGCCGTAGAGCGCAGCGAGATCACTATCGAGCAGGACGGACTCGTCCCGCACGCGGAGAACCCGCAGGCGGGAAAGTGGGAGTTCATCGGCTGTCATGAGGAGGCAGTGTAGCGGAGGGAGCGGGAAGGATAAATTGGGGTCGCGACGATCGGGCCTGGCGCGAGCGGAGCGTATCAAAGGCGCCGTGGACCTGACAGAGAGCTGTCCCGTATCCGTGAATTGCCCGTGGAGCCTCGACTTCCGTCGTCGGCCCCAAACTCAAAGCGGCGGCAGAAGATCCTGCGGAATGACCGGAGCCGCCGGCAGCTTCCGCGTCAACAAAGGCGAACTCAGCCCGGGCAGGCGTTCGGAAAAATCGTTGCTATCGGAGGCCTGACGGAGGGCGCGCTGCACCATACCCATCTTGGCGTCCAGGTGATCGATCATCGAAACGAACACCGCTTCCGGGCTCGCGGCATATACGGCTGCGCCCCATTCGGGTTCGCCTTGATGAGAGAGGATCACATGCTCGAGCCGTTCGAGGAGTTCAGCGGAAAGTCGGGCTTTCATCCCGGCTTTGCGCGCGAGCTGATAACCAAGCACCACGTGTCCCTGCAAGATGCCGCGTCGGCTGCGTTTCGTCGAGAGGGTTCCCTCGTACTCGATCGCCTTGCCTGTATCATGAAGTAGGATGCCCGCCATCGCGAGGTCCGCGTCGACTTCCGGGTACAGGGGGAGGAGCGCCTTGCACGCGCGCGCCATGTGCGTGGTGTGCTCGAGCAGGCCATGGCGATAGGCGTGATGCATGGAGACCGCGGCGGGAACCCAGCGGAAAATATCACCGACATCCTCAAACACGGCGCGAACCGTCGCCCGGAGATCCGGGTGCGTGATGGCCTCGATGTAGCCGTTGAACTCGGTCCACAAGGCGTCGGCATTCTCCGGCGCGGTTTCAACCAGGCTCTCCAGCAATCCCGGTGCTCCCAGTTCTGACTCTGACAAAATGACTGCCCGCGTCAGTTTTGGTGAAAGCCGGCCTTGGAAAAAATCGATCTTACCTTCGATCCGGACCACCGAACCTTCGCCGGCCAGACGCAGAGACTCGTAGATGGGACTGTCGTTGAAAACGGTGCAGCTGAACGAGCCCGTGCGATCTCCCAGTTCTAAACTGAAAAACGGATTTCCGTTCGAGGCGGTCTTCGCGGTCAGCTTTTTCAGGACCAACACGCTGGCAAAGGGCTTGCCGTTGTTCGATGGATCGAGGGTTTTGAGGTCTCGGATGTAAGAAAGGGGAAGTTCGTCAGCCATGGAGCAGGGAGGGACACAGCGAGGTTGGGCGGCGCAGATCCACGCTACAAGTCTGGACCCCGTGAGGCCTGACGCGCGGATTACGCGGAAGTACGGCGTTAGCCATAAGTCTTCACCAACTGGGTGTAGCGCTTGAAAAACGGATGAGTGACGTCCTGCAGCATCGCGTAAAAGACGGTTTCGGCCGGCAGCACGTGGGCTCCGGCTCGAGCTAATGCGTCCAGACAGACCCGGGCATCGTCAGGTCGTCGCGCTCCGACACCATCACTGAGAACGGTGAGACTCAGTCCGGCAGCGAGTGCATCGAGTGCCGTTTGATAAACGCACACTGACGTCTCGATCCCGCAGAGCAACAGATGTTCAGTCGGTGGAGAGGACAGAGCCGCACGAAGCGGATCGTGGGCCCACGCCGAGAACGTCGTCTTCGCAAACACCGGCGCGTTGAGTGCTCGTTCGATTAATTCCGGGGCTGTTCCGCCAAGCTTTTCCGGGACTTGCTCCGAGAACACGGTCCGGATCCCAAGCCCTTCCGCCGCCTCGATGGCAAAGGCACAGCGTCTCAACAAACCGTCGGCGCCGGGAATGACCTTCAGAAAAGCAGGTTGAAGATCAACGCAAAGCAGAACGACGGAGTCCGAGGGCGAGGGAGGAACGGGGACCGACATGCCGGCACCATACGGGCTGCGGATCTCGAGCGAAGCGCGAAATCATGTCGTGCCCATTGCTAGCTGGTCAAAACGGTTCCACGTCGCGGCACGAGCGAATGCCAACCAAGGCTACGGTTTGTAGTAGGTTTCGTGCGCTTTGACTTGAACAAGCTTTTTCTCCGGCAGGATACAGGCGGTGAGGCTGCCGCCCATGGCGCACGCCGTGTCGATGCCGAGCGACCACTTTAAACGCGAGACGTCGGAGCGTGAGGTGTGCCCATACACCACGAAAGGTGGACCGCTCCATAACTCCGACCAATGAGGCGCGTTCGGCGCGTCGGATCGTTTGCGGGGGTTGCCCTCCTTATCGATGACTTGAATACGCGTGACCACGCGGGCGGGTTGGTGCCGCCATGGCTGACCGGGCAAGAACCCGCCGTGCACGAGAACGAGATCGTGTTGCCGTTCGTAATACGTGAGCGGCATGCTCGTGAGATAGAACCAGTCGCGACTGCTGAGCTGCTTGAGCGTTTCGTAGTCGCTTCGTTTGAGGTGCGTCGGGTCCCCGGTCTTGCGATAATTCAGCAGTCGGAGTTCGTGATTGCCGAGCAGCGACATCCGGGCGTGCTCCCGGGCGAGCGCGATCACTTTGCTGCTGTCGGGCCCGCGATTGACCAAGTCGCCCAGCAGAATGACGCGGTCGTCGCGGGTGAGTTCGAGCTTGTTGAGTAACTCCTCAAATTCGACGTGGCATCCATGCACGTCGCCAATCGCAATAAGGCGACCTTTCATGGCGCTCGTGCTTCCTCGATCGTCGCTCCCGACCGGCGAAGGCGGATCGAATCGACGGGCCGCCAAGCCTCACAAAGTGGCCTAAAACAACGTGGGCACAGGTCCATCAGAGATTCGTCGGGAATTGGTCGGTGCGGTGGGGTCGCGCACGGGAGGAATTTTGACTAGCGTTCGGTTTTTCGGGGGCTAAACACAAGTCGCAATGGAACTCACTTTGCATCCGCTCTCCAAAACGTGTCGGGCTTCCGGCCGGGCATTCTCCGAGGGCGATCGAGTGGTGTGTTACCTCGTGCGTGAAACGACGGGCGAGATCACCCGGCATGACGTCCTCGCGTCGGAAGATGCGGCCTACGGGAAACCGGCGTTTGTGTTTTGCAGTTGGACGGTCGCGTTCAAGACGCGCCGCGCAGAAGAGAACCCGGGTCGGACCCTCAAGCTCACCGCTGAGTCGTTGTTTCTGACCCTGGCGGATCCATCGGCTGAACCGGCGGAGATCAACACGCCGATGCTGCAATTCCTCGCTCTGTTGTTGGAACGGAAAAAACTGCTGAGGCCGCGCGGCCTGACGGCGGATGGAGCCCGACAGATATTCGAACACGCGAAGACTCATCAGATGTACGAAGTGCCGGTGGGCACTTTGGACGAAGCTTTCTTTGTGAAGATTCAAAGCCAGTTGGATTTGCTCGTTGGTTCGCCCAAGCGGGCGGCCGAGCCGGTCGTTAGCCCGGCGCCTGCACCGGCACCCGCAGCGTAAGCTGGATTGGATTGCGCGATCGAGAGGTTCCAGTCTGGGAACACTCGATCGCACCACCCCAACGCATGGCGCTTAGACGGCGGGCTCGACGACCGGTTGAATGGCGACCAGCGGGGTCACGACCGCAGGCGACACCGCGGTGTGGGACGTCGCGCGGAGGCGGGCTGCGGCCATGAAATACCGCTGGGCAGAGAAAGCCGGTTCTCCGTGGGCGCGCGTTGGGGCGACGTAAGATCCGTCGGACTTCAGCTCGCGGGCATCCTCGTTATCGCGGAGTTCTGCCGGGAGCAGGTCTTCGATGAGACGTTTGCGCAGCTCGGGATCCTCGATTGGGAAAAGCGTTTCAACGCGGCGGAAGAAGTTACGCGACATCCAGTCTGCGCTGCCGCAATAGACGACCGGCTGGCCGGCGTTCTCAAAGTAACAAACCCGGGCATGCTCAAGGAAGCGACCGACGATATTCCGCAGCCGAATGTTCTCGCTGAGACCCTTGACGCCGGGAACCAGGCAACACGTGGCGCGAACGATCAGGTCAATCTTTACCCCGGCTTGCGACGCGGCGTAGAGATTGTCGATCGTCACCTGGTCGACGAGTTTGTTCATCTTGGCGATGATGCGCGCCGGTTTTCCCGCTGCCGCATTGGCCGCCTCGGCGGCGATGTAGTCCTGAATCCGCGAATGGAGATTGAACGGGGCGACGAGCAAATGCTTGAACTCCGGAGAGCGACCGAAGCCGGTGAGCGTGTTGAACAGTTGTGCGACCTCTTCGGTCAAAGAGTCCCGAACGGTAAAGAAACTGATGTCGGTGTAGAGCCGGGCCGTCTTGGGATTGTAGTTCCCCGTGCCGAGATGAACGTACCGCCGCAGGCCCTGGCCTTCGCGGCGAACGACGAGGCTGCATTTGCAGTGGGTCTTGTGGCCAATGAGTCCGTAGACGACATGCACGCCGGCTTCCTCGAGCTGTCGTGCCCAGTGGATATTGTTCGCTTCGTCGAAGCGCGCTTGCAGCTCAACCAACGCGGTCACCTGTTTGCCGTTGATCGAGGCATCCATCAGGGCGCGCACGATCGGCGAGTCGCCACTGGTGCGATAGAGGGTTTGCTTGATCGCGAGCACATCGGGATCGCGCGCGGCTTGTTCAACAAACTCCACGACCGGCGTGAAGGAGTCGTACGGATGGTGCAAAAGAATCTCACCGTGACGAATCTGCTCGAAGATTGACGGCGTGGTGCGCAGCGCCGGCAAGTCTGCCGGGCTGAAGGGCGTGTACTTCAAGTCCGGCCGATCGATGAGATCGTAGAGACTCATCAAGCGCAGGAGGTTCAGTGGCCCCTGCAGCTGGAAGGCGTTATCGAGGGAGAGTTTGAGGTGCCCGCAGAGTGTGACAAACACCTCAGGATCGATCCCGGACTCGATCTCGAGCCGGACTGCGGCACCGCGCCGCAAATTCCGCAGCTCCTCCTCGATCTTCTTCAAGAGGTTCTCGGCTTCCTCGTCATCGATGTACAGGTCGCTATTGCGCGTGACGCGAAACGCATGGGCGCCGATGATTTTATAGCCGGGGAAGAGTGTCCCAGCGCATAGCTTGATGATTTCGCTCAGGAAAATGTAACGGTGATTGGCGTTGTCGCCCGGCTCGATTTGGACAATGCGGGGGAGAATCCGCGGTACGGGCAAAATCACGATCAGCTTCTCCGACTCGGGTGTGTCCGGGTTATCGAGGGAAACGAGGACGTTGAGCGTCTTGTTCCCGATCTGTGGAAACGGGTGCGATTGATCGATCGCCAGCGGCGTGAGCACGGGCAGAACGTTCGTCTGAAAATAATTTTGGACCCACGTCAGTTCGGTTGGGCTGAGCTGGGAGCCCGTGCGAAACAGGATGTGTTCCTTCGCGAGCAGCGGCACGAGTTTCTCGTGCCAGCATTGGTATTGTTGATCGACGAGCGCGTTTGCGTCCGTGTGGACCGTCTTCAGCTGTTCGCGTGGCGTGAGGCCATCGATGCTAAGCTCTGCGGCTTCGGAGTCCGCCTGCTGCATCAAGCCGGCGACACGGATCTCGAAAAACTCATCGAGGTTGGAGCTGACGATGGCGAGAAACTTGACCCGTTCCAGCAAGGGGTTGCTCGCACTTTGAGCCTGCTCGAGGACGCGTCGATTGAAGGCCAGCCAGCTTTTCTCCCGGTTGCCGTAGACCGGTCGCGTGCCGTCAGACGACGCGGAGCGAGGAATCGATTTGCCCTGAAGGCTGGAGAGTTTGGACGGCTTCTTGACGCGTTTCACGGGCATGGTGCAGAGGAGGTGTGAGAGCCGGGAAGCGTAGGGTTTCCGCCGGCCTAAACCAGCGGATTTGCTGTCGTAACTCTAATGTCACACAACACGGCGGTAAACGCCGGGCACGTTCGACTTGCGCGAGCGGTTGCGTACCTTTGAGCCAAATGAAACTCCCGGTCCCCTGCCGTTTTTTTCTCGGGCTACTCGCAGCGATTGCAATAGCGCCTGCGCTCTCGGCCGCAGCTGATCCCGGTGTGCTGGGTCGCAAGGATTTCCAGTTCAAGCGGGGCGTGAACATTTCGCACTGGCTGTCGCAGAACAACGCGGAGCGCACCTATGCGGCGGCATGGTTCAGCGAGTCCGATATCGCGTGGATTGCGCAACAGGGTTTCGATCACGTGCGGCTGCCGGTCGATGTCCGACTCTGCGTGGACCAGCAAGGAAAGTTAATCCCGGCGAAGCTCAAGCCGGTGGAGGACTGCATCAAGTGGTCACGCGAACACGGCTTGGGCGTGGTGTTGGACGCCCACTTTCTGCCGGGTGCTGACTTCAACGCGGTGGGCGGCGATCGGCGCGTCTATACGGACGACGCGCTGCAACAGGAGGTCGCCGGAGTGTGGCGGCAACTCGCGACTCATTTTGCGAAGGAGGGAGCGAATCTGCGTTTCGAGATTCTGAATGAACCCGTCGCTGAACAGAACAAGCAGCTGAATCCCTTCATGCATCGGATGCTCGCGGCGATTCGGGAAAGCAATCCGACGCGTCTGGTGTACCTGACCTCGAACAAATGGAGCAGCTTTTCCACCGTGCCAGATGTTGAGCTGCCGGAGGACCGAAACATCGCGCTGACGATTCACAATTATGAGCCCTTCGTGTTCACGCACCAGCGTGCGCCTTGGGCTGGGTTCAAAGACACGATGCCGGCAGTGAAATTTCCGGGGAAGGTGCCGGACCTGACGGGTCACACGACACCAATCTACCACGCCAATTTGAAACCGGGAGACGAACTCACGGTGCAGCAGGTGCAGGATAGATTCGCTGCCGTCGAAACGTGGGTGGCTGCGCATCGCCCCGGCTTGGACGTTTATGTCGGCGAATTTGGGGCGTACCGGGCCGCCGATCCCGAGTCGGCGCGTCGCTGGATTTCGACGATCGTCACTGAAACGGAGAGGCGCGGTTGGTCGTGGGCCGTCTGGGATTACAAAGGCGGATTTGCCGTCCGCGCGCCCGATGGCCGCGGCACGCCGATTCTCGACGGGTTGTTCAAGAAATAGGCCGTCCGCGACCGAAGTGACCACCGAGATTTGTGGTGGCGTTGTCGACGCGCGACGCTCCGAAGCTACGCGACCGCGCTACCGCGATTCGCCCTCGAGAATCGCGTTACTACCAACGAACCGGAAGGCCTCG
Source organism: Opitutus sp. (assembly GCA_039928945.1). GTDB lineage: Bacteria > Verrucomicrobiota > Verrucomicrobiia > Opitutales > Opitutaceae > Opitutus. Next base: position 32,693 of record JBDSSD010000103.1, on the reverse strand, counting down.
ATTGCCGAGGAAGGTTTTCGCTTGGGCGATCGTGAACGTGCCGAAATGGAAAATGCTCGCGGCGAGTACGGCACTGGCGTGTCCCTCGTCGAGTACCTCGACGAGATGATCAAGTGTGCCCGCGCCGCCGCTTGCGATTACCGGAACACTGACGGCGTCGCTGACTGCCTTGGTCAGCCCGATGTCGTAACCTGCACCGGTCCCATCACGATCCATGCTGGTCAGTAAAATTTCTCCAGCACCGAGTTCCACCGCGCGACGCGCCCAGGCGACGGCATCCAGCTCGGTTGGATTGCGGCCGCCATGGGTGTAGACGCGCCAGGATTTCCCGTCCGGCTCACGTTTCGCATCAATTGCGAGAACGATACATTGAGCGCCGAAACGCTCCGACGCTTGTGCGATCAGCTGCGGATCTTTGATGGCGGCGGTGTTGAGCGACACCTTGTCGGCTCCCGCCTTCAGCATCGTTTCGATATCGCCGACGCTGCGCAGACCGCCGCCAACCGTCAGCGGCATGAAGCACTGCTCGGCGGTCGCCGCCACGACGTCGTGCATGATCTTCCGTTCATCACTCGAAGCGGTGATATCGAGGAAAATCAACTCGTCGGCGCCTTGCGCGTCGTAGGCCCGAGCGCACGCAACCGGATCACCCGCATCACGGAGCTGCTGAAAGCGCACGCCTTTTACGACCCGGCCGGCGTTCACATCCAGGCAGGGAATGATGCGTCGACTGAGCATGATGGAAGACGGTTTCGCGCGTGATCATCCGAAGATGATCACGCCGGTTCACCGAGTGTGGAGCGCGTCAGCTGTCCAGCAGTACGATATCCGGATCGAAGTTAACGATGAGCCGGTAAACGTGACCGGGCCGCATGATCAGCGGGTGATCGCGCACAAGGTACTGCAGGTAGTGCACCTTGCCGTAATTTGTCCGGTACGTGGGATCCTGGCTCACCACTTCCGTTTCGCGCCACGTGCCTTGGAAATCATCTTTCGCCACGCTGCACCGCTGACCTTGCGGTCCGAGGGCCAGCGAACCGGGCAGGTGGTACTTCGAGTGCGGTGCGGCGATCGCGAGGACATACCGGAACTTATCCAGCGTGACCTGCTGCTTTACGGTGTAGGCGAACTCAGCATTGATCTTGTTGCCGGAGAACGTCCACTGCACCTTTACGCTGCCGAGGTTCTTCACGAACTCTTCCTTGGTGTTGATCAGCTCCGGCTGTTCGTAGCGGAAATAGAAGCTGTTGCGCAGCCCCAGGCCGGTCACGCAGTTCTTGCCGTAAAAGGCAGGTAGCGTGACTTGATCGCCGAACGTCAGCTCCGGGAGCATGATCGGAAGATAGAGATTGTTCGGCCAATCGAAGATGCCGGGACAATGCGGAAACGGGAGCGAGTCCGCCGTCAGTCGACTGCCGGAACTGACCAGCGGGATCTGCGCGTGCAGACCGCTCTCCGCGTCACGGTACAGGAACAGGCCCTGCTCCTTGCGGTTCGATTTGTCGAAGATGACGAAACGGCCACTCGTACGTGGGGCTTCGATCTTTGGCGAACCCGCGGGCATCGAGATCGTCTTGGCGAGACGCGACCATTGGCAGAGATAACGCGCCGCATCGAAGTTCGCCATCCGGGTGGTATGGCGCTCGTAGGCGGTCCGCTCCTCGTCACGCAGATCGAGAAAGCCGTGCTCCTGATCCAAATACGTACCGTAGAAAAACAGGAACAGCCGGCGCAGGATGTCGAAATACTTGATCTTCTGGTCGTCCGGAATCCAGCCATCGCGCAATCCTTGCAGGATCAAGCTGACGCAGTGCATCTGGCCGTAAGCGCCCGCGGCGCGACCGAACGCCCAGCCGAGTCCATCAGCCCGCACCAGGTCAGGCATCATCTTGATGTATTTCTCGGCGTAGGTGCGGAGGGTGGGGAGCTTGCGATCACGCACGCCACTGTTGGCGTGCAGCTGCAAGGCGGAACGCGTGAAGACGAACGTCATCACGCCGTACAAATTGAAATTACCGCCGAGCCCTTTCGTCGAGTCATCGAACAAACCCGCTGAACTGGTCTGACCAATACGCTCGCACATCCGCTCGATCAGCCGGGAGGTTTCGTCTTTCTTCGAAAGTCCGAAACTGAAACGGGCGACGGCCTTGGCGATGTTGAAGGCCTGCCAGTGATTATCGTAGTCGCTGCGATGCAGCAGCGCCTTGTCGATGCGCTCGCGCGTTTCCTCGACGAGACGCTCCCAGACCGGATTGCGTTCGCGGGAAGGACCGAAGCAGAGGAGCCCCAACGCGGCGTAGGCGAGACCGTTTTCCGTCGCGGGCTCCGTAAACATCTGGGCGGTGATGCACCGTGCTGCGAGATCGATCAGGTCGTAACCTTTCAGAGTCGTTTCACCCGTCGCGCGATAAAATTCGCCCAGAGCATAGGCGACGTGGCCTGGTTCATCAGGCCGTGCGAGTTCACCAGGGACCGGAATGAGAGTGCCGTCGGGCTGGATGGAGTCTAAATTGTGGGCCAGCATTGATCTGGCCATGTCGAGGCATTGCTCGGAAAAACTGTGCATGCGTGAGGTGGAACGTGTCTGTAGTCGGTGCGGCGGGCGCGGGAAAAGGATGAATCTCAGGAGAATCCAGAGCGGGGCAAGAGGGAATTTGGGAAAGAAGTCGGAGGCCGACGGAACATCGGTCCGGGAGGCGCCCCGGCGCGGTCGCCGGTTCGACGTGGTGCCTTTGCCCAGGCGACTGGCGAAAACCGCGGTTCCGGACGAGTCGGCGACACCGGAATCCCTGTGCGACAGGGGTTCGTGAGGCGGAACAGCCTGAACGCCTCAGGCTGTCAGACGTGACCGCCGGCGGTTCCTGCCGACGTCTTGCGACGTGGAGATCGCAGGGCGGAATGCAACGAACGCGAAACAGTGAGGCGGCGGAAATGACTAGCGCTGAATCAGCTTCAGGAACTCAGCGTTGGTTTTTGTCTTCGAAAGACGGGCAATCATGGTCTCGGTCGCCTCTTCAATCTTTTGCTGAACGAGGGCGCGGCGGAAGAAATGAATTCCTTCCAATGTCTTGGCGTCGATCAACAGTTCTTCTTTTCGCGTGCCCGAGGAGGCGACGTTGATGGCAGGCCAGAGGCGCATTTCCGCACACTTGCGGTCCAGCACGAGCTCCATGTTACCGGTGCCCTTGAACTCCTGGAAAATAACGTCGTCCATTCGGCTGCCCGTTTCGACGAGCACGGATGCAATGATCGTGAGCGATCCGGCTTCTTCTGTTTTGCGCGCCGTGGCGAAGAGCTGGCGTGGTTTTTCCAAGGCTCGAACATCGAGACCGCCGGAACCGGTGCGTCCGCTGTTACGAGCCGTATTATGCGCGCGAGACAGTCGGGTGATGGAATCGACGAACAACACGACGTCACGTCCGACTTCCACCAGGCGCTTCGCGCGCTCGATACAAAGGTCGGCGATGCGAATGTGATTTTCGATCTGCTCGTCGTTGGACGAAGCCCAGATTTCGGCCGGCACGCTGCGCTTGAAATCGGTGACCTCTTCAGGCCGCTCATCGACCAGCAGAATCATGACAAAGCACTCGGGATTATTTTCCAGCACGCCCAACGCCATATCGCGGAGGAGGGTCGTCTTGCCGGTCCGGGGTGGTGCGACAATCAAACCGCGCGTGCCTTTGCCGATGGGGCAGAAGAGATCCACGGCCCGCGTCGTCATGCGACCATCCTTCATCTCCATCTTCAGATGTTGATTGGGCGAAATCGTGGTCAGCGTCGTGAATTCGAACTTGGCGCGACGATCTTCCAATGCGACGCCGTCGACCGTTTCGATGAAACGCATTTTCGGATTCGGAAAACGGCCATCGGGCGGGAAGGCCGTGCCGCCGATCATGGAGCCCGTTCGCAGCTTGAAACGCCGGATCAACTCTTTCGGCACAAATGGATCCGAGGGACGGCGTTTGCCGCCGCGACCGAGATCCAGCAGCTGGCCATTGCCGCCGCGTTGAAGGTCGATGTCGAGGACGCCCTCGACGTGAATGGTCTCAACCGGCGCGGGTGCGGGAGCGGTGGCGACGGCGCTGGAGGGCGCGTTGGATGGGGTGCTGACAGTAGCGGCCGGTGCGGGCGCGGGGGAATCCGCGGATGCGGACGCAATTTTCTTTTCCATACGAAGTGTGAACAGATCACGCCCGCGCTTGACGCTTGAAACTCATGGCGGGATAAGTGCCGCGTTTGCGTTCTTAATCCCTAAAATCCGCCACACTGTGACAGACCAGACGATTACCTCAGTTTCCCGGGAACACCGGTTATTCAGGCCTTCGGCCGAGTTCAAAGCCCAAGCCAATCTTGGGAGTGATGGCACTTACAAAAGACTCTATGCCGAGTCTGTCAACTCCCCAGAGAAGTTCTGGGAGAGGCAGGCGAAGGAGCACATCGTCTGGCGCAAACCGTTCAAGAAGACGCTTAAGTGGAAACCGCCGCATGCGGAATGGTTCATCGGCGGAAAGCTCAACGTTGCGGAAAATTGCCTTGATCGGCACTTGGGAACCGCGCGGGAAAACAAAGCGGCGCTGATTTTTGAGGGCGAGCCGGGCGACGTTAGGACGATCACTTACAAGCAGCTGCACTTCCACGTTTGTCGCCTCGCGCACATCTTCGAGAACATGGGAATTGTCGCCGGAGATCGCGTCGCGATCTACATGCCGATGATTCCCGAGGCTGTGATGGCGATGCTCGCCTGCGCGCGCGTCGGAGCGATTCACACGGTGATCTTTGGCGGCTTTTCTGCGGAGGCGATCAAGGATCGTTTGAACGACTGTCAGGCGAAACTCGTGATCACCGCCGACGGTGGCTGGCGCCGTGGCAAAGTCATCGAGCTAAAAGCCAACGTGGACAAGGCCGTCGCCGGTGCCCCCAGCGTTCATACGGTCATGGTCGTGAAGCGTTGCGGAAATCCGGTGACGATGGTCGACGGTCGCGACGTGTGGTGGAAGGAAGCATGGGAAGGTGCGCCGAATCAGCACAAGGCGAAGGCGTTCGATTCCGAACATCCGCTCTTCATCCTGTACACCAGCGGTTCGACCGGAAAGCCGAAAGGCGTGCTGCATACAAGTGCTGGATACCTCCTCGGCTGCAAACTGAGTTCCCAATACATTTTCGATCTGAAGGAAAACGATCGGTATTTCTGCACCGCAGACATCGGCTGGATCACCGGGCACAGCTACGTCGTGTACGGACTGCTCTCGAACGGCGCGACCATCTTCCTGTACGAGGGTGCGCCGAATCAGCCGGAGCCCGATCGCCTGTGGCAGATGATCGACCGGCACGGAATCACGATTCTGTATACCGCCCCCACGGCGATCCGTGCGTTCATGCGGTGGGGCGACAACTATGTGCTTCGCCACCGGCTGGATTCGCTTCGCCTGCTTGGCTCGGTTGGCGAACCCATCAATCCCGAAGCGTGGATCTGGTATCACAAATTGATCGGCAAGAAGCGCTGTCCCATCGTGGACACCTGGTGGCAGACCGAGACCGGATCGATCATGATCGCGCCGGTGCCCGGCGTCACTCCGCTGAAGCCCGGTTCGGCCACGCGGCCGTTTTTCGGCGTCGTGGCAAAAGTGGTCGACGACAAGGGCAAGGAAGTGCCGCGGAATTCAGGCGGCAAACTGGTCATCACCAAACCCTGGCCCTCGATGCTCCGCACGCTGTGGGGCGACGATGCGCGTTACCAGCAGGCGTACTGGAGTGAGTTTCCCGGCATCTATTTTACCGGCGACGGAGCTCGTCAGGACGAGGATGGTTACTTCTGGATCGTGGGCCGCATCGATGACGTATTGAACGTTTCAGGACACCGCATCGGAACGGCAGAAGTCGAAAGTGCACTCGTATCGCATCCGTCCGTGGCGGAAGCAGCGGCGGTGGGCCGGCCGGACGAATTGAAGGGGCACGCGCTGGTCGTCTTCGTCACCTTGAAGGCGGGCAAAGAGGCGAGCGAAGCGTTGAAGGAAGAATTGCGCGCACACGTCGGCAAGGAAATCGGCTCGCTGGCGAAGCCGGATACCGTTCGTTTCGCCGCGGCCCTGCCCAAAACCCGCAGCGGAAAAATCATGCGCCGTATCCTGAAGGAAATTGCGAGCGGCGGAGCCATCAAAGGCGATACCACGACGCTCGAAGATTTCAGCGTGGTGGCGAGTCTGCAGGCCGAGGAGTAAGCCGGTCGGTCGAAGTCTCGGTTCGGCGGACGACTTTTCAATGTCGCTCGCCTACTGTATTCCGGACGATTGCTGCCCGAGGTCGGACAGCAACTTCATGGAGGTCGAAGGGTCCGCGCTTTCGCTTCTGCGCGCGGAGATCGGCCACGAGCGGCCGATGCGCGCCCGTCGCGCATGCGTAAATCCACGCATTCTCCGCCCGAATTGACCGTTGCCGGCGGGCGGCGCCCTGGACTGCGATGGACGCATGGCATTCTGGCATCGATGGACGCGCTTCTCGCAGACCGGGTTCACGCTGCTCGAACTGATTCTGGTGCTCGGCGTGATCACGACTCTCTCGACCGTGCTGCTGGGCGCGGGTCGGTGGGCTCAAGAATCGGGCAAGAACGCGAGGGCCCAAGCGGAACTCGCCACGATCGTGAGTGGCTTGGAATCGTACCGGCGGATGTTTGGAGATTATCCGCAGACCGACGATTCGGCGACATTGCTCCAATCATTGATCGGTCGGCGCGGGCCCGCCGGCGCGGCAACGGCAACGGGCGAGTTTGTCCAGCGGGAGAGACTCACGACGGCGGCGGAACGGGATCCGTTAACTGATCCACGGGCCCAATGGATTGATCCCTGGGACCACCCCTACGCATATGCCTACAAATCGATGTCCCCGTGGCTGCAGCCACGGTATGTCTTGTATTCCTACGGGCGGGACGGTGTCGCCGCTGCGCTGTTGGCCGGTGGTCGGCCAGATGACTCGGCCACGATCAATGCGGACAATGTGTACGCCAATCGATGAACGCAGAATCTTCAGGAGGGGCGCGTCGTCGAAAGGGGATGAGTGGTCATCGGCTCGGTGGCTTCACCGTGATCGAGCTGCTGGCGGTGATCGCGATCATCGGCTTGTTGGCGGCAATTTTGTTTCCGACGCTGAGTGCCGCCCGGGTTTCCGCCAACAAGGCGAGAACCCGCGTTCAGTTCAATCAATGGGCGATCGCCGTCACCGCGTTTCGGAGCGAATACGGATACTACCCGTCGATCGATCCTTCCAATAAAGTGAATGGCGGGGTGGATGCCGTGGACCATCCTTTCCATGATGTGCTCGCGGGCCGGAAGCGCGATGGTTCCGCGCTCGCGCCGACGAGCGCCGCCGCGCTGCAGAATCGCAAACTGATCCAGTTTTGTTCGTTCGCTGAATCGGACGTGACCGATCCGTCGTCTTCGAACCCGAACCTCCTGTGTGATGCCTTTGGCAATACGGACATCGTCATGCTGGCGGATCGGAATCTGGACGGCGTGATCAACAGCGGGGACTTCGGGCCGGATCTGCCATTGGCTTCAGGCACTCGGCCAGATCTCAACGATTTCCCGGTCGCTGGAATTCGCGCGGGCGTCGTCTTTTACTGTGCTGCCCCTCGTGGGACTGCGGAAGCTCCGCAGTTTATTTTCAGCTGGAAGTAGGCCATGGCAACCGTTCCAGCGTGGATGTTGGGCGTGAGGCGCAACGGTCGTGCCGGGTTTACGTTGGTGGAGTTATTGGTTGTCGTTGGATTGGTCGCGCTTCTCATCGCGGTGCTTGCTCCAGGTCGAAGTGACGCGGGTCAATCGATGGCGCTCAAATCCGCCCAAGCCGGGATCATGGGTCTGCTTTCCGTGGCGCGAACCAAAGCCGTGGCGTCCGGCCAATCGTCCCGCATTTTATTAAACGTCGATCCGACGGGATCGACGCGTGAGCTTGGATTTTTGCGGTATTTGGTGGTGCAAACGCAACAGGGCGCCGCGTGGCAATCGGTGGCGGAGTTCTATCTTCCTGAAGGGACCTATGTCGTGCCGGGCGACTTCAGTCCATTGCCGGCCGGCCTCTTCGCCGCCGGCGCTTCGGCGTGGGTTCGCTCTGATCTGACTTCCCCGCTGCGCTCGTCCGCGCTCCGCACGAGTCAACTCACTACTGAAGCAGTCGCGGGTGGATTGACGCAGAAATGGGTGAGCATCGTGATCAGCGCCGCCGGGTCTACCGCCCAAACGGGTGACGTCGTAGTTGCGCTGGGACAGAGGCGACCGCCGAATTCCTACGCGGCCGGCGAGTCGCCCATTCAATTAGTCGATCCTGAGCGCGTTTGCGGTGTGACTCTCAGTTCGTACGGACTCGCCGTGCTGATTGATAATCGGGCCAGTTTTTAGCGGTGATGATCGAATGCGTCGTGCCTTTTCACTGCTCGAAGTTGTCATCGCGGTCGCAATCGTTGCCGGATCTCTCATGGTCGCCTTGGCGGCTTTGCCGGCATTGCTCCGGCAATCGGCCGAATCGGCGGATCTGCAGGTCGCGCAACGACTGCCCGCCCTGATTCGTTTGGAACTGGAGAGGAGCGCAGCCGCAGCTGGATTCGATTCACTCGCCGCCGCTATTCCTGTCATGGGCGTCCCGCTCCAGGGTGGCCACCCATGCGTCGTCACCGCCGATGGTCTCCGAATCCAGACAGGTGTTTCGCCGACCTCTATTGCTGCAGAGGAGGCGTACTTTTTGGTGGAGCTGTGGCGATTCAACCAGGTACCACTCGCCTTCGACGCAGGAGCGGCTGTGCTGCCGGCCTACGTGCGAGTGTCGTGGCCTTTTCACGTGCACGGAGATTCTGCCGAAACGCCGGTGGATAGCCGGAGTTCGTACTGCTTCGCGATTTCCCTGGCGCGATGAATCGGCCGGACGCGAGCAACTGCGGTTTCACGCTGATCGAAGTTCTGGTCGCGTTATTTATCACGGCCGGTTTGGCGGTGCTGTTGGTGAGCCTGACCTCGGGAACGCTCAAGATGTGGCATCGCGCTCAGGACGCATTTACCACCGATACCGAGGCGAAGTTGGTGCTCGACGCATTGGATCGTGATTTGCAAACCGCTCTTTTCCGGGAGAACGGAGCAAACTGGCTGGCCGTGGATGTGACGTCCGCACCGAGTCTGCTCGTAAATCACGGCTGGCGGGTCACGGGAATAACGAAGCCTGCAGCCAGTGAAAGTCTATCCCTGCTCCCAGCCGAAGTCGGATCCGAACCGGCAAGTATCCGTGACGCGCGCTTCGGATTCTCAGGCGCGTGGCTCCGGTTTTTCGCGACCAACGTAGAGTCCAAGGGCGCCAGTAATCCGGGCGGCAGTCTTCCGATCGCGCTTTCGTATCAGATCTCCCGTCGGCCGGTCAGCGGGCCGGTCACGGCCTCAAATCCAGCCGCGATCCGCTACACCTTTTTCCGTTCGGCCGTGGCGAACGACACCACGTTTTTAACGGGTTTCGATCTCTCGGCGGCCGGTTACGCGAGTTCGTCGTCTGGAGCACCGGGCGCCCGTTCCGCTCGAAGTCTGACCAATCCCAGTATCGCCGATGCCATCGCCTCCAACGTCGTCGACTTTGGAGTGTGGCTCTACGCCCGGTCGGGCGCCGGAGATTTGGTCCGTATCTTTCCGGCCACCGCATCGGATGTCATTCACACCGCCCGGACAGGAGTCGAATTTCCAGTTGTCGCCGATGTGATGATACGTCTGCTGAGCGAAGAAGGAGCGCGGGCCATTGAGTCGATCGAGCAGGGCCAGGCGTCTTTGTTGCGGCCTGCAGGATTGAGCGACGCTGAATGGTGGTGGTCCGTGGTCATGGCGAACTCGCGCGTTTATGTGCGCCGCATCCAGCTGGTAAATCGTGCATCATGAAAATGCGCCGGATCGATCGTGCGTCGGGTGGCTTCGCCCTGGTGATCACGATAACGTTGATGGCATTGCTGATTCTTGCGGTCTGCGCCTTGAGTGCGCTGGTCGGGGTGAATGGTCAGATCGCGACGGTGACCTCGGCGCAGACGCGCGCCCATCAAAACGCGTTGCTCGGTCTCGCCATCGGCACGTCAGACCTGCAGCGCTTCGCCGGACCTGATAACCGCGTCACCGGCATGGCGGGCATCACCGGCATTCCCGCCAACGCGGCGAGTACGACTCGGAACTGGTGTGGTGTGTGGTCTGACGACGGAAGCTTCCTCGGTTGGTTTACGTCTGGCGCCGAGTCTACGGGCGCCGCCGCGCTTAAGGTGGGCGCGGTTCCGATCAAACTCGTGGGCGATGGTGTGAATGGGGGAGCGGGTAGCGTCGGGGCGAGCGCGGCCCATTCAGAGCATGTTATTGCCGGCAAGGTTGCGATTGTCGCGACGGGGGCGCCCGGAACTCCGGCGACCGCGACCACGATCGGAAGTTATGCCTTCCTGGTGACCGACGAAGGGGTCAAGGTGAGCGCGTACGCCCGACCGAGCGAGCTGGCGATTCCCGGCGTGAAACCGCAGCTCACCAGTACGAACGCTGCCTCCGCGCAGGGAAAACTTCGGGCGGCGTTGGACTCGTACGCGGCTAAACTTCCAGCGCTGCTCACGTATGAGCAGCTAAGCCTGCTGCCCACACCCTTTCCGGCCCTGACGCAATCTGTGCTCCAGGATAATTTTCACCATGTCACGCTCACGGCAGGAAGCGTGGAGGGATCACAGGTTTTTTCGGGCATGATTAATTTGAATACGGCGTCTCCTTACGTTTGGCGGAGTGTCCTCGAGACGTACAACTCAGTCGCAGGCGTCACGCCGATCTCCTCGGCCGATTTAAGTTTATTGGGCGCGAATCTGGCGGCTCAGTTTGCCGCGTCGGCGTCGAATAAGGCCGCGGGTGGCCCGTTTACGAGTGTAGCCGGATTCGGGGCGAGTGCGTTGTTAGCGGGCAACCTGCCCGCCACGATCACGCCCCCCGAATTCATGGCCGCGATTGGCGCGATGTTAGGCGTGCGATCCGACACCTTTCGCGTGCGTGCGTACGGTGAGGCGACCCGTGCAATCGATGGTTCAATCGAAGCCGTCGCCTACTGCGAAGCCGTGCTCCAGCGGATCTCGGCGGCGGCGCCAAACGCGCTTGGTCGCCAATTCGTGATGAAGCAGTTCCGCTGGCTCGGGCCTGACGACATCTGAGCCGGTTGGAGCGAGCCCGAGTCTCCTCGTGCGCGGATCCTGCACACGCGCACACCTGTTCACCGTGCTTTGGGTTGAGAGGAAGACAGACTATCGGCCGGCATGAGCCGGTTCGCGCACGATGGCAACCGGCTTGGTCCGGAAGCTGCGCCATTTTTCCAGAGGCACGCAGGCCAGGCCGATCATTACCAGCTGACTCGCGACAAACGCAGTCACTGCCACGAACCCAGCCTCGGTAAACCCGTAATTGTGCAGCCCGACTCCGAGAAGGTTGGTCCCGAACCAGCTCCAACTCGTTACAATGTTGCCGAAAATTGCGAGGGTCATTAATCCGCGTTGCTTCACCATCCCGCCCCAGCGCGCATGGAGAATAATCGCATTCCAGATCACGATGATGAGAGCGCCGTTCTCTTTCGGATCCCAGCCCCAGAACCTACCCCAGGATTGGTCCGCCCAAATCCCGCCGAGAACCGTGCCCGTGAAACTGAACAGCGTAGCGAAACAAACGATACCGTAAACCATGCGTGCGAGTGAATCCGCCGTCGCCTTGTCGAGCGAAGTGGTCAACAGCCCGCGTAGCACGTAGATGATCGCGAGAAATCCCGCCAGGAACGTGGCGGCATATCCGCTCGTCACGACCACCACGTGGGTCGCGAGCCAGAAGTTCGAGTCGAGCACCGCGCGCATCATCTCCAAGGTATCGCCGGCGAGCGAAAGGTGATGAGCAATCAAAAGCGTGCTGAACCCGATTACGCCGGCCGCCACGCTGCCGATGGCATTCTTATAGAACCCCTCCAGCAGGAGACACAGCCCAACGGCGCCCCAACCCACGAAAAGGGCGGACGAATAGAGGTTCGTCACCGGAGGACGGCCCTCCAGCCACATGCGCGTCGCTATACCAATGGTCGCGAGGAGCCATGCCACGGCAATCAGCCAAAAGGCGGACCGGCCCAAAATATCCGGCCATTTCAGCCAGGAGAAGATCGCGACGAAGAACGCCAGCGCATAGAGCTCCATGCTGAGGTAAAAAGGCTCGGCGAAATTGAACCGGCTTTCCGCTCGCGCCTTGCGGAGGGTGGTGGGGAATTTCTTCGCGAGCTGATCACGATAGAGTTCCACGATGTGGTTGAACTCGGTGGATTGCTCAGCGCGCCACGTCCGGCCCAGGCCGGCAAAGGTCATCGCATACGGACTGACGCGACCGGTTTGAAAACTGCCCAACAGGGTGTCGCCCACATTTTTCCAGCCATTCGCCTCGGCTTCACCTTCGGCTGGCGGCACGGCGAGCACGGATCCGAACTGGCTCATCCGAATGAACGACTGCCCGGCTTCAATCATCCGTTGGGCCGCCGCCTCGTCATGGGGCTTGCCGGCCTGCTTGTCGCGCACCGCCGCCACTCCGGTCGCGAGCGAGGATTGAAATTGCGTGAGCTCGGCGAGAAAATCCGCGCTGTCCGGCGAGGTCAGGCTGTACTTCAAACGTTGGTACAGGATGACGTTGCCCTGAAGTTGCACCACGGCCCGCTGGAAGGGGCTCCGCGCCTGTGGTTCCACCGGCTGCGCGAGTTTCGCCTGTTCGTCGATCAACTGCAGCTTCGGCACCAGATCGGTGTACGCGAAGCGACGCTGGCGGCTCGGCACGAAACCAAACATCGCCAGCACGCGCTTCGCCGTGTCCGGATAGTTGATGCGCAAGTCGTCCTCGGATTTACCGAGCAGCGCGAGCAGCTCCGTGTTGTCGATCGCGAACGTTGGATACGTGTCAGCCTTCTCCGGCCGGAAGCACAAGTCCATCAGCCACTCGGTCGGCGAACTCACCAGCGGTTTTGAAATGAGCGGATTACTGACGCGCTGGCGGCCTTGCAGGAGGAGGAGCGATGTGCGGGCGACTGTGTCGAACGGCTTGACCCGACCATTGGTCACCACGGGCAGTTGACCAAAGCCGACCAGATCGAAGTCCGTGGTATTACCAGGCGGACGCAGGGAACTGAGGACCCACCCGAGGGCCAGAACAAGAGCAAGGAGTGGTAGAAAACGTTTCATGGGGCGAGCGCCAGATGAGATAAGCCGTCAGGCCACGCGAAGCGTGCGTCGACGGCCGAAGAAGCCAAAGAGGTGAATGCCGAACTGCACGACGAGACCGAGGGCCATCATCGCGCAAGAGATGTAGGGCAGCAGCCAGCCGGGATTGCGCACGACCTGGAGCACGCTGGTCGCGTGTTCGCTGTCCATCTGGTATTGGTAGAACGTCAGGCCGGCGTAGCGCAGCGGGTTGTTCATGTAGATAAGAACCTCGCGATCGTCGCGGCCGTCCGGATTGGTCACTCGAACACGGCTTGAGAAATTCTTCGGGATGTCCGTACCGAGGTACACGTCGTGTTGCACTTTCAGTAACGTCAGCGCGAACGGTTTGTAGCTGCGCTGAAACCGAAGCCCGAGCCGCCACGTGCGTCCGGCGTACTCGAGCGTCTGCGAAACGGCCAGTTGAGCTGAGACCAGAAACGTGCCGAGCGAACCTTGGGGCCCGACAAACTCAATGTAAGCAGCCGGCCAGTTACGTTCGTCCTGCTTGTACGTCAGCGGCGCCGGCGTTGCGACGAGCTTGGGGCCCACGCCCGCCGTCGCGAGTTCCGGCGGCTGATCTTTCAAGTTCGCACGGAGCTGAAGTACCGCATTCGGGTAGTACGCCTTTGTCACCAACCTAAAGGGCAGCTTCGGATGCTGCAGCTCAGGCGCGCGGCCGAGGATTTTCTCCGGGATGACCACGACGTCATCGAATTTCGGATCCGTCGTTTCGATGATCGCGAGTTCATTGAAGCGATAGCTTTCCGAAAAATTCTTCGTCTCGCCTTCCGCCAGACGCATTTGAAATTCTTCCTGCAGCAATCCGGTCAGCAGTTCACCGAACAGAAGCAGAATGAGACCCACGTGCGTGAGAAAAATTCCAGCCTTCCGCCAGCTCATCTTGAACCGGTAAACGTGGGCCGCGACGAGATTGATCAGCAGCAAGCCGCCGATGAGGTAGCCGCCGGGGAAAACCGGGATCGGTATGTCCTGAACTCGCCAGAGGACAAAGAACGACCGGAAGTACTTTTCCTGCACCGCCCAAATCCCGAGGTTCACCTGATCCAACGTGGCGATGAAAATCAGGAGCATCGACAGCACCAACAACACGACCGTCAGTCGCATTGAGACGAAGAAATTTCGAAACTGCCGAACGGTGTCGTTCATCGCTGCACGGGCGCGGACGCCTTGATGGTTTTCAAGAAGTTGAGGAACGCCGGTTTTTCGTGCGCCACGAGCGCGTCAGGGCCGGTTAATTTGAAGAACCATGTCGCGCCTTCGAAGGGTACGATCGCCCCGATCATGCGCTGCGATTTGGCGGACGACGCGCTCGCAAACTCCACGACGTCCGCATGCAAGCTGTCGATATCCAAATGGGTGAGCGCAGACTCCAAGTCCGATTCGGCCAACGGCGCGAGTTCGAGTTGCCCGCGCCAGCGGTTGACGTTGGCAAGCGCCCCGCCGACGTCACCCGGAAATGCCGTGATGGATAAATCGGCCTCCGTGCCATCGGCCCCCGGTACCGAATAGCTCCCTTTGCGCATCGCTGAGGCAGGCTTTACCCGCCAGGACGCAGGCGCGGTCCAGGCGAGACCTTCACCGCTCGCGGTGGGTACGGCCGTCGACGCCATGTTGCCGGAATTCGCGGCTGCAGGTGTTGAGTTGGCTGGGAGCGCGCCAGTGAGGATCGGCGGAAGCGGTTCGGGCGTTTCCTTCGGCACGCGATAGCTCGACACTTTGGGTTCTCGGCACGCCGACAACAGGACGAGCAGGACCAGTGATAGGGGAGCAAGACGCAAGGACATGAAACGCCATCAATCAGGCTTTCTCGGTCGAAACTGCAACCCAATCCTCCGTTCGGGCGGATTCTGTCGGGTCTGTTACCTTTCAAACTTAGCTTCCTTGCAAGCGGACGTCCTAAGCTCGGTTACCTGATCTGCCGGACCGCTACGCACACTCGGTCCAGATTTCTCCGGCGCACAGGGTCCAGACCCAATGAAAACCAGTATGCTTCGCGGTTTATGTTTCGCCGGCGCTTTGACCGCCGTTGGCCTTGTCTCCACTCACGCGCAAACCATCGAGTTTCGCGCCACGATTAATTCAGCGCAGGAAACCACGGGAAGTACCTCGACCGGCGTCGGTTCGGCGGTGTTGCTGTACGATATCGCCACCAACACCTTCGATCTGGCGATCACCATCAACAGCTTCGCGGCCATCATCAGCGCGTCGCATATTCACGAAGGAGCACCAGGCGTAGCAGGTCCCGTGGTGACTAACCTGGGCAGCGAGGTGGAATACCGGCGTAACGGTGAGTACGTCACCACGACGTTTTTCGGCATTCGCCACAACGGCACACCGCTGACGCTCCTGCGGAACGGTGCGTACCTTAACTTTCACACCTCTGCGTACCCTGGTGGAGAAATCCGCGGGCAATTGATCGCGCAACCGAAGCGCCTGGTGGCAGTGCTCGACAATGCACACGAGACGCCGGTCAACACCAGCAAGGCCTACGCCGCCGCGTACATCAGCTACGATCCGGGCACCAACAAGATTTCGACCCGGATGAACGTGTATAACTTCACCAACACCCTTTCGGGTTCGCACTACCATGAAGCTGCGCCGGGAGTCGCGGGTCCGGTCGTCCACAACCTCGGCGGCGCGGCGGTCTACACGAAAACCGGGACCGCTTATGGTTTGTCGCTCCAGAATCAGACGTATCTCGGCGACACGATGAGGCTCCTCACGGGCGGCGCCTACCTCAACATCCACAGTAATCTCTTCCCGGGCGGAGAGATCCGCGGACAAGTTCAAGCCACCGATGAGATTGATATTGCCCGGCTCGCCAACATGTCGGCGCGTGGCTTCGTCGGCGCCGGAGATCAGGCGCTCATCAGCGGCTTCGTGATCGGCGGAAACGAGCCAGTTCGGGTCTTGATCACGGCCAAGGGTCCGTCCCTCACGGCGCTCGGCGTAGCCGGTGCGTTGGCCAACCCGATGCTGTCACTGCATGATCGGAACGGGACCGAGATTCTGACGAATGATGATTTCGCGACCGGTTTCGCGTCTGCGGACATCCCATCGACGGGCTTCTCGATCGGTAACGCGAACGAAGCAGCGTTGCTGCTGGTGCTGCCGCCGGGGGCCTATTCCACGGTCATCACGGGCGCAGCAGGGGGCACAGGCATCGCGTTGACCGAGGTGTATGAGGTCCGGGCCAACCGCGGTGCCACGGTTCTCGCGCAGACCACGCCGGTGCGTGGACGGCTCCGACTGCAACCGGAAGCGCCGATTCAGCCCGCGTTCGCCGCCGGCCGTGCGCCGCTTGAATTCTGCGTCGCAGCACCCATTGCTTTGGTCGAGACGCGCTGAGCGCGATTCGTTAAGCCCGGTCCGCTCGCGCGGCCCGGGCTTTTTTATTTTGTTTCCGGGCACCAGCCCATCATGGTTTCGCCATGACGCTTGCCCCCTTGGGTGACTCGGCCGTGGTGGTCACGTTGGGCAACGCGATCGACGAAACGACTCTGCTTCGGGTGCGTTCGTTGGTCGCGGAACTTGAACGCGTAAAATCGCCGGGAATTATCGATATTGTTCCCGCCTACGCGACCGTCACTGTCTTCTACGAAATCGTTCCGGCTGGCGCCACACCCGAGCCGCCGTACCAACGCGTCTGCCGGATCGTGGAGGAAGCGCTCGCGAAAATCGAACACCGGTGGCCCGATTTGTTGCGCGCAAATCTGGAGTCCAGTCAATCACGGGACGCGCAGAGCGTCGTCCGAATTCCGGTGTGTTACGGCGGCGAATATGGGCCCGATCTCGAGGAGGTCGCGCGACACTGCAAGCTGACGAGAGACGAAGTGGTTTCAATCCACAGCGAGGGAAAGTACGGCGTTTACGCGATCGGTTTCTCTCCGGGGTTTCCGTACTTGGGCGGTCTATCGCCGAAGCTCCACACTCCGCGCCGTGAGAGTCCCCGGACGATGGTGCCAGCGGGTTCGGTTGGCATTGGCGGGCAGCAAACCGGCATCTATCCGCTGAGCAGTCCGGGCGGCTGGCAATTGATCGGTCGTACGCCGAAGCCATTGCTCCAACTGGCCAGCGAAAACCCGGCGTTGTTGCGGGTGGGCGATCGGGTGCAGTTTTTTCAGATCACGCCGGAGGAGTTCTCTACATGGAAATGACCATTCTCCGGGCGGGGATGCAAACAACGGTGCAGGACCTCGGTCGCACTGGCTATCGCGGGATCGGGGTTCCCCACAGCGGCGCAATGGATCCCGTCGCCTTGCGGCTGGCCAATTCGCTCGTCGGCAATGCAGAGAACGCGGCGGCCCTTGAGTTTACGCTGGTGGGACCTGCGCTGGAATTTTCTGCGGATGCGCTGATCGCTGTTTGCGGCGCTGAGTGCGAGGGGGTGTCCAGCTGGCAGCCCTTGCACATGACTGCAGGTACGAAGTTGGATCTCGGCGCGTGCGTGCGAGGGTGTCGCGGGTACGTGAGCGTGGCCGGAGGGATCGATGTTCCATTAGTGCTCGGAAGCCGAAGCACCTATCTACGAGGCGGGTGGGGTGGCTTCGAGGGGCGCGCGTTGCATGATCGCGATCGGCTGCCGGTCGGCGTGAATGAGGCTACGCGCGATCTTTCCGAAATTTTCCGAAGTTCATGGCGCATCGATCCGCGGATCCTGCCAGCGTACGGATCCACCGTTGTGATCCGTGCGATGCGACCTTCGAACGCGTCCGAGTGGGCTGACCCTCTGTTCAGTTCGGAGTTCAAAGTGACGCCGAAGTTCGATCGCATGGGCATCACACTTTCCGGCCCACGGCTGGTGCCGCCGGCTGCCGAGAATATGATTTCCACGGCGGTGGGACCGGGAACGGTGCAAGTCCCTCCCAATGGTCAGCCGGTGGTGCTCATGGCCGATGCGCAGACCATCGGCGGGTATCCGCACGGTGCGCACGTCATCTGTGTTGATCGGCCGTTGCTGGCTCAACTTCGGCCGGGAGATACCTTGCGATTCCAGGAAGTGACGATCGACGAGGCGCACCAACTCGCCCTCAGCCGCGACCACGCGATGGCGATTTTGCGTGAAGGATTGATCGAGAAAATCCGAGGTAAACGGAATGGCGCCTCATGAGGAGCGTCGATCTGAATTGTGATCTCGGAGAAGGCGTGGGCGACGACGGCGCGATCATGCCCTTCATCAGCTCGGCCAATATCGCGTGCGGGGCGCACGCCGGCGACATCGCGGTGATGCGGGAGGTGGTTCGGCTCGCGCAAGCATCCCGCGTCAGCATCGGAGCCCATCCCGGATTTGCTGATCGCGAAAATTTCGGACGCCGGGAAATCTCGATGCGACCGAATGCGCTGCGGGCTATCGTAATCGAGCAAGTCGAGCGCTTACGCGGGATCTGCGCCGTCCGACACGTCAAGCCACACGGAGCGTTGTACAATCTTGCCGCACGTGATCGCACCACTGCGTTGATTGTCGCTGAGGCGGTCCGCGCGGTTGATCCTTCCTTGATCCTGTTTGGTCTCGCCGGGAGTGAACTGATTCGAGCGGGCGCGGCGTGCGGGCTCACGGTCGCCGAGGAGGTTTTCGGCGATCGAACCTACCGAGGCGATGGTTCGCTTACCCCGCGGACTGATCCTCGCGCCCTCATCCGAAACGAAGAGGAGGTTGTCGCCCAGGTCTTGCAGATGGTGGAAACCGGAATGGTTCGCACGGTCGATGGCACGGAAATTCCAGTGAAGGCTGACACCATCTGTGTGCATGGCGATGCCTCGAATGCAGTCACCTTTGTGCATCGGCTGCGGACTGCTTTGAGCGCGGCGGGTGTCGCTGTGAAAGCGTTCACGCGGTCGTGAACCGCGAAGCGCAGCTGGCGCGGATCGATCAAGCTCTACACCTGCGAAGCATGGGCCTTACTGGCCTCGGACGCTCCGACGGAGCGGGCTTTCCCGCGCCGTATCAAATATCGTACGACACCGGCTGAACGACGCAGGTCGTGCCGGTAGACTCGATGGCCACGATGCACACGTCGTCGTCAAACACGTTGGTCCCGCTGTAACGGGCAAGTTCGTCCACGATCAACGTGCAGACCTCATCACTGCTGAGGCTGACATCCTGGGCGACCAGCAAGCTGAGCCGTGAGTCACCGTAGAACTCGCCATCGGCGTCGGGTGCTTCGATCACGCCGTCGGTGTAGCCGAGCAGCAAGTCACCCGCCGAGAACACGCACTCCCGCCGGGTGTACGAAAATTTCGGAATGAGACCAGCCGCTGGTTCCGGGTCCGAGGACGACAGGCGCATCACGGAGCCCGAGCTGCCGCGGCGGATGAGCGGAGCAGGATGGCCCGCGTTACCATACGTCAACGTTTCCGCCACCGTGTCGATCACGCCGAAAAACGCCGTGGCAAACACGGGCTGACCGGTCCGCTCCAGCACCGGCGCCAGGCATAGATTGATTTCCGCGAGGACGTGCCGCGGGTCTTCGGCGCGTTCGCCCAACTCACCCACCACTCCGCGAATCAGCGCCGTCAGCAATCCGGCACGCACGCCGTGGCCCATGACGTCGCAGATCAGCACTCCGCACTTGGTGTCGGAGAGTTGGGAAATGTTGAAGAAATCTCCGCCCAGAGTCGTCGCGGGAATGTAGCGGTGGGCGAAGCGGAGCGAACTCGACTCGGCAGGGACACCGCGCGGAAAGATCGGATACGTTCGCGGCAGAAATGTTTCCTGAACTTGCCGCGCCATCGTGACGTCCGTCTCCATTTCAAACGTCCGGCGCTGCAACTCGCCCTCCGCGATCTTGCGTCGCGTGATGTCATGGCTGATGCCGACGAGACCAATGATGTGGTTCTTCAGGTCCGAAAGCGGAACTTTTGTGGTCAGCGACCAGTGCAATTCCTGGCCGGCGCCGAAATCAGATTTTTCCTGGTTGATGATCGATTGGCCGGAATTCAGGACCTGTTGATCGTCCAGCAGAGCCTGCCGTCCCCGTTCATTGGGGAAAAAGTCCAGCGTCGTCCGGCCCGTCGCCTGCTCCTGCCGCTGCAATCCGAGCATCGCGAGATGGGCGAGATTGTTCAGCAGATAGCGCGAAGCCGTGTCCTTGACGTAAATACGCGCAGGCAGGTGATCGATGATGGTGCGGAGCAGATTGCGCTCCTCGACGAGTTTTTCCTCCGCCTGCTTCACCGCCGTTGCATCCCGGGTCAGCCCGAAGGTGCCGATGACTTTTCCGTTCTCGGACCTCCATGGCATCTTCGTGGCCGAGCCCCACGCAATCGTGCCATCCTTCATCGTCAGCTTCTCCACCTTCGCCACCATGGGAATGCCACTGCGGATGATTTCCTGCTCTTCTGCCATCGCGACGTCCGCGTGGACGGCGGCAAATAAGTCGCGGTCCGATTTCCCAAGGAGTTCCTCCGCCGTCATCCCGTGCCATTGCGCATACGCCCGGTTCACGCGGACGAAGCGGCTCTCCAGATCCTTGAAATAAATCCGGTCCGGGATCGTGTCCATCAACACGCGCAGGATCGACGAGTCCATCGCTGCTTCAGTGGGCAGCGGGACGGCGGAAGCGCCGGGCGCGGGAGAGTCGATCGTGAAGTCGGACAAGGTGAAGACCGCGGACGGGTGCGATGATCCGTGGTGGGAGGGGAATAAAAAGGAACGTTACTTCGTTTGGCAACGCTGCGCACGGAGAACGCGTGAGCGCCCCCGACTCGATCCGACCGGTTCTGCCGTAATTACTTGCTGGCGGTGGGCGTCGCGGCCGGCCGCTTCGCCAAAATTGATTCAATCTGATCCATGATGGAATTCATCCGCGCAATCAGAGCGCGATACGGTGCCGGCGTGGCCAAGTCGACTCCGGCTCGTTTCACCAATTCGTAAGGATGATCCGAACCGCCGGCCTTCAACATTCCGAGATACGTGTCCACGGCGCCCGGTTCACCACGCAAAATTTTATCGGCAAAGGCGGTGCCCGCAGCGATGGACGTCGCGTACTGGTAAACGTAGAACCGACGATAGAAGTGCGGAATGTAGGCCCACTCGACCGTCACCAGATCGTCGATCTTGAGCACGCCTTCGGCATCGCCGTGGTAGCGTCGCAGCAGATCACCATAAATCTCGCTCAGCTTCTGGCCCGAAAGTGAGCCGCCTTTCTCGACGATCTCGTGAATCTTCAGTTCGAACTCGGCGAACATCGCCTGACGGAAAAACGTGCCGCGCATGTTCTCCAGCGCCGAACCGAGATAATAGAGTCGCTCATCGTCCGACTGCGCCACTTTGAGCATGTGATCCAGCAGCAGAACTTCGTTCTGCGTGGACGCGATCTCAGCGGTGAAAATCGAATACCGCGCATTCGTGGCCGGCTGCGTGGCGTTCGCCATGAGCGAGTGCAAACCGTGACCCCATTCGTGCGCGAGGGTGGAGACAGACTCGTAGTCGTCGTTGTAATTCATCAGCACGAAGCTGTGCGCGTCGTGGACGCTGCCGTTCATGTACGCACCGGCGCGTTTGCCGGGTTGCGGATAGTAGTGCGTGTACCGACCAGCGAGACTCTCCTTGAAGAGTTTCTGGTAGTGATCGCCCAACGGCTTCACGGCCTCGGTCGCCAGTGCCTGGCCCGTGGCGAGCGGGAACTTTTTATCGAGAGCGACGATCGGCGGATAAATATCCCAATAGCGCAGATCGTTCAGACCCAGCATGCGCGCGCGTAATTTGAAGTACCGGTGCAGGGTGGGGAGGTTCGCGTTCGTTTCGGCCACGAGAGTTCGATAAACCGCCTCGGGAATGTTGTTACCATCGAGTGCGGCCGCGAGTGTGCTCGGGTATTTGCGCGTGGTCGCCTCGAACCAATCGGTTTTGACCTGGGAGAAAAGGGCGACGCCGAAGGTGCGCTCGTACTCACGGAATTTTTTCCAGAACGCTTCGAACACAGCCTGTCGATCGGCTCGATTCGGTCCGGCGCGATACTTCGCGTATCCGGATTGGTCGAGACGGGCCTCAGTGCCGTCCGACAATTTGATCGTCGGCCACGGCATGTCCGCGTTCGCCAGAATGCCGTAGAGCGAACTTGGCGCACTCGTGACGAGACCGGTCGCGGACAACACGCCCTCGGCTTCTGCGCCGAGTGTATGCGGAGCCGCGCGCAGGGTTTCCAACAGCGTGAAGCGGAACGGGGCCAACCCGGGTTCGCTGTGGAGAAATCCCTGCAAGCGATCGCCGCCGATCTCTATAATCTCGGGGTCGACGAAACTCGTTGCGCGCGAGAACTCAGTGCCGAGCAGGCTGACCTCTTGGGTTCGGCCCAATGCGGCGGAATTGCGCGTGTTTTCGTCGAGGTGCAACGAAGCATACACCGACAGCCGGACAAATTGCTCGCGGATGGCTTCCATGGCTTGCATCGCCGCCAGCAGCGATCCTGCACTCTGACCCAACTTGCCTTGGAACGCCTGGATTTTGGGAATCTCTGCGGCGACTTTATCCTTCGCGGCCATCCACGCCGCATCATCCTTGTACAACACGGTGAGATCCCAGGTGTGCGCTGGATCCACCGCCGCGCTCGATTCAGCGGCTGACATCGACATTGAAAAGAACGGTGCAACTGAGAGCAGCATGAGATGGGTGCGTTTCATCGTTGCGGAAAGGTTTGCGCTCGGAAGGGTCAAAAACGAGGGCAAAATCGGCGGGTGCTTAACCCGGTCGAGCATGAGTTGCGCGTTCACCGCAGGGCGGCCCGATCAAATATCCAAGACATCTCAGACGCGGGTCGAAGACCGCGCGCTACCGGGGAGTAGAGCGGGTCTCCGACCCGCTTGGCTCGGGGGGCCTTAAAACCCATTTGCTCGAGCGACGTTCACCCGTTTCACCGCCCCACGTTTCTGCCGGCCGAATTCGCCCGCTGCGCTCAAGCGCGGGTATCCAACTAGTTGTTGAAGCGAAACAACGCTACGTCGCCGTCCTGAAACACGTACTCCTTGCCCTCGAGCCGGTACTTGCCGGCGTCTCGAGCGGCCGCGACGCTTCCCAATTTCGTCAGGTCGTTGTACGAGACGATCTCGGCCTTGATGAAGCCTTTTTCGAAATCCGTGTGGATGACGCCAGCCGCTTGCGGAGCCTTCCAGCCTTTCTTGATCGTCCAGGCGCGGACTTCTTTTTCCCCCGCGGTGAAATAGGTCATCAAGCCGAGCAATCCGTACGTGCCTTTGATCAGCGACGACACGCCTGAATCGTCCACGCCAAGATCCTTCAGAAACGCCTTCGCCTCCTCCGGTGGCAGATCGATCAACTCGGATTCGATCTTCGCGCTGATCGGCACATACGCGGCGTCATGGTGCGTGCGCACGTATTCAGCAACTTGCTTCACGAAGGGGTTTTCCTCCGCGTTGGCCAGATCGCTCTCCGCCACGTTGCACGCGAACAGTACGGGTTTTGCGGTGAGAAGCTGGAAGAGCTTCATCATCGCCACTTCTTCGGGCGTTGCCGGCAGCGTGTTCGCCGTTTTGCCCGCGTTGAGATGGGGCGTAAGTTTTTCGAGCAACGCGATCTCGATGATCGCCTCCTTGTCGCCCGACTTTGCTTTCTTCTGCGTCTTGTCGATCCGCTTGGCGACCGCGTCCATATCCGCAAGCACCAGTTCAGTCGTGATCACCTCGATGTCGCGCACGGGATCGACTCCGCCCATCGTGTGAACGACATCCGGATCTTCGAAACAGCGGACGACCTGCACAATCGCATCCACCTCCCGGATGGTGGCGAGGAACTGATTACCCAGGCCTTCGCCTTTGCTGGCGCCGGCCACCAGGCCGGCGATATCGACGAACTCGATGGCGGCGGGCACGACGACGTTTGTCTTCGCGATTTTCTGCAGAACGTACGCGCGATCATCGGGTACGATGACGACTCCGACGTTGGGATCGATCGTGCAGAAAGGATAGTTTGCGGCCTCCGCTTTGCGCGAGCGCGTGAGGGCGTTGAAGAGAGTGGACTTGCCTACGTTGGGCAGGCCAACGATCCCAGCTTTGAGCATAAGGTGCGAAACGTCTCGCGCCCGGCGAGGCTGGTCAACGGAAAAGGCCGGCGACCGGTTAGTGGCGACCTCAGGACGAGTCAGGATCGCTTCGCCTTAACAGGTTGGTGTCACCAAGGACCTGTCGGCGGTCAGCGCGGGGCCGGTTTCAAGCGGGGCCGGCGCAAGAATTCGAACCGATTGGCCCGGTCTGAAGAACGTCTCGCCGATCGAGACGACTCAACTATTTGTTCCGCACCGCCGCGACCTGCGGCGGGCTGACCGCAGAGGCTCCGTCGCCGAAACGCTTCCGCACATAGGTGGCGAGGTCGGAAATCTGCTGATCGTTCAGCAGGTTGAAAGCGGGCATGATGTTGGAGTACGTCGGCCGATCAGCCGGGAGCACCGCCGCGGGGCCGTGCAGAATGACAGCAACGACTTGGGCGGGATCGCCACCGACGACTCTGCTGCCCGCCAGCGCGGGTTGAAGCTGGCCGGCGCCGGAGCCGTCCACCATGTGACACGGCGCGCAGTACTGCTCGTAAACCGCGCGGCCGGGAAGTTGGAGGATGGCAGCATCGACTGGCGCGACGGAAGCAACCGCGCTTTTCGTGGGCAGGGCCGAGGAGGTTTCTCCCGTGTAGATGATCCGCCAAATCCGTCCGCCGTCCGTTTCACTTACGTAGAGTGACCCGTCGGGCGCGACGGCGACGCCGCCCATCCGGAACCGTTTTGCGCCCGCGTTCGCCGCAAAAATTTCGAACGTGCCGAGCGCAGAACCTTTCTCATCAAAGGGGACGAATCCAATATTGAATCCGTCCTGAGGCAGTGGCGCGCGATTCCACGAACCGTGAAACGCAATGAAAGCGCTGCCCCGATATTTCGCTGGAAACTGTTCACCGTAATAGAACGCGAGTTGAAGCGGTGCCCAGTGGCCCGGGAAGGCGACGACTGGTGCATCAAATTTTCCGGCATCAGCGCGCTTGCGGTTGTCGCCTCCGAACTCGGGCGCGACCATTCGCGCTTTCTTGATGGGGTCCCAGTACGTGTACGGCCAGCCGAAGTTTGCCCCTTCGTGGAGGCGGTGCATCACCTCGGAGACGCGCTCTGCATTATCGAGTTCGTCATAGTATTCTGGTGCGACGACGTTGAGCTGATCCCGGCCCATGAGTGCGATGTAAAACGCTTCTGCCGCGCGATTCCACGAGATGGCGAGCCCATGTCGATGACCGGTGGAGTAGTGGAAGCCGTCGGATTGCTGCTGATTCAGCCGGTCGGGATCGAAGCGCCAGAATCCGCCATGTGTCTTGAGGAACTCCGTGGGATCGAGACTGACCGTCCCGGGCGGATTGTAGGCGCGGTCGGGATTGCCGAAGGCGTTGGACGGTGAACCGATCTCGACGTACAGCTGCCCATCCCCCCCGAAGGCGAATGATTTTGCTTCATGCTGCCGTTGATCCGGCAGGCCTGCGACGACGGTCTCCTGCACGCTCGTGGGGACGAGCTCGCCCGGCGTAAGCTTGTAGCGATACACCGCGCTGTTGCTGGAGTGATAGAGCCAATCCCCGCGCAACGCGATGCCAGTGCCTCCGCCCGAGGCGAACTCGTGTCTTTCCTCGAAACGGCCATCGCCGTCGTTATCTCGCAAGCCGATGATCCCACCTCGGGCCGTCTTCGCGTAGAGATCGCCATTCGGACGTACGGCGAGAAAACGCAATTGGTCGCCGTCGTTCCCGACTTTGCGGCCCGCGATCAGGTTGTCCGCCACGACCAGCGCGCGAAATCCCGGCGGAAGCGTGAGACCGCCGTTGTCGCTGTCGGGCGTTGGAAGCGCGGCGCGCAGGGGTAACGCGGCCAGGATTGCGGGAATAAGCAGCGGGAGGAGTTTCATGATTTTCAAGGAGGATCTGATTGGGCCGACCACGCCCGGTTTCGTCGCGGCGAGTTGCTCACTTCGGCGAGGCCGCGACCCCAAAGTCGAACGAAAGCGAACCTTCGTAGCGTCCGCTCGCTTTCGCCGGCTGGCCGGTGGGGCCCGATTTGTCCGGGGTGATAAACTTCGAGCCGATGCCCGGAATAGCTTGGAGGATTGACAGGTCTCCGGCCGGGAAATCGACGGTCGTATTCTGGTGGTTGATGCGCGGGGTGCCCACCCGCAAATAGGCTTTGGGCGTTGAACTGGTGAGGGTGAGCGGTCCCGCGGTGGTTCGCAGCTGCGCCCAACGCAAGCCGCCGAAGTAGCCTTGGAATTCCGGATACGTCCACGATTCACCGGGCTGCCCGTCGTTGCGCGCGAGCTCATGAAGGCCGAGCCAGGTCCCGCGCAACCGATTTTGCCACACGCGATAGGGGCCCAGACCGAGCCACTCAAGCGACGTCATCTTTTCCTCGGCGTGATCGAAAGTAATTCCGTGATAGAGAAAATCACCCTGAAGCTGGTAACTGTAATCAAGCCGAAGGGCGCCGTCAGCGCGGAGCGTCCATCGCACCCGGTCCAAGCCAGCGCCGCCGCGAGCTTCGAGCCAGACCGCCCCCACGCCGGTGGATTTGCCCTCGGGCTCGGAGCCCGTTGTGACGACCGCGCGAGCGGACGGATCGGGAAAACGGGCCGCGGCGTAGCCGAGTTGGACTGACTTGACCGCGATGGGCTCGCCGTCAGGCCGACGAACGTGAGAAAGGCGAATGGCGGCGACGGTTTGTGGAGGAAAGTTATAGCGTTTTCCGTCTCCTGCGCGACGCGTGCCGTCGAAGATCGTTTTCCACGCGGCCCCATCGGCCGAGAGCTCGAGCTTGAACGCGGCGTAAGCAACTGATTTTTCGTACGCGAGCTCGACCTCAATCGCGTTCGCGAGTTCGGGCCGTGCGAGGCGACGCGTTTGAGTCGAAAGATCTTCCTGAGCGAACGTGAGCCAGGCAATTGCTCCCGCCGACTCGGGTCGCGCGAAGGTCAATCGCGGACCGTTCGTCAATGCAGAGGTTTTATCACCTCGCTGAATCGTGCGGAGAACGCCTGTGCCCGCATCGAAGGTTACGCTGACATCCCCGGCCGTCAGCCGTATTTCGCCCTTTGTCTGCTCAAGCGTTGGCGCAACGGTGGCGAGCTCGGTTTTCGCGCTGCCGTTTGCACCGTGACGGTCGAGCGACGCCGTAGGCCAGGTCCACGTCCAGATTTCCTGCTGATCCGGGCCGAAGGCGGTGAGCGCGATCGCGTCGGCGTCGCGCCAGGTTTCGGGCAGCCCCAGCGGAAGCTGACCGGTGGCATGGGGCGCGATCGCGGGAGCGGCAACCGAACCTTCCGCCAGCGTTTGCACTTTAGCGCGGGCAGGTTGGAGCGGTGAAGCGGTTGGACTCAGCGGGTCCACCCTCATGCTGCTACTCTCGGCGGGCGGTGGGAAACGAACGACTTTCCATTCGAACCGGCATTGCGCGAGCGAGGTAAAGTCGTACCGGTTTGTGACGGTCAAACTGCCGGAAAACCGGGCGTCAAGCTGGGGAGCGGCGATTTCGATCGGTGACCAGACATCCCGCACGGTGTTGAAGCTGCCTTCTTTTTCGTGCCGCGGCCCGACAATCCCGTCGGGCGCATACGTGCCGTAAACGTCAATCCGCCCGTTCTGATCGGACCGTGCGACGCCCTCGTCCGCGAACACCCAGATGAATCCGCCGGCCCCGAATTTTGAGGCGGAGATCGCGTTCCAATAATCTTCGAGTCCTGCACCGGCTCCGCCGTCGTACAACCCGTGCATGAATTCCGTCGGCATCACCAAATGCGGACCTTCCAGTCGTTTCACGATGTCCGTGTAGATCGGATAGTGCTTCGTATCGACGTCGTCGTGCAGTTCCCACGGATGCAGCACGCGGCGCTGTTGCGGATCATAGAGCGCGAACTCGCTGTCGAGTTCGCGATTCCACCCGCCCTCATTGCCATTGTCCCAGAATACGATGCTGGGATGATTCACGTCCCGTTCCATCATCTCTCGGATGAGCAGACGTCCGATCACGGTGCCGTGGGCGTGCTGCCAACCGCTCAGCTCATCGAGCACGTAGAGACCCAACTCATCGCACGCTTCAAGGAACGCTTCATCCGGCGGGTAGTGCGACATCCGCACCGAATTCATGTTCATGGCCTTGATCAGCCGCACGTCGTCGTAGCAGTCCTCACGATTGAGCGCACGCGCGGTCTCAGGCCGAAAGCTGTGGCGATTCACTCCTTTCAGGAGAATGCGTTGTCCGTTCAGGTAAATGCCATCACCGGCCCGCACTTCAAAGGTTCGAAAGCCGAATCGTTGCGTCGTGGTGTGCAGCGCAAGGTCGCCCTGCCGTAGCGTGAAACGCACCGCATAGAGCTGGGGCGTTTCGGCCGTCCACCGTCGCGGTGAGTCGACCTGCGTCGCCACGCGAACTCGCCCGGCACCGCCCGCCGGAATCCGAACTGAGAACGGCGCAGCCACCTCTTTTCCGTCAACGGACAGTATCTGAGCTTCAAGCACGGTGGCGTCACGCACGGAGTTGAGGGTCACGTCGGCCTTGAACGTGCCATCCGCCAGCGCGTTGATCGCGACATTTTCGATCGCCTGCAGCGGGGTCGACTCCAACCAGACCGGGCGGAAGATGCCGCCAAAAATCCAGTAGTCGGAACTCCGCTCGGCTGCGTCCGTGAGAGGATCCGAGGAGGTCTTGGCCACATCGACCTCCAGCAGATTTTCGGCGGTGCCGCCGAGTTTAACCACCGCCGTCACGTCATAGTGAAAACGATAAAATGCACCGATATGCGTCGGGCCTGCGGCGTGGCCGTTCACTTTGACGGTGGCATCAGTCATGACGCCTTCAAATACGAGTCGAATGCGCCGGCCTTTCCACTCTTCTGGCACGGTGAATTTCAGCCGGTACAGACCGTGCTCGTTGTTCTTCCGCACCTGCTCGCCGTAATCGTAGCCACCAAATCCGTGCTGCTCCCAGTTGGACGGAACAGGGAGCGTGGCCCATTCACCTGCGCGGCGACCAGCGGTGACCGAGAAATCCCAGGGCACGGCATCGCTCGGTCCATGACCTGACAGATACTTGCGCTCCGTCGTGGGCACGTCCGCGGCGTGGGCAACGCAACCCGTGATCGCCGCCACCGTGATCAGCCATCGTAGTCGGACCAAGATCAGGAACCACATGGAGAGCAGGACGGTAAGCAGCTAACCATGAACCAAGTGCGGACGGCTAACGTTGCTGATCTCCGTCCTCAGGCTTGCCGGGTTCGTCCAGCAATTGAATACAGGTGGCGGGCCCCAGATTTGCGTCGGCGTCCCACGATCGCAGTGCCCATACTAACTTTTTCTGCGGCGTGACTTCGATCACTTGTACGGAGTTTGGCCAGTCTTTCGGGTCCTTCAACGCGCCCGGACACCAACACGAAATCACGGTGTTGCCGTTGGCGAGCCGGTTCGCTTCCTGGAAGTTGAAGAGCTTGATCGAGGGGACGTCCTGCTGACTGAACTCCCACACGACATCACCTTTCGGGCTGAATTCTTTGACGAAGCCGCGATTGCTCGTGACGAGCGTGTTGCCGTTTTTGAGTCGGACGGCTGCCCAGGGAGACAACACGGCGAGCGCCCAGACTTCGTTGCCGCTCATGTCGTACTCGGCCACTTTATTGTTGTCCATGTGCGCGGCGAGCAACGTGCCCGCGAGCGTCATGCGAGCTCTTCGGAATTGGCCGTGAGTTCCCGCGGGATTCCCCACCGGCAACTTGAACTCCGTCTCGGTTTTCCCCGTCGCAATGTTCACCATCATCATTTTCGCCGGGTTGCCGTTTTGCACGAGCATCACGCGGTTGAGTCCAATGGGTTGGGCAACGTGGACCTCGAAGCCCGGCGGCGCGTCGTAATTCCACAGAATCTTTTTCTCCGGGCTGACGAGCGCGGCTCCGGTCTTTCGAGCGAACACGATGTTTCCATTCGAGAGCAGCGTCGCGTCGCTAAATTCCTGAATTTGTCCGGCATCATCCTTGAGCTTGATCGAATACGTCCAGGCGACCTTGCCGTCGCGCACCACGAACATCGTTTGGTCAGGGTACCGATGATCCCATTCACCGGCGTAGAGGAAGGGATGCTGCGCCAACCCCTTGCCTGGAAGAACCGCAGGGCTGAGCTCGACCGGCGCCGCGATCGGTCCTTCAGCGGCATGGCCGCTGTTTATCGCGCCGAGCGACAAAGCAGCGGCGATCCACAGGGCAGATTTCCTGAGGCGAGATGACGGCTTCATCGGGAGGAGCGCGCGCGGGGTAACGATGGCGGAGACTCGAGAGAGGCCGACGACCTCACGTCGCCCGCGAGACCGAGGATTGGCTCCAGCTTCCATCGATCAGTCGCCACATGCGCCCGTTCGGGTTCGCATCGCGCAGCGCCACCGGCAGCCGGTGAGGACGCACGTTGTCGAAGCTGTGCAAGGCGGCAAAGCGACGGAACGACGCTGGAATGCCGACGGCGGTAAATCCGGGGTGCCCGGTCGACGGATACGGTCCGCCATGGTTCATGCCCGAGCTGACCGCCACGCCTGTCGGCATCTTGTCATTCAAGAGGCGTCCGACGCGTTCGCGCAGCAGCGGAGCGAGTTCGGCATACGCGGCTTCGTCGGCTCCGGTGGTATCGGAGTAGACGCAGCCCGTGAGATTCCCATCCAGGCGGTTGATGATCGTGGCAGCCTCCTTGAGGTCGCTCGCGATTACGAAGAGCGAGGCATTGCCGAAGGCTTCGGTTTGCAACTGTTCAGCGTTGGTCAGGAAATGTTTTCCAGAAACGCGCAGCAGGGTGTTGGCGAAATGGTAGCCCGGCTTTTCCACCGACCGGCCTCCCGTCACCAACTCGGCCCCGGCACGTTTCAACGTTTCGACAGCGGAGGCCAGCGCGCGATGGACCGCCGACGAGAGCAACGGCGCGGG
This sequence comes from Opitutus sp., assembly GCA_039928945.1. GTDB lineage: Bacteria > Verrucomicrobiota > Verrucomicrobiia > Opitutales > Opitutaceae > Opitutus. Next base: position 1,504 of record JBDSSD010000103.1, on the reverse strand, counting down.
CGGAGCGGCGTCGAATCGCTGGCGAACGGCGCCCACGAATTCCTCGGTTTTCTCTCCGGCGATCATGACGACAAAGCTCGGGTTCGTGCAAAACTGACCGGTGCCCATCAGGCAACTGGCGGTGAACTCCTCGGCGATTTTTGCGCCGCGCTCGGCGAGAGCGCCCGGGAGGATGATCACCGGATTGACGCTGGAGAGTTCGAGGTAGATCGGTTTTCCGGCGGCGTCCGCGGCCGCTTTCAACTTCAGCCCCGCGTGGCGGCTGCCGGTGTATCCGACGGATCCCGTACGGGCATCGGCGACGAGGCGTTCTCCATCGGCATGACCCGTGCGATACAGGAGTTGCACCGTGGCCGGTGGCAACCCGGCGGACTTGACGGCGGCCAAGGCTTCTTCGGCCAGCAGGCGTGTCGTCCCAGGATGCGAGGAGTTGGCTTTCGCGATGACCGGATTGCCCGCTGCGATCGCGGCAACGAAATCGCCTCCGGCGACACTGTTGAAGGCAAAGGGGAAATTGTTCGGTCCGAACACCCAGACCGGGCCGAGCGGCGCGAGCATCGAGTGGATGTTGAGCTTCGTATCGAGGGTGGGCAGCGCCCATGAACCTTCGAGCACCGCCGCCGCGGCCTGGCGCAGCTGGCCCGTGGTGCGGGGCAATTCGACCGCCGACAGACGTGGAGCTTTCGGCAAAGCGGTTTCCGCATTGGCACAGTCAACCAACTCCGCCGCGCGCGCTTCGATGCGTTCCGCGTACGTCGTGAGGAATTGCGCGATTTGCTCAGAGGGTGTGCGCCGCAAAACAACGGCCGCAGCGACCGCCGCATTCAGCGCCAGGTCACAATCGGCCCACGTGCTGATGGGGAATTCGCCCGGCAGCGCTTCGCCCGTTGCGGGATTTTCAGAACGGAAGGTGCCGGAAGCCTGCGCCGCGCGCCAGGTGCCATCGAGAAGAACGGGAAAGGAGGTCATATAAATGAATGAAGTGCTCGTGAGAGTGGGGAGAAGGGTGAGCGTGTGCGGCGCGTGGCGGTCTGGTCAATGATGAGACGCGCCTTGTTTACCTGATTTTCTGAGCCGGTGAACGACCTTTTAGCGGACCTGAGCACCCGGAGCCGCACGACGAATCGCGCCGCGAATCGAAGCCACGAGCGCTCCGGGACGATGGCCAACCGTTTCCAGCGGGAGACTCATGCGTTGGCTTCACGCAGCGGCTCGACGACGGCCGACATGTCCTTGTCGCCGTGACCGGCGGCAATGGCGCGATTGAATACGCCCAGCGCGGCGGCCGCCGTGGTGAGTTCGACGGAGCGCTGCCGACCTTCCTCGGCCGCGTAGGAAAGATCTTTCGCCATGAGGTGCAGCAGAAAATTCGGAGTATAGTCGGGCTTCGTCATGCGGGTGGTCAGCAATTTGACCAGCGGACTGCCGGGCGCGCCACCCGTCAGGACTTCGAGCGCGGTGGTCCGGTTCAATCCGCTTTTTTCGATCAGACCGAGCGCTTCGG
>JBDSSD010000102.1:0-83596 GCA_039928945.1 Opitutus sp. | reverse complement strand
GATGTCTCGTAGATCCACCGTCCGCTGCCAGTCCGTTCCCACCTTGGGTTTCGAAATCATCACTTAAGCCAAACGCTCAGCCTACGACTCACCAGATACTGTCATCTAACGCTTTCTCTAACGATGCTCGTGAAGGACGCATGATAAAGTTGTGAGTGCAAGGGAATTCGCCGGCCGTCGCGGTCCCACGGTCAGGCTTGGAGGGTCGCTCCAAGCCGATGTACGATCTAAGATCGGCTGGGGACTACGGCTTCGTGGATGATTCCAGAACCTGATGAACAAGATTGAGCAAGGCATCGGGCCGGAACGGTTTTAGCAGGAAGGTAGAAGTAAAAACTTGTGTCGGCAGTTCGCCGCCGCCGCCTGCGCCAAGTCCGGATACTGCGATGATTTTCACTTCCGAGTTCAGCCGGCGAATAACGCCCGCCAGCGCCGCGCCGTCCAGGTTCGGCATGCTCACATCCGTAATGACGAGCCGGATCTCCTTGCTCCTGGGCGCGAACAGCGCGATCGCCTCGGCGCCATCTGCCGCGGTGAGGACGCGATAGCCGTGCCGAGAAAGGATCGTGGCGCACATGTTGCGTATGCTGGCTTCGTCATCGACCACCAAGACGAGCTCGCCCGCACCGCGCGGCACAGCCGGTATCGGCGCAGCACTTCCTCCGGGCTCAAGTGAGTTATCAAGAGCGGGCAAAAAGATTTGGAAGCTCGTGCCTTTGCCCAAGCTGGTGCGGACCGTAACGAAGCCGCCGTGGCTATCCAGAATGCCGCGCACGGTGGATAGCCCGAGGCCGGTGCCCTTGCCGGTTGCTTTGGTGGTGAAAAACGGTTCCCAGATTCTCGCGAGAATGTCGGGAGCGATGCCGCTACCCGTATCATCGACGTGGATAACCAGGAACGATCCCGGCCGGCCGGTTTCGTGCTCGGTCGCAGTTTGTTCGTCGAGGAGCTGGTTTTGCGCCGTCAGCGTCAAGGTGCCACCTTCGGGCATCGCGTCCCGCGCATTCACGCAAAGATTCAGCAGCACCTGGTGCAACTGCGACGGATTCGCCTTCACGCGCCAAAGGTTGTTGGGGATAACGCTCTCGAACCGAATCGACTTCGGGAACGTCTCGCTGACAAACGTCGCAACGTCGCGGAGCAAGTGCTTTGCCTGCAAGAGGCGATGTTCCCCGTCCGCACCCTGGGCGAATCCAAGAATCTGACGCACCAATGCTGCGCCTCGTTCGGCGCTTTTTTCCAACGTGCTCAGCATCCGGAGATCCGAAGGGTCTGTCGCATGATCGCGCAACATCGGTGCGGCGAGCAGAATTGGGGAAAGCACATTATTCAGATCGTGAGCGATGCCCGCGGCCAGCATGCCAAGACTCTCCAGTCGCTGCGCGCGAAAAAACTGTTCCTCGATGCGCTTTTTTGCAGTCACGTCGGTGGCGATTGAAAGCCGGCCTTGAGCGCGACCGCTGTCGTCACGAATCATCGTGATGCGGCTTTCCATCACGAGAGCCCGACCATGTCGGTCTTGTAGCTTGATCTCGCCCCGCCATTCCAGGTTCTGCTCCGTGGCGATGCGCGCGGCTCTGAGCTCTGCGTTCGCACTCGAGCCAAATAGCTCCAAGTCCTCCCGGCCCATTGCCTCGTTGGATGTCCATCCGAACGTGCGTTCCGCGCTTTGGTTCCAAAAGGTGACCCGGTTGTGCGTATCCGTCACGACAATCGCATCGCCTGCTTTGTTGAGGATATTGGCCTGATCACGCAGCTTCCGCTCGGTTTCGTGCCGACCGAGGCAGATCGCCGCCACGTGAATTCCGATATCCATGAGCCGGCGGTGGTGCTCGGTGGGAGGACCGGGCTCGCTCCGATAAACCGCAAACGTTCCCAGCATCCGATGATGTTCATCGAAAATAGGCGTCGACCAACACGCTCGCAGCTGGTGGGCCGCGGCCAGTTCTCGATAATCCGCCCAAAGGGGATCGGTCGTGATGTCTTCAACAAGCACGGCGGTTCGTCTAAATGCCGCCGTACCACATGAACCGCTGACCGGACCGACTGGTAGACCGTCGACCGCTTGTTTGTAGTCGGGATGCAGTCTTGGTGCGGCGCAGTGCCTAAGCCGCAGTCCTTCGTCTTCCAGCAGGAGAATCGAACAAATGATGTCGTCGCTCTGTTGCTCGATAAAGCGCAGTAATGCTGTGAGCGTTTCTGCGAGGGGCTCACCCCCGGCAATCATCTCCAGAACTTGATTCTGACCGTTCACGAGCGCCTCAGCCTGCTTCCGCGCAGTCAGGTTGCGCATGATGGTCGAAAAATACTGCAGCTCACCATCAGCGTCGCGATGCGCCATCAGGACCTGCGAAACGGGAAGTCTCCCTCCTTGATGAGTCAGAAGTACGCTTTCGCCCGTCCAACTGCCGGTCTGCGCAGCGGTATGGAGTGTTTCTGCGAGCAGTCGATCGACGACTTCTGGCGGATGCAGGAATGACACGTCCAATTTTTCAAGCAACGGTCCGTCCGTCATGCCCAACATCCCGCGGGCTGCACCATTCAGGTAAAGCACGCGGCCTTTGGGGGAAATCAAGCCGACGAAATCGGGCGTGTGCTCAAGAATGGCTGACAACCGTTCTCGATCCAGTTCCATCACGCGAAGCCGCTTGCGTTCCTCCCTTTCGCGCAAGGCCCGACGAATGGCCGTCACCAGGCGTTTCACGCGGTCCTTCAGCACGTAATCTTCCGCGCCTGCTTTGACCGCCTCGATCGCGCGGTCTTCACCAATGTTGCCCGAGAGGAAGATGAAAGGAATGTCTGGGGCCTTGGCTTGCGCGAGTTTCAGTGCTTCGCCGCCATCGAATCGCACCAGCGAAAAGTCGGACAGGATCAGGTCAAAATCACCGGCGGCCAGCTGATGGGTATATTCTTCTTTCGTTGCGACGAGCGCGATTTCGCACTCGCTCCATTCGTGCGTGAGAAGTTCCCGCACCAGATCGGCATCATCGCGATTATCCTCGAGGTGTAGGATCCTCATGGCTCGTCGGGTGAAGGTTCCAATTCGCCGATTGTAGTGGTCGGCAATTCGTTCAGCAGGGCCCAAAAGGTCCCGATTTTGCTGACTGAGTTGATGAATTCGTCGAAGGCTACCGGCTTCACGACGTACGCATTGGCGCCGAGCTCATACGTCTGCATCAAGTCGCTCTCCTCTTTTGAGGATGTCAGGATCACGACCGGGATCGTCTGCAGATTCGGATCCTGCCGCATCTGTCGCAGGACCTCCCGCCCATCCACCCGGGGCATTTTCAAATCCAGCAGCACCAATGCCGGCTGAGCCGATCTTCGGCCCGCGTGCGCGCCGCGTCGATACAGGAAATCCAATGCCGCCTCACCATGCTGCGCCACGACGATCTCGTTTGCGAGTTTGGCTTCAGCAAACGCGGCAAGGATGAGTTCGATGTCGTTCCCGTTGTCCTCTGCCAGGAGGATGGGGCGGAAAATGGTTGACGAGGACATCAGTACGAGGGGGAGACCGCGTTGTGCAGTGGCAGTGAGAAGTAGAAAGTGCTGCCGGCGCCCACGGCACTTTCGGCCCAGGTTCGGCCACCGTGCCGTGTGATGATGCGCCGGACATTGGCCAATCCAATCCCGGTGCCTTCAAATTCGGACTCCGAGTGCAGCCGTTGAAATACGCCGAACAGTTTGGCGGCGTATTTCATGTCGAAGCCAACTCCGTTGTCGCGGATAAAAAAGATCTGCTCATTCGTGTCGGCGGCGTCGACGCGGCTGCCAATTTCGATTTCGGGCGCGGGACTATGGCTCGAGTACTTGACCGCATTGTCGATTAGGTTGAACCAAACTTGACGTAGCATTGCGGGATCTCCCGTGACGCGCGGTAGCGGGTTGATGTGCCATTTGATCAGTGCGCTTCGGTCGTATCCACCATCTCTTACGACGCTGGTGACGAGTTGCGCGTGGTCAACTTCACCGAGTTGCATCTGGGCCCGGCCCATGCGCGAGAACGTGAGCAGATCATCAACCAGCTGGCCCATGCGCTTGGCGGACGTCGAAATGACGGTGATGAAACGCCGGCTTTTCTCATCGAGGACGGCGTCAGCGTGTTTCGTGAGTAGTCCAGCAAAGCCGTCTATGTGCCGCAGCGGCGCCCGCAGGTCATGGGACACCGAATACGAGAATGATTCCAACTCCTTATTCGCGATTTCCAGCCGGGCGTTCTGCAGTTGCAGATCCATGTTCAGGCTGCGGATTTTCTCTTCGTTGGTCCGACGGGAAGAAATGTCACGGATCACGGCCAGGGCTTGAACCCCCTCGTCTGTTTCCAACGGGCTAAGAATGATATCGACGGGAAATTCCGAACCGTCTTTCCGTCGACCACAAAGCTCGCTGCCCGCTCCCATCACGCGCGTGCGAGGCTCGGCGAAATAAGCTGAGAGGTGGCCACCGTCCGGGCTGTACAGCCGTTGGGGCAACACGCGTTCGATCTTTTCCGAATTCAACTCCGAGCTGCTCCAGCGAAACAAATCCTCCGCCTGTTTGTTGGCGCGAACGATATGGCCGGCTCGGTTGACCTGCAGGATCGCGTCCGGCGCATTGTCGAACAGGCGTTCGAACATGCGCTGGCTCTTGCGCAACAACTCCTCGGCCCGCAACCGCTGGCGAAAGTCGCGGTGCACCAGCAGCCCGGACCCGATGATAAACGTCAAGGCACAGAATCCGCCAAAGGCCGTCGCTTCGAACGTCGCGCGCGCGGCCGACCGGGTGCTCGCGACGCGCTCATCGAGCAGCTTCCGCTCGTCATGCTCCATATCCAAAATCAACGCACGGATTTGCTCCACCACTTCCTGACCGGCGATGAACGTTTCGGCCTCATTGACCGACTCCAGTCCGCGTTCACGCCGCGCGGTGATGCGGTCCTGCATGATCTCGGCTGCGCGCGCCACCAACGGATCGAGCCGCTCAAGGCGATTGTGCTGCCGCGCGTTATCCTCCGTGAGTCCGCGCATACGCTGAAGCGAATCGGCCACGATTTTGATGCCGCCATTGTAAGGCGCGAGCATGGTCTCATTCCCGGTGAGAACGTATCCCTGCGTGCTTGTCTGCATACTAAGGATACCGATCAGGGTCTGCTCGAGCAGCGTCAGTACCTCATGCGTGTGGTCAACGCGCCGAAACGTATCGTCGAAACGCCGCGCGTTCCAAGCAGTTGCACCGGCCACGAAAAGCAGCACGAAGACGGCGACACTGAACCCAGCCGCGATTTTCTTTTCGATGGAAACGTTCAAGGGCAGTTCTAGGGCAGAGGTATCGGCGAAGCTACGTCGCTCAATGACTCGACGCTAATGCAAGGGTGCAACATTTAAAGCCTGAAGAAGACGGGAGGACGGATCACCTTCGGCGAAACCTTGCCTGTGCAGGCTTCAAACCACGTTACTTTAACCGCCGAACCGCCGCCACTCATGCAACTGGATTTTTCTACAATACCCGCCCGCGATGCTTACCGGTGGATGATTCACACGATTTTACCCCGACCCATCGCGTGGGTTTCGACCATCGGTCTGGATGGCCGCACAAATCTCGCGCCGTTCAGCTTCTTTCAAGGTGTGACGGCCAATCCGCCCACGTTGATGTTCGTTCCGGTCAACGACCGGCTGGGCGCCAAGAAAGATACCGTCCGGAATATTGAGCTCCTGCCAGAGTTCGTCGTGAACTTGGTTTCGGCGGAGCTTGGCGAGGCGATGAATCAGACCTCCGCCACTCTGCCTTATGGAGAAAGCGAGTTTTCGCATTTTGGAATTCAAAGCATTTCATCTCAACGCGTTCGTCCTCCCCGCGTCGCGGACGCGCCCGTCGCATTCGAATGCCGCTTGGACCGGATCGTGCAAATCGGCGAAGGCCCGCTTGCCGCCAATGTCGTGTTTGGGCGGATTCTGCTCGCTCATATCCGGGACGATGTTCTGGGCGAGAACGGCCTGCCGGATCCAGCCAAGTTAAAATTGATTGGCCGCATGGGTGGTAATTTCTACGCCACTACAGACCACACGTTTTCAATGGACCGTCCGGACTAGCCGCGAGGCGAAAGTGGGATTAGTCTGCCGGCGGTTTGGGCAGCAGTCGTGCAATCGCGAACAGGAGTGCGCCCACGACCAGCGCCAAAGATGACCAAAGCATGACTCCGCCCTTCGGACTGCTCCGAAATGCACGCTTGGATGGATTTGTCGGTTCCTCGCGCCCGAGCGTCGCAGCGGTTCGATCTTCGTTGAGCAATTCGGAGGCGACGAGTCCGAGATCGTACCGCGGTGCCGGCACGGCATCATTCCCATAGTAGAACTGCATCTGGCCCGCCTCTGCTCGGAAGAGGAGTCGAACGACCGGGTATTCCGCCGAAACCTTGACCAGTGCGATCGCGGGATTGTCGCCGTTATCAGTTTCCAAGTACAGCGTGTCCGTTCGAGGGGTATCGATTAGATCGAGCATGAGTTTGGGATTCTCCTGTTCAGGCCGGCTGCTCCATCCCGCCGGAGAGGAGAGGACGTGGCGAACCGGCTCTCCTCGGGCATCTGGAATGGTTTCGTAGACCTGCACCACTCGGCTGAAAAGCCGCGTGGAGGATGCGAGATTGATCCGCTGCACGGGCAAGGCCGCGAACGGCAGAACCATTGTCCAGCGGCTCAGCTGAGGTTGTTTGGGATTGTCCTGCGGCAGGGGCTCGAGCGCGATGCTCCGGCGAAGCGGGGTGCGCTCCAGCAGATAAGGAATCTGGCGATCACCCTGCATGAGGCGTAAATCAGCGAAGTTACGTTCCGCTCGCGCCAGCACTTCCATATCGAGCTCCAGCTCGTGTACTCCAGGTTCGGCGGTCACGACGTTTTTTTTAAACCGCCAGGCTGAGACATCCAACGTGGATCCGACGACAGGCGCATTGCCCAGAACGTCGGTCCATTGATATCCCGGGTTCGATGCAGCGGCTGAAACGGCGACCGTGCTTTCCCGCAGGTCTTTCCAGTCGCCGGCGAACTGGGCGAGATCGTAGCGCGGCGTGGTCGCCCGTGCGTTGCCGGTGAGCAATTGGTACGTGCCTGCGCCTTGGGCTGGAACAATCAGCCAGATGGGACGCCGGGAAAACCTCACCGCGGTAATTGAGAGCGGCGAATCGTTGCCGTTGTGAACATGTAGCTGCAGCGCCTTCGCGCCGGTCTTGAAATCCAACGGCACTCCCAAGTGCTCTCGCATGGGCTGATTCGGGAGCCGTGATCGAAAGATCGCACCGCGTTCGACGGAGATGTCCCCCTTCATTTCATTTTGGGTGACGCTCACGACGCGGGCAAACAACGGTTCAGTCGTGGCAATTTCCATCGAGGCAAGCGGCAGATGGCGCGCCGACAGATCGATCGTGAGCACGGTCTCTTGCGCGAACTCGTCGCGTGATATGACCCGGCTTTCAATGGGAATAACGGGACCGGAATCCGCTGCCAACAGGTCGAGCACGGCTCCGGTGAACGGGATCACGTCCGTGCGCGAATCATCGATCGTGATCCGCACAAACGCGGCGTGCAGCGCACCCAGCGGCACGGAAACCGCGTCCAGCCCCGGTTGCCGCGCAAGTTGAAACCCGTCGCCCGCTAATTCCCATTCCGTGCCACTGGCCGAAACTTCGAGCCGCGCGGCTTTGACGAAATCGCGAGCCGGAGTGGAGAGCGAAATCCGATCGATGCTGCGCGACGTGCCCGTCTCGATGGTGAGTTGGGTCGCAAACTTAAGCAGCTCGACGCGGAAACTTTTCGCTGCCTGCCGATCACGGCGGGAGCGGGTTGGCGTTTCGATGACAAAGGGTACTTCGGTTCCGGCTGGTCCGATGATTCGCAGGTCGCTCAGATCGCTCCGCGCCGCATCCAAGGTCGACGCCGGGAGGGAGATCTTCACGAGTTCCGAGCCCGATAGTTCGAAGCTTTGAACGGTTTTCCACTCCTTCGGACTGATTGCAGCCGTGAGCGGGCTCACTCCAGCAACCACAATCGCCAGCCAGCACCGGAGTCGTATCCTAATGTTCACTCCGCGCACGATCTCCTCCCGGGACAAAACGTTGGTAGAGCACCGATGCCAGCAACGCCACCGCTGCCACGACGACCAGGGCGCCAACGCGATACAACGGCCCAAGCTGCGCCAGGTCGTGGAAGAAAAGCTTTAGCATGGTCACACTCAGGAGTGCCAGCGCGGCGTAGCGCGCGGCGCGTGCCATTTTCCACATGCCGATCGCAAGGAGCGAGAGCGCGAACAACGCCCAGCCCACTGTGTACGCGAGATCTCGCGCAAAGTTTCCTCCAAACTCAAACGCAAGGGTGCTCCCTGCTGGACTGAAGTAGTCCGCGATTTCGATGTTCAGCAGCAGGAACGCCAGCACGGTCCCGAGCGCTTTCAGCAACGGCGGTGCGTTCACTCCCAGCACGCGTTCGCGCGGCGGGGCCACCAATAAGGCACCCACAAATAGACAAACAAGAGTGATGCCGTATACGTACAGAAACCAGTTGAACAGCGGCGTGTCGCTGCGCGGATGGTAGGCGAGCACCTCGCGATTCAGAGCGAGACGGCAGAATGCGACGACGAGCAACACCACGCCGGTGGCCCGCAAGGCGGGATGCGGTACGCGATGAAACAACCACAAGAGCGCGGCTCCTTCCAACGCCCAGCTGATCGTAATCCACTGTCGCTCGAATTGGATCGGGAAGATCAGGGTAACGAAAAGGAGGCCGGCGCCGCCAAACCAAGCCAGCTGGTTAAGCCGATGAGGTGAATCAGCCGGTCCGCGGAGCACGAGCGCGAGACTCACGAGGGGCGTCACGGCGAACAGTGCCGGCAACACGCCAAGATAGTCATTGGGCCAGCTCAACCGCACCACTTCATAGATCAGCAGAAAGTGAGCGATGCCGCTCAGCGCGGCCACCGCCCATGGACCGGTCGTACCGACGAAATGATTACGAAAGAGGAAAGGGAAAATCGCAAACAGCGCATAAAACGCCACGTACCAGAGTAGGGGTGTGGTCGCTGCTTCCGGATCGAATTGCCTGGCGTGCCACGCAAACTCCAGAGCGGCGACGCCGATCAAGCCGCAAAGAGGAAGCCACGAGAGCGTTAACAGTCGGCTGAGTCCCAAGACGAGTACAGCGCACAACAGCGCCAACCCAAACAGCGGGGTGGGCACCGCCATGGGCAGGCGTTGGCTCATCATGATCAGCAACAGAAACGGCAGCAATGCGGAGAACGCCGGGATCTGGGCCGCGGGACCGCCAAATAGCGCTGACGTTCTGCTCCCTGATGGTTCTTGGAGTCGGGAGCCAAGTCGCTTCGCCACGAACAATCCCGCGGCGAAAAAGAACACCGAAAATCCCGCGATCACCCAAAGCAGCGAACTGAATTCGACGTCGACGCCGGTGGCTTTGAAAATACAGATCGCCATCGCGCCGAGCGTCAGCACGAGGACGACGGCGAGGGCGCTGAGCGACGCCGTGAAGAGCGCGAGAGCAACCGCCACGATGTCGAGCAGAAGTACGGCAGGCCAAAACAGCAGGGAAATCGCGTCCGATTTCAACAGAGGCCCAAGCATGAGCAGGAGCGCCAGCGGAGGATACAACTGGCTGCCCCAGCCAGGAGCGGTGTCGGGTCGCGCGCGTTGCAGCACCAAAGGAAACGCCGTGTGCAGCACAGCGTACGCGAGGTAAGCGCCGAGCGCCCACGGCAAAAGATCGTCCGTCAACCGACTCGCGGTCCAGGCAGCCAGCCAGGCAAATGCGAGCGCGCCAGCGAGTGATTGGAGTGCGTTGACCTGCTGATTTCGCCATACGAGGCCCAACAGAAATAGATCCGCGGCGAAGACGAAAGGAATGACCCAGCCGGGTTGCGTCGCGATCGACCGAAACGTGAGAAAATAAAAGCCGAACGCGAAGGCGACGAGGGCCATCACCGCTGAAGAACCGATCACGGCGTTCGCGGAGCGGTTGAGTCGCCGGCCAATTTCAGTGGCCGCGAAAAACAACGCACAGAACCCGAGGCACACCACGATCGCAATGGGTGCCTTGGTCGCATTGAAAAACTTGGAGGCCCATCCGATCTGCATCAGCACCGTGCCGGCAGCCGCGAGCGGGACCAAATGGAACCAGGAGCGGTGGAGGGCGACGGCGATGAGTCCTGCATCTAAAAGGGCAATGAAGCCAAAGAGACCGCTTGGATTGTCGTGGCCCGTGGATAACAGAATCGGCGTCAGGAATCCGCCGAGTAAACCCAGGATCGCAATCACCTGCGCACTCATGCGCACCGCGAGGAGAAAGGCCGTCGCCGTGACCAACGTCATCAACAAAAACGTCGGTACAGGCCCAAAGAACGCGAAGTGGTAGACCGCGTTACAGGCGAAGGTGACGGCGTAAAGGCTCACCACGCCCGTCGCGCAGAGAACCTGCGACGTAATGCGGAGGCGCTCGGGTTTCATCAGCAAGCCTCCCACGATCAAAGCGGCGCTGAGGACGAAACCAATCGCGACGCGAACTTCCTTGGGGATGATGTCGTGTTCGAAGGAGTATTTGACGAAGAAGGCGACGGCCAGGAACGCGGCGAGCCCACCCAGCCATGCGAACAACTTCGCGCCCATGAACTGCTCCCAGTTGATGCTGATTCCATGGGCCGGCTCCGGCTCGTCTGGCGTTCGCAGTGGAGGCGGCTCCGGCGCGTGCGGCTTTGTCGCAGGGCTGCGCCGCTCGCCAGGAGTCGGAATGACCGGTGGCGCAACCGGCGCGACCGCGGGCGAAACCGCGTCGGGCGCCGGAGCGACCGGTAGGATCGGTGGGGCTTCCGGAGCGACGCTCGGAGTGATGATTTCTGTTGCACGTACGACCGCTGCGGAGACGGACGGCGTTGATTCCGCGGCTCGGGGTCTGGCCGCTGCGATTAGCCGCTGCCGGAGTTCCTGCACCTCGCGTTCGAGCGCAGCCAATCGGTTCTGCAAAACCTCGTTGTCCGTGGTGAACGATCCAATCTTCACGAGTACCCAGATGGGTAGGACAACCAACACGAGCAGCCCGAAGATGATCAGCAGGACAACAAGACCCATGAGGCGGAGGGCAGTTGTTGTGCGATCGGGTGCGAGTAAACGCAAGTTCGCGCTGGAGACCGCGGCCGTTAAGACGGGTTTTGCAGCCGAAACCCTCCGATTGCACGATCGCGCTTTGCAAATGGGAATGCGACTGGCACGGTCAAGGTTCATGCCGTTGTCTTCAGACACGTTGCGAGGCTTCCGCCCTGATACGATTCGTGGCGCCGCGGGATTCTTTCGGGTGGGCCAGGTGCAGACGGGCACCTGGTGGTTGATTGATCCGAACGATGCGCCCTTTTTTCTTCGCGCAGTGAATGGCGTATCGGCGCAAACGGATTCGGCACACGATCCCGTCGCACGATTACGGACATGGGGATTCAACGCCTTGGGCGCAGGCTCGGCTCCGGAACTCTACGACGAAGGGCTGCCGTTCGTCGCGTCCGTGAATTTCACGCAGGAGGTCTCGCCTATCCGAGCAGTAGGAATCCGTCTCCCTGATGTTTTTCATCCCGATTGGGAGAATGCGGCGCGATTGAGAGCCGCCGTCGCTTGCCCGACATTGGCCGACCGCCGTGATCTGTTGGGGTGGTTGACTGACGACGCTCTGGCTTGGGGCGGTCCTGATGTGAGTGGGCGACCAACATTGTTACAGGTTTGTTTGAGTCTGGAGCCGAGTTTTGCCGCCTACCACGCCGCCTGGGAATTCGTGCTGGCGCGTCACGGCGGTCTCCTGTCCCGCCTCGCCCAGGCGTGGGATTTTGCGCTCGAAAACAAGGGCATCGTGCGTGAGCTCACGCGGGCCGAGCAAGTTCTCACGACGGCGGGATATCTTCGGGACAACACCACGTGGACGTGCGAGTTCGCGCGGCGCTATTTCTCCGCGACTTCGGCCGCGATTCGGAGCCAGGACGCCCACCATCTGATCTTGGGCGCGCGTGATGTCTTGGCGCCTTCGCGTGGCATGAGTTCGGATTGGTTGTCGGAATGTGTGTCGCCGCTGGTGGACGTAACATGGGTCCATACAGCCGACGTTGGAGCCGCGCCCCTCGGGCCGATCATCGCGGGAAATTTTAACTGGGCGAATCAGTCGTACTGGCATCTCACGCCCCGTTCCCGCGCACGCGGTGTGACCTCCGTCGAACGCATGCTCAAACAGGGTCGAGCAACCCTGCGGGCGTGCGTCAAACATCCCGCCGTGGTCGGGTATGCTTGGGACGCGTGGAGGGATGAACCGGGTGAACAGCCGCCGTTCGCCCGAGGGTTGGTTCACCTGAACGACACCGAGGCACGCGAGCACACGGAACTCCTGAGCGCGGTAAATGGTCGGCTGACCGCGTTACGGCCGTTTGTGCCCTGATCGGTCGAACGCGCTTGCGATGCCTCATCTGCGACTCCTCCACTTTGCGTCCGTCTAATCTGCCATGAGCCTAACGATCTGGTGTAACGCCAAATTTGCTGACAGCCCGACTCAACGCCTGATCTCCGGTGTTCAGCCGCATCGTCTGGTGTTATCAAACATCGCGAACTCATCCGTGTTAGCGGGCGGTAAACGTGATCCGCTGCTCGCCGAGGCAGACGTGGCATTTGGGCAGCCTTCGGTGGAGGACTGTGTTGCCACGACGCGGCTGCGATGGATCGAACTCTCCAGCGCGGGCTACACGCGTTACGACACACCTGAGTTTAAGGATACGCTCCGTCAACGCGGTGCATCTCTCACCAACGCTTCGGCGGTATTCGCGGACTCATGCGCGCAGCATGTGCTGGCGATGATGCTGGGCTTGGCGCGTCAGCTGCCGCATTCGCATCGCGATCAATTATCCGATCACGCCTGGCACTCCGCGGAACGACGGTACAACTCGCGTTTAATGAATGGTCAGACGGTCCTGCTGCTCGGGTTCGGGGCGATCGGCCGCCGTCTCGTTGAATTGCTCGCACCGTTCGGCATGACCGTTCTCGCCTTGCGGCGTCAGTCGCGGAGCGAGCGGTCGGTTCGCATCGTCGCTGCCGAGAATATCAGCAGTGCCCTTGCGGAAGCTGATCACGTCGTGAACATCCTGCCGGAAAACGACGCGACACTCGGATTTGTGAACTCGAGGCGACTCGCCTGCTGCAAACGTGGGGCACGATTCTACAATGTTGGTCGCGGCACGACGGTGGACCAGGATGCGTTACTCGATGCCCTGGGTTCTGGGCGGCTCGATGCAGCCTACCTCGACGTCACCGATCCAGAGCCACTGCCGCCCGAGCATCCCTTGTGGACCGCGAAGAATTGTTTCATTACGCCGCACACCGCGGGAGGGCGGCATGACCAGGACGAAGCTTTGGTTGAACACTTCCTCGCCAACCTTGCGGCTTTCGAACGGGGAACGGCGCTCATCGATCGGGTTGTTTAGCCATTGGATTTGCAAAATAATTGGCTGGCCGGAATAAACGCAGCGCTCGTTGCTCTCATCCCCAATGGCCGCGTTAACGAAGGCGTTTGCTTTCGCAGGTCGGCCATCAACCCAAACCTCAGTTACGCTCAGTCATGACTAAATCAACTCGCCTGATTATCACCGCGGCCGCGCTCACCGGCCTTTACGCTGGTTCACTTGCCTCGAAATCCTACGCCGCTGACGACAAGGCCGGTACTCCTGCCGCCAAGGATGAGGGCAAGAGCAAGCACGACTGCAAAGGAAAGAACAGTTGCAAGGGTCAGGGCGGCTGTGGCGCCAGCGACAACGGCTGCAAGGGTAAAAACTCATGCAAAGGCAAAGGCGGCTGCGCGTCTGCAATGGGCGACAAGAAGGACGAAAAGAAGAAGTCCACGTGATCCGTTTTTAGGTCAACGCGGCCGACCGAGGTCGGCCGCGTTTTTCTTTGTTTGGAGAAGCCGGCATTCCGGCGAAATCATTCACGACGGCTCTTCGCCGGCTTATTCGAAGCTTCAGTTCAATCATGCCTGCGAACGCATTCAATGGTCAGACGGATTACGGTATCGGCATTGGTTTACGCGTGCCGCATTACCGGCACATCCTCGAGAAAAAGCCGGTCGTCGACTGGTTCGAAATCATCTCGGAAAACTTCATGGTGGGAGGAGGACGTCCACTCGAAGTCCTCGATCAGATCCTGGAACAATACCGGGTCGTTCAGCACGGCGTCTCGATGTACTTCGGTTCGGCGGACAAGCCGGATCGCGTCCATTTGAAGAAACTCAAGGCGCTCGTGAAGCGCACGAACACCCCCTGGCTTTCAGACCATTTGTGCTGGGGCAGTGTGGATGGCACCTACACGCACGACCTGTTGCCGATGCCCTATACGTTCGCGGCGGCCAAGCGCACGGCGGCGAAAATCAAAATGGTGCGTGATTACCTGGAAGTGCCGATCTGCGTGGAAAATGTGAGCAGCTACGCTGAATTCCACGCCAGTGAAATGACGGAGTGGGAATTTCTCAGCGAAGTGGTGGAGCTCGCGGATTGCGGAATCCTGCTCGACGTAAACAACATCTACGTTTCTTCCAAAAATCACGCCTTCGATCCTTACGACTATGTGAATGGCGTGCCTCATCACCGGGTGGGGCAGATGCACATCGCCGGACACACCAAGTTCGAGAAGTACATTTTGGATACGCATGATCATCCGGTGCTGGACCCGGTGTGGAAGCTGTACGACCACGCGACCAAGCTCTGTGGGGTGACGGCCACGCTGCTGGAATGGGATGATCGGATCCCGTCGTTCAACGAGGTTCACGACGAAGCCTTGAAGGCGAATGAGTTTATCGACGGCGCGAAGGCGGCAAAAACCGCCAGCGCCGCCACACGCGGCCGCGGCGGCGAACTCAGACCTTCTTCTCACTCGGGAAACGCAGCCAACCCCGTGGTCAAATGAAGCCCTCGATCGCAGAGGCGGCGCGTGCGGATACGCCACGCAACCTGCTCGCTTTCCAGCGCACGTTGAAAGATGCGCTGATCCGCCCCCTCGCACCGGGCAGTCGGATCCAGGCGAAATGGATCAACGGCCAACCGATGGCGAAGTTCGCCGCGACGTTCATCAAGTCGAACGAACGTCTGACCGCGTTGGAACGGTTGCAGATCTACAACCGAATGTACTGGTTCCGGCTGATCGATTGCTTCCACGACGACAATCCCGGACTGCGCGCGGTGCTGGGAGTGAGGCGTTTCAATCGCCTCGCCGAAGCGTACCTCACAAAATATCCGTCCAGTTCGTTCACCTTGCGTAATCTTTGTGCACGGCTGGAAGGCTTCCTTCGCGCGGAGCCACGCTGGACGACGCCGGACACGCGCCTCGCGCTCGACGTGGCCCGTTTCGAGTGGGCGCAGACAGTCGCGTTCGACGAACCGGGGCGCGCGGTACTGACGCCGGCGGAGATCGGCGCGGTCGCGCCTTCACGTCTGCGGGTGGGATTGCAGCCGTATATCACGCTACTGAAGCTCGATCATCCGGTAGACGAGTACGTCATCGCAGTGAAAACGCGCGACGCGCTGCGCAACCAGGCCAGCAATGCGACGACGGCTGCGCGCCGCGGCGAGCGTGAATCCAAAGTGCCACGTCCGGCTCGTGAGCGCATTTATCTCGCGGTGCACCGACTCGACCAGCGTCTGTACTACAAAAGGATGGACGTGCGTGCTTTCAAAATTCTCGTGGCACTTAAGGACGGTCATCCGCTGGCGCGAGCGGTCACGGCCGCTGGCCGTGCCGTCCAGCCCGACGAACTCCGTGAATGGTTCGCGACGTGGATGCACCTCGGCTGGTTCTGTCGCTTCGAAAAGTAACACGAACGAGCGAGCCCTCTTCCTCCTCTGTCTCAACCGTCTATCCGCGGCCGCAATGCTAGTTCGGCCCTCCTGTTTCCTGCTCCTAAATCCGCTCAACGTCATGAAAATCAGCTCCAGCCTCAGTACGCTCGAATCGTTTCTCGCGAAGCTTGGTCAGTTTCTCCAAGCGCCGCTGCTTTTGATTATCAGACTTTATTGGGGTTGGAGTTTCGCTCAAACCGGATGGGGCAAGCTGATGAACCTGGAGCGGACGACCAACTTCTTTGCGTCGCTCAACCTTCCCGCCCCGAAGCTGAATGCGATCGCCGCGGGCTCCACCGAATGCATCGGGGGCGTGCTGCTGGCGCTCGGCCTGTTCACTCGTTTCGCATCGCCGGCGCTGATCGTTGTGATGTTGGTGGCCTACGTGACGGCCGATCGGGAGGCGCTCGCAGCCATTTTCAGTGACGGCGACAAGTTCACGGGAGCCGCCCCCTTCTTGTTCCTCTTTGCTGCGTTGATCGTGTTCGCGTTCGGACCGGGCAAGCTCTCGCTCGATGCGCTGTTGCGCAAGAAGCAGCCGTAATGCCCACGACGATACAGCTTAAACCTCAGACAATCGTCGTCTCGTCTGACGACGACAGCACCGGCGGATTGCAGAGATCCTCGTACGCATAGAGGATCGTGCCGAAGGCCAGCGGGATGGTGAAGAGGATGCCGATGAAAAAGCCGATGAAACCGAGCATCGCCGCGATTCCCCCGAGCAGGCCCGCAATGAATACGCGAAACCACTGTTTGGTCACCACTCTCCGGCTCACTTCCATTGCGGTCCAAGCGCCGAGTCCATGATCAATGATCAGCGCGAATGTGAAAGCCCAGGCGATCGAAAGGTAGATCGCGAGAATGGCGGCGAGGACCAGGCCCAAAATGCTCAGCGTTCCGAACTCCGGGAGGCTGGTCGGCATAGGTGCTCCTGACATCGCCCCTCGAATCAAAGGGAGAAAGACGGGACCCGCTGCGATAATGATCGCCGCAAAGGAAAGCAGGGTCGTCATCAGGGTCGCGAGCATCAGAGGAACGAAGCCGCGGGAAAAACCGGCAAAAACGTCCCCCGCTGTTCGGGGTTCGCCGCGCATTTTTCCCAAATAATAATAGTAGAGTCCGCCGTAAAACACGCCGTTCAGAAAGAGACCTGCGATGGACCCGATGATGGGAACCATGCTCAGCATTCCTTGGAGGATCAGAACGAGCAACGTGACGCCGACCAACGGCAGGAAATTCTGCTTCCACAGATTGAAACTGCGTTCGAGGCAGGAGAAGGCGTCGAGCGGACGTGTGCGGGAAATCAGATCTGCGGCATAACTCGCCGCATCAACAGGACCCTCGGCGCGGACGGGCGCGTGCGTCAGGGGTGGCGGAGTGGAGACGGATGGTCCGCCGGCGAATTCGGGAAAGTCGCGAAGGGGTCGCCACTCGTCAGAGCCAGCGGCCTTCGCTTTGGTTTCAAGATTTGCCCGCCCGGCGGCGATCCATGCTCGCAGCTGTTCAGCCGTGACCGGACCGTACTCCTTTCCATCGCCGCCAATGATCGTGAACATGGGTCGAACGAATCGAGGCCGTTCACCCACGTCAACGTTGCGAACGCCTCATCTTCCACTCCGATTCACGCAGTTCTCGCGCATCAGGTGCACAATCACGGGAGATCGATCTGGCGCTCGGCGGGCTCGGGATTGCGGCGATAAAACAAGGCTGTATGGCCAACGGCGCCGACATTCAGGCAGCGACCTTCGTCCGCGATTTGCGTACAAAGCGCGGTGCGTTCATCACGCTCAGCGCCAAGAAAACGCACCTTCACGAGTTCGTGAGCGCGAAGTTGCTTTTGAAGCTCCGTGTAGAACGCGGGCGTAAGGCCTCCTTTGCCCAGCTTCAGCGCGGGCTCGAGCTTTTGGCCAAGGCCGCGCAAGAAGGATTTTTGCGCGCCGGTGAGAGGAAAGTCGTACATGTGAACCACGGACTATACGGATCATCCCAGATAGGAATACCATAATCCGCTTCAGCTTGAGGTGGGTGCATCGAACACGTTCAGGGCTAACTCCTCCCACTTTCCGGGCGCAATATGGTCGAGCGTCAAAGAGCCGAACTGAGTTCGATGCAATGTAAGGACCGTTGCGCCACACGCGGCGAACATGCGCCGAACTTGATGGTAACGCCCCTCGATCAGCGTGAGCTCAGCTTCGCGGGGCGAGAGCAAATTCAGACTGGCCGGCGCACATGGCTCGTCGTCCTCTTCAAGGCGCAGCGTGCCGCTCGCGAATAGCGGGACCAGTTCGTTCGACACGTCGCGATCGAGCGTCGCACGGTAGACCTTCGGAACTTTGTGCTTGGGTGAGGTGAGACGGTGGACGAGTTGCGACTGATCGGTCAGCAGGAGCAAACCACTCGTATCCTTGTCGAGGCGACCAACACTGGTCACCTGCGGGTTCCGTCGGCGCCAGCGCTCGGGGAGCAGCGAATAAACGTTTGGCCCCTCTCGTGAATCGTGGGAGCAGACCAACCCGAGTGGTTTGTTGAGGAGCAAAAGCAGACCGTCTGGATGGTCGAGCGGCTCGCCGTCGACCCAGACGTCGGCCGCGTCAACCTTGGCGCTGAAGTCGTCGGCCTCCTTTCCTCGCACCGTCACCGCACCGGAGGAAATCCACGAACGCGCATCGCGACGGCTGCAATAACCGAGGTTGGCGAGGAGTTGGTCGAGACGACGCATGGAGCAGGTAATGGCGCAAAGACCCGCGGAAATCGCAAAAAAATACGTGCGTGGCCGGTAAGAGACCGAGGTGAGCTCAGTGCGCGGGGCGATTTTCGTGCCGCCACGTTTCTCTTTGCTCCCTTTGCTTCTTCCCGCCATCTGGCGCGTATCACTCGATATGCTCCGTTGGACGCTACTCTCTATTGCGACGTTGTTTTTTAGTTTGGGCCTGCTGACGGTTTTTCGTTCCCCCGATTGGAGCATTTGGCAGTTGGCTTTGCTGGCCGGCGAGTTTGGTCACTGGCTGGCACTCGGGGCATTGATGACCGTGGTGGCAGGTTTTTTCGTGCGTGGGTCGCCTGGGGTTCTGTCGGTACTGACGACGGTATTCGGGCTCGGCGGTGTGCTGCTACTGCTGAAGCCGGCGCTGAGCGCTCCGGCGGTGGCCGATTTCGCGCGTCGCGATCTCGACCATATCGGTGCGCCGCAACTCGATCGTGCCGCTTTTTCGTGGTCTGGTTTCTGGCGAGCTGCGCCCGGTCCCGTGCCGATCGAGACCATGAGTTTCGCCCCGGAGCTGTCGCTGGATTACTACCGGGCGGTGGGCCGCAGCCATGCTCCGTGCGTTATCGTGGTTCACGGCGGAGGCTGGGACAGTGGGAGTCGAGACCAGCTCACCGGCTTGAACCATTGGCTCGCGCGCCATGGCTACTCGGTGGCCGCGATTTCCTACCGCCTGGCGCCCAAGTTCCCGTGGCCGGCACCGCGGGAGGATACGGGTGCTGCCATCGCATTTCTGAAAGCGAACGCAGAGAGGCTGGGTTTGGACCCTGAGCGCCTGGTTCTGCTTGGCCGATCGGCGGGCGGACAAATTGCAGAGGTCGTAGCGTACTCGGCACACGATCCTTCCATCTGCGGCGTCGTCGGGCTCTATGCTCCGTCGGATATTAATTTCGCGTACAAGTACGCACGCGATAACGACGTCTTGAAATCTCCGGGATTGATCCGGCGGTTTATTGGCGGCGCACCAATGATCCGCCAAACCGGTTATGACGACGCGAGCGCCTTGCAGCATGTGACGCCGGCGGCACCGCCGACGCTGCTGATTCATGGTGAAAACGACACGCTGGTCTGGCACCGTCACAGCGTCCGGCTGGAAGCGGTCCTCGAACGAGCCGGCGTACCTTGCGTCTTTGTTTCGCTGCCATGGGCAACGCATGCCTTTGAGTACAATTTGGCGGGCCCGGGCGGCCAACTTGCCACCTACGCTCTCGAACGTTTTCTGGGCAAAGTCACGGCCGTGAAGTGAGCGGCTTCGGAGCGGGCTGGAGAACGCGCAGCGGTCGCGGTCGCCACGAGAAGGGGGTTGCCTGAGGGGAGTTGCGACGGGGAGGCGCGGTGGGTCCTACCCGGTTGGAGAACGTGGTTCGCGGGTTTGCACGAGCCGAACGAGCAAGTTTAGGCTCGGCATCCGGGGTGGTTTTAGGGATCTGTGGGGTTTCGCATCTCTTATGTCTCTTTGGGAATACAAGATCATCTCAAGCGGTCGCGGCGGCTTTGCCACCCCGGCCATGCTCGAAAAGTTTCTCAACGATCTAGGCCGCGACGAATGGGAGATCATCGATTTTCGCAGTCCCCCCGATAACCCGCTCGCATTTACGGGACTCGCGCGTCGGTCGACCCAACGTGATTGGACGCTCGAAGACGCGGCGGCGGCTGCCGCCAAGGCTGAAGCGGAAAAATTGCGCGCCGAGTTTTCGGCTAAATTCCAAGCCGCCACAGCAAGCGCTCAGGCCGTCGAGGAGAAGTCGCCGAGTTTCATTGAGGAGAAGGCAGCCCCGGATGGCGGATTCCGTAAGCCGGTGGACACATCGCGGGACAGTGACCCAGATGCACAGGACGACGAGTCGGCGGAAAAAGATGAGTGGGATCAACTGGCTCAAGAAGATGAATTGCCATCGTTTTTTGATGCATTGAAGCCGCACATGCGGCGCAATCAGCGCGGTCCTGGTATGTCGGTCGGCACCGATTACCTCGCCAAGAAATGGGGACTGGCGGAAGAAGATATCAAGGGAGCGCTCGTCGAGTGCGGGATGCAGATTCCGGCCGACGAAAACGCGAAGCCAACGTACATCGAATACGACGGCGACTTGTTTTGGGTGAATATCAACCGACGCGGCGAGGTGTGGATCAACACCCGCGAAAAACCCCGCCCTGTCTTCCGCGTCGTTCAAGGCACCAAGGTCGCAGCGGATACGATCGAAGAGTCCAAGCCAGAACCTGCAAAACGTTCGGAAGAGGCAGCCGATCGCCCCGAGCGAGTGGAGCGTCAAGACTCGCGAAAGCAGGAACCCAGCGACCGCCGTCCGGGCAACGATGTCGCGCCCAAGGCAGAGCCGGCAGTTTTCCAGCCTTCTCCAAAAAAGAATGGCGCACCCGCTCCGGTCGGAAGCACTCCGTTGCCCTCCGGTTCCGGTCTTCTCGAAAAGATTCGACCGCACATGCGGCGAAATCGGCGTGGTCCGGGCGGCTCCGGCAGCACGACCTTCCTGGCGCGGGCACTCAAGTGCACCGAGGCCGATTTGGTCAGCGGTTTCGAGGCACTTAGTTTGGTCGTTCCACCCACGGCCGCTGATCAGCCTGTTGAGCGGGAAATCTCCGGCGACATTTGGTGGCTGAACAAGGATTCACGCGGCGGTCTTTGGATCAACGGACGGGAAAAGGAGCCGGGCGAAGTCGCGGGCGCGCCGGGCACTCCGGCGACGACTGCGGCTGACGCATCGACCGAAGTGTCGACGGCAACCGCCACGGACGTAGTTGCGCCGGTTGCGGCCGAACCCGCCGAGCTGTTGCCAACCCTCCCGATCCAAAGCGTCGCGACCGATCCCGCTTCAGCACCCACCTCTGCAGACAACGTCCTGGCTGCGGTTCGATTGTTGCTCAAGGTGACGAAGACCGGATCGTTCGCCGGCAAGGTGGACCGCGTGGCCGAAGAGCTGAGCAAGACGCCAGAAGAACTTACGGCGGCGCTGGTCAACGCGGGCATGAAGCTGCCGGAGAAACCGCGTGAGAAGCCGGTGTTTGTCGAACACGCCGGGGAAATCTTCTGGGTGAATCGCAACGCGAAAGGAGAACTGTGGGTAAACGCCAAGGCCTCGAAATATGCCGACGCCTCAGATTCTTCGGAGGCCGAAGCAAGCGATGGTTCGGACGAAGGAAAGAAGTCCGCGCGTCGTCCCGCAGCTAGCCGCGCAAAAAAGGCGCCGGAGCAATCCAGTTAATCGGAGGGGCGCTGCGCCGGACAGGTAAGAGCGACGTTTTTCGAGCGCCCGCTTCACGGCGTGCGGGCTGCCGTCCGGCGTTCGACGCCACCGCCAGTTTAAGTGGCGAGCAAGGAAGCCACGTCATTGATTTGATTGGAATGGACGAACAATCGGGGATTTTTTGCGTTAAGGAACTCGCGCAGACATCGCGCTCCGTTACACGCTCGGATCCTCGAACTTATTTTCATGAACCCCATCCCCTCGCTCACTCGTCGCAGATTCATTGGCCAGCTTTCCGTCGGCGCCGCGGCTCTCGCGCTTTCGCACCGTTTGTCCGCCGTCGAGACGGTCGCACCGAAAAAGCTCGGCGTCGCGCTCGTCGGACTCGGGACCTATGCCACTCATCAGCTCGCGCCGGCACTGACCCGGACCACGCTCTGTCGGTTGGCGGGCGTCGTCACGGGTTCGCGTGAAAAGGGTCAAAAGTGGGCTCAACAGTATGGGTTCCCGGAGCAAAGTATCTATTCGTACGATACGATGGCGCAGATGGCGAACAATCCGGATATCGACATCGTTTACGTCGTGACGCCGAATTCACTGCATTCGGAGCACGTGATTGCGGCGGCCAAAGCTGGCAAGCACGTCATTTCCGAAAAGCCATTCACGTCGACCGTCGCCCAAGCGGAAGCAGCGCTGGCCGCGTGCCGCGCGGCGGGAGTAAAGTTATCGATCGGCTACCGGCTGCACTTTGATCCCTATCACCAGGAAATGATGCGGCTGGCGCGTGACCCAGCGTTTGGCGGTTTCATCAAAGGGAATGGCAATTTTAGTTTCACCATGGGCCGGAAAGTCTGGCGGGCAGAAAAGAAGCTGGCCGGCGGTGGACCGATCATGGACTTGGGAGTATATCTGATCCAAGGCGCGTGTATGGCGGCGGGTGGCATGGCGCCGATCGCGGTGACGGCGAAAGAGGGACCGAAAACGCGTCCGGACATGTTCACCGACGTCGAGGAGACGATGAATTTCCGGCTCGAATTCGCCAACGGGTTCACGTTCGACGGCGGCACGAGCTATCAGCAAAATTTCAACGAGATTCAAGCCGACGGGAGAAAAGGATTCATTCAGATCAAACCAGCGTTCGGTTATGGCGGCATGAACTGTATCACCCAGGACGGCCCGTTGAAACTGACGCCGCCTGCGAGTCACCAGGCTCTGCAGATGGACGATTTCGCCGCCTGTGTTCAGGCCGGCCGGGAATCAAAAATCCCCGGCGAAATGGGCCTGCGCGACATGAAGGTGATCGAGGCGATTTACGAAGCAGCGGCTTCCGGGAAGCGCGTTGACATCAAAGCGTAGCAACCGCCTCACGCAAAGCCGCGGTGTCGCAGAGGTTAATGCTTCACTCGTAGCTCACTCCGGAAGGAGCGGGATCAGGCAGCGCAATGTAAGATGGCCGATGAGTGATGTGTGATGGATCGGAACGGAACTGCCTCACGACAGGACCGCGAGAGACGCAAAGGTCAAAGCCCAGCGGAACCCTAATTCGCGTCCGCGGCGACCGGTTCGACGGTCACTTCGGTCGTGAGTTTGTGCGCACCGCCGCTGAAGAGCCCTTTGACCGGACTCACATCGGAAAAGTCGCGGCCGCGCGCGACGACGATGTGCCCGGTTCCCGGGAAACACGCGTTCGTCGGATCGTAGTCGATCCAGCCTGTTCCTGGAATATAGGCCGAGACCCAGGCGTGAGTGGCGTCAGCTCCGCGCATTCGCGGCTTTCCCGGTGGGGGTCGCGTGAGCAAGTATCCACTTACGTAGGCCGCAGGCAGGCCTTGCTGGCGAATGCAGCTCACCAACAGGTGGGCGAAGTCCTGGCATACGCCGCGGCGATGCTTCAGCACTTCGGAGATGGGCGTCGAAATTTCTGTCGCCTCAGAATCGTAAATGAACGAGTCGTGGAACTTCTGACCCAGCGTGCCGAGCCACGTCAGCGTGGGCATATCCGGCGTGGCGCCGAGCTCCTCGGCCAGCGCGCCCACTTCGGCGACGAGAGGGACGAAGCGTGACGCGTGGCGGAATTGCTCCAGCGCGAAATCATCTTCGATCACACAACGGTCAACGAGCTCGCGTGCCTCAGTGAGTGACGGAGTCAGGCCAGCCATAGGCATGGCTGGTTCCTCTCGACGAACGACACTGCGGGTCGTGATCGAGAGTTCCTTGTGCGGTTCGTGCAGGGTGAGCACGTGCTGTTTGTTGCCAAAGAAATCGAGACGTGAGGTGAGATCTCCGGGATGAGGCGAGACCTCGAGTTCGAACGAGTTGCAGTGCTGGGCCGCCTCATGCCGCGGTTGCAGGTGCAGCGACTGCCATGCGGCGGTGGCGTTGCCGCGGTGCCGGTAACGCGTCAGATGGGTGATGTGGTAGACGGGCATCAGCTAAGAGGAGCGGCTGGCGCGGGCAGGTCGGCGTGGCTGAAATAAATCAACGCAAGCTGATTGCTGAGGTCAGCGAGGGTGGCTGACGCGTCCTCGAAGAACGCTGCGGCTTGTTCAGGCGAAGACGCGAGCACGTTGGCATCGAGCAGACGGACCTGGCTCACGAGACGGAACGCCGTGCCCCGTAACGCCGCCACCGCGCGCGGCGCGAGTTCATCGGGCAGCGCGGCGAGGTGTTCTGAAATGTGGTCGGCTTGATAGCGAAGGCTGCGCGGATTCTCCACCGCGCCCAAGAGCCAGGTGAGGACTGTCGCGGGCTGAAACCCGCCCGGATGAATGCTGCGATAGGTGAAAAGACTGTCGCTGAAATGAAGCGCGGTTTGCAGCCGAAACTCGGTGGGGCGAACCGTGCCGAGCAGTCGTGAAGTCGTGAATACGAGCTGGAGCGCACGCTCGATACGGCGTCCGAGCGTGAGGAAGTGCCAGCCCGTGTCGTGCGCCAGCATGTCCATCGCCAGAGCCTCGAGCGCCGAAAGTTCTTCACTCAAATCGGACGCCAGTTGCGGGTGGGCGGTATTTGAGATGGAACGGAGCCGACGCAAAATGCGCCATGCGTCGGGCGGAAAGCGCAGTTTTACCTGCTCCAGATTCCGGATCAGCTGCGCCAGATTGCTGGCCAGGCTACCTGGCTCGGACGTGTCGTCCGCGCTGAGTCGAATGTGCGCCACCAACTCGTCCGGCGTCGCCTCCTCGGGCTCCTCAATGTCTTGCGCGGCCAGCAACGTGCCGATGACGTGCGTGGTCACGCCGGGATCAAGCGCGGCAACTTCATCGCGCAACAGCGGATCCAGTTTATTCAACAGACGCGCGATCTGCGCGGTGCGATTAAGGTAGCGGCCCAACCAAAACAGATTGTCGGCGAGGCGACTGGGAGTGGCGGTTGTACGATGATGAGAGTCTGGGAAGATACTGAGCGAGATCCTCGAATCGTCGACGGGAGCATCACTCAACACCCACGTGTCTTTCGTCATGCTGCCTTGTTGCAGTGACACGATCGCGTCTTCGCCGCCGGTGCTGAAACGGGTGAGACCGCCGGGCATGACGCGGTAGTCGCCATTTTGCCATGCGACGAAGAGCCGCATCACAAAGGGGACGGGTTGCAAGGTGCCGTCGCGCCAACCGGGGGTGGTTCCGAGCAGCACCCGCTCCTGACCACAATGCGCCCACGGACGCGCTGCGATCGAGGCGGCGATGGCAGAACGCTCCTGATCGTTCAGCAATGGACCGTAGCGGGTGGTGGACGCGCCGCGTTCGCGGAACGTCGGCTTCACGACGAGGCTCGCGAGATTCTTCAGCACGTACTCACGCGCTTTCTTTTGGCCGCACCACCAGGTGGCGACGCCCGGCAGCCGGAGGTCTTCACCGAGGACCGTGCGGCAAAGCGGTGCGAGAAAAGCGAGCAGAGCGGGACTTTCGAGGGCCGCGCTCCCGAGCTGGTTGGTGATCGCAACGCGGCCGCCTTGCGCGACGTGGACCAAGCCGGGGACGCCGAGCAGGGAATGCGCGTGGAGCTCGAGCGGATCGCAAAAGGCCGAATCAACGCGGCGGACAATGGCGTCCACTCGCTTCAATCCGCCCACCGTGCGCAAGAACACCTGGCGATCTCGCGTCGTCAGATCGGCGCCTTCCACCAAAGGGTAGCCGAGGTAACGGGCCAAATACGCCTGTTCGAAATACGTTTCGTTCGCCGGGCCCGGCGTGAGAAAAACAACGCGTGGATCTCCGGTGCCTCGGTTCGTAGTGAGCTCTTGGACCGATAGTCGGAAGTCCCGGAAAAATTCGTAGAGGCGGTGAATCGGGGCGCGGTGAAATACCTGTGGCAACACGCGCCGCGCGATCGTGCGATTCTGGAGCGAGTACCCGAGACCCGAGGGCGAATCGAGGCGATCCTGCAGCACCCACCATTGTCCGTCTGGAGACCGCGCGATATCGACGGCGTAGGTGTGAAGAAAAACGCCATCGCGTTTACCCAAGCCCACGCAGGGACGCAGAAAGCGCGGATTCGCCATCGCGAGGATCGCCGGGAGTTGACCACCGCGCAGCAATTTCTGCGGGCCGTAGAGATCTCCGAGCAGCTGGTTGTAAAGATGCGCGCGCTGGCGGAGGCCGGCGGAAAGCACCGACCAATCCAGCGCACTGACCAACTGCGGAATGGCATCAAGCGGCCACGGCTGCACACCGCTGCGTTCACCCGAGTAGATGTTCATGCTGACGTCTTGCTCGATGACGGCGCGGGCGCACGCCTCCGTGGCATGCCGCAGCGCATTCATCGGATCAGGACCAAGCAGCCGGAAAAATTCGGCCCAATGCGGGCGCAACGATCCATCCTCGGCCCGGCATTCGTCGTAGCGATCCGGCCGTCGCACGTAACCCGGCATCGGATCAGCGATTCGGCTGGAGGGGGGTGGAACGAGCGACATGGCGGGGCAATATTTCGGGATGATATCCGCGGGCGCAAGACTGCCGAGCCGATCGATTCGGCCCTCGGTCACCGCTCGTGACCGGGTTTGCGGTCGGCCGCGCTACTTCCGACTCAGCTGCTGCCTTTCTATTTTCGGGCGACCCTGAACGGGTCTCGCAAGTCCAGGGTGTACGGAAATTCCGGTGCAATCTCGCGCGCGGGCATGGGCAACGGATCGCCGGGAGTGTGCCCGATCGGCAGAAAACGCGCGAGTCGGCGGCTCTCGGCTTCATACGAATTGACCGGGACCGACGTGTAATTTCGTCCGCCGGGATGCGCGACGTGGTAGGTGCAGCCCGCCACGGCGCGTTCATTCCATCCATCCACAAGATCGAACACGAGCGGAGCATCGACCGGAATCGTGGGATGAAGCGCTGAAGGCGGCTGCCACGCGCGGTACCGGACGCCGGCGACGAATTCCCCGTTCACCCCGGTGCTTTGCAACGGTATCCGTGCGCCGTTACACGTGACAAAGTAGCGATCAGACGTGAGTCCGGTGAGTTTCACCTGCACGCGTTCCACGGATGAGTCCACGAACCGGACGATGCCGCCGACGTTTTCCTCACCCAGTACATGCCACGGCTCCAAAGCATGACGCAGCTCCAGTTCGATGTGGCCGAAAACCATGCGGCCATACAGCGGGAAGCGGAACTCGAAGTGCGCATCAAACCACGTCGCTTCGAAGGGAAGATTCCAGGAGCGCAAATCCGCAATCACGTCTTCGAAATCGGTGCGCACGAAATGGGGCAGCATGAAACGGTCGTGCAGATCAGTCCCCCAACGGACCAGCCTCTTCGGCGCGTACGGTTCGTCCCAGAAGCGACTCACGAGTGCTCGCAACAACAGCTGCTGCGCCAGGCTCATGCGAGCGTGTGGCGGCATCTCGAACGCGCGGAGTTCCAGCAAACCCAAACGTCCCGTGGTGCTGTCTGGTGAATACAGTTTGTCGATACAGAACTCGGCTCGGTGCGTGTTGCCGGTCACATCGGTCAACAAATGCCGGAAAATCCGATCGACGAGCCACGGGGCACAGGCTTCAGGACCGCCGGGAGTTGTGGCGAGCTTCGCATCAAGTTCCCGAAAGGCGATCTCCAGCTCGTAGATACTGTCATTGCGTGCCTCGTCGAGCCGCGGTGCCTGGCTGGTGGGACCGATAAAGAGACCACTGAACAAATAGCTGAGCGACGGATGCTGATGCCAATAGGCGAGCAGGCTTTTCAGCAGGTGAGGGCGGCGAAGCAATGGGCTGTCGTTGGGTGTGGCGCCGCCAAGAATCAGATGGTTTCCGCCACCGGTGCCGGTGTGGCGACCATCGATCATGAACTTGTCCGTGCCGAGTCGGCACTCTCGCGCCGTCGCATAGAGCCATTCGGTTTTGTCAGCGAGTTCACGCCAGCTTCCGGAAGGGTTCACGTTGACCTCAATTACGCCGGGGTCGGGCGTCACCTTGATGCTGTCAAGTAGCGGGTCCGAAGGCGGCAGATAGCCCTCGATAATCACAGGTACTCCGAGCGACGCGGCGGTGGCTTCGATGGCCGAAAGCAGCGACAGATAATCGCCGGCCGCGTCGACGGGCGGCATGAAGATGCAAAGATGACCGGCGCGTGACTCGACGCAGAGCGCAAGGCGGACGTCGGGCTCGGCCGGAGTCTTGGCATCGGGCTTGAACCACGGCGTTTGGTCCAGCGGCAGGCGCAAGCCCATCGGCGAGTCACCAGGGATCAAATACATGCGACCGGCCCGGAAGTACCAGGGAGCGGAGAGCCAGGTGTTGGTGGTCGCGTCACGCAGCAACGGAAGAGCGTAACCCGTGACCTTATCGGTAGCCGCTTCGAATTGCCGGGCCAGGCGATCGCGTTCGGCGATTTCCGCCAGGTTCTTCGCCAACGGATCGAGTCCCGCGGGCAGCCGCCGCTCTTTCCAAACTTGATGGAAAGCATCCTCGTGGCCGGGCACGAGGCGCTCATCGTTTAGTCCAAGGCGACGCGCGAGCAGGCTCGCAAATCGCTTGGCATCGAGCGCCGTCAGCGTGGACGCCTCGAGTGGGTCTGCGAGAAGTTCAGGTTCGTTCCAGATCGGCTGCCCATCGCGTCGCCAAATGCATGTGAGAGCCCAGCGGGGCAACGGTTCACCGGGATACCATTTGCCCTGTCCGTGGTGAATAAAACCACCTGGTCCGAAGTGCGACCACATGCGTTTGAAAAGCTGGCCGCCCAACTCGCGTTTGCGCGGACCAAGCGCGGCGGTGTTCCATTCGGGTCCGTCCATGTCATCGATGGAGATGAAGGTCGGTTCGCCACCCATCGTGAGCCGGACGTCGCGAGCCACCAAGGATTGATCAATCTTTTCGCCGAGCTCGTTGATTCTCGCCCAGGCTTCGTCGGTAAACGGAAACGTCACCCGCGGCGCTTCACGGAGGCGCGCCACCTTCATCGCGAAGTCGAAGCTGGCGTCGCTTTTTTCAACGATGCCGGTGATGGGCGCGGCGCTGGATGGTTCTGGTGAGCAGGCGAGGGGGAGATGGCCTTCGCCAGCGAACAGGCCGGAGGTTGGGTCGAGTCCAACCCAACCTGCACCAGGCAGGTAAACTTCACACCAGGCATGCAGGTCGGTGAAGTCCTCGGAAGCACCGGATGGGCCGTCGAGCGATTTCACGTCGGCGCGCAGCTGAATCAAATAACCGGAGACAAAACGCGCCGCGAGGCCAAGATGCCGGAACGTTTGCACCATCAACCACCCGGAATCACGGCACGAGCCGGAGACATTGGTCAGTGTTTCCTCGGGAGTCTGAACGCCCGGCTCCAGCCGGATGATGTAACGGACCGCCTGGTTGATCCGAAGATTGAGTGCGACCAGGAAATCGATCGTCGGCTTGGGCGTTAGATCGAGGCTGCGGAGGAAGGCGGCAAAAGTCGGCGTGGAGTCGAGCGGATCTTTGCGCAAATACGGTGCAAGCTCGGTCGCGAGATGCGGTTCGTAGGTGAACGGGAACGTCTCGGCGGACGGTTCAAGGAAGAAGTCGAAAGGATTGAAGACGGCCAATTCGGCCACGAGATCGACTTGGACTGAGAAGACTTGGGTCGGCTCCGGAAAAACAAGGCGGGCAAGGTAGTTGCCCTGAGGATCCTGTTGCCAGTTAACGAAGTGCCCCGCCGGCTCGACGGTCAGCGAATAGCTTAAGATCGGCGTGCGGCAATGAGGCGCAGGGCGAAGTCGGACGGTCTGCGGGCCAAGCTGGATCGCGCGGTCGTAACGATAAGCGGTTCGATGGTAGAGAGCGACGTTAATGGCCATGAAGGGGGCAGAGGGTGCGAGCTTTGGACCCGTAATAGCAAGAGATGGGCCGCGTTAACGGTCGCGATCGCACTCTGTGACGGAATCGCGCAAATTCACCCTACTCGCGCGCGGCGGGCGTTCTGCTTGGGAGGGTCCTGGCGATTTCGCCGGCGGCGGGCTAACGCTCGATCCCGACGGGATAAAGGAGGAAGCGTTCGTCGTAAAACGGAGAGCGCTGATAGAACCAAGCGAGTCGCGCCTTCGGATCCGCAGCGAAAACAGGATCCGCCGCGAGTAAGGCCGTGAATTCCGCTTTCAGCGCGGGGTCGGCGTCCAGCATTCGTTCCGCCATGGGTGCCGCCACGTACCCTTCGATGTACTCCGTGCGCTGCAAGATTTCCGAAAAGAACCCCCAGGCCAGCAATGAATCGGCGCTTTCCGGTTCGAGCATGACCATCGCGAGGTTGCCCAGTGGCTGATCGGTTGAAACGCGAACGGATCCTGCGGGGAATGTTTCCGTGCGCCGCTCTGTTCGGGTTTGGACCGTCAAGGTGTGGCGTCCTTCGTATGGGTGGAACCCTTCTCCTGGTCGAACTTTGGGGTCCACGAGCCGGTACATGTCCAAGGTCAGCGTCTTCGGCTCGGTCAAGGGCTCGATGATGACGCCGTGCAAGCGGAGCCGGTCAATCACGTCCGGCTTGGTCACAGGAACCCAATACGCTTTGGCGCGAGAAAGGCGAAGGTCTGGCTCGTCACCGTAGACCTTCAGATTGGGGAAAGTTTTTGGCTGACCGGTCCAGCGCACCTCCGTGACGCCGGACGAGGGTGACGGGTAGTGCAAATACGCCACGCCGAGGAAATCAATCTCTCGAACAGCTTTCGACGATGCCCACGCGACCGGCAGAGGATCCGGTCGCAGCGCGCGATCGGCCGCGATCGCCGCAACTAATTTCGCGCCCTCACGCCCAAGCGTCGCCAGCGCCGCCTCGATGAGCACATAAATTCCGAGAACGCGTTGGCGATGTGGTTTCAGCGAATGGGTTTCCACCAGCACCGTGGGAATATGTCGGAGGTCGCCGTAGCCTTGGGAGAATCGCGGCAGCGCGTGGCCCTCAATCAAACCGTCATCGAGATCACGGCCGTTGCGGGTATCAATGTAGAGGCTCGCCGGAATATGACCGTGCGCTTTTAGCGCGGACGCTATTGCCGGGTCCAGTACCCGATCTAGCCATGCGCCACTCTGGGGCGACCACGCGTAGGTTCCGTGCGTCCCGTGGAAGGTATACGTGACGTCGTATTGGTAATCGATGCCATCGGTGACGTGGAGATCCAGATACAGCGCGGGTCGCCAGCATTCGAGGAGAGCCACCAGCCCGCGCATCTCCGGGGCGTCCGCTTTCACGTAGTCGCGATTGAGATTTAAATTCTGCGCCGTGGTGCGCCAACCCATGTGCACCGGTCCGCGCTGGTTCGGGCGCGTCCACTCCGAACGGCGTTCATGTCCATCCACGTTCAGGATGGGAATGAAGAGAAAATGGGCCGAATCGAGCAGCGCCGATTTGCCGCCAAACGCGATATCGCGGAGCAGCATGAGTCCGGCGTCTTTTCCTTCGATCTCACCCGAATGAATCCCCGACTGGACGAGCAGGAGGGGTTTGCCACTCGCCTGGAGCGCTTCGGGCGTGTGCCACTGCTCTTTCGTTGCAATCACCACGTAGAGAATCCGACCTTGGGCGGAGCGGCCAAACTCCTGTAGTGAAAACGCCGGTACGACGGCACACAGCCGCTTGAGATACGCGACCGTTTCTTCATACGACGGCGTGTCGCTCAGCCCCGTGCGTTCGCCGGGCGTGATCCACGGATTATCCGGGTGTGCGATCAACCCTTCACTTTCCCCCTGCCACGGCAGCGCTGGCGGCAAAAAATCCTGTGGCGAACGGAAAAGAGAAGTGCGGGAGGCGGAACACATAAATCTGAACTGAGTTCACTTCGAGCGATTGCGCAGTGCAAAACTTACTCGTCGATTCGCCACTCGACGTCGCGGTGCGAAATGGTCTGCGGTGGAATTTTTTTGCGTGGGGGACGAAACCGGCAACGCCGAAGTGAAGCAGCGTAAGGGTTTTGCCTACGAACCGTGAGACTGTTCGGCGGTCTGCGAGGTGGGTTATGAAAACCTTATCCCCTGCCCCTCGCACCTCCCCAGCGAAAACTTCGCTGATGTCGGTACTGGCTCTGGCCGGTCTGACAGCCCTCGTGGGCGGTTGTGCATCCGAACCGGAGTCACACGTTGTCTCTGCTCCTCCTCCCGGCGCACCGGTGGTCGCGCAAGCGCAAGCCCCGGTCATCTACTCGCAACCGGCCGTCGCTCCAGGCCAACCCAACACCATCATCGTCACCCAAGCTCCGCCTGCGCCGCAGCAGGAGATGGTCACGGCGCGTCCTTCCTCCGATCATGTATGGGTTGGTGGATACTGGACATGGCGCAGTAACCGTTACGAATGGGTGCCCGGCCATTGGGTCGTTCCCCCACGTTCAAGTGCAACCTGGGTGCCACCGCGTTGGGAAACCGAAGGTGGAGCTTATCGATTCTACGAAGGTCGCTGGGAATAATTCCCTGCGTCTCCTTTGCTGGAACGGCGCGGCTTCAATGCCGCGCCGTTTTTTTTGTTAGCGCCGAATGCGATCCCACAATCCGCCGTGCAGAAAATTGCGGACGCCGGGACGACGGAGGAAGTCATGGGGAAAACCGAGCTCAACCTCGCTGACGCGGTCGAGTCGGTTGATGGAATCGGGCGAGAGTGACCAGCCAAGGCACGCCAGATTGTCTTCGAACTGGGAATATTTTCGCGCGCCCACAATGGGAATCACAGAACGTTTGGAGCGAAGCCAGTTCAGCGCGACCTGAGCGGGGGAATGCCCTTCGGCGTTCGCGACCGCAATGACTTCATCCGCGATCCGCAGCGCCCGATCGTTGAGCTGCACAAAATCAGAGTTGGCGGCGCGGCCTTCGTTTTCCTTGCCGGGGTTCTTTGAGGAATATTTTCCGGACAACACGCCGCTCGCGAGTGGAGACCAGGCGGCGACGCTGAGGCCGAACGCCTCCGCGACAGGAATCAGCTCACGCTCAACCGTGCGTTCAATCAGCGAATACTCGATTTGCAGGCCGATAAACGGCGTCCAGTCGCGTAGTTCAGCGAGCGTGTTCGCCCGCGCCACGAGCCAGGCGGGCATGTCCGACACACCTACATAGAGGATCTTTCCTGCGTGCACCGCGTCATCGAGCGCGCGCATGACTTCTTCCACCGGCGTCAGCTGATCCCAAGCGTGAACCCAATATAGATCGATGTAGTCAACGCCGAGTCGCCGCAGCGAACCTTCCAGGGCTTGAGTCAGATTCTTGCGGTGATTGCCGCCGGCATTGGCGTCCCCCGGCCGCGCGCTGAACGAATATTTAGTCGCGATGACGAATCGTTCGCGGTCCGACCGCACGAATTCGCCGACCATCTTTTCACTTGTGCCTCCGGTGTAGCCATCGGCCGTATCTAGGAAGTTTCCGCCGGCCTCCACGTAGCCATCGAACATTTTGCGCGACTCTTCCTGCGACGCACCCCAGCCCCAATCCTCGCCGAACGTCATCGTCCCGAGGCAGAGTTCCGAAACACGCAGGCCTGACCGACCGAAGAGTTGATAGTTCATGAAAGGAAAAGCGGGTGAGTTGGTTCGATGGGATTGCGCGTTGCGGGTGCGGAGACTGCGAAAGCCGGCGTTTTGCTCAAGGCGCCGGCGCTCAGTTTTCGCTGGGACGTAGGTCCGGAAAATCCCCGACGTCGCCGCGCCAGAAAGAAACCAATTGAGCGGGCAGCCGTCTTCCGTCATCCCCACGCCATGCTTGCTGTCGTTGATCTGAAGAAATCATTTTTTTCTCCGGATGGCGGACAAACCAGCATCATCAATGTCGGGCGGTTCTCGCTGGCGGCGGGTGAGCAGGTCGCGCTCCGGGGCGAGAGCGGTTCGGGCAAGACCACATTTCTGCACCTGATCGCTGGGATCCTCGCCGCGGACTCCGGTCAAGTGGAGGTCGACGGGGTGAAAATGTCGGGACTGAGCGAGCCGCAACGCGACCGGTTACGGGCGGACAAGCTCGGCTACATCTTTCAAACGTTCAATTTGCTTCAGGGCTACACGGTGCTGGAAAATGTAATCATGGGAATGGCTTTTGGTCCGCGGGGAGCGGATCGGGCGCACGCGCGCCAGATGTTGGAACGGGTCGGTCTGGGCGATCGGCTGAATCACTTTCCGGGTCAGCTTTCGACGGGCCAGCAACAGCGGGTCGCCGTGGCGCGCGCGCTGGCGAACCAGCCGAAGCTGGTGCTGGCCGATGAACCCACCGGAAATCTTGATCGAAAACGCTCGCGCGAGGCGCTGTCCCTGATTCGAGAGGTGTGTCACGAGAACGGTGCGACCCTGCTGCTCGTCAGTCACGATGAACGCGTGCTCGCGCAGTTCGAACAAGTACGCGACTTCGTGAACGTGAATCGCGGTACCACATGACGCTTCCTCTCATTATCTATCGCTCGCTGCGGCAGCACGCGTTGTCGACGTTTGTCACCGCCGCCAGCATCGCGCTCGCGTGCGGCTTGTTGATGTGTGTATGGACCGTGAAGGTACAGGCGCGGGAGGCGTTTGCTTCGACGAGCACCGGATTTGACGCGGTACTCGGCGCCCGTGGGTCGAAGCTGCAACTCGTCCTTAACGCGATTTTCCACCTCGAAGCGTCGCCGGGAAATATCTCGTTCGCGGATTATGAAGCAATCAAGCGGCACCCCGCGGTGAAAAGCGCGACTCCGATCGCAGTGGGCGATAACTTGCGCGGTTATCGCTTGGTCGGAACGTTGCCGGAATTATTCACGGACGTGGAATATGCCCGGGGCAAAAAATTCGTGATCGAACGCGGCGGGCGAGGATTTCAGCTCGGGGCGCAGGAGGCGGTGGCCGGCAGTTTCGCCGCGCAGCGCTTAGCCTTAAAAGTAGGCGATACCTTCCACCCGTTTCACGGCCTCGCGTTCAACGAAAAAGATCAACACGCGGAGACCTACGTGGTGACAGGAATTCTTCAGACCACGAATACGCCGGCCGACCGCGTGATTTGGATACCGATAGAGGGACTGCAAAAGATGAGTGGACACGACGCGCGGGCAGCAACGGAGATCAGCGCGGTGTTGGTTCAGCTGCGGGCTGCGACCGCCGGGTTCATGCTGGATCTCATGTACAACAAGCAGGGCAACCGGTTGACCTTTGCCTATCCGGTCGGCGCGATCGTGGCCGACCTTTTTCAAAAAATCTCATGGTTCGACCGCGTCCTGGAACTTGTCGCGTACCTGGTAGCGCTCGTCGCGGCGGGTTCGGTGCTCGCGAGTATCTATAATTCGATGAGCGCACGACAGCGCGATCTGGCAATCCTGCGCGCCGTGGGGGCGAGGCGACGGACGATTTTCGGAGCAGTCGTCCTTGAGGCCGCCGTAATCGGAGCGCTCGGGGCAGTGGCGGGGTACGTGGTTTATCTGGGACTGCTAACGGGCGTATCTTCACTGATCCGCGCTCAAACTGGAGTTGTTTTGGAAGTGTGGCGGTGGCAACCGGTCCTGGCGGCCTGTCCGGTGGGGATGATTGCGCTCTGCGCGTTGGGCGGGGTGGTGCCGGCGATTAAGGCGTATCGAACGCCCGTGGCTGAAACGCTGGCGCCCATTTCCTAAGATGCGTTCACCGAGGCTGCGCAAATTTTTTGACCGGCACCGCAGCCTGTGTAATTCGTACCTGACGATGAAACCAAGCGCCCGCCCATGGCTTCGACTGCTGTTGATCAATCTCGCGCTGTTGGGAGGTGGGATTGTGTTGTCAGGGGCTTTCGCCGCCGATGCCCCCACGGGAGCCCCCGAGGTCGAGCAAGGCTATCTCCGTTTGGGATTTGATCGCTTGGCTAGTTTCAAATTCACGCCGCCTCCGTTCGATGCGAACGCTGATCCGAAAGCAACTCCGCCCAGCGGAGAGGAGCAGATTCCCGCGACGGTCAAGGCGTGGAATGGAAAGAAAGCCATTGTGACCGGCTTCATGTTGCCCGTCAAAATGGACAACGGGCTGGTGACGGAATTCCTCTTGGTGAAAGATGCGATGATGTGCTGTTACGGCGCTGTTCCCAATATGAACGAATGGGTCGTCGTGAAGATGGTTAAGGGCGGCGTCAGGCCGCTGATGGATGTGCCAATCTCATTTTTCGGAGAGCTGAAGATCGGGGCGACGTTCGAGAACGGGTACATGACGGGCATTTACCAGCTCGAGGGCGAGAAGATGGGCGACATCAAGAGCTAGGTCAGCTCGGGAGTCGCTCGCGTCCGTGGTTGGACACGGATAATCGGAGGATCGACGTAGGTCAGCGCGCTTGCGCGCGCCGCACCGATCTTTCCTCAAAGACGGCGCCAACGTCTGGAAGCTCGTCTGGAATTTCGCAGATATCCCCCGGTTCCCGCGCCGACTACCTGAGGCGCTCGTCAACCGAGCGCGCGCAAGCGCGCTGACCTACATCAAACGGGCGGCGCGCGCAGGCGCACTGGCCCAGCCTGTCATCTCAGCGCGAGATATCGCGCTGGCTGAGGACCTTGAACCCACAGCGATTCAGCGCCTGCGCGGCGACATCGCCATCTTCGATACTCAGTACTAAGGCCGCGCCACCTTCGGGGCGTTTGATGAAGCTGTAGACATAATGAACATTGATCTCTGCTTCGAAAACGGCGCCGAGCACGGCTTTGAGTTTTGACTCATCTCCGATGTCCACGACGAGCACCTCGGTCTCGGTGTACGGAAAATCATTGTTGACCATCAATTCGCGCGCCTTGTCCGGATCATCGACGATCACCCTCATGATCGCGCTGTCCGTCGTATCGAGGACAGTGATCGCCATGATGTGAACGTTGTGGTCCTTGAACAAAGCCGAAAGATCGTGCAGTCGACCAACGCGATTTTCGGCGAAGACCGAGAATTGTTTTACGGGATCACGACCAATGGAAATCTCTGCTTTAGCCATGGAATTGTGAGGGAACGTGGTCGAGCAGGCTCGGCGGGTCAATTGCGAGCTGGCGAAAGCGCGCCGCCACCCACTACGTTGAACAGGTGTCTTCCGAGCTGCCCCAGCATCACGCCGCGACGCAACAGCGAGCCCGCGCGAGTGCCGATTTGGTGCTGCGCGGAATCGGACTGAACGCGGCGCTTGCTCTCCTGAAATTTGCGGGGGGAATTTTTGGCCATACGTATGCGTTGATTGCTGACGGAGCAGAGTCGTTGCTCGATATTCTTTCATCCATTTTGGTCTGGGCGGGATTTCGAGTCGCGTCGCGGCCGCCGGATGCGGATCACCCGTATGGTCACGGGAAAGCGGAACCGCTCGCTGCGCTTTCTGTAGCGGTCTTTATTTTTGGGGCCGCGGGTTGGATCGGCTGGCATGCCGTCCACGAGATCATCACCCCGCATCAGGGCCCGCATTGGGCTACGCTGCCGTTGCTCGCCGGAATTGTGGCCACGAAGGTGTGGTTTTCACGTCGGATGCGGGCTGCAGGGGAGGAGACGGGCAGTACCGCCTTGGGCGTTGAGGCCTTGCATCATTATTCAGATGCGATCACGTCCGGCGCCGCATTTGTCGGGATCAGCGTCGCCGTGCTAGGCGGACCGCGTTATGCAGCGGCCGATGATTGGGCGGCGCTGCTCGCGTGCGCCGTCATCGCAGCGAACGGAGTGTCGATGACCAACCGGGCTTTGCGGGACGTCATGGACACGGCAGTGCCCGACGCGTTGGTCAAGGAAGTGCGTTCGGTTGCTTCGATGGTACCAGGTGTCCGTGAGATTGATAAATGCCGGGTGCGAAAAAGCGGGCTCAGCCATTTGGTGGACATCCAGGTGCGCGTGGACGGGGACCTCACGGTCAGGGAAGGTCACAATATTGCTCACGCGGTGCAGGACGCGTTGCTCGCGTCGGTTCTTCGCGTGAGCGACGTGTCGGTCCACGTTGAGCCCGTGAAGTAAATCTCCGCAGCGCTGCGGCGGCGTGCGCCGGGGGACTCACCTTTGGTTCGAGGTTGGTCCAAAAACTGCGGATTGAACTACAAAGGATGAGCAGCCTCCGCCGTGCTTTACGGCGTAATGTTCGTCACTATGTTCAATCCATCTCCCACCATGCCGAAACGCAGTTACGCTGAGCCACTCGCCACGAACAAGAACCTGCTGAAGTGGGTCAGCAAAGTCGCCGACCTGACCAAGCCTGCGGCCATTCACTGGGTCGACGGCTCAGCCGAGGAAAACGACCTTTTGTCCGGCCAATTGGTGAAGGCGGGAACGTTCACCAAGTTGAACCCGAAACTCTGGCCGGGATGCTATTATGCGCGCTCGGATGCCAGCGATGTCGCGCGGGTGGAAGACCGCACTTTCATTTGCTCGCTCTCCAAAGACAGCGCAGGGCCGACGAACAACTGGGTGGATCCGTTTGAGATGAGAAAGACGCTGAAATCAATTTTCAACGGATCAATGAAGGGCCGGACGATGTACGTGCTGCCGTACAGCATGGGTCCAATCGGGTCGCCGATGTCTCAAGTCGGGGTCGAGATCACGGACTCTCCGTACGTCGTCGTAAACATGCGGATCATGGCGCGCATCGGTTTGCCCGTCTTTCGGGAAATCGATAAAGCCGAGAAGCGGGTCGTGCCGTGTGTGCACTCCGTGGGAGCGCCGCTCGAACCGGGTCAAAAGGATGTTCCGTGGCCCTGTAACCGCGAGAAGTACATCGTCCATTTCCCCGAAACCCGCGAAATCTGGAGCTATGGTTCCGGCTATGGTGGCAACGCGCTGCTAGGGAAAAAGTGTTTCGCGCTCCGCATCGCCTCGAACATGGCGCGCGACGAAGGCTGGATGGCCGAGCACATGTTGATTCTCGGGGTGGAGGATCCGAAAGGCGACAAGACGTACGTCGCTGCGGCGTTCCCAAGTGCGTGCGGAAAAACCAACTTTGCGATGTTGATTCCGCCGGAACCGCTGCAGAAGAAAGGATGGAAGGTGTCCACCGTGGGGGACGATATTGCGTGGCTGAAACCGGATGCCGAAGGACGACTACGCGCCATCAATCCGGAGGCCGGATTTTTTGGGGTCGCTCCTGGGACGTCGAACAAGACCAACCCGAACGCGATGGCCGCGCTCGCGAAAAATACGATCTTCACGAATGTCGCGTTGACCCCGGAGGGTGGAGTTTGGTGGGAAGGGATGACGGATGAGCCGCCCGCCAAGTGTACGGATTGGCAGGGCAATCCGTGGACGCCGGCCATCGCGAAAGAAAAGGGCACCAAGGCAGCACATCCCAACTCGCGGTTTACAGCCCCGGCGTCGCAGTGCCCCACGATCGATCCCGAATGGGAAAATCCCAATGGGGTGCCGATCAGTGCGATTATTTTTGGCGGCCGTCGTGCGACCACCATGCCGCTGGTTTACCAAGCGTTCAACTGGAGTGCGGGTGTCTACCTCGGAGCGACGATGGGATCGGAGATGACGGCCGCTGCGGCGGGCACCGTGGGTAAAGTGCGGCGCGACCCGATGGCGATGTTGCCATTCTGTGGGTATCACATGGGCGATTACTTCCGGCACTGGATCAAAATGCAGCGCACGCTCAGTGAGACGCCGCGGGTCTTTAACGTGAACTGGTTCCGCAAAGATAGCAGCGGTGCGTTCATGTGGCCCGGCTTTCGGGACAACATGCGGGTGTTGAAATGGATTGTGGAACGCGCACGTGGCCGAGCCCTTGGGCGGGAGACGCCGATCGGTTGGCAGCCGCGTTACGAAGAGCTCGACTGGACGGGCCTCGATTATCCGAAGGAGAAGTTCGATGAGTTACAGCGCTTTGATCGGGCGGCTTGGCGGGCCGAGGTGATTGGTCACGAAGAGCTGTTTCTTGATCTACACGACCATTTGCCCAAAGAGCTGGTCTACGAACGGGAGCTACTCATTTGCCGCATGTGATTCACCGCGAGGACCAAGGCGAGCGTCAGCTGGCTACGGGTCGGGCGGAATCGTTAGCAGGGCGAAGGAGACCTGCTAACGCCGTGGAACACCGATCATGGAACGAAATCGGCCACGTCCGGTTCGAATGACCATGCGATTCCGGCTGGCTCTAGTGTTCTTGGCTCTTCTTGCGTCCCGTGCAACGGGGACTGTGCCGCCGTTGCTGGATGGGGCGCTCGAGAAGGTCAGCGCGGACTACGATCGTTGGGCGTATACCCAGGCGACTCTGGAAAAGAATGAGAAAGGCAAGGTGTTGAAGCGGGCAATCGTCCGGTTTGATCCGTCCAAGCCTTATGCAGAACAATATGTGCCGCTCGAGATCGACGGGCATGCGCCGGACGCAGGAGATTTCAAGAAGTACCGCAAGCAGGGGGAACGCCGCGGTGAGCGGGTGGCAGAAGCGGAAACAGAGGGCACGACTCCTCCGCGAAAAACGCTGGGCGAGTTGATGGACTTGGACGAAGCGCGGCTCGTCAGCGAAACCGGTGACGTTGCAACCTTTGAAGTCCCGCTGAAGAAGGAGGGAAATAATCGACTGCCGCCGGAGAAGTTTCAGGTGCTGGCGCGCGTCAGCAAACGGACGGGTGCCTTCGAGTCGATTGTCGCCCAACTACGATCCCCCATGCGAGCGGAGGTCATCGTTAAGATCAAATCGGGTGTCGGCCGACTGGAGTTTGCGACGGTGGACCCTCAATTCTCACCCGCGCTTGCCAGCATCTCAGGGAGTGGCGCCGGCTCCATCATGTTTGTGCCGGTTGGCCGCAGCTACGAACTGGTGCGATCCGACTACGTGAGGGTGAAGCCGTTTGGGAACAAGTTTCAGGTGAAGATGGGACCGCTCAAGTCCATCGACTTCTAGTTCACCCGAGCTTCGTGGAACTCAGGGTTGGCGGGAGTTACGAACCTGTATGATCAGGTGGATACTTCTGTTGGTTCTGTTCACGGTGACCGGAGTGGCACGTCCGGAGGACACGGCGCTGCTCCAAGAGGTCGCAAATAACTGGTTGAAGGAAGGTGATCGCTGGGCGTTTACCCAGGTGGTGCGCGAATTTGACGGGAAGGAATTGAAGCAGGAGCGCTTGGAACGCTACGATCCTTCGCGTGGCTTCGCGCAACGGTGGCACCTGATGGCGATCAATGGACAGCCGCCGACCGAGAAGGAAAGGGCGGAGTGGCAGGCGCGGAAAAACAAGAAGCAGCGCAAGGCCAAGCCGGGGATCACGGAAAATTTCGACTTCAGCAGCGCCAAAGTTGCCGAGGAAACGCTGCGAACAATCCGGTATGAGCTCCCGCTCCGGAGTAATGTGGAGTGGCTCTTCCCCATCAGTAAGGTCGAACTGCTGATTACGATCAACAAGACGGGACCCGCGCTAGAGCAGGTCCAGGCTCGAATCAGCGAACCGTTCCGGGTTGCCTTGGGGCTCGCTCGTATTCTCGACATCGATCTCGACGTGCAGATGCAACCGCCCCCGACGGCCGATCCTGCCGACGCCAAACCGAGCGGAACGGCTCACGCGGTGGTCAGTAAGTTCGGCGATCGCGTGGAATATTTTTGGAGTGACTTCAAGCGGGTCGACGGTGCTGACGCCAAGCCGTAGCGGTAGCGGCGTGGCTTCTTTTTTAACCAGCCGCGAGAAGGTCAATTGGCAGTAAACATGGCGCCGCCACACAGCGCGTCACTTGACTTCGTGTGTGTCCGCAGTGCGCTGATCTTTTACCAATAGACGGTTACGTAACTACCGAAGCGGTTTTTTTTCGAACTTCGGACTTCCGGTGAACGATGTTCTCCGGCGAGAAATCACTTCGCTGATCGGCAAGTGTGACGAGTGAATGGGAACCTTATGCCGCTCGACCGCGCCGCCATCATCACCTTGGGAAGCAAGCTCGCCCCAGCTGCCGCAACGTTTGGCCAGCTCCGAGGGCTGTTGAACGATCCGAACACCGGCTCCGAAGAAATCGTGCAGCTGATTCGACTCGATCCGGCGCTGACGTTCCACGTGATCCGGATGAGCAACAGTGTCATCTTCGGACTGCGCGACCAGAATGACTCGTTGGAAGGTGCCGTAGGTCGCGTTGGATTCCGCGAAATCTACCGACTCGTCGGACTCGCTGCGGCGCAGCAGGTTTGTCAGAACGATCTTCCGAATTATCGACTGGGCGCCACGCGTCTTTGGGAGAATTCAATTGCTACCGCGGCGTCCGCTGAGGTCTTGGCGGAAAAAGCAGGTGCGGAGCCTGGCCTCGCGTATACCTCGGGTTTGCTGCGCACGTTGGGGCGCGTTATCATCGATGGCTTTGCAGCGGGCCGCATTTATCCCGGTGAAGCCGAGTGGCCGTTGGTTGCCGAATGGGAGCAGGCGACCTTTGGAATCACATCGGCGGAAGTCTCGGCCGTTCTGCTCGAGCACTGGCGTTTTCCGGCCGAGATCGTGGACGCGGTTCGTGGTCACTTCGATCCGTTCGGTCGCAAAGACCGCGATGTCGGCGCCTGCGTGTTGAATCTCGCATGCGGCGTGGTTGCTCGATTCGGATTGGATCTGCCGGGTGAGACAAGCCACTGGATTTGCAGTCCGACCGAGCTGGAACTCGCCCACGTCACCGAGGAAACGTTGGAAGATTGCGCTGCGCGCTCCCGCGAGCACTACGCTGCGCTCTGCGCGTCGTTGTCTTAATAGCGATCTTCGCATCAGCTTCCGTCGGATTCGGAATTGCTGAGTGGCTCTGAGGTTGGCAGGTTTTCGCTGCCATGAATACTTTGCGATGGGGCGTGTTCGTTGTCGGTACGCTGCTGGTTTCGGGCTCGGTGGCGCG
The DNA here is from genome assembly GCA_039928945.1 of Opitutus sp. Classification (GTDB taxonomy): domain Bacteria; phylum Verrucomicrobiota; class Verrucomicrobiia; order Opitutales; family Opitutaceae; genus Opitutus. The sequence continues at coordinate 40,627 of JBDSSD010000102.1, read as the reverse complement.
GAGTGCGCCGGAGCCTTTCTTCGAGGGACTGGGTGTCTACGAGCGGAAAGTTACGACGTCTTCGGCCGAGGCGCAAAGGTACTTCGATCAGGGTCTGCGGTTCCTGTTCGGATTCAATCACGGTGCCGCGATTCGCTCCTTTCAAGCCGCGGCGAGCGCCGATCCGAGCTGTGCAATGGCTCATTGGGGCATCGCGCTCGCGAGTGGGCCGCACATAAACTTTCCCGCGGTGCCCCCTCCCGCGGCGGAGCTCGCCTGGAAAGAACTCGGACTAGCTCGTGAAAACGCGAGTAAGGCGACAGCCGTTGAGCGTGATTTGATCGAGGCGCTCGGCCGGCGCTACGCAAATCCGCAGCCAGACGATCGGCGCCCGCTTGATGAAGCCTATGCGGCGGCCATGCGGAAGGTTTGGAGCGACCATCCTCGCGATCCCGACTGTGGCGCCCTCCTGGCTGAAGCCATGCTGGACTTGCGGCCATGGGATCAATGGACGGCTGCCGGTGAGGCTCAGCCCGGCACGGAAGAGATTATCAGGAATCTGGAGACGGTCATGAGTTTGGAGCCTGAGCACCCGTTCGCCAATCACCTGTACATCCACGCGGTTGAAGCCTCGCCACATCCCGAACGCGCCAACGCTGCGGCTGATCGTCTTCGCAGATTGCAGCCGGGACTCGCGCACAATGTCCACATGCCATCGCACATCGACATCCGTTGCGGGCGCTGGTTCGAGGCGGTCGAAAGCAACGTGAGGGCCATTACCGCGGACCAGAATTACCGTGCGATCGTCGGTCCGCCGCGCGATTTCATCATCGTTTATGCCGCGCACAATCGTCACATGCTGACCTATGCTGCGATGATGACGGGCCAGAGTGAGCTGGCGCTGAGGCATATCCGCCAGATGGTGACCGAATTGCCGGTCGAATTCGTCAAGGAGTATGCTCCGTTCGTCGACGGACTCGTTGCGATGCCGTATGAGGTGCTGGTTCGATTTGGGAAATGGGATGAAATGCTGCAGGAACCCGAGCCGCCGGAGTATTTGCCCCTCTCGCGGGCGCTTCGACATGCCACGCGCGGCGTAGCGTTCGCGGCGCAGAACAAAGTGGCTGCCGCCGAAGCCGAGCGCGTCGAATTTGAGTCTGGCGTAATGCTGGTGCCGAAAGAGTTCACGGTTGGAAACAGTCCGGCGCTAGGGGTGATCGATGTCGCCCGGCACATGCTGGCGGGGGAGATTGCGTATCGCGCAGGCAAAGTGGACGAAGGCATTGCCGAGCTCCGCCGCGCGGTCGAAGCCGAAGATTCGCTGCGCTACGACGAACCGCCGGATTGGATTTTGCCGGTGCGGCATGCACTCGGTGCGGTACTGCTCCGAGAGCGGCGCTTCACCGAAGCCGAGCAAGTCTATCGTGAGGATTTGAAGCGTTTGCCGGAAAACGGCTGGTCGCTCTTTGGGCTTGCACGCACCTTACAAGGGCAAGGTCAGGGCGAGCAGGCCACTGCTGTCGACGCGCGGTTCAAAACCATTTGGGCCCAGGCGGACATTGCCATCGAGAGCTCGTGCCTTTGCCAGGCGACGGAGCAGGCTCGGGTCGTGGTGAATTGATCAGCGAACAAATGCGGCGGTCGAGCGACGACCCGAACGCATCACTCGCCCGCTTCCGGCGGCGTGAAACCGCGGCGCATGACGTTTTCGGCAACGACTTGGGGAAAGAGAAAGTTTTCGAGATAGTCCGGCCCGCCGGCCTTGGTGCCGCCGCCGCTCATTTTGAATCCACCAAACGGATGCCGTTCGACGATCGCACCCGTGATTCCGCGGTTGAGATAGATGTTTCCACACTGCAACTCGCGTTCGGCCCGCTCCAGTGCCCCCGGGCTGCGAGAAAACAGGCCGCCAGTCAGCGCGTACTCGGTGGAGTTGGCGACTTCGATCGCTTCGTCCAGGTTACGAACCTTGAGAATCGCGAGCACCGGGCCGAAAATTTCTTCGCGGGCAATGATATGATCAGATTTCACGTCGGTGAAGATCGTGGGTGCTACGTAGGTGCCGCCGGTTTTTGTCGCTTCGCTGGGCAGAATAGCCTGCCAAGCCAATCGTGACTGCTTCTTCCCCTGCTCGATTAACTGGAGGATTTTTTCCTGCGCGGGGCCATCGATCACCGGTCCGACGACGGTTCCGGGTTCAGCTGGGTCTCCGACGGGCATGGCATCTGCCGCAGCGATGAGGCGCTCGACGAATTTCTCATTTACCTCTTCGAGTACGATGAGTCGCGAGAGCGCGGAGCACTTCTGGCCTGAAAAGCCAAATGCGCTATATAAGGTCGCGGGAATCGCTTCATCGAGATCCGCGTCGTTGTCGATGATCAGCGCGTTCTTCCCGCCCATCTCACACACAACCTTCTTGAGGTTCCTCTGGCCGACTTGGGTTCGAGCAGCGGTCTCCCAGATCTTCAAGCCGACCGCCCGCGAGCCGGTAAAGGCGACGAATTCGATCTTTGGATGCGCCACGAGGTGTGCCCCCACATCTTCTCCGAAGCCGGTCAAGAGGTTAACCACGCCTGCGGGCACTCCCGCTTCGATAAGGACATCCATGAACGCGGCCGCAACGACTGACGTTTGTTCAGCGGGCTTCAGGATCACGGCGTTGCCCCCCACGAGCGGCGCAACCGTCATGCCGCACAAGATGGCGAGCGGGAAATTCCACGGTGCAATCACCACTCCAACGCCGCGAGGCAGCCAGCGTTGTACGCAGCGTTCTCCAGCGACCACCTGAGTGACGCGCGGAGTGCCGAGTTCAAGCATCTGCTGGGCGTAATAACGGCAGAAATCGATGGCCTCGCTGACATCGGCGTCGGCTTCGATCCAAGGTTTCGCCGCTTCCCTAACCTCGAGCGCGTTGAATTCCTGGCGCTTCGCTTCGAGCAGATCTGCCGCCCGGTCGATGATTGCAGTCCGTTCAGTGACCGGACGAAGAGCCCAGGACAATTGCGCTTTCAGCGCAGCAGTCACTGCGAGCTCAGCATCCGCGATGGTTGCCCGGGCCCAATAACCCACGATGTCCTGCGGGTGCGCTGGATTGATCGAAGCAACATATTCGCGGTTAGCGATTGAGTGACCTCCAATGATTAATGGCCACTTTTTCGGCGGCCGCGCGGTTGCTTGTTGGAGTGCGGCGCGCAACACACTGCGTGCAGTAAGTTGCGAGAAATCGGTATTGGGCGCGTTCTGAAATGGGTGATACACCGTGTTCGGTGCCCCGCCGTTCGGCGGGGGTGCGGTGACACTCTTACGCCCAGCAGATGCGGGAGAACTCGTCAGCAGCTCTGCCGGGTTTGTGAGTAGCAGATCTTTGCTCGCCTCGCGCAGATTCTTTAACCGGAGAAACCCCTCGTTGCTGGTGTTCTCGAGCAATCGGCGAACCAGATACGCCATGCCGGGCAGTAGTTCTCCAATGGCGCAGTACTCACGCACTCGATAACCGCTCTCCACCAGAGCGCGTTTGAGTTCATCCGCCATCCCGTAGAGCGCTTGAAATTCATACGCGCGCGGATCGATCCCAAGCTGGTCAGCATAGGCAATCGCCTGCGCAACCGAGCGAACATTGTGCGTCGCGAAGTTCGGCGTGATCACGTCGAGATGATCAAGCAGCGCGCGTGAAAGCTTTTCGTAATTCGCGTCGGTCTCCGCTTTCCGCTGCCACACGGGAACTGGCCAGTTCCGCTGCTGGGCCAGGATCGTCTCGTAGTCCCAATATGCGCCTTTCACGAGGCGTACGCTGACGGGTCGGTTGCGCTGTCGAGTCCAGGTAATCAGGTTTTGCAGGTCGGCCTCACTGTCGCGAAGGTAGGCTTGAAGCGCGATGCCCACGGCCGGAGTCGTTTGAAATTCCGGCTCTTCAAGGATGCTCTTGAAGAGGTCAAGCGTGAGGTCCTTCAGCTTGTAGCTCTCCATGTCGAAGTTGATCAGCGCTCCGACTTCACCGGCGCGTCGCAGAATTGGCCGGAGACGTGTCTTCAGCGCTGCGATGGAGTTTTCGGGATCGGCCGGACGGATATCGGGAGTCAGCGCGGAAACTTTCACCGACAAGTTCAAGCGAGGCAGAATACCGGTGACACCCTGGTCACTGAAGCCAGGTTTCGATTCCTTCGTCAGATAATTTGAAACGGTATTCAGCACGTCGATATTCCGCTTCAGGAAAGCATCTGCTTCCGCGGCGCTTACGACCGTTTCACCCAGCAGATCGATGGTGGTCGCTACGCCGCAGGCGGTGTTTTCCCGCAGGCGTTTGATCAAGTCGTCGGGTGATTCACCCGCCACGAACTCGGCCGCCATCGAAATCACGTTCGCTTTCACTGGACCTGCGATCAGCCCCGGAGCGAACGAGGACGCCGCGAGACCCACCTTCATCGCTGGGTTCAGTTCGACCGCTCGATCCCCGAGGTATTCCTGGAGGTGACGGACGATTTCGGCGGACGAATCTAGCGAAGGCAGGACGTCGACGAACCGAAAGAGCTGCGTCTTGAACGCCGGGTCTTTCATCGACCACTCCATCAGTCGAGCAGTGACGCCTCTCTTCGAAAAAATCCCCGGCATCGGCTGCGCGTCCATCAAGGCAAAAAGCCGTTCACCGATCGCTCGGACGTTTGATTCGAAAGCGGGATCCAGGGGGAAGGCGAAAGCGGCTGCGCTCATGGACGATAGGTCGGCTAACGTTTCCGGCCGACCAACAGTCACCCGACCCATGTGCTTTGCAAGGGAGGGGCCGGATCCGCTGCGCGCGCGGTGATGAACTCGCAGACGACGGCCGTGAGGTGCAAAGGATTGGTGGTCGGAAGAATTGGTTATCCGCTCGCGCCGGTGAACTACGCCTGACAGCAGTTTTTTGCGACTTCGCGGCGCGAGCCGTGTTTTGGGCATGAACGATGAACCTCCAGTGCACACCCAAACTCCGGGCTTAATCACCCTGACCGACTTCACGACGTTCATGCGCAACTATCAAGACATGGTGTTTTCGACCGCTGTGCGCCTGGTGAATAACGAGGCGCAGGCAGAAGACATATCTCAGGAGGTCTTTCTGAAGGCGTATGAACGATACGACACTCTGCAGGGCAGCCCAACGGCAGGTGGGTGGCTCAAAACGGTCGCCACCAACCTGTCGCTCAACCACCTGTCACGGTATCGTAACCGGTGGCGCTTTTTCTCCGAGTTCCGGCGTGACGATGCTGGCAGCGGCGACACCGACCAGCCAGAAGTGGAGTTTGCTGCACCTGACACCTTTTTTTCGGGCGTGGACGCGGGCGAAAGACGTGAATGGGTCGAAAAAGCTCTGGAGCAGCTCCCCGAGCACCAACGCGTGCCCCTCGTTCTCTATCATTTCGAAGATATGCCCTATGAGGATATCGCCAAGCGCCTCCGCGTCTCACTTGCGAAGGTGAAGACCGATATTCTGAGGGCTCGGGCAGCTCTCGCTCAAATTCTCGCTCGAAGTGGCTCCTCCCACGAAAAATTCACGACCTGAAGCGCTGTTAATGGACCAAACACTACGCCCATGAAGCATTCACCAGACGATCTCGAGAAGTTCATTCACCAGACCCTTCGGTCGCTGCCAAACCGGCCGGCGCCGCGGTCACTGGAAGCGCGCGTACTCGCGGCAATCGATCAGCGTGCGGCGCTGCCGTGGTGGAAGCATTCATTCGCTCGATGGCCGGTTGCGGCCAAAGGCGCGTTCCTCGTGCTTTCTGCGGGCCTCGTAAAGCTGGCGCTGATGTTCACCGTGTGGGCCGTGGGCGGCTTTCAGGGCAGCGAGGTGGTCGCCGCGTTCGTCGGCCAGTTTACCTGGGTCGATGCGATCGTCGGCGCCGTTCGCGCGATGGGCGACTCTGTCGGCATCGTGGTACGAAACATTCCTGCGTTTTGGCTCTATGGCATCATCGCCGCCGTCGCGGCGGTCTACGCGACGCTCTTTAGCGTGGGGGCGACCGCCTACCGCGCGTTGTACTCTCACCGGTAATTCGTCTCATGAAAATTCCAGCTTTCAACCGTTTGCTTTGCGCCATGCTGGCGCTGTCCCTCTTCTCCTTCCACGGCTTGCGCGGACAGGAAGCGCCTCCGCCACCGGCATCGGCTGCACCTGGCGTCGAAGCGCCCCCAGCGCCTGCGGCTGCAAACGCGCCCGAGGCTGAAAAGTCGGAGCTCCGCCGCCTTGATGTTCCACCCGTTGCGCCTGACGAACCAAAGCAAAATCCAACGGCGGAAGCCAATCAGGAGCCTCAGAAGGATGAGCAAGCGGTCGCTCCTGCAGAGCCTTCCGCCGCGCCTACACCTCCCGCTAGCGAGAAGCATCGGCGCACCAGGCACCGCGACACTCACGATGGCAATGGAAATGCCCGCGTTTCCGTGTGGGACAACGCCGTGTTGGAAGAAGGTGAATCGGCTGACGGTGTGGTCTCAGTTGTCGGATCGTCCACCGCACATGGTCATGTCAACGATGCCGTGGTTTCTATCCTAGGCTCCTCCACCACGAGCGGCGAGGTAAACGGCTCTGTGGTCTCAATCCTCGGAAGTTCGCGAGTAACGGGTGGCAGTGTAGGCGATACCGTGGTGGCGATCTTGGGCAGCGCGTTCATCAACGCTCCTGTCCGAGGTGAAGTCGTCGCCGTGCTCGGGAACGTTCAGCTCGGGCCTAACGCAGTGGTCGATGGAGACATCAATTGCGTAGGTGGCACGGTCACCCGCGATCCGAATTCGATCGTGAAAGGCCAAGTCAACCACGTGGCGGTGGGTCATTTCAGCGACTTCGAGGGGCTTCATGCGTGGATCACTCAATGCCTGATGTACGCCCGGCCACTCGCCTTCGGGCCGAATCTGATGTGGGCGTGGTGGCTCGCGATTGGCTTCCTGCTGTTTTATCTCGTCTTGGCAGCGCTGTTCTCACGCAGCGTCGAAAACTGCGTTTCGACCTTCGAACAAAAGCCAGGTGCTTCGGTTTTGACTGCAGCGTTGGTTTTTATTGTCGCCCCGTTTGCCACAATTCTGCTGGCCTTCACCATCATTGGCGCTCCGGCCCTGGTACTGTTTCTGCTGATCGCAGGAGTATTTGGCAAAGTGGTGATGATTGCGTGGCTCGGCCGACGAATCACGAAGCTGTTCAGTGGTGGCGGGGTTGTTCATCCGGCGTTATGCGTGCTGATCGGCGGCGTGATCGTGCTTGGGCTTTATACGATCCCGGTCGTCGGATTCATCACGGCTAAGTTCATCTCGTGGGTCGGCCTTGGCGTCGTGGTTTATACGGTCTTTGTCGGCTTCAAACGCTCTCGGGCCGCGCGGGCCGTCCCGCCGCCGCCGCCCACTTCACCCTCGCCTGCGAGTGCGGGAGTCGCGGCGACATCGGGATTGGAATCGGAGAGTGCAGGCTTCACGGGAGCTATTCCGGTTCCGCCCGGGCCTGAACCTGCTTTTGCTGCAGCGCCCCCGGTGGTGGTCTCGGCGGTCACGCTTCACCGGGCCGGGTTTTGGATTCGCATTGGTGCCTCGGTCCTTGATGCCGTTGTCATCGGAGTTGCTGTCGGACTCTCTCCGCACGGCTTCAAACCGAATTTTCTGCTGCTCTACGCCGCTTACTGCATCGTCTTGTGGGGTCTAAGAGGCACCACTATAGGAGGGATCGTCTGTAGTCTGAAAGTTGTGAGGCTGGATGACCGACCCGTCGACTGGCCAACGGCACTGGTGCGTGGACTGGCGGGTTTCCTGTCATTCTTCGCCGCAGGAATTGGTTTTATATGGGTCGCCTTCGACGATCAGCGCCAGTCGTGGCACGACAAAATTGCGGGGACGACGGTGGTGTACGTGCCTAAGGGTGTTTCTCTCGTTTGATGGCCGGATAGCGGGACGGTTGACGGCACTCGCACCCCGGCGGCGGGGTTGATCGAGAGGATTTTTTTAAGCGCACAACTTCCGGTTTGCACTGCGCGATAAAGGACCGTTATCGATTTCGTTTATGAAGCCTGTCGTCGGAATCATCATGGGAAGCAGTTCGGACTGGGATGTGATGCAACATTGCACCCAGACGCTCGACCAACTCGGCATCGCTTACGAAAAGCGAGTCATCAGTGCGCATCGCACTCCGCAGCTCGCCTTTGAATGGTGCGGCGGAGCAGAAGCGCGAGGACTCAAGGTCATCATCGCAGCGGCTGGTGGAGCGGCGCATTTAGCGGGTGTGGCGGCAGCCCTCACACCCTTGCCGGTTTTGGGCGTACCGATGGAGTCGGCGTCACTGAAGGGCCTCGATTCCCTGTTATCGATGGTACAGATGCCGGGAGGAATTCCAGTTGCCACATTCGCAATCGGCAAACCAGGCGCAATCAACGCCGCCCTGTTCGCGGCCGCGGCGCTAGCGCTCAGTGATGCAGCGGTGAAAAAATCCCTGAACGGGTACCGCGAGGCGCAGACCAAGAAGGTTACTGAATCGACGCTGCCTTAACGCTGAGTCGGTGTGAGGAGGAACCGACCGCGTTGGTTAAGGCCGGTCAGCCGTGTTCGTCGGGCCTGCCAGCCCCCCCTGATCGTTGGTGTACCGCGAGTAGTCTTCCGGCGTGTCGACGTCGGCGGCGAGCGCGGGCAGGTCGACACTGACGATCAGTTCCGGACCGCCATTGAGCAGGGACCGGGCGCCTTCCTCTCCAGTGAGGTTTTCCAAGATGGAAAACTGCTCGCGCATGAAAAGCGCAGGGGCTCCGTTCCGACCGTTGTAACGCGCTGCGACAATCAGCGCTCCGGTCTTCCGCTGGGCCTCGACGAGCTCGCGGACGACGGTAGCTGTGAACGCCGGCTGATCGCACAATCCGAGAACCGCCGCCTCAAGACGCCTTGAAAACTGCCGGAGTGTGGCGATCCCCGTGCGAATCGACGACGCCATGCCTTCAACCCAGGCGGCGTTTTCCACGATGATGACGGGATAGCGCACAAGCAGCGGCCGAATCTTCTCCGCATGGGCACCGAGTACCACCACGACCGGCCAGGCAGAAGAGTCTAGGGCCGCTTTGATGGCACGAACCACCAATGGGTCACCGCCCAACGGGAGGATTTGCTTTGGCTGACCCATCCGTGACGACGCACCCGCCGCGAGGATGACTGCACCGTACTGAATTTCAGTCTTGGACACGGGCGACAGGGCAATCGGTTAACGGCGAAAAAGCGATTTGCATCAGCCTCGGATCGCCCATCTCACCGGTGGATCGGTCCCGTCCGCTCCCTCAATGAGCGGCCGTCCCGGCCGGAAATCACGGCCCGAATCTCTGCGATGATGCTTAAAGCAACTTCCTCGGGCGTTTCCGCGCCCAAGTCGAGGCCGACCGGCGCGTGGAGTCGGTTCGCGTGCGAAGGGATTACCGGGGTGGCGGCTGCATTCTGCTCGATGTCACCCAATATCTGTGCGGCACGCTTTCTAGGGCCTAGTAAACCCAAGTATGCCACTGGCCGCGCCAGAAGTTCAGTGAGCAAGGGAACGTCATGAATGTAGTGGTGCGTCATGACGACGACTGCCCCATCTGCGGGAGGCGCCGCAGTTTTCACCAGATCCGACGCACGCCCCACGATGAGGTTGTCTGCCGCAGGAAACCGGTGTTTCGTCGCAAAGTCGCGCCTTGGATCGGCGACGGTCACATGCCACCCGAGTTCCTTTGCCATTCGAACGAGAGGCTTCGCATCATCGCCTGCGCCGAAGACAAAAAGTCTCAGCGGAGGTTGGATTATTTCGTTGAACACACTGGCACCCAGACGAAGCGCCGGCTGCTCCTCGCTTAGGTGGGTACCCTGAGTGGCGACGTCATCCGATGCCCAAACGATCGTGAGCGGGGTCGGCAGATGTAGTTCAAAGTTTCGCTGTAGCGTCGAAGCCCAGTGAGGCGTACCGACGATCCTCTCGATGAAAACTTGGACCACCCCGTGGCAACCGAGTCCGACTCCCCAAACCAAATCGTTTTCCGAAGACGTGTCGTATCGGACGAGTTTCGGCACGCCACTCGAAATGACGGCATGACAGTGGGCCAGGAGATCTTCTTCCAAGCATCCTCCGCTGATCGATCCGGTGCGCGTTCCATCACGTTGGACGAGCAGTCGCGCGCCGGAGCGCCGATACGATGAACCTTCCACCATGACGAGCGTTGCAAGCGCTGCAGCGACTGGTTGAAGTTGCGTAAGTTGGCTAAGGATGGCGCGAATCTCGACCACGGTGGGATGCTGTGTCTGTCCTCCAATTCCGGCCAAGAGCAACTCGGAACGCTGAAACTTTCGTAAGTGCGGTTACTTTTTAATCAGGCGTACGGCGGGTTGTGGTTGAGACCGTTTCCAGAGGGAAAACCGTTCGTCGCGAGTTTATGACGTCCTGTCGTCATAAAAGTGTGTCTTAACGTAATTATTGCATTCCGATTTTGAACGCGCATGGTCTGGCCCGAGCTAGAGATCGGATTCACACCCGATTTACTTACAACACACACAACACAACTGATCGCTATATGAACCTGCTTCTTCAACAGAAGTTCAAGGCCCGCGCTGCCCTCAGCCTACTCGCCGGCTTTTTCGCCGCCGCATTGGCTTCCGCCCAAACAGCGTCGAAGCCTGATGCCAAGGAAGACGAGAAGGTCACCTTGGAAAAATTCGAAGTCACCGGATCTCGCATCACTCGCACCGATGCAGAGACGCCCAGCCCAGTCATCCGCTTCAAGGCGGCCGAAATCGAAAACCAAGGATATACCTCTCTGGCGGAATTCGTTCAACGACTTCCATTCAACTCAGGCAATCAAGCCTCGGTGATTCAGACCGCCAGCTTCACGCGTGGCGCGAACACCATCAACCCGCGTGGTTTGGGTTCCCAGCGCTTCCTCGTCCTGATCAATGGACGTCGCGGCGTAACGTATCCATTAACCACGGGACCTCAGTCTCTTGGTTTCAACGTCTCGGTTTTCAACTTCAACTCCATCCCGCTCGGAGCAGTTGACTCGTTCGAGTTCGAGAAAGATGGCGCTTCCGCCATCTACGGTTCGGATGCCGTCACGGGCGTTCTGAACATCAAGTTGAAGAAGAACTATCAGGGAATCCAGACGGACTACCTGGTCGAGAATTCGACCGAGGGCCACGACATGCTGTACCAGCAGGCGAACCTGACTGCAGGAACATCGAATGCGAAAACTCAGATGATGGTTTCGGTCAGCTGGCAGACGCAAAATTCGACCTTCATCCGGGATTACGATCGGTCGAAAAGCACCGACTACACACGCTTCGGCGATTTGAATCGCGGCGCCAACTTGAACAGCAGCGCGAACTATCCGGCCAACCTTACGCTCAGCACCGCCCAAGCGGCCGCCGCTGGGTTCACGACAGGTTCTGGCTCCTACGTTCTTACCGGAGGAAAGCCAACGGGTTCGCCAGCGGCATCCCAGTTTGCTCGGGTGGCGACGATCCCCAACGAGAATCGCTACGATTTCGCGCAAACGTATCAGCTCATTCCTGACTACACGTACATGAGCTCGTTCATCAACCTGAACCACGATTTCAACGACAAGATCAGCGCGTTCGCTCAACTCCTCTTTTCGGACAACAGCACGAAGTACTCGTTCACCCCGTCGGTCATTCAATCCACGCAGAACCCAGGTACGTCTACGTCCGGAACGTTGAACATTCCAACGACGAATCCCTACAATCCGCTCGGAATTGACCTGAACAATTTCCTGTACCGCACGAGCTTCGGCCAGCCCCGCAAGATCGATACGGACGAAAATCTGTTCGACCTCGTCTTCGGTTTGAAGGGGAAGATCAACGATGACTGGAGCTGGGAGGTCGGTTCCACGTTCGTCCAAGATCGAACGACCGCGATTTCACGTAACCAGATCCGGGCGTCCGATCTGCAAACGGCATTGAACGGAACCACGCGTCAGACGGCGCTGAATCCATTCGGTCCATCGGATAACGCCGAACTGGTGAACAAGCTGTTCACCGTATCGAACGCGATCTACAAGGTCTCCGGACAAACCTACGACGCGAATATTTCCGGTAATGCGTTCAAACTGCCTGCCGGTGACGTTGGCGTCTCCGTCGGTGGCGAACTCCGCAATGAGAACCTCTCGGCCGATCCAGATACCGCGGCGTACGTGGGCTCCGGTGGTGGCACGCCTTTCAAAGGCAGCCGCCGGGTGCATTCGGCTTACGTCGAAGTCACCGTTCCGATCTTCAACTTCAAGAACGCGAGTTCCGAGTGGTTCACGCCCGCCATGGAGTTCCAAGGAGCAGGGCGCTATGAGAACTACAGTGATTTCGGATCAACCACGAAGCCAAAGTACGCCCTGAAATTCCGCATCAACGAGTGGCTGGTGTTCCGAGGCTCATTCTCGAAGTCGTTCAAAGCGCCTGATATCGGTACGCTCTATACCGCACAGACGGTGGCCTTTTCCGGCACGGTCCTGACCGATCCAAAGCGACCCAGTGACCCAGCGACTCAGCTCCGCCTCGTGTCCGGTGGAAATCCAAAACTCCAGCCAGAGCTCGCCGACACAACCTACGTCGGTGTGCTGATCGACATGCCGAAGCGATCGCCAAGTTGGCTGAAAGGATTGGAGTTCTCCGTCGACTATTTCAAATTCGACCTGAAGGGGCTCATCAACACGCCAAGTGCACAGGCGGTTTTGAACTTGGAGGATCAACTTCCGGGCGCCGTTGTTCGTGATAACACGCAAGGCACCCCAGGACCGATCCAGTCCATCAACACGGTTCCCTTCAACGTAGCGACCCAAGTGTACGAAGGCTTCGACTTCGATGTTCACTATCGCTGGACGAAGACCCGCATGGGCGATTTCGACTTCGGCACGACTTGGACCAACATCAATCACCTGCAGATCGATTACGGCTTCGGTGGTGGCGAGTTCGACAATGTTGGCTTCTGGAACAATCCGAAGTGGAACGGCAAAGTCTATGTTGAGTGGGAGAAGAACAACCTCTCCGCTTCTGTCTCGGCTAGCTACCAAGGCGGCTATTTCAACGACCTCTATACCGCAGCCGGTTGGTATGAAGAGCCCGTGACAGTTACCAACATGAGCGTCTCGTATCGCGGTTGGCGCGGGTTCCAAGTGACGGTTGGCGTCAAGAACGTGTTCAACATCGAGCCGCCATTCAACGGTCGCGAAACGTCTGGTATCGACCAGAGCACGTACGGCTACCTGTCCGCTGGACGCTCCGCCTTCCTCCGGATCAAGAAAGAGTTCTAAGGCTCCCTTCGAACCTCCAACGGAATCATTCACGCGCCCGGGCACTTCACCCGGGCGCTTTTTTCTGTCCTATGAACAACCGCTGGTCTGTTTGGTGCGTCGCCGTGCTGTGTATCCTGTCCAGCGCACCGCCAACCCCAGCGGCCGCCCCGACCGTCGCCGCCGCCAAGACCTCGGTGGATGATCTCTTTGCTGCACCCGAGATTTCCCAGCTGCGCTTTTCTCCGAACGGTCGGTACTTGGCTGGACTTGTGCCGATTGAACGGCGTCTCAATCTGGTCGTCATGGACATGGAGAACATGTCCAAAAAGCTGGTCACGCGACTGACCGACGAGGGTATTGCTGATTACTTGTGGGCGAACGACGATCGCCTGCTGTTCTTCCGAGATGAAGGGGGTCGTGAGAATTATGGACTGTACGGCGTAAATCGCACCGGTGGCGGAATCGATCGTTTGGCATACGCGGGAGAGCAGCGCGGTGTCACTGTTCACGGCCGATTTTCCGGGCTCTTGCGGCGGCAACGCGATAATCCCCAACGGGTTTTGATCCTGGCCAACGAGACCGTTCGAGATCGCCCCGATGTCGCGTCAATGGACATCAACACGGGTTCATATCATGTGCTTACGCCCAATCCCGGCAACGTGGCCACGTGGGTTCTCGACTGGAATGATGTCACGCGTTTCGGCGTGGCCGAACAGGGAGGGAAAACTTCGATTCTCTACCGTGAGCGGCAAGGGGAGGCGTGGACAACGGTGGCCACGTTCAATGAGGGTGAGCAGAGCTGGGCGCCGTTGGCCTTCGATCGAGACAACCGGATCGCGTACATTGCGTCGAACGTAAGTCGGAAAACGACGGCGGTATACCGCTACGATACGGTCACGCATCAGATCGGCGCTGCCGTCTGCCACGACGACACCTACGACGTGGTCGGACCGTTCGCGGGAAATGTGCTCACGAGCATGTCCCGCCGTTCAGCGGTTGGCGTCGCCTATCAAGCCGACCGTCCGAAGGTCGTGTACTGGGACGCTGAGTACGAACAGCGGCAGGGCATCATTGATCGATCGCTTCCGGGGATGACGAACCGCCAAGTTGCAACGGGCGAGAATAACGCCCGGGTTCTCATCCATTCCTCGAGCGACCGCGATCCAGGCGTCTTCTACCTGTACCAATCCGATCGAAAACGGATTGAACAGCTCGCCGTCATTCAGCCGCGAGTCGATCCCGAAAAAATGTCACCGATGCAGCCGGTTTCGTTCGCTGCGCGGGACGGGCGCGAACTGCACGGCTACCTTACCCTCCCGCTGAATGTGGGCCCACAGGGGTTGCCACTCATTGTGCATCCGCACGGTGGGCCTTATGGGCCACGGGATGTCTGGTCCTTCGATCCTGAGGTGCAGTTCTACGCCGCCCGAGGATTTGCGGTGTTGCAGGTGAATTATCGCGGCTCAGGCGGGTACGGACTCGGCTTTGAGCAGGCAGGGTACAGGCAGTGGGGCTTGGCGATGCAACATGACCTTTCCGACGGCGTTAAATGGGCCGTAGCTCAGGGACTCGTCGATCCCGCTCGCGTCATTATCAGCGGCGCGAGCTACGGAGGCTATGCAGTGATGGCTGGGTTGACACTGACGCCTGAGCTCTATTGCGGCGGCATCAATTATGTTGGCGTGACGGACCTCGTTCTAAGAGCCGATGCGTTTCGCGGCTCGACCGAACTGAGGCGGTGGCACTCCGTGCATATCGGCGATGTGGATGGCGATCGGAAGCAGTTACGTGACACCTCTCCGGTCAACTTTGCGGAGCGCATTCGGGTTCCGCTGTTGATGGGGTATGGGAAAAACGACCCACGCGTACCCATCGAGCATTGCTACGAGATGGAGCGAGCGCTTAAGAGGGCGCATAAGGCTTACGAAGTGGTCATCGAAGAAGATGAGGGACACGGGTTTCGCAAAGAAGAGACAGCCGTCGCGTTCTACCGACGTATCGACCGGTTCCTCACGGCGAACTTTCCTTGGGTTTCAAACTAGCTCGGGCCTAGGATTTCGGTTCTAGCTGCTAGAATGGCTGATCTGTATCGGACGCAGAGGCGTCCGGTATCGGTGAGCCCACCCTCGTCTCGCATCCAAACGCCTACTGATGTGGTAGGGAAAGTTTTCCTTCGTTTGCGTCGACTCTCCGGAATACCACGTACCTTGTCGGATGAATGTTGGTGTGCAGCGTGACGCCCGAAATGTTGGCGGTTCGGGGCGGGAGTCGAAGCAACTCGGTGTGGCGGTGATGATCGCGACAGCGAATAGCGACGATCGAGGGCAGTGGGTTGGGGGACTTGAACGGGACCCTGCATTTTCGTTGTCCGACGGGACGATCGGTACCGGGGAGATCGAGGAACAGGTTGCCGACTCTGCACCCGACTTGATCATCATGGACGTGCGGACGCCTGAGTTCGATGGATTCGAAGTACTCGATCGGATAGCGTCGATGGCACGTCCGGCGGTCATCTTCATCGCCTCCGATGGGGAAAGTGCCGTTCGCGCCTTTGCTGTTGGAGCCGTGGACTACGTCGTGCGTCCGTTTTCAGATGCGCGCATCGATATGGCCCTGCAGCGTGCGAAACGGACCGTTCAGCAAACGCGAGTTGGCCATTTAACTTCGCAGGTCGCGCAGCTGTTGACGTTCGCGCGCCAATTGGAAACCGCCACGGAGCCGAGGGAGGGCGCCAGGACGGTTTCGACCGGGCACTTGGTGCTGAAGGCCGAAGGAGCGCACCATTTCATCAAGACCTCCGACGTGATTTGGATCGAGGCACAAGGGGATTTTGTGAAAGTGCAAACGTCAGATAAAGTTCAGCTCGTGCGAGAAACCCTCCACGGACTCGGTCGACGTCTGGATCGTTCCCAATTCTTGCGCATCCACCGTTCCTTCGTGGTCAACCTCGACCATATCACTCGCGTCGAAGCGGTTCTGTACGGCGATTACGCCGTCTACATGTCGGACGGCAGCAAGCTCCGCCTTAGCCGAACGTATCGAGCTCGGCTGGACGCAATACTCAGGTCGCGAAGCTAACCATATCGCAGCCGCGGACGGATCCGATGGAGCTGCCGTCGGGAAATCCCGGGTGCGGCTGGTCGTGGGTCTGGAGCGATTCGTCGGCTACCTGCGAGCATTCGGTCGCTGTTTGTTTGATACAGAGATATTTGCGCGTACCTAGCGGGTCAAACACGCCACGTGTTGAACACAACGCACGGGTTGGCGGCCACAACACCGCCCTCCCACACACACAACCATACTGATTACGACGACCATGAACAAACTCCGCTGGCGGAAGTTCGGGGCCGCGCCGTCGCTTTTTGCGATTGCCGGGCTCCTTTCGATAACGAGCGCACGCGCTCAATCTTCGCCGACAGGCGCGACCGATGACAGTCCGGTCAGCCTTGAGCGAGTCGAGGTAACGGGATCTTACATCCCGTACTCTGTAGATGCTCCAGCAGTCCCCGTCCGAACGGTCTCGGTGGCCGAAATCGAAGCCACGGGTCAACGAGCAGACTTGCTCGAAGTCATTCGAAAAACCGTCCCCCAGTTCATCGGCAACGGTAACTTGGGCTCTGCTAATTCCAACATCAGTGGCGGCAGCACGAACGGTGGATCCCAGATCAAGCTTCGCAACGTTCAGACTTTGGTTCTGATCAACGGTCGTCGCGCGGCATTCGCCCCCGTGGGCGCAACCGGCGGATTTGATTTTGTCGACGTGAACGCGATTCCCGTCGCGGCTGTTGAACGGATCGAGGTCCTGAAGGACGGTGCTTCCGCCCTCTACGGTTCCGACGCGGTCTCCGGCGTGGTGAACATCATCCTGAAGAAGGATTATCAGGGCGCAGAGCTTGGCGGCCAATACCGCTTCTCGAGCCAGGGCGGCAAGCACTGGGAGGAACGTTCCGGCAATTTCACCGTCGGAGCGAAATCCGGCAAGACGTCTGTGACCGTCTCGGGAGAATGGGTACGCAGTGATCCACTGTTTTTGTCTGAGCGTGAATTTTCCTTCGATCAGACCGGCAAGAGCAGCAGCTTCCCTGGTGCGGTCGCTCCCTATTTCGGCGACAACGGCAACTACCTGCTGGCGCCGGGTAAGACGGCTCCCCTGAACACGGACTTGACGGGCGCGGAACTCGTCGCGGCCGGAATCTACACCAAGCCGACCGTGGCGTTTCCATCGCTGTTCAATTTGAACAATGCGACGCTCGGCACCGGTAACGAGAAATTCTCCGTCACGACGGCGTTGAGCCACCAGCTGACCGACAACATCGAGCTTTTCGGTGATCTCCTTTATACGAGGACCGACGTGTTTTATCAGCTGAATGCGCAGCCGATCGTCGGCATGCCGTACTTCGCCCAGAACGTTGAAGGCTTCGGCGGCCCAACCGGCTACACGCTGGCCGAGCATCCGCAAAATCCTTTCGATGACATGGTGCTCGTGCGAAACCGCTTCGTCGATTATCCGCGGCTCTATATCCACGAAAATGATTCGATTCGTGGCCTGGCGGGCGCGCGCGGCAAGATCAACGATCTCTACTCCTGGGAAGTCGGCGCGAACCTCAACAAGGTGACGCAAAACTTCCGCAATGAGAACGTCATCAACCGTGTTGCTCTCGCGAATGCGATCGATAACGGCCTGATCAATCTGTTCAACCGGGAGCAGAATCCGACCGCATTGACGCAGGCGAATATCTTCGGCACTGCCTTCTCGAGAAACCAGAGCTCATTGATCAGCTTTGACGCACGCCTCAACGGTGGCTTCGAAAACGTACTGCCCGCTGGTCCAATCCTGTTTGCCGTTGGCGCGGAAACTCGTCGCGAAACCCTGTCCGCGAATCCCGACGCAGGCAGCTTCACCATCGTCGACCCCAACAGTCCTATGTTCGGTCAGCCCACGTCGTGGGATGGGGCAACAACAACCGATCGATTCAATGTTCACCGTTCGGTCGATTCGGCCTTCCTCGAAGTTCGGGTGCCGGTCGTGAGCGCTGCGCAGTCGATCCGCGGTCTTCACACCTTGGACCTGGATCTCGCGGTTCGCCACGACAAGTACAGCGACACCGACGATCCGACGGTGCCAAAAGTATCGCTTCGTTGGTTCCCCATCAACGACGAGCTCGCTTTCCGCGCTTCATATTCGAAGTCGTTTTCCGCGGCCAGTCTGTTCTCCCTGTTCGGCCCCGCGGGCGTTGGCTTCACCGATCAACCCATCGGCCTTCAGTTTGTGGATGGCCGCGTGATGGATGATAACGTCGACCAGGCATTTTTGCGCATCACGTCGAATCCGAATCTCAAACCGGAAAAGGCCAAGAACTACAATGTGGGCCTGATCTACTCTCCGAAAGGGCTCAAAGGCTTCTCCGTTGAACTGAACTACTTCAGCATCACTCAGGATCAGATCGCCGGTTCGGTCAGCGAGGTCGATATCATGCAGGATGTCGAAACCAATGGCGCTTCTTCCAAGTACGCCGATCGCGTGCGCATCAATAGTTTCAATGGTGCACCGATCACGGGGCCAGGTCAGATCAGTGCGGCCTTCGATCAAGGCGGTGGCTCATTCACCCGTGTGTTCGTCACTAACTTCTCTGAAAACTTTGTTTCCGGGAAACAGGATGGCGTCGATTCGGAGATCAATTACACCTTCGACGTTCCGTCGGTGGCACGCTTCGACGTGAAGTTGAACGGAGTTTGGTTCAACAGCTTCACCGTTGATGGTGAGGAGTACGTCGGGACCACCAACGGCAATTCAGTCCTTAACGGCGGGACCATTCCACGCTGGCTGGCGAATCTAAGTGTGGAAATGACCCGTGGTAACATCCTCGGTGGCTTCTACATTACGCACATTCCCAGCGTCAACGACACCACGGCTGCGGATGACGAGACGGACCCAACGTCCGACCGTCATATCGAATCGTTCACTACGGTTGATGTGTACCTCGGTTACACCTTCAGAAACAATGCCGGTTTGGGCCGGTTCGCGAAGGGTCTGCAAGTCCGGGTGGGTGCGAACAACGTGTTCGACAAGGCACCGCCTCTGGCGAAGTCGTCTTGGACGGACTCGGGTGCGGACACCTCCACCTACGGCGCGATGGGCCGCATCCTGTATGTGAGCGGGAACATCAAGTTCTAACGCGCCGACGAGCCGTCGAGCAGCGATTTGATTGAGGCCGGGAGCGCGTGCTCCCGGCCTTTTTTTGCGGACCGACGAACCGCATGCTCAACGATCAGCTGCTGAGGCACCCGCGACGACTTCAGAGAGAAAACCGAAGCTCAAGCGTATGACGGACTCCGAGAACGGGCCAGCCGCGCCGTGGGGCCGGTTCACCCAACCGTCGCCAAGCGCTTTTCGATCCTCCTGCCGGCAGGTTCAACCTGCCGCTTGAGAGCTCGATTCCGCCGATTTTCACCTGACCGATCCCATCGATGAATAATCTCAATTGCGGCGGCTTCGCGCCTTTCGCCCACGCCACGGGTGCGGAGTGCTCGCGCACGATCCCGCTCCGAGGCTGCGCCGCGCAGGTTTGAAATTCGATGGTGTGGCACGCCTGGATGACGAGCCATGTGCCGTCGGCTTGACGTTGTTCAACTCCCACCCGCTGCGCCGCTGGGGCGAAATTCCAAACCGCGTAACGGAGTTGCCATGGGCCGCCGAATACCGGCTCGCCCCGTTCGAACGATTGAAGGCGGCGCAGGTCCTCCATTAGAATTTTCTCATTCGGACTCACGATCGTTTTGTCGCGGGTTCGCGCCCACATCGCTCGCGCCGCGCCGCGCCCGAGATGAAGGGCGGATCGAAGTTGTTTTTCTGCTGCGGCGATGCCGATGGTTGCTGCGGTCGAGGACGGAGGCGCGGCCTTCAGTCGATTCAGTCTGCGCACGGCGAGGTCGCGTATCGCGAGTGCGGTCCGCAGTTTTATGCTTTCGCGCAGAGCTGACGGCAGTTTCGCCTGCTTCGCGGACCCGCTTAGTTTCACGAAGTACTTTGCCTCGGCTTGGTAGGGACCGATCGCCTCTCGTCTGGAAAGCGAATCCCAGCGTTGGTTGATCTCCCATCGCGGATAGCCGCTGAACGGGTAGCGATCACAGGCGAGCGCAGCTTTCGCCGCTGCGCGGCCGCTGCCGCCGAAGGCGCGTTCGAAACCGCGCGCCAGCAGTTCCTCTGGAGCCCGAACGTGCCCCTCAAGCCATAGGCCAGCGGCCGCGGCGTCGATCGCGGTGGTGAGCTCGATCGCCAAACGATTTGGCTCCCACGAACTCATCAAGAATCCTTTCGCATTCGTCCGCCGACAGTGCTGCCACCACGCCACGATATTCCCCATCCGGTCTCCGAAATGCGGTAGCGGCTCAAAGCGAAAGGCTCCATTCATCGGACAGCCGAAGTGTTCAACGCCTCGTTCACGCAACGGAGTGGTGAGGTCAAAGTCAGCGAAATTGAAAAGTTCGACGCGTGGATGGCGTTGAAACGCGTGGTAGTACCATTCGTATACGGTGATATCGCGCGGCAGCTGCTGCATCGCCTCCGGGAGAAAGTAAAACATGTCTCCCCACATCCCCATCTCCAATCCGACGGCTTGAGTGAGGCGATGCAGTTTCTGCACGTAGCGAGCGAAGTGGCCTGCCAGTCCGATCCGTGCGACCTCCCGCTGACTCCTCAGATGCTTTCCGAGATGAAACGATTCATCCAGGCCAAGGTGCACTTTGCCGGCCGTGCAGAAAGGCGCGACATCACTCAGGAGTTTCTTGGCCACGCTGATCGTGGCGGGGTGCAGAGGGCAAATTTGGCCATGCTCCAGTGCTGAGCCATCCGCTGATCGCAGTTCGTTGAGGTCCCGCAGCTCGGTCGTTTTGATCAAATACTGCGTGTGACCAAGCAGGTTTACGATCGGCACCGTTTTGATTCCAACCGCCGACGCTACCCGGACGAGACGAAGCATATCGTCGTGCCGGTACGCGTCAGAGCGCGCAACCGTCGGCAGACTGGGGTACTCCACGGCGTCCTCAAGATGAAGATACAGTTCTTGATAGCCCCAGTCGGCATAACGCGGCAACTGCTCCAACAACCAGTCGAGCCGCTCGACCTGGCGAGCGAGATCCCATTGGAAGGCGCGAATCATTCGCTGCATCTACGCAAACCGGCCGCACGCGCGCAACCGAGCGTTTCACCGTCGTCGGAGCTACGGTCTCCCTTCTCTGCGCCGCGTTTGGGCGCGCAGCGCTCTGAGCACGAGTGGACGAGTGCGGACGAAGTCGGGCTTAGCCGCGTTTCGACTGGATCAATTGCTCCAGTTTCCGGATGTCGGCCGCGAACTGACGAATGCCTTCGGCGGTTTTCTCCGTCGCCATTGCGTCTTCGTTAAGAGCGAACCGAAATGCTTTCTCGTCGAGAGTCACGCGTTCAAGCTTGGCCGATTTCGCCGCCTGTGGATCCAACTTGCGTGCCACGGGATCGGACGAGGCGGCGAGTTCCGCCAACAGCGCGGGAGCGATCGTCAACAGGTCGCAACCCGCCAGCTCGAGAATCTCTCCTTTGTTTCGGAAGCTCGCGCCCATCACTTCGGTCTCGTAACCGAACTTTTTGTAGTACGTGTAGATTTCCGTCACCGAAATAACGCCCGGGTCTTCCGCTCCGACGAAGTCTCTTCCAGCGCTCTTCTTGTGCCAGTCCAGAATCCTTCCGACAAAGGGGGAGATCAGTTTCACTTTGGCATCCGCACACGCCACGGCCTGCGCGAACGAGAACAACAGCGTCAGATTGCAGTTGATCCCTTGTTTCTGCAGTTGCTCGGCGGCTTTGATCCCTTCCCACGTCGAGGCGAGCTTGATCAGAACGCGTTCGCGCGGGAGCCCCGCCTTTTCGTACAGCGCAATAATTTCCTTGGCCTTCGCGATACTGCCGTCGCGATCGAACGAGAGGCGCGCATCGACCTCGGTGGAGACGCGTCCGGGCACAATTTTAAGAATTTCAGCGCCGAATAGCACCAGCAGCAAATCGATGATCGTCCCCACCGAAGCGGTCGCGCCCGCATCCTTCACCGCGCGGTCCACCAGATGACCATACGCCGGCATCCCAGCGGCTTTGAGAATCAAGCTGGGGTTGGTCGTCGCATCCTGGGGTTTGAAATCCTTGATGCTGGAAAAATCGCCCGAGTCAGCGACGACTTTGGTGAACTGCTTGAGTTGTTCGAGTTGGGTTGCAGGCATGGGGCAGAGGAGGGTTGAGAGAGAGAATCACCGTAGTTCAGGCGCGACGCCTTGCAAACGAGTTCGCAGCCAGGCCAACCCGCCTTCCTCGTCGACGAACGTACCGTCAAGCTGAGCGTCAAATGCGGCGTCCAGCGTCCGTTTGAACAGCGGCCCTGGCTGATAACCGAGCGCGAGGATGTGTCGGCCTTTCATGATGGGCTGGGGCCCGCGCGATTCGAACTCGAGCGCCGTCGCTCGCGCGACAAGTTCGCCGATCCGCGCTTCGGTTTCCTGTGAGGGGATAGGTGGGCGTCCGCGGCTGTCTGCGGTCATGACTGCCGCCAAGTCGTCGATCGACGCAGGTACGAGCCGATGCGCCAGGCGCCGAACCGAGGGATCACTGAACGGCGTGTTCGCCCGATCGTGGGCGTGGTGGTTTTCGACCAACGCCCGCGTCGGAGCATCGAACGCGAGCGGCGCGCCGATCCGACGAAGGAAAGACTCCGCCAAAGGTCCACTTTGGCTCGCATGGCCAGGGCTGATCCATCGGTTTTTTCCGTTCTTCTCAGCGAACTGAGTGGTCGCGGGTTTGCCGAAATCATGCGCGAGCACACTAAACGAAAGCACGGCTCGGTGATCGGAGCGCAACCAAGACTCCAATCCGACCAGCGCATCGAGGCAAAGCTGCGTGTGCGTGAAAACATCACCTTCCGGATGCCACTCAGGATCTTGCTGGGTTCCCCGAAGCGCAGCGATCTCGGGAAAATGGCGGAGCCAATCGGTTTGTTCGAGCACCTCCAGCCCACGAGAAGGCTGCACCGCTTTTTCGGCCCATTTTTGCCACTCTCCCCACACGCGTTCCAAGGGCAACTCAGAAAAACTCGCGGAAATGCTGCGGCAAAGTGCAGCCGTTTCCGGGGCGACCGTGAAATCGAAGCGGGCGGCGAGCTGAAAGGCACGGAGCACGCGCAAAGGATCTTCGACGAACGCGGCACTCGTGTGACGCAGCACTCGCGCCTTCAGATCGCGTTGGCCATCGAACGGATCAACGAGCACTTGGGTCGACGGATCGTAGGCGATCGCATTCACCGTGAAGTCGCGTCGCGCCGCTGCTTCGGCATCGCTCAAATTCGGATCGGGTGCGACGGCAAATCCGCGGTGACCAGCGCCGGTCTTCGACTCTCGACGAGGCAGACTGAAATCATACTCCGCACCGGTGTCGGCGCTGCGCACCTTAATTACCCCGAAACTCCGGCCGATCACGTCCGTGGCTCCGAACGGACTCAGCGCATGATGCAAACCATCGAAGCCGACTCCCGCCACCTCCACGTCGAAATCCTTGGCATTCAACCCCAGGAGCCAGTCGCGAACGCCGCCGCCGACAAGCCGCGGTCGGCCGACTCGCCGCAGGGCGTCTAACATCGCTCGCAAATCTGCCGGCAGATTCATGACCCTAATCGCGTTTCGAAAGAGCTGCGGCAACCAAGAGGAGCCAGCCTGCCATCAAGCAGATACCGCCGAGCGGCGTGATCGGCCCCAACCAGCGTGGTCCGCCTAATGCCAAGCCGTACAGGGATCCGGAAAACAGGAGGATTCCCAAGATCCAGCTTCGTGCCGCCCAGGCCATTGCGGTTGTCGCGCGTGGCGGAGTTTGCCGAAACCAAAGCGCAAGGACAAACAGGGTGACAGCGTGCAGAAGATGATAGCGCACTGCCGTTTCCCAAGCGTTGGTCATTCCCCGCTCGGCGAGCACCGCGCTCAAGGCGTGAGCGCCAAATGCACCTAGCGCAACTCCGGTGGCGCCGAATAGTCCCGCGGCGCACAATGCAGTCCGATCGTTCATCGGGTCAGGTTTGCACAACCCCGGTACGAAACAAGTCCTCGCGTGCCTTCGAATTGGACTTCCTCCACATTGAGCGAACAAGGTTCTCGTCCACTCTGAAAAACAGGGGTTGACACGACTCTGCGAAACCCTAGCTCTTGGCCTCTTTTCCCATGAAAACCTTCCTCGCCAAAAAGGAGACAGTGCAGCCCAAGTGGTATCTTATCGATGCCGAGGGCGTTCCACTTGGCCGTCTCGCTGTGAAAGCCGCCAACATGATCCGCGGCCGGCATAAAGCTTCCTACACTCCTTCGGTCGACACCGGCGATTACGTGATTGTGATCAATGCGGAAAAAGTCGTTCTCACGGGCAAGAAGGAAGCACAGAACGAGTACATGTTTTTCTCCGGTTTCGTGGGCGGCGAGAGCTACCGCAAGGTATCGCTCATGCGCGAACGGCATCCCGAGTTCATCATCACGCACGCGGTCAAGGGCATGCTCCCAAAGAATCGCATTGCGGCCAAGATGCTGACGAAGCTCCGCGTTTTTGCCGGGCCCAACCACACGCACGAGGCTGGCAGCCCCGTCAAAATCTCCGTCTGATTAGTCCATGAGCACTGTCGCCTCTAATGTTTTCCTCGGCACCGGCCGCCGCAAGACTTCCACTGCCCGCGTTCGCATCAGCGAAGGCACCGGCAAGCTGACCTGCAACAATCGTGACTTCGAAGATTACTTCTCGCACGAGAACTTCGCGAAGCAGGCCTATGCCCCGCTTCTCACGGTCGATCTCCGCGAAAAGATTGATGTTTCGGTGAACGTCACCGGCGGCGGTGTCGCTGGTCAAGCTGGCGCCGTAGCCCATGGCATCGCGCGAGCGCTCCAGAAGATGAATGGCGAACTTCGCCCCGCCTTGAAAAAGGCTGGTCACATCAAGCGCGATCCACGCGCCAAAGAGCGTAAGAAGCCCGGTCAGCCTGGCGCGCGCAAGCGGTTCCAGTTCTCGAAGCGCTAAGCTTCGACGAACCTTGTCACTCTCAACCGCCCGCGCTTTGTCGCCGGGCGGTTTTTTATTGGTTCGAATCCGTCCTCCAAACTCTGAATCTATCAATATGAAAGTCGGGATTGTTGGTGCCTCCGGTTACTCGGGTGAAGTCTTGGTTCAGCTCCTCCTGCGTCATCCAAACGTGACGCTGGCGGCGGTGACGTCGCGTTCAAACGCGGGCAAGGCCTTGGGCAGTGTCATCCCATCAGTTCGCGGAGCGGATCACGGCTTGAAATTCACCGACTCCGATCCCGCTGCGTTGGCCGCGAGTGACATCGACCTATTCTTCCTCGCGCTGCCCCATGGCGCGGCCGCGACCTATGCCAAGGTGCTCGTTCCGGCGGGTAAGCGGGTGATCGATTTGAGTGCCGACTTTCGGATCTCTGATTTGGCGGCTTACCAGCGGTATTACGGGGATCACCACGCGCCCGAGCTTCTGCCCAGCGCGCGGTTTGTGTTGCCTGAGCTCACGTCCGGCGCGTGGAAGACGGAGGCCAAACTCGTCGCAGCGCCCGGGTGTTATCCCACGAGCATGCTGGTGCCCTTGGTTCCACTGCTGAAAGCGGGCGTAATCACGCGTGAGCACATCGTCGTCAACGCCTACAGCGGGGTGAGTGGCGCGGGGAAGAAAGTTGAAGAGAATTACCTGTTCGTCGAACGAGCCGAAAGTGTGAAGGCGTACGGCTTGGTGAAGCATCGGCACATCGCGGAGGTGGAGGAGCAACTCGCGTTGCACACGGGCGCGAAAACCGTGATTCAGTTCAACCCGCATCTGGCGCCCATGCGGCGGGGCATTGCGACGACGATCACGGTGCCCGGCTCAGCTGGAGCGACGATCGAACAACTTTACGCCGCCTGGCGCGCAGCGTACGGCGCGTCGCCTTTTGTCCAAATCCTCCCGAGTGGCGAAACGCCTGACACCGCCCACACGGTGAACACCAATCGGATTGATATTTCCGCGGTGTTGGATCCGCGCACGGGAAATTTTGTGATCACCGCAGCCGAGGACAACCTGATGAAAGGCGCCAGCGGACAGGCCGTTCAGATCATGAACCTATGGTGCGGATTCGCCGAAACGGCCGGTCTGAGTTAATCCGTATCGCTCTTCGTTCGCCGCAGCCCGGTCGAAAGTGGGCCTCAGCTCCGATAGTCTGCGTTCTCACTCACATATTCGTGAGTGAGATCGCCGCCGAACACCGTTGCAGAGGCGTTGCCACTGCCGAGATCGATGGCGATCTCCACGAATCGTTCATGCGGCGGATAGTCGATGGGCGGCGCGAATACCCCGTCTTTCGGCGGCGCGCTGGTGTACAGCTGAGCGGCGCGGAGGTGTTCGACGAGCGCGGTTTCTTTTTCTGGGTTCAACTGGAAAACCCCCCGCGCAAAAATCTCAATCCCGCCTAGTTGCACCCGCATTTTGCTCAGATCGGTTTCGGGCGCGTGCGCGCCGACATACTTCCCGATCGCCTGCACGAGGCGCCCAACGTTGGGATCGTTGCCAGCGACCGCGCACTTGAAAAGTGGGGCGTTCACAATCGCCTTGCCGAGCGATCGTGCGAGCGCGGTCGCTGATGCGTTCGTGACCGCCACGCGAATCACGTGGCGAACGCCCTCACCATTGCGCACCACGTCTTCAGCGAGATCGCGACACACGCCGGCAAGTGCCTCCTCGAAGCCCACGAGATCGTTGCAAGGCACACGACCCGACGAAACCAGCACGACCGTGTCCGACGTGCTCGTGTCGCTGTCGATGCTGATTGAATTGAAACTGGGTTCGATGACGCGACCGAGCATGGTTCGCAGTTGTTCGCGGCCCACCGCGAGGTCCGTCAAGAGGTAGACGAGCATCGTCGCGAGGTTCGGCTCAATCATTCCCGCGCCTTTCGCGATACCAACAATGCTTCCACCGCCCACGACGGCGCGTCGAATTTTTGGATATAGATCCGTCGTCACAATTCCTTCGGCTGCCGGCATGATCGATCCGGCGGCGAGGGCACCCACTGCTGCGGGTAACGCCCGGACGATCTCCTGTTCAGGCAGGCTCCAGCCGATCACGCCGGTTGAACTTGGCAGCACTTGATCAGCGGAAAACCCGAGGAGTTTCGCCGTGGCTGCACAAATCGCTTCGGCGGTCTCAACGCCGTTCGGAGCACACACGTTGGAGATCTTATTATTGATAATGATCGCTCCGAGGGTGGAGCCGGCGAGACGCTGGCGCCCAATGATGACGGGTGCGCCCGGAAAGGCATTACGCGTGAAGACGGCAGCGAAGTCGGTCGTTGGTCGGTCGAGCGCGATCAAGGTTAGCGTCATCTTGCCCGGCTTCGGAGCTTCACGAGGAATGAACTCGAACCGCGTGGTGCCGACCCGAAAGCCCGCGGGCAAAGCGGACTGCGAGGAGAGCCAGGCGTGATGTGCTTCACGGGAAGAAAAACGAAGATCGGTGCTGGGCACGGGCAAGAACTGTTGAGGACTGGTCGCGGTGTGAAGCCGAATTTGCTGATGGTGGTTTTCCCGACGCCGCAAAAGTTTCCAATATTTTTGTGGAAATGCTGCGAACGCGTGCGTTAATTCCTTCGCGCTTCGCCAACCAGTGAACATTTCCTATCGTTCCTCTCTCCATCACGCGGTCTCGAACCGCGCGCTCTGACCGCCGATGAACGTTGCTGAAGTTACGGCCAAGGCGAAGGTGCTGCTGGAAGCGCTGCCCTACATTCAGGATTTCCGTGGTTCGACGTTCGTCGTCAAATACGGCGGAAGTTTCATGGACGATCCTGATCCGGTGGCGCGCACGCGGGTGGCCCACGACATCGCGTTCTTCGCCGCAGTCGGGATCAATATCGTCGTGGTTCACGGTGGCGGCAAAGCCATCACGCGCGCGATGGAGACGTCGGGGCTGAAGGCGAATTTCGTCAACGGTCTACGCGTGACCGATGAAGCGACGATCGCCGTCGTGAAAAAAACGCTGGATGAGATCGTCAACAAAGACGTGTGCGATGCCATTGTAAGTGCGAAGGGAAAACCGAAAGGTTTACCCGGCGACACCGTGCTCGTCTGCGAAAAGCTGATGGTGGATGACGATGGCAATGCGATCGACCTCGGGTACGTCGGCGACGTGACCGAGGTGAAAGTGAAGCTGATCAAAAAGGAAATCGCTGATGGGTTTGTGCCGGTCATTTCTCCGGTGGCCGAGGGCTACGATGGGAAGCCGTACAATGTGAACGCCGACTTGGTGGCGGGACGCGTCGCGAGCGCACTTCGTGCCCGCCGACTCGTTTATATGAGTGATGTGCCCGGGCTGCTCGCCAATCCGTCTGATCCTGAGTCGCTGATCTCCACGCTGAAGATCAGCCAGGTGGACGACCTCAAAAGAAGGGGCGTTATCGATAAGGGCATGCGGCCAAAAGTGCAGAGTGCGATCCGGGCCCTGCAGGACGGCGTGCAGCGGGTGCACTTCATCGACGGTCGACTCGCGCATTCGCTGTTGCTGGAAATTTTCACCGACCAGGGTATCGGCACTGAGATTGTGCAGTAGGAAATCTGCATTCGGTGCATTCACCGGGCGGCTGTTTAGCGTTCTCTTTTTTTGACGAGACGGGACAGTCGACTCGACGGAAACCAGATCTTTAATTGCCATGAGCGCTCCCTCCATCCTTCGCAGCAGTACGGCAGAATTGTACGACGCGCACGTATTGAAGAATTACGCCCGGGCCGCGATCACGCTAGTACGAGGGCGTGGCACCCAAGTTTGGGACGACGCCGGCAACGTCTACCTCGATTTCACGTCTGGCATCGCTGTGAGCGCACTCGGGCACTGTCATCCGCATTGGGTGGCGTCAGTCCAGCGGCAAGCCGGCGAGCTCATTCACACGAGCAATCTATTTCGTCACCCGAACCAAGGTGAACTCGCTCGGCGCATGGTGAAGTTTGCCGGTCCGGGACGCGTGTTTTTTTGCAACAGCGGAGCCGAAGCCAACGAGGCGCTGCTGAAATTGGCGCGCCTTCACGGGATGCAGAAAAGTGGCGAGGAAGGAAAGTGCTACAAAGTCATCTGCGCAAAACAGGCGTTCCACGGGCGCACGTATGGCGGGATGAGTGCCACCCCACAGGAAAAAATCCAAAAAGGGTTTCGACCCCTGGTGCCCGGCTTTGCCTTTGGTGAGTTGAACAATCTGCAAAGCTTCGTGGACCTCGTCGACGATCAGACCGCGGCCATCTTCCTGGAGACAATTCAGGGCGAGGGCGGCATCCACGCTTGCACGCCGGAGTTCCTGCGGGGCGTTCGCGAACTTTGCACGCAGCGGAACCTGCTGCTGATGCTCGACGAGGTGCAATGTGGTATTGGGCGCACTGGCCGGTTTTTCGCGTTTGAACAGGCGGGGGTCACGCCCGACGCGATTGGTATGGCGAAGGGCTTGGGCGGAGGTTTCCCAATTGGCGCAATGTGGGTACGAGAGCAGTACGCGGATCTGTTTCATCCCGGAAACCACGGCACCACGTTTGGGGGCACGCCGCTGGCTTGCGCGGCCGCGCTAGCCGTGCTCGACGTAATCGAACGCGAAGGTCTCCTCGCCCAAGTGCAAACCAAGAGCCGCACCTGGCTCGCCGAGCTCCAGACGTTGGCCAAAGACTTCCCCACCCAGGTGCTGGGAGTTCGGGGCCAGGGTTATTTGGTCGGCCTGCAAATGGCGAGTGACCCTGCCCCGTATCTGGCTGCACTGCGTGAACGCGGGCTCTTGGCGCCGAGCGCAGGTGTGAACGTGATCCGGTTGTTGCCGCCGTTGAATGTGACCTCGGAGGACTTGTCCCGTTCGGTTGAGATCTTTCGCAGTGTGCTTCAGGCTAAGGCCTAATCGTTATTTTTCACTCGTGAGTGACGCTGCCGTTACTTACACCCCTTCGCTTTCATGAAGCATTTTCTCAAGGAGACCGACTTCCAGGCACACGAGTTGCCCGCGTTGTTCGCGCTCGCGCGAAAGCTCAAGTCGGGGCGCGCGCTGGGAAATGACCCGGTTTTGGCCCGCCAGACGTGGGCGATGATCTTTTCGAAATCCAGCACGCGCACCCGCGTGTCGTTCGAGGTAGGCATCCACGAACTCGGCGGAAATCCACTCTTTCTAAATAAGAACGACATTCAGCTTGGACGCGGGGAGACGGTCGAGGACACCGCGAAAGTGCTTTCGCGATTCGTGCACGGGATGATCGTTCGGACGTTCGACCACGGCGAAGTGGAGCGGTTGGCGGCGCATGGAACGGTGCCGGTGATCAACGCGCTCACGGACTTTCTTCATCCCTGTCAGATCTACACCGACGCGTTTACGGCCGCGGAGCGCTGGGCCGGATCGGGCGGCGATCTCGTCGGCTCATTGCGTGGGCGGAAGATTGCCTTCCTCGGTGATACGGCCTGCAACATGGCCAATTCATGGATCCTCGGCGCTAATCTTTTTGGGATGAAAATCTCCCTCGCCGGCCCGAAGGAGTTTGCGCCGTCGAGTGAGTTCAATGCGTTTCTAGCGAAAGAAGGCTATGCGGGTGGCTACGAATTCGGCACCGATCCGATGGAAGCGGTCAAGAACGCGGACATCGTTTACACGGACGTTTGGGTCAGCATGGGCAAGGAGGAAGAAACCGCCGCACGCATTCGGCAAATGCGGCCGTTCGCCGTGACCGCAAAGGTGTTCGCCGCCGCCCGGCCCGACGCGCTGTTCATGCATTGCCTGCCCGCGCATGCGGGGGAGGAAGTTGACCAAGCCGTGCTGGATAATCCTCGGTCCATCATTTTCGACGAAGCGGAAAATCGGCTGCACATGCAGAAAGCCATTCTTTGTTCGCTTGTGACCGCCACTCGCTAACGCTCCAAGCATCTCTCTCATGAAAATCGTCCTCGCATACTCCGGCGGTCTCGACACGTCGGTGATCGTCAAATGGCTCAAGGAAACGTACGACGCCGAAATCGTCACGTTCGCCGCCGATGTTGGTCAGGAAGAGGAGCTGAAGGGCTTGGACAAGAAAGCCAAAAAAACGGGCGCGTCCAAGCACTACACGTTGGACTTGGTGGAGGAGTTTGCGCGCGACTTCATCTACCCGATGATCCGCGCGAATGCAATTTACGAGGGGCAGTATTATCTCGGTACGTCAATCGCTCGGCCGCTGATTGCGAAGGCCCAAATCGACATCGCGAAGAAGGAGAACGCCGACACGGTCGCTCACGGCGCCACCGGCAAAGGCAATGACCAGTGCCGGTTCGAACTGACCTACATGGCGCTCGCGCCACAGTTGCAGATCATCGCGCCTTGGAAAATCGAGGCCTATCGGGAGTTGTTTCCCGGTCGCGCCGAAATGATCGCGTATTGTCAAACGCACAACATTCCCGTCGAAGCCTCGCTGAAGAAGCCGTACTCGATGGATCGGAATCTTCTGCATATCTCCTACGAGGCTGGCATTCTTGAGGATCCGTGGTTCGACCCAACCACCGAAGCCAACAAGGGGATGTTCAAGCTGTCCGTTTCACCCGAAGACGCTCCGGACAAGGCGGAGTACGTCGAACTCGATTTCGAGCAGGGAAACTGTGTCTCAGTCAACGGCAAGAAGCTCACCCCCGGGGGTGTGCTCAAGGCCCTGAACAAGCTCGGCGGCAAACATGGGATCGGCCGCGTCGATCTGGTGGAGAATCGTTTCGTCGGGATGAAATCCCGGGGAGTTTATGAGACGCCGGGCGGCACAATCTTGATGCAGGCTCATCGGCAGGTTGAGTCGTTGACGATGGATCGCGAGGTGCTCCACCTACGCGA
Organism: Opitutus sp.; assembly: GCA_039928945.1. Lineage (GTDB taxonomy): Bacteria > Verrucomicrobiota > Verrucomicrobiia > Opitutales > Opitutaceae > Opitutus. The sequence continues at coordinate 8,516 of JBDSSD010000102.1, read as the reverse complement.
CGGTTTCATCCCGAAGTATGCTGAACTCGTCTACAATGGCTTCTGGTTCGCTCCCGAACGCGAGATGCTCCAGGCGATGATCGACGAAAGCCAGCGGTTCGTCACGGGAACGGTTCGGCTCAAACTCTATAAGGGCAACATCATCACGTGCGGACGGAAGTCGAAGTACTCGTTGTACGATGATAAGATCGCGTCGATGGAAGGCGTGAAGAGCTGGTACAATCAGAGCGACGCCACCGGCTTCATTCGTCTCAACGGCCTGCGACTCCGCGCCCGAAATCTGGCGCAGGGCGGTCCGAAGATTTGAGCCCTCGCTCCATTCGTCACGGGTAACGCTGATTCGGCGCGAGTCATCGACCGTTCGTCGCAATCCGCTCGTCAGGCGAGCGGGTCGCAGCACGCTTGAGGCACCATGAAGTGCTCACGCGTGCTCCCGGTCTGGATTGCGATTGGAGTCCTGCAGATCAACGCGGCTCTTGCCGCCAACGATTCTGGTCCGCCCAATTCTGGCTCGTATGAAGCGCGGCAGTTCGATTTTTGGCTGGGCGATTGGGAAGTGCGGTCGCCAGATGGGAAACTGCAAGGAACGAATCGAATCGAGTTAGTCGCCGGTGGTCTGGGATTGCTGGAACAGTGGGCGAGCAATCCGGCTGCGGGCAATATCACCGGCCGGAGCTTGAACGCGTGGAATCCTGACAAAAAACAATGGCAGCAGTTTTGGGTCGGAAGTGATGGGGTGGTGCTCGAGCTTGCGGGCGGTTGGGAAAACGGCCGAATGGTCCTGCGCGGGGAACATCCCGCGGGAGCGAAGCGAATGCTCGAACGGATTTCTTGGACTCCGATCAGTGACGGCTCGGTTCGCCAGCTATGGGAGCAGTCCCAGGATGCCGGGCAGAGCTGGCAAACTGTGTTCGACGGTCGATACACGAAGAAAACCTCGAAGCTCGCGGGCGGCAGTCATTCGCGTGCGCTGCTTTATTTGTTCTGGTGATCGTTCGGCCGGCGCGACGCAGGCCTGTCGACCGACAGGTTTAGACCATTCGGTTCTCCCGTGAGCACAAAAAAGGCGGGTCGAACGAACGACCCGCCCGAGCGGTGAATCAAAAGTCCGCCTGCCGACTCAGAACAGTGAGTTGGCGACAATTCCTACTGCTGTGATCGGGCCGGAATCACTCATGCTGTCGAGGGCTCGATCGGCCTTCTTAAGGGTGGATTGAGCGCTCTGAAACAGCGTGTCGTCATTGATGAATTTACCGAGCGAACCTTCCCCTTTTGCTATCTTGTCCGAAACCGCGCGGAAATTTGCGACCGTTGCTTTCAAGTCGCTGGCGGCGGTCTCGTCATAGACCAACGCGCCGAGCGTGCCCTTGCCCGATTTTACCTGATCAACAATCGCCTGAGCGTTGCCCATGAAATCTTTGGCCCCTGCGGCTGCGCTCTTGATGTCCTGAATGGCCGCGAGGAGTTGATCGTGCAGCGCGGGATCGTTCACGAGTTTCCCCAATGTGCCTTCGCCGTGGTTCACCTTCGTCGTGATGTCCTGCAGGTTGGCCATCGTCGTACTGACCTTCTCCTGATTATCGGTCACGAGCTTATCCAGCTTCTGGAACAGACCGGGCTCTTTGCCATTCCCGCCCATCGCGTTGCCGAACGAGCCGAGTGCGCCTTCGAGCTTCTGGCCGAGGTTGCCGATGTCGGTCATGATCGTATTCAGATCGGGCGTGACGCGGGTTTTGATTTCGTCGCCGGGCGCCAGTGCGGGCGCGCCAGGAGAGCCAAGGTCGACCCCAATGTAGTTGGTGCCGATCAGACCGGCCATCGAGATCGTCGCGGTGGCGTCGTTCGGAATCTTCACCCCGGTATCGATGCGTAGAAGAGCCTCAGCACGGCGTCGCTCGGAATTGAGTTTGGTCTTCTCGACGACGCCAATCTTCACTCCCGCCATGCGGACCTCATCGCCGTTCTTCAGCTCTTTCACGCTCTCGAATGCGGCCGTAATCGTGTAGCCGTCCTGCCGGAAGATTTTGCCGCCCGTGAGGGTTTCGAAGGTGACCCAGATAAGGGCGAGGCCGAGTAGAAAGAAGAGCCCGACACGGGCGGTCTGTTGTGCGTTATTCATGGTTCAGGTTTCCAGCTTTTTGAAACGAGGATTCTTAAGGTCGATCTTGGGATTTAGAAATTCGTCGATCTCGGCGTTCTGCGGCGTGCGCAACTCGGAGGGCGGCCCGAGGAACAGAAGTTTGCCGTTCATGAGGATGCCCACGCGATCAGCGATGCTGAGCGCCAGGTCACGGTCATGTGAGACCACGATCGTGGTCACGTGATATTCGTCCTTCAGCGTGGCAATGATTTCGCTGATCGTGGCGCCCATCACCGGGTCGAGTTCGCTCGTTGGTTCATCGTACAGCATCAGCTGCGGCTCCATCACGAGAGCGCGCGCGATCGCCACGCGTTTTTTCATGCCGCCCGATAGTTCGGACGGATACTTCTGGGCGGCGCCTTCCAGCGAAAGAATCTGCAATGCGCGCATCACCTTTTCGCGGATACCGGCTTCGTTGGCGACCTGGTGCTCGCGAGGGTAAAGCGCGAGGTTGTCGTAAACGCTGAGCGAGTTGAAAAGGGCGCCAGCCTGAAACACCAGGGCGATGCGGACTTTCTCGCGCATGTCTTCGGAAAGCGCGTCGCTGCCGTCGACCAGAACCTTGCCCGAAGTGGGTGCTTCCAAGCCGACCACATGCTTCAATAGAACGCTTTTGCCGGAGCCGCTGGGGCCCATGAGAACGAAGATCTCGCCGGGCTCGACCTCAAAGCTGACGTCCTTGAGCACGTGCAGATTCCCAAAGTCCTTGCTGAGGTGATCGATCTTCACGCCGACTGCGGGGGTCTCTTGCTGCGTGAACGGGTTGCGGGTGGGATTGTTGACGCGGTCGGCCATGTTACATGAGGGCTTTCGTGACGAAGTAATCGAGCACGAGGATGAGAATCAGGGAAACGACCACGGCGCGGGTCACGGCCGCACCGATTTCACGTGGACCGCCGCGCGTATTCAAACCGATGTTGCAGCAGACGAGGACGACGGCGAACCCGAAGATCTCGGCCTTCACCAGACCCGACCAGACATCCTTGAATTCCATGTAGCGGCGCAGGACCGAAAAATAGGCGGGCGGATCGATCGAGATGAAGCTGACGTACTTGGAGACAATCGCCCCACCGAACCATCCCACCAGATCGGCGATGATCGCGAGGACCGGCATCATGACGAGCACGGCGGCAAGACGGGGCAGCACGAGCATCCGCGCGGGCGGGATGTTCATGGTCAAGAGTGCATCCACTTCCTGATACACCTTCATCGACGCAAGTTCGGCCGCGATGGCCGAGCCGACGCGGCCGGCGAGGAGGATCGAGACCATCACCGGGCCGAGTTCGCGCGCCATCGAGAGGCCCACGAGAGAGCCGATGAATTGCTTCGCGCCGAAATTCTGCATCGCGTAACCGGCTTGAAGCGCGAGCACACTGCCGATGAAGAAGCTCAGGATCGCAACGATGGGCAGCGTGGTGTACCCGATCAGGAAGCACTGCTCGATGAAGCGGGCGCGCTGACGCGGAAGAGTGCCGATGTACGACGCGCTGCGGACCAGCAGCATCAACGTGCTCCCGATCTCTTCCAAAATACGGTTCAATTGTTTCATGTCAGCGGGACGACGACGCGCGAACGTTGGGCGCTTTGGGCGGGAAATCGAACCAGAACAGACGCCATCCCGTTCCGGGCGTGCGGCGGAAGCCAACAACGCCATTACCGAAAGCCACGCGTTTTCCGCCGACGTTGGTGTCGACGCTGAGCAGCGGGCCGAAATGAAATTCGCCGCGATCCGGCGCCTGACTCCAGCTGAGGAGGCCCCAGAACGCTTCGCGACGAACGATCCCGGGCGCACGCTGATCGTGCCGGTAAAGCGCGAAGAGCGGCGACCACGACTGGCGCACGCGCTCGTTATCCGGAAAAAAGATTTCCAGCGGGCTCGGAAACTGGAATTGCTGCCGACCGGCGCCGTTGTCCCACACACTGTACAGAGGCCACAAATGGGCCTTCTCAGCCGGCGCCGCAGCTGGGTTCGTCACGCTGCGCTGCTGAAGGGACCAGTAGAGAAAGTAGAGCACCTGGCGCTGGGTTTGAGCAATGCCGGCCTCCGTGAGCCGTTTTTCGCGATACACCGGCCACATTACCCAGGTCTTTCCTACGCCTTTTTTTTCTGAGTGCGTATAAAAAGGAGCATAACGAGAGACGGTCCGAACACCACGCCCCTGCACCAGGAATGGCCAGAAGTAGCGCGTCTCGTGATAGAGTGTCGGCTGCGTGCGATCTGTGTACCCAAAAAACGGCCACAAGTAAGTCGCATTCACGTAACCTGGTGCTGTTTCCTTGCTGAAGAGGGGCAGAAACCCAGATTCGTGGCGTGCCGGAGTGCCGGGCGGCGACTCCTCGGACGGTTGGATCGTGTTGTTCCAGCCGAGCGGCCACACGTAAAAGCGACGGTCGAACACACCCGGTTTGGTGCGCCAGCCGAAGAGTGGCCAGAACGCGAAGCCCTGCTCTGTGCCGCTGGTTGACTTGATGAACGGCCAAGGGGTCGCGTAGGTCACGGCGCCTTTCTTCTCGGCGCGGCCGTAGAACGGAAAGGCGGTCCACGTTAGCCGATCATAGCCGAGTCGATCTTTGATCGTGCCGACAATGGGAAACAGCGCGCGGTACGAGCTCTCCGGTGAACCTGTGTCGCGGGAAAACCAGAACGGCCAAACATCGAACGTCTGGTAGGTCAGCGCCGGAAGTATTCGTTGCGCGCGACCCTGGCGATCGCCCGATCGATTGATGAGTTGAAGGACACTCCAACGATACGTCTCCCCATCTGTTCGATAGGTGAAGACGGGATACACGACATTGATTTCACGAACGCCACCGTTTGCCGCGCGCCATTCTGCATACAGCGGACGAAAACCGGAGACACGGCCGCCGTCGGCCGCCGGTTTGTCATAAAGCAAAGGTCCGATGGCCTGCCAGGATTCCACGGTCCCAGCTGCGTTCGTTTGGTTCACCCGTACCGGCCAGAGGTTTTCCTCCCCATGAGCCACCCCAATGGCGAGGCCGACGAGAGTCAGCGCGCAGGCGCAACTCACGGCCCGCAGGGCGGTGGATCGGAGGTGATACATGTGTAGTTAAAGGCCGGGCACGCTGCCGCCCATCGAGCACGCGGGTAAGTCGGAAACCGCGGGAAAGATCGAAGCTAAGGCACGTTTTGTACGGGTTTTCTGGTGTTGCGCAAATGCTATGTTTAAACCGCGTCGGGGCGTCAGAGTTCCGCCACGTTTCACGAACACAGGACCGCGCAACCGGCGCTGAAGCGTTCCATTGACTGAGCACGAATCAATCCGATTACGCGGTCGTCCTGGACGATGTACGCAGGCGAAGCGTGATTCCCGTTGAAGTGGTCGAGCTGCGCTCATGACATCGTCGAATCATGGTTAGCCACGAAGTGCCGCGTCTGCAAATTGCGAGCCGCATGTCCGCATCACCCGCCGGCTTTTCACCTCGATGCGTATAAGCGGAGGAGGGGCCCGTGGCATAACACTTTCAGTGCCTCGCGGCGCCGCGGTTCGGCCTGCGACCGATGGCATGCGCCAGGCCGTTTTTTCCAGTCTGGGAGAGCGCGTGGTCGACGCTCGCTTCCTCGATCTTTTTGCGGGAAGTGGCGCCTACGGACTCGAGGCGGTGAGCCGCGGTGCGACCTCCGGTACGTTTGTCGAATACAACGCCAAAGCTGCGGCGTGTGTACGGCAAAATATCGTAGCGGTGTGTAAAAGTTTGGGCCGTCCGTGCGAGGGATTGACCGTGGTCCAGTCGGACGCGCTCACGATTTCCAGCGAGCGTCTGCTGGAGCCCGATTTGATCTTCATCGATCCGCCGTATGAAATAATTCAGGACGTTGCCGACCGCGTCTTCGAACGGGTGACCGCTCTCGTCGCAGCGAAACCTGATCCGATCGTCATTTTCGAAATGCCCGGCGAAATCGAGTTGAGCCCCTGCGGTTGGCAGCAGGTGAAACGACTCGGCAAAGGTGCCCGCCAGCCGACGGTCGCATTCTTCCGGCGAGACTAGCGGTGACGTTCGGCGTTGTCCGAATCAGATCAGGCCGAGTCGCGCCTTGGTCAGTGCGATCGCAACGATGCACGCGGTCTCCGTTCGCAAGACACGCGTTCCCAAGTGCGCCAGCACAAAACCTTCTTCGCGCAAGCACTCGCGCTCGGCGTTCGACCATCCGCGTTCAGATCCAATCGCAACCGTGACCTGCGGTTCCATCGTTGGGATCTGGCTGAACGGCCCGGAGGCTTCATAGTTATCGAGGGCAATCCGGGTCGTACGCGGCGCAGCGCTCACGACGGACGCCAGATCTCGGCCAAAGGTGAGCAGGGGAAGGCGGGTGCAAAAAGCTTGTTCGGCTCCAGCGATCAGGTGCCGCCGGTGTTCTTCCGTCTGCCACAACGAGCTGGACGCATAGTTCGGATCGCCCTTGTCGGTCGTCACGAAATGCAACGCGGCGACCCCCAGCGCCGCGGCCTCGCGGAGAATGTTCCGTGCCGTCTGCGGTCGTGGTAGCCCGACGATCAGCGCAATAGGCTCTGGTGGGGTTGGTTCCGACGACCAATTGAAGCTGAGGGAAAGGGTTTCGGGCGTGATTGCGGTCACCATCGCCTTACCCCGTGGGCCATCGACAATCCCAGCGTCGAATGTGTCGCCGATCTTACGTCGCAGCACCTGCAAAACATGCATCGCGCGCCGATCGTCGTGTGGCAGCGCGCGTGCAACCTCGTCGGGCTGAAACAGGACGATATTCACGAGGTAAAAGCGGTGCGCCAGGCGCGCAGCGGAAAGCTCGTCTCGTGCGGCCCTACGGCTGACTTTTGCATGTTTTTCCCGCGTTCGATTCGAGCTGGAGCGGGTGGACGGAATCGAACCGACGATACCTCTTTGGAAGAGAGGAGTTTTACCACTAAACTACACCCGCGATAGGCGCACACTCTCGCTGCCGTGCCGGTCCGGTCAAGCCTGCGTTCTGCCGGCAAAATCCTTAGGTTTTTACTGATTGTGAACGTAAATGGGATTGCCGGGGCGCGTAGCGCTCATTTGCTGATGTACATGGCATTAATCTCGTCGGCACCGTCGGATCCGGCATCGTTAGTACGTTCGGGGTCTTCGAAGAAACCCGTCAGTGTCAAAGCGGCTCAAGCGCTTGCGAAACAAAAGTCGCTCGAGAAGAAGGCAAAGACCTACAAGCTGCCACTCGGCGAATTAGCCATCTTCACGCAGCAGCTCGCCTCGCTTCTCGTTGCTGGTTTGCCATTGGTGCAGTGTCTCGAGGCACTGCAGGACCAGACCGATGATCAATGTTTTCGCATCGTGATTCGTGATGTCCGCATGGATATCTCGTCCGGTAATTCGTTCTCCTCGGCGGTGAGGAAGTTTCCGAAAGCGTTCCCCAATCTCTTCATTTCGATGGTGGAAGCGGGCGAGGCAAGCGGTGGTCTGGCTGAAATTTTGGGCAAGGTCGCAGGCTATTTCGAATCCACGGTCAAGCTGACGAAGAAAGTGAAGTCGGCGATGACGTACCCCATCGCGGTCATCGGATTGGCAATCGCGTTGGTCAACGTGCTGCTGATCTTCGTGATTCCCGTGTTTGCGGCGATGTTCGCCGATTTCGGTTCGAAATTACCGGCCGCCACCCAGCTGCTGATCGATGTGTCCGAGTTCATGAAGAAGTGGTGGTGGCTCGTTGGTATAATTGCCTATGGTGTTTACTGGGGACTTGGGAAGTACACAAAAACCCCGGTCGGACGGCGTCAGCGTGATCAGTTGCTGATCAAGGCGCCGATCTTCGGCAATCTCGTGCACAAGATTGCGCTCTCACGCTTCTGCCGAACCTATGCGACGCTGATTCGCTCCGGTGTACCCATTTTACGGACACTGGAAATTGTGGCTTCCGCCAGCGGCAAGGTGCAGGTGGAAGACGCGTGCGCGGAGATCGCAAAGCACGTGAGTCAGGGCGGGCAGGTTTCCGAAGTCCTCGCCGCGAATCCATTCTTTCCGTCGATGATGAAACACATGGTCAAAGCCGGTGAAGCGACCGGAAACGTCGACGGCATGATGGGGAAAATTGCCGACTTTTATGATGTCGAGTGTGAAGCAACCGTTGCGGCACTGACGTCTTTGATCGAACCCATTTTGATCGTGTTCCTGGGTGTGGTGGTCGGTGGTATCGTCATGGCGATGTTCCTCCCGATCTTCCAACTCGGAGCGGTTGCTGGTGGCGTAAATTAATTCAGCGCTCATCAGCGACTGATCTCGCGCCGCGATTCGCGACGCTTTCCTTCATGGCATCCGTTCTCATTGTTGACGACCTACTCTCGATTCACGAGATGCTCGAAGCGGTCATTCAACCGACGGGTTTCATCACTTCCTTTGCGACCGA